>NZ_JBGNUS010000007.1:0-357734 GCF_041951365.1 Actinomadura sp. GTD37
GCCCGGGGGGTCGCCCCCCCGAAAACGGCGAAGGGCCCCTCGGGAAGCCGCAAAGCGGCGACCAGAGGGACCCTAGGACCCGTAGCGGGGGCAGGATTTGAACCTGCGACCTCTGGGTTATGAGCCCAGCGAGCTACCGAACTGCTCCACCCCGCGGTGATGTCTTAAGTCTATGGCATGGCGGGAGTGGTTCGTACGGTGGCGTTCAGCGGGTGCAGGCGGGGATGTCGCCTTTGCCGGTGGTGTAGGCGTTGATGGCCTGGATGCTGCTGTGGAGGGTGTCGGCGCGGACGAGGCGGAGGCCGTCGGGGCGGGCGGCGGCGGCGTCGGCGCAGTTGTCCTTGGGGGTGAGGAAGACGGTGGCGCCGGCTTTGCGGGCGGCGATCATCTTCTGCTGGATGCCGCCGATGGGGCCGACTTCGCCTTCGGGGGTGATGGTGCCGGTGCCGGCGATGAATTTGCCCTGGGTGAGGGGGCCGGGGGTGAGTTTGTCGTAGATGGCGAGGGAGAACATGAGGCCGGCGGAGGGGCCGCCGATGTCGCCGATGCTGATGTCGATCTTGAACGGGAACTTGTACTGGTCGGAGAGGACGATGCCGACGACGGCGCGCTTGCCGGTGGGGTCGGCGACGGTCTTGAGGGTGGCCTTCAGCTCTTTGCCGTCGCGCCTGTAGCCGAGGGTGGCGGCGTCGCCGATCTTGAGTTTGGCCATGGTGCCGGTGACCTGGGAGACGCTGGTGACCTTGGCGCCGTCGAGCGTGGTGATCTCGTCGCCGGGCTTGAGGGCGGCGGCGGCGGGGAGCCCCTTCTGGACGCCGTCGACGACGACGCGGGTGGTGAGGGGGACGCCGAGTTCGTGGAGGGCGGCGGCCTCGGCGTTCTGCTGGGAGTCCTGCATCGCCCGGGTGTTCTCCTGGTCGACCTCTTTGGGCGACTCGTCCTTGGGGAAGATCGTCTCTTCGGGGACGATGGCGGTCTCGCCGTCGAGCCAGCCGCGGAGGGCGGTGAACAGGTCGATGCGTCCGCCGGGCCCGCCGCGGTAGGTGACGGTGGTGAAGTTGAGGTGCCCCTGGTCGGGGTAGGTCTTGCGGCCGTCGATCCGGATGAGGGGCTGGCCTTTGTCGTTCGTGCCGAGGGTGTTGCTCGTGGGGCCGGGCATCAGCGCGACGTAGGGGACGCGCATGACGGAGCCGATGACGGCGAGCACGAGGACGAGCACGCTCGCGAGGGTGAGCGTGGTGGCACGACGAGACATGCCGGAAACTCTATGCGGTCGGGGCGCTCGGCAGGTCCCGACCCGGGTTCAGCAGGCGCCGACCCATTCGTCGTCCCCGTCGGTGAAGGTCTGGTGCTTCCAGATAGGGACGCCGGCTTTGAGGTCGTCGATGAGCCGGCGGCAGGCGTCGAACGCTTCGCCTCGGTGGGGGCAGGCCGCGGCGACGACGACGGCGATGTCGCCGATCTCCAGGTCGCCGACGCGGTGGACGGCGGCGAGGCCGAGGACGGGGTAGTCGGCGGCGACCTTCTCCATCACCGCGCGGAGCTCCCGCTCGACGGTGGGGTGGGCGCTGTAGGACAGGCCGCTGACGGCGCGGGCGTGGTCGGTGTCGCGGACGGTGCCGGCGAAGACGGCGATGCCGCCGGCGCCTGGGGCGCCGACGGCGGCGTACACCTCGTCGATCGACAGGGGGGTCTCGCGGACGCCGATCAGCCGGATGACGTCCCGGCCCGCAACGCTTTGGCTCACGTCCCGCAGGCTACCCCGCCGCGCGCGGGGCTACTTCTCCCGGGACGCGCCGGGCTCGTCGGGCTCGAGGGTGGCGACGAGGGCCTCGGGGAGGCCGGGGACGAGGTCGGGTCCGCGGAGGACTTCGTCCTCGGTGTCGTGGCTGCGCATGCGGAGGGCGGCGTGCCGGGTCCCGTCGCGGAGGACGCCGACGACCATGCGGACCTCCTCCCGGGCGGGGTGGCTTCCGACGAACTCGGCCGCCTCGGCGTGGTCGTCGGGGATGTCGGCCTCCACGTCGGAGGGGAGGACGACCCGTTCGATGACGAGGACGCAGCCGTCGACGGTGTCGGGCCAGGCGATGCCGGCGAGCGCCTCCTCGACGCTGCTTCCTTCGGGGAGGCGTTCTTGTTCTACGGGGACGAGGCTGTCGTCGTCCGCGGGCAACTGGTCGGCTATCCCCGGCTCGGCGCGGCGGAGTTCGGCGCTGCGGACGAGCGCGTACAGGCTGGGCCCGCTGTCCCACCCCTTTTCGGCCGAATGACGTTCGAGGTCCAGCACGACTGCTTCCAGAAGACTCACGGGGCCATCTTTCCCCCAATCGGGACCCGGAAATGCGGGAACCCGCGCTCCAGTCGGTAAGTTGCATCTACAGCACCGGCGGGCGGCCGGTGGTCGAGATCTCGATCGGAGGGGCCTCTTGACCTTCCGGACTCCCGGTTTCGGGCGCCGGCTCGGTACCGGACGGACGCGGCTGCTGCTGCCGGTCCTGGTGACGCTGGCCGTACTGCTGATCGTCTTCCTGGTCTTCACGGCGACCTACACGAACCTGCTGTGGTACCGCTCCATCGGCTTCTCGTCGGTGTACACGACGCAGCTGCGGGCGAAGATCGTCCTGTTCTTCGGGGCGGGCCTGCTGATGACGCTGGTGGTCGGCGCGAACGTGCTGGTCGCGTACCGGCTGCGTCCGGCGTACCGGCCGCTGTCGGTGGAGCAGCAGGGCCTGGAGCGGTACCGCGCGGTGATCGATCCGCGCCGCCGGCTGATCTCGTTCGTGCTGCTGGGCCTGCTGGGGGTGCTGACGGGCTCGTCCGTGGCCGGCCAGTGGCCGGTGTGGCTGGCGTTCCTGAACCGGACGCCGTTCAACGTCGAGGACCCGCAGTTCCACAAGGACGTGTCGTTCTACGTCTTCACGTACCCGTTCCTGCGGCTCGTCCTCGGTGTGGTGTTCGCCACGGTGATCCTGTCGATCCTGGCCGCGGTGATGGTGCACTACCTGTACGGGGGGCTGCGGCTGCAGGGTCCGGGCGACAAGGCGAGCCCGCCCGCGCGGGCGCACCTGTCGGTGCTGTTCGGGCTGTTCATCCTGCTGAAGGCGGTCGCGTACTGGCTCGACCGGTACGGCCTGGTGCACTCCGAACGCGGGGTGACGTCCGGCGCGTCCTACACCGACGTCAACGCGCTGCTGCCCGCCAAGACGATCCTGGCCGTCATCGCGCTGCTGTGCGCCGCGATGTTCTTCAGCAACCTGCTGCGGCGCGGCATGATGCTGCCCGGCGTCGGGTTCACGCTGCTGGTGCTGTCGGCGATCCTGCTGGGCGGCGTGTACCCGCTGCTGATCCAGCAGTTCCAGGTGAAGCCGGACGAGCTGGCCAAGGAGCGCCAGTACATCCAGCGCAACATCAAGTTCACCCGTGCGGCCTACGGTGTGGACGGCGCGAAGGTCGTCCCGTACGGGACGCAGGCCGAGACGGACAAGAAGAAGCTCCAGGAGGACGCCGACAAGCTGACCGCGGGCGGCGTGCGCGTCCTCGACCCGAACGTGGTGGGCGAGACGTTCCAGCAACTTCAGCGGATCCGGCCGTTCTACCAGTTCCCCGACACGCTCGACGTGGACCGCTACCAGGTGGACGGCAAGCCCGTCGACACGGTGGTCGCGCTCCGCGAGCTGTCGGGGGCGCCGGCCGGGCAGCGCAGCTGGATCAAGGACCACATGGTCTACACGCACGGCTACGGGTTCGTGTCGGCCTACGGCGACCGGTTCGACTCGCGGGAGCCCGCCTTCATCAACCGCGACATGCCGGCGTCCCCGGCCCAGCAGATCAAGGTGGCGCGGCCGGAGATCTACTTCGGCGAGCGCTCGCCGAAGTACTCGGTGGTCGGCGGGCACGGCCAGCAGGAGCTGAACTACCCCGACAACAGCGAGTCGGGGCAGCAGAGCAGCACCTACGACGGGCAGGGCGGCGTCCGCATCGACTCGTTCCTCCACAAGCTGCTGTACGGGGCCAAGTTCCAGGACAAGAACATCCTGCTGTCGGGCGCCATCAACAAGGACGCCAAGATCCTGTACGACCGGTCGCCGCGGGAGATGGTGCAGAAGGCCGCGCCGTGGCTGACGCTGGACGGCGACCCGTACCCGACCGTGGTGAACGGCCGCATCCTGTGGATCGTGGACGGCTACACGACGTCCAGCAGCTACCCGTACTCGGAGGAGATGAGTCTCGGGGAGGCCACCCGCGACACCATCACCGACACGCGGCAGGCCGTGGCGCGGCAGGCGAACGACCACATCAACTACATGCGGAACTCCGTGAAGGCCACGGTGGACGCCTACGACGGCAGCGTCCACCTGTACCAGTGGGACGAGAACGACCCGGTGACCAAGACGTGGATGAAGGTGTTCAAGGACACCGTCCAGCCGCGTTCGTCGATCCCGCCCGAGCTGGAGTCCCACTTCCGCTACCCGCAGGACCTCTTCAAGGCGCAGCGGAAGATCCTCACCAAGTACCACGTGACGGACCCGTCGGCGTTCTACAACGGCGAGGGCTTCTGGGAGGTCCCGCAGGACCCGACGGTCAAGGGCAAGCGGCAGCCGCCCTACTACCAGAGCCTGCGGATGCCCGGCCAGGACACGCAGTCGTTCTCGCTGACGACGGTGTTCAACCCGCGCAACAACCCGCAGCTGGCAGCGTTCATGTCGGTGGGGTCCACGCCAGGGCGCGACTACGGGCAGATCCAGATCCTGCAGATGCCGCGCAACGCGCAACCGGCCGGCCCCGGGCAGGTGCAGAACTCCTTCGAGACCGACGCGAAGGTGAAGGGCGACCTGTTCGCGCTGAGACAGGGCGGCACGAAGACCGTGGCGGGCAACCTGCTGACGATCCCGTTCGGCGGGGGCCTGCTGTACGTCGAGCCGATGTACACGAAGGCGTCGGGCGGCGCCGAGCAGCAGCCCTACCCGATCCTCGGCAAGATCCTGGTGCGGTACGGGGAGAGCATCGCCGCCGCCGACACCTTCGACGCGGCGCTGAAACAGGTCCTCGGCGGGACGGGCGCGCCCGCGCAGCCGGGAGCGCCCGAGGAGACGCCCGGCAGCGGGCAGCCGGAGCTGAGCGCGGCGGCCCAGAAGGCGATCGGCGACCTGAACACGGCCGTCACGGACTACGAGAACGCGCAGAAGAAGGGCGACTATCCGGCCATGGGCGACGCCTGGAAGCGGATCAAGGACGCGCAGGCGGCGCTCGCGGCGGCGGGCCGGGCCGCGCCGAAGACGTCGCCGGGCCCGTCCGGGTCGCCGTCTCCGAGCGCGACGCCGCCGGCGAGCTGACCGGCGCGGGGCCGCCGCCGGGCCGGCGGCGGCCCGGCCCGGTCTACCTGCGGCGCTTGCGGGCGCGGCGGATCGCGGCGGCGGCGCCGATCGCGGCGACGGTCGCGCCCGCGGCGGTGGCCATCGTGGCCTCCTTGCCGCCGACGCGGCGGCCGACGACGGCGTGCCGCCCGGCGGTCTCCTCCATCACGGTGCGGAGGGCGGCGGCGTTGTCGTACAGCGGCTTCCAGCCGGCGGCCCGCAGCCGGGCGCAGTCGACGACCCACGGGTAGGCGACGTAGTGCAGGTCGGTGGCGGGCGCCGGGGTCATGCCGAGCCGGTGCAGCCGCTGCGCCATCCCGAACGTGAGGGCGGCGGGCAGCTCGAAGGTGCGCTTGCCGGTGATCTCGGCGACCTCGTCGGGGCTCAGCCAGCCCTCGCAGCCGACGGCGACGGGACCGCGCACGTCCTCGGCGACGACGACGTCCAGCGCGGACGCGAGGTCCTCGACGTGGCAGAACTGCCAGCCGGGCGTGCTCCCCTTCACCGACAGGAGCCTCGGCGCCTCGAAGTGGCGGGTGACGACGGTGTCGACGCCGGGCCCGACGACCGCGGCGGGACGGACGACGGTGACGGCGAGGCCCGGGTGGGTGACGGGCGCGGTGGCGGCCAGCTCCTCCATCTCCAGGTAGTCGCCGGCGATGCTGGTGCTGGCCTCGGCGAGCAGCGGCGCGTCCTCGTCCAGCGGCACCTCGTTCTCCGGCCCCGCCCCGTACACCATCGCGGACGTGACCAGGACCACCCGGCGGACGCGGGCGGCCGCGGCGGCGGTGACGACCGTCTGGGCGCCGCGGACGTTGTGGGTGCGGCGCTCGCGCGGGTCGGCGTCCGGGGACCGCTCGATGTCCAGGTTGACGAGGACGTCCACGTCGGAGAGGCGTCCGGAGAGCAGCGGGTCGCGGATGTCGGTGACGCGCCAGGTGACGCCGGGCACGTCGCCGCGCTGCCCGTCGATGGCGACGACCTTGCGGATCTCTTGCCGTTCGGCGAGCCGGGCGGCCAGCAGCCGCCCCGCCCCGGTGGCGGCGCCGGTGACGGCGACGACCGGGCCCTTGCTACGCCGAGGGCGAACCTTGCCCGTTGCCACGGGGCTGCCCCCTTCCTTGTGTACGCGACCTTGCCGGGACCGGCTAACGTTGCGGATATGAGCCCATCATGCATCCCAGGGGCGATCCGATGAGCAACACTCCCTTCGGCTTCAATCGTCCCGGCGACGGAGACGACGACGACCGGCCCCAGGATCCATTCAAGGGCATGGGCGGCGACATGGCGCAGTTCGCCGACATGCTGCACCGGTTCGCCGACATGATCGGCGCGCAGGGTGCGGGCGGCGGGGGCGGCGGCCCGCTCAACTGGGACCTGGCCAAGAACATCGCGCGGCACACGGTCGTGGAGCAGGGCGACCCGTCGGTCGTCGACGCCGAGCGGCGCCAGGTCGAGGAGGCGCTGCGCCTGGCCGACCTGTGGCTGGACGAGAAGACCACGCTGCCCGCCGGCGTCCGGACGCCGCAGGCGTGGAGCCGGTCCGAGTGGATCGAGCAGACGCTCCCGGTGTGGGCGAAGGTGTGCGACCCGATCGCGACCCGCATGGTCGAGTCGATGGGCGGGGCGCTCGGCGGCGGCGAGATCCCCGCCGACATGCAGGCGATGGCCGGTCCGCTGATCGGGATGGTCAAGCAGATGGCCGGGGCGATGGTCGGCGGCCAGGCCGGGCAGGCGCTCGGCGCGCTGGCCCGCGAGGTGACCGGCTCGGCGGACGTGGGCCTGCCGCTCGCGCCGGACGGCGTCGGCGCGCTGCTACCCGCGGGCGTCGAGGCGTTCGGCGAGGGGCTGGAGGTCTCGGCCGACGAGGTCCGCCTCTACCTGGCGCTGCGCGAGGCCGCCCACCAGCGGCTCTTCGCGCACGTCCCGTGGCTGCGCGCGCACCTGCTGGGCGCGGTCGAGGAGTACGCGCGCGGCATCACCGTCGATTTGTCGGGCATCGAGCAGGCCGTCCAGGGGCTCGACCTGAGCAACCCGGAGGCGCTCCAGGAGGCGCTCGGCGGCGAGCTCCAGCTCCAGCCCGAGGAGACGCCCCGGCAGAAGGCGGCGCTGGCCCGGCTGGAGACGGCGCTCGCGCTGGTCGAGGGCTGGGTCGACACGGTCGTGAACGAGGCCGCGCAGGGGCGGCTGCCCGGCTCGGTGAAGCTGGCCGAGGCGGTGCGGCGGCGCCGCGCGACCGGCGGCCCGGCGGAGCGGACGTTCGCGACGCTGGTCGGCCTGGAGCTGCGGCCCCGCCGGCTGCGGGAGGCCGGGGTGCTGTGGCGGTCGCTGACCGAGGCGCGCGGCACGCAGGGCAGGGACGCGATCTGGGACCACCCCGACCTGCTCCCGACGGCCGACGATCTCGACGACCCGGAGGGCTTCGTCCACGGCCCCGACGAGATCGAGGGCCTGTCCGACCTGGACTGGTCCGATCTGACCAAGTCGGCGGACGACAAGCCCGACGAGAAGGGTCCGGGCGACGATCCCGGTCCGGGCGGCGAGCCCGGTCCAGGCGACGGCGGGCCGCGCGCATGAGCCGCTCGCGCCGGTCCCGGGTGCACGGCTGCCGCTACGAGCCCGGGTCGTCGGCGAACGCGATCCGGCGGCGGGTCGCGCGCGCGAGCCTGTGCTGGCAGCGCCCGCTCGACCAGGAGCGCCGGCGCCGGCGTCCCGACAACTCCCGCTATCCCCGCATCGGCCGCACGTGAGCGGAGGCCGGGGCAACGGCCCCGATCAGGCCGCCGTCCCGCACGGCCGGGTGCGCGCGTGAGCGACGGGTTCGCGGGTGCGCGTCCGGTGTCGGGCGGCCTGCACGACGACGCGGTGCGGGTGCTGTCGTCGTGGCGGGCGCCCGACGCCGGTCAGGAGCGGGTGCGGCGGGAGTTCCTGCGGCATCTGGCGGAGCATCCGGCCGACGGGATGTGGCGGGAGTGCGCGGCCGGGCACATCACGGCCAGCACCGCCGTGCTCGACGCGTCCCGCTCCCGCGTGCTGCTGACGCTGCACGCGAAGGTGAAGGCGTGGCTCCAGCTCGGCGGGCACTGCGAGCCGGGCGACGCCACGCTCGCGGACGCGGCGCTGCGGGAGGCGACGGAGGAGTCGGGCATCGCGGGCCTGCGGCTGCTGCCCGAGCCCGTCCGGCTGGACCGGCACGCGGTCCGCTGCCACCCTCAGGGGACCTGGCACCTGGACGTCCAGTACGTCGCGATCGCGGCGGAGGGCGCGAGGCACACGGTGTCGGACGAGTCGGACGATCTCCGCTGGTTCCCGGTGGGCGATCTCCCCGAGCCCACCGACGACGCCGTCCGGCGCCTGGTGGCACAGGCGGTCTCCGCGGGCCGCTGACGGGCGGGCCGACGGGGTCAGGAGCCGAGGGGGTGGCCCTCAAGAAGGGCGCGGGTGTTCTCCCAGCCTTCCAGGCCCGGGTCGAGAAAGCGCAGGTCGCCGGGGGTGCGCAGGCGGTGCCAGCCGGGGCCCTGCGGCATGAGGCCGGGGCGCGGCGCGGCGGCGCGGAGGCGGGCGAGGGCGTCCGGGGTGTCGAGGTCGACGTCGCGGAGGGCCGTGGCGAGCCAGTCCGGGAGGGGGAGGCGGGCGGCGAGCGCGACGAGCGTGCCGTCCTCGGCCTGGCAGGCGGCGGACGGGGCGTCGCCGAGGGCGCGGAACAGTTTGCCGAGCAGCAGCGGCGGCAGGTCGGGGGCGTCCGGCGCGACCAGGGCGGCGGAGCCGGCGCCGAGCGCGTGCAGGGCGGCGAACGCGCCGGTGAGCGTCGCCTCCCGGACGATCGGGGTGCCGGGCCAGGTGACGGCCTCGGCGTCCGGCTGGTCCGGCGGGTCGAGCACGAGCGCGGGCGTCACGAGTTCGAGCCCGGCGACGACCTCGTAGGTGTCCTCGAGCAGCGCGAGCGCGAACTCGCCGGCGTCGACGCCGGGCGGAACGTCCCTGGGGCGGGTGGGGAGGGAGAGCACCGCGGCGAAGCGGGCGGTTCCCGGCACCCGGTCGGGGGCGTCGGTCACCCGGCGGCCTCGTGCGGGAACTCGTCACCGGGGTGCAGGTGGTCGCCGTGGTGGATGCCGGTGACGTCGTCCTCGGGGGCGTCGGCCTCCAGCGGCAGGTGCGCGGCGGCGGCGACGCCCTCCAGGTAGCCGCGGGCGCGGTCGGCCTTCGGGTAGTTGGCCACCAGCTCCCAGAAGTCGGCGCCGTGCCCGGGGACGAGCAGGTGCGCCAGCTCGTGGACGAGGACGTAGTCGACCACCCAGCCGGGCATGCCGCGCAGCCGGGTGGAGAGCCGGATCGTGCCGTCGTCCGGGGTGCAGGAGCCCCAGCGGGCGCGCTGGTTGGCGACCCAGCGGACGCTGACCGGGTCGGCGCGGCCGTCCAGGTAGCGGCGGGACAATTCGCGGGCGCGCGACTGGAGGTGGGCGTCGGTGGGCCGCCGGCGGCGCTCCCGCTCTTCGAGCCGTTCCAGAATGGTCGCGATCCACTGTTCCTCTTCGGCCTTGCTGAGCCTGGACGGAACCATCACCACCACCTTGTCGCCGTCGCGGTAGGCGGACACGGTTCGCCTGCGCCTGGCGCTGCGGCGGACCTCAACGTTAGGGGGCACGCCTGAACCGTACTCGAAAATTTGCCTGCGCCAAAGGGGGTGTTTGACGTTGCCGCAGGTCAGCCCCTACGTTTTGACCATCCCTCCGGGGCCGGAAGGTAAAACTCCGCGGGCGGTGTACGCGGCTTTACTCGCCGGTGAATTCCGGGGTGCGCTTCTCCCTCTGTGCCGCGAGTCCTTCGAGCATGTCGCGGGACGCCATCGTGACCGGCTGCGCGAGCGACTCCCAGCGCAGCGCCGATTCCATGTCGCCGTGTCCGCCGCCCGAGAGGGCGACCTTGGTGAGCCGGGTCGCGATCGGCGCCTGCGCGGCGATCCTCGCGGCGACGGCGAGGGCCTCGTCCAGGACGTCCGCGCGCGGGACGGCCCGGTTGACGAGCCCGTTCTCGGCGGCTTCGGCGCCGGTGAGGACGCGTCCGGCCAGCAGCATCTCGCGGGCGAGCGGCAGCCCGGCGGCCTCGGGGAACAGCCAGGTCGCGGCCATGCCGGGGTGCAGGCCGAGGGCGGTGAACGGGGCGAGCAGCTTGGCGTCGCCGGCGGCGTAGCGCAGGTCGCAGGCGAGGGCGAGGCACAGCCCGGCGCCGACGGCGTGCCCGTTGACGGCGGCGATCGTCGGCACCTCGAGGGCGCGGATCGCCAGCCACGTCCGGTAGTACTCCAGCATCCGGTCGCGCAGCGGCGGGACGGCGACGGCGTTGGTGTCGGCCAGCCAGGACAGGACGCCGCCGGAGCTGAACGCGCTGCCGGCGCCGGTGACGACGACGCAGCGCAGCCCGGCGTCGGCGCGCAGTTCGGCGATCGCCGCCTTCCACGCGGCGGTCATCTCGTCCGACATCGCGTTGCGGCGGGCGGGGTCGTTCAGGGTGAGGACGGCGACCCCGTCGGGGCGGCGTTCGGCCAGCAGCACAGCGGCGGAGTCTCCGGACATAGCCCCGCACGTTACCGAATCATGCTCGGCCTGCGGTCGGCCGCACTCCCCCAGCGCCGTGAGAAAGCGCACACTTACAGCGTTGGCCCAGCTCAGCGACGCGGGCCGGTTCCGGCACCGGCGATACTTGCGGATGATTGTGGCGGGAACGACACTGGATCACCGACAATGTACGGCGTGAGCGATCTCCCCCGCCGCGCGGTGACGCGGTCAGCAAAGCTGGCGTCCCTCCCCATCGGCTTCGCGGGGCGCACCGCACTCGGCGTCGGGAAGCGGACGTTCGGCAAGCCGGCCGAGGCCGTCGCGATCGAGATCCAGACGCGGACCGCCGAGCAGCTGTTCAAGGTGCTCGGCGAGCTCAAGGGCGGGGCGATGAAGCTCGGCCAGATGCTGTCGATCTTCGAGGCCGCGCTGCCGCCGGAGATCGCCGGCCCGTACCGCGCGACGCTGACCAAGCTGCAGGAGTCCGCTCCCCCGCTGCCGGCGTCGACCGTCCACAAGGTGCTGGAGGAGTTCCTCGGCGCGGACTGGCGCGACTACTTCGAGTCGTTCGACGACCGGCCGGCCGCCGCCGCGTCCATCGGGCAGGTGCACCGCGCCGTCTGGCACGACGGCCGGGCCGTCGCGGTGAAGGTCCAGTACCCGGGCGCGGGCAAGGCGCTGATCAGCGACTTCAACCAGCTCGCCCGGCTCGGCCGGCTGTTCGGCGTGCTCATGCCGGGGCTGGACGTCAAGTCGATGCTCGCCGAGCTCAAGGAGCGGGTGGTCGAGGAGCTCGACTACACGATCGAGGCGGAGTCGCAGACCCGGTTCCGCGCGGCGTACCTGGACGACCCGGATTTCTCCATCCCCGAGGTCATCGCACAGTCCGGCGACATCCTCATCACCGAGTGGATGGACGGCACCCTCCTCTCGAAGATCATCAGCGACGGGGACCAGGAGACCCGCGACCACGCGGCCCTGCTGTACTGCCGGTTCCTGCTGTCCGGGCCGAAGCGGTCCGGGATGCTGCACGGCGACCCGCACCCCGGCAACTTCCGGCTGCTCGCCGACGGCCGGCTCGGCGTCCTGGACTTCGGCGCGGTCGACCGCATCCCCGGCGGCTTCCAGAAGCGGCTCGGCCTGCTGCTGCGCATCGGCACCATGGCCGACATCGACGAGGTCGAGGACGCCCTGCGCCGGGAGGACTTCATCCGCGAGGGCGTGGACGTCGACGCCGAGTCGCTGCAGGCGTTCCTCGCCCCGATCACCGAGCCGTTCGTCAACGAGACGTTCAAGTTCAACCGGGAGTGGCTGCGCGACATGGCCGTCCAGGTCACCGACCTGCGGCCGTCCAACGTCGTCCGGCAGCTGAACCTGCCGCCCGAGTACGTGATCATCCACCGGGTGCTGTCGGCGGGCACCGGGGTGCTGTGCCAGCTGGAATGCGAGATCCCGGCCCGCGCCGAGTCGCTGAAGTGGGTGCCCGGCTTCGCCGACGACGAGGACGGGGAACTCGTCACCGGCTGACCGGCCGGCCGATCCCGGCCAGAGCGCAGCGGGGCCCCGCGCACTGATGAGGTGCGCGGGGCCCCGTTCTTCGCGCGTCCGGTGAAGTGGGCCACCGGACGCGCTCCAGGCGCCCGCCGGGAGGCGCGCCGCCCGCCAAACCATCCAAGAAGGACGGGCGGGCGCCTGCCACCGGCGGGCATTCGGTTGTTCGGCCCGAAACGGGCCCGGCGCCCCCGCGACCGGGCCGGCGCTCAGTCCCGGTACGGCGCCGGCGCCGTCGGCGCGAGCAGGACGCGCCGGACGCGGGACGCCCTCGTCCGGGCGTCGCGCCGGGCGCGCCGCAGCGCGCGCACACGGGCGGCGACCTCGTCGGGCACGGTCGCCGGTATTCGTTCTCTGGACAGGTCCTGGCTGAGCAACGTCATCTCGTTCTCCCCGGCGGCCCGGAGGCGCGGTCCCCGCGTGGGGGCCACGCCTCCGGGGTCGATTCGGTCGATCGTCGCGGGCATCACTGCCTCACACCGCCACTTCGTCCGGGCGGGGGTGCTTGCGCGGGCGGCCGCGCGGCCGCTTGCGCGGGACGATCACCCCGCGGACGAAGAGCTCGCCGCCCCAGACGCCCCAGGGCTCCTTGCGCTCGAGCGCGCCGGCGAGGCACTCCCTGCGGAGCGGGCACTCCAGGCACAGGGCCTTGGCGAGCTCGACATCGGCGGGAGCCTCGGCGAAGAAGAGCTCCGGGTCGGTCCGGCACGGAAGCGTGAGGTCCTCTTCGCTGATAGCGAGGGCCCCCTGCATCACAGTCACCCTTGTTCCTCTCGTTGGATCTCAACGGGTGTGTCGGTGGGTCTGGGCAAAGAGAAAGGCCGCGGATCCGGTCTGGATCCGCGGCCTGGGGGCTTGCCGGTTGTCTTGCTAGACCGGTCGCCTCCAGGGGTACGGACCCGACACGCCACCCTTGACGGTGACGCCCACGTGGGCCGTGGCCGGAGCCGGAGCGCTCATGTCCTCGAGAAGGTGTTCGAAGACACTGCGCCCCTGGTCGTCCTGGATCAGCTGCTCAAAGCGCAGATCACGCAGATTGGCGCGCTGTCGTCCGCGCAGTCGCCAGCCGGGCGCCTGGAGATAGGCGCCGGGCATGGAGACGCGGGACATCGCGCCGCCGCGCACCGAGACACAGGGCTTCGAGGCACGGGGCATCGAGGCGCCGGGGACGGCGGCGGCCCAGGACGACGTGGATTTCAACGACGTGTTGCTCACCGGACTGCACACCACCTCTCTGGCTCCTCGGGCCGGGCCGGCGGATTCAAGATCCACACCGGACGGCCGGTTGATTGCTCGCGACGAGCGTACGGGGAGCTCGCCGAATCAAGCAAGATATTTTTGACCTGCGGTTTTGTGGGTGAGTTCACCCTTTTCCCGGGAAACCCGCCCGGTCTCCCCCGCGTCGGACCTCACGGGAGTCCCCTGAGGAACGATCATCCCAGGATACGGCCCCGCGCGCTCCCGCCGCCACCGCCCCGGCGGGCGGAGGCGGCGCGGGCGCCCCGCCGGACGTCAGCCCTCCGGCTGGTCGCGCAGGCCGCGGAAGAACGCGCGGACGTCGTTCAGCAGCAGGTCGGGGGCGTCGTGGGCGGCCCAGTGACCGCCGCGGTCGTACTCGCGCCAGTGGACGATGTTCTTGTGGTCGCGCTCCGCGAAGCGGCGCAGGGGGCGGAAGTCGTAGGCGAACGACGCCAGCCCGATCGGGAACGTGGTGGGCTCGGTCTCCTGCGGCTCGTGGTGGTTCTCGTAGTAGAAGCGGGCGGTGGACGCCGACGTGTTCGTCAGCCAGTAGATGGTGGCGATGGTCAGGATCGTGTCGGGGTCGGGCAGGGCGGCCAGGAGCTGGCCGACCCAGGCCAGCTGGCCGGCCGGGGAGTCCGACAGGGCGTGCGCGAGGGTCTGCGGCTGCGCCTCCTGGGACCGGTCGTGGATGGCGTGCTGGACGAACCCCTGGAGGAACTCCAGGTACTGCCCCTCCTCCGGGGTCAGGCCGGCGAGCTCGGCCGGGTCGCCCGACGGGAACGAGAAGATCTGGTTGACGTGGACGCCGATCACCCGGTCCGCGTGGCGGCGGCCGATCCACGGGCTGACGATCGCGCCGGCGTCGTTGCCGTGCGCGCCGAAGCGGTCGTAGCCGAGGCGCGCCATCAGCTCGGCCCAGGCGTCCGCGGTGCGGGCCGAGCCCCAGCCCTTGGTGCGGGGGCGCGACGAGAAGCCGAAACCGGGCAGGGACGGGACGACGACGTGGAACGCGTCCGCAGGGTCGCCGCCGTGCGCCGCCGGGTCGGTGAGCGGGCCGATCAGGTCCAGGTACTCCACGAACGTGTTCGGCCAGCCGTGCGTGAGGATCAGCGGGGTCGCGTCCGGCTCCGCCGACCGGACGTGCAGGAAGTGGATCAGCTCGCCGTCGATCTCGGTGGTGAACTGCGGGAACTCGTTGATCCGTGCCTCCTGGGCGCGCCAGTCGAAGTCGATCCAGCGGGCCACCAGGTCGCGGACGAAGGAGACCGGCACGCCGTACTCCCAGCCCGGCTGGACCGGGCCCTTCTGGGCGCCGTCGGTCACCTCGCTCTCGGGGAGCTCGTCGGCGAAGCGCGTGCGGGCCAGGCGGTCGCGCAGGTCGTCCAGGTCGGCCTGCGGCACGTCGACGCGGAACGGCGTGATCTCAAAGCTCATCGGAGCCCTCCTCATTTCGGTACCCCGAGTCTGTTCGGCGGCGGCGCGCCCGGGTAGTGCCTGGCGCACCGGCCGGGCTGCGGTCCGCAGGCCGCCGACGTGCAAAGTGCACAGGCGCGCGACCTGCATAATTGCCGCCATGCGCGACAGCCGCCTGCCGCTCTTCGCCGGGCTCGTCCTGTTCTGGACGTACCGGGTCCTGCTGCTGTGGGCCGGCCCGGTCCCCGGCGACCGGGCGGGGGCGGCGGCGCTGCTCGCCGGGACGGGCGCGGCGCTCGGCCTCGGCGTCCTGCAGGCGCGGGCGCTGGCCTGGAGCGGCTCGCTCGGCAACCTCGCGGCGCAGGCGGTGCTGGCGTACGCGCCGCTGCTCGTCCTCGGCAACGCCTGGCGGCCGGCGACGCCGCTGCTCGTGACGTCGGTGCTGCTGCTCGCCGCGCCCGCCAGGGCGCGCTGGCCGGCCGCCGCGGCCATCGTGGCCGCCGAGTTCGCGATCAGGACGGTGTGGCTGACCGACGCCGGCGCCGGGTACGCCGCGTGGGCCGCGGTGGTGACGCTCACCGGCGGCCTCCAGTTCCTCGCCCTGGCGCGGCTGGGGCATCTGGTCCGGGCGCTGGAGGCCACCCGCACCGAGCTGGCCGCCCGGCGCGCCGCCGGGGAGCGGCTGCGGATCGCGCGCGGCCTGCGCGCCGAGCTGGGGCGGCGGCTGTCGGCCGCCGCTGCGTCGGACGACCCGGGCGAGATCACGGCGGCCGCGCGGGCGGCGCTGGCCCGCGCCCGATCGGTCGCCGACGACTACCGGGACCGGTCGCTGGCGGCCGAGATCGAGGCGGCGCGCACGGTCCTCGCGGCCTCCGGCGTGCCGGTGCGCGTCGAGGCGGACGCCGCCGCGCCGCGGTCGCCGCGGGCCGACGCGGCGCTGGCAGGGGTGCTGCGCCGCACCGTGGTGGCGGCCCTGCGGCACGGCGGCCCCGACGGCTGCGTGATCGAGTGCCGCACCGGCCGCGGCGGCCCCGAACGGCTGCGGGTGGCCTTCTCCGGTCCCGTGCCGTCGTTCGACGGGCCGCTCGCGGACTCGTCCGCCGAGATCGCCGGCCTCGGCGGGCGGCTCGCCACCGGCCCCGCCGTGGCGGCGGAGATCCCGCGGGCGCGGGCCTGGACGGGCGGCCCGGTCGGCGCGGCGCCGTGGCTGGCCTTCGCCGTCCTCCTGGTCCTGGAGCTGGACCAGCTCGGCACGGTCGCGGCCAGCGTGGCCATGGCGCGGGGCGCGGGCGTCGCGGTGGACCCGGCCCGCCTCGCGGTGGCGGCGGTCACGCTGCCGCTCGTCGCGGCGCTGCAGCTCTACCACGTGCTGCCGCGCGGCGAGGCCCGGCCGCGCCGCTGGGCGCTCCCCGCCCAGGTCGTCCTCGTCCTGGCGGCGTTCGTCTTCGCGGGACCGCTCGTCCCGGCCGACCACGGCGGCCTGCCCGCGACGTACGGCGGGCTGGTCGCGGGCGTGGTGCTGCTGAACGTGCGTCCGCCCTGGTCGTGGGCGGCGGCCGCCGCGCTGCTGCTGATGCCGTTCCCGCTGCTGTACGGCGCGCGCCCGCCGGCGGTGGCGCTGCTCACCCTGCTCGGCTCGGCCGCCTTCATGATCACCGTGTACGCGCTGGGCCGGCTGCCCGTCGCGGCGGCCCGGCTGGACCGGGCGCGCCGCGAGCTGGTCCGCACGTCGGTGCTCCGCGAGCGGCTGCGGATCGCGCGGGACGTGCACGACCTGCTCGGCTCGCAGCTGTCGGCGATCATCATCAGGGGCGAGCTCGCGGCGGGCCCGGCGGACGGCGCGCGGCTGGCCGGGCTGGTGGGCGCGGCGCTCGCCACGGTCCGCTCGATCGGCGCGGAGCCCGCCCCGCTGCGGCTCGCCGCCGAGGTCGAGAGTGCGCGGGACCTGCTGGGGACGGCCGGGGTGCGCGTCCGCGTCACCGTCGTGGAGCCGCCCGCGGACGTCGCGGCCCTGTTCGCCGTCGTGCTGCGCGAATCGGTGACCAACGTGGTCCGGCACGCGCGGGCGCGGCGCTGCGAGATCGCCATCACGCCCGGCCGCCTCCGCGTCTCCAACGACGGCGCCCCCCGAGCGGGCGCGGCGCGTCCCGGCGGGGGCGGCGGGTCGGGGCTCGCCAACCTGCGCTCGCGCGCGGCCGAGGCCGGCGGCGCACTGGCCGTCGAGCACGCGGCCGGCCGGTTCACCGTCCGCGTCGAGGTGCCGGCCGCCGGCCCGTCAGATCCAGCCCGCCTCGGTGGCGATGCGGATGGCGTCGACCCGGTTGCGGGCGCCCAGCTTGGTCACCGCTGACGCCAGGTAGTTGCGGACGGTCCCGTAGGACAGGCCGATCCGGGCGGCGATCTGCGGCGGCTCCGCGCCGGACGCGGTCAGCCGCAGGACCTCGCACTCGCGGTCGGTGAGCGGGCAGTCCGGCGCGTCGAGCGCGGCGAAGGCCAGCTGCGGGTCGACCACGCGGCCGCCCGCGGCGACGGTGCGGACGGCGTCCACCAGCTCGCCGGGCGCGCTGTCCTTGACCATGAACCCGGCGACCCCGGCCGCCATCGCCCGCCGCAGCGTGCCGGGCCGCCCGACCCCGGTCAGGATCAGCGTGCGGCAGCCGGGCAGCCGCCCGGCCAGTTCCGCGGCGGCGCTGACGCCGTCCAGGCCGGGCAGCTCGATGTCGAGCACCGCGACGTCCGGCCTGTCGCGCAGGGCGGCGGCGACGATGGCGTCCCCGGTCGCGACCTGCGCCACGACCTGGATGTCGTCCTCCCTGTCGAGGAGCCCGGCCAGCGCCTCCCGCAGGATCCGCACGTCCTCCGCCAGCAGAACCCTGATCACCGCACGCCCCCCTCGGTCCCCGCGCGGGCGGGGCGCCTCGTCAGTTCTTGCGCTCGTCGGCGGAGACGCGGACGAGGCCCTCCTGCATGACGGAGACGACCAGCTCGCCCTCCCGGGTGAACACCTGGCCGCGGGCGAGGCCCCGGGCGCCGCCGGCGAACGGGGTGTCCTGGTAGTAGAGCAGCCAGTCGTCGGCGCGGAACGGGCGGTGGAACCACATCGCGTGGTCGAGGCTGGCGCCCATCGTCCGCTTGTCGCCCCAGGCCAGGCCGTGGTTCAGCAGGACGGTGTCGAGCAGCGTCATGTCCGATGCGTAGGTCATGAGGCAGACGTGCAGCAGCGGGTCGTCGGGCAGGTCGCCGTCCACCTTCAGCCACACCTTCGACTCGGGGGTGGCGAGCGACGGGTCCCTGGCCGCCTCCCACGACAGCGGCGTCGCGTGCCGGATGTCGAAGGGCCGCCGGGTGACGAACTCGCGCGCGCCGACCTCGCCGAACACCGGCGTCAGCCGGGTCAGGCCGTCCGGCAGCGTCTCGGGGGCGGGCGCGTCCGGCATGGCGGCCTGGTGGGACGGGCCGTCCTCGACGATCTGGAACGACGCCGACAGCGTGAAGATCGCCTTGCCGTGCTGGATCGCCATGACCCGGCGCGTCGTGAACGACCGGCCGTCCCGCACCCGGTCGACGGTGTAGACGATCGGGACGAGGGGGTCGCCGGGCCGGATGAAGTAGGC
Organism: Actinomadura sp. GTD37; assembly: GCF_041951365.1. Classification (NCBI taxonomy): domain Bacteria; kingdom Bacillati; phylum Actinomycetota; class Actinomycetes; order Streptosporangiales; family Thermomonosporaceae; genus Actinomadura; species Actinomadura sp. GTD37. Next base: position 18,730 of record NZ_JBGNUS010000007.1, read on the forward strand.
GTGCAGCGAGTGCACGGGCCGGTTCGCGGGGACGGTGCGCCCGGCGGCGACGAGCGCCTGCCCGGCGACCTGGCCGCCGAAGACGCGCTGCCGCCGCTCCTCGGGGCTGCGGCCGCGGAAGATGTCGTTCTCGATCTGTTCGAGGTCGAGCAGGTCCAGCAGGGCCTTCAGCGATTCCTTCACGGCGGCCAGTCTTCCGTATCGGGCCGGGTGGCCGGGATCTCACCCCGCGGGCACCTGCCCGGCGGGCTCGGCCGGGTGAGCGGGATCTCACCCCCGCGGGCACGGTCCCCGCAGGTCGGCCGCAGCAGGGGTCAGCCGCCGTCCCAGGTCAGCCGCAGCACAGGATCAACCGCAGCACCGGATCAACCGCAGCACGGGGTCAGCCGCCGCACAGGGTCAGGACGGCGTCGCCGTAGCGGTCGAGCTTGACCTTCCCGACGCCCGGGATGCCGGCCAGCTCCTCCAGCGACCCGGGGCCGTGCTCGGCGATCGCCTGGAGCGTCGCGTCCGTGAACACGACGTACGCGGGGACCTTCTGCTCGGCGGACACCTGGGCGCGCCAGTCCTTCAGGGCGATGAGGAGTTCCTCGTTCAGTTCGGAGGGGCAGTCCTCGCAGCGGCCGAGCTTGCGTTCGACGGCGGCGGTCAGCGGCCGGCCGCAGACCCGGCACGGCTGCGGGCCCTTCGCGGCGCGGCGCTTCGCCCGGTCGGCGCGGGGCGGCGTGTGCGTGGTGGTCTTGCCGGTCAGGCCGTCCAGGAAGCGGGACGGGCGGCGCGTCTGCGACCCGCCGGGCGAGCGCGACAGCGCCCACGAGAGCGCCAGGTGCACGCGCGCCCGCGTCACCCCGACGTACAGCAGCCGGCGCTCCTCCTCGACCTGCGCGGGCGTCTTGGCGTAGATGATCGGGAGCGTGCCGTCGGCCAGCCCGACGAGGAACACCGCATCCCACTCCAGGCCCTTGGCGGCGTGCAGGGACGCCAGCGTGACGCCCTCCAGCGGCGGCGCGTGCTGCGCGGCGGCGCGCTCCTCCAGCTCGGCGACGAAGTCGGGCAGCCCGGCCTTCGGGTCGTCGGCGGCCATGTCCTCGGAGAGCTGGGCGAGCGCGGCGAGCGACTCCCAGCGCGCGCGGGCCGCGCCCGCGCCCTCGGGCGGCCGGTCGGAGAACCCCGCCCCGGACAGGACGTGCCGGACGGTCTGGATCAGCCCCGTCCCGTCGGTCTCGGCGTCGCCGCCCGCCCGCGCCGCGCCGCGCAGCCGGACCACCGCCTCGCGGACCTCAGGCCGCTCGAAGAACCGCTCGGCGCCCCGCAGCACGTACGGGACGCCCGCCGCCGCCAGCGCCGACTCGTACGTCGCGGACTGCGCGTTGATCCGGAACAGGATCGCGATCTCGCGCGCGGGGACGCCCTCGTCGATCAGCTTGCGGGCCTGCCGCGCGGCGTCGTCGGCCTCGGCGACCTCGTCGTCGTACTCGTTGAAGACCGGCTCGGGCCCGTTCTCCCGCTGGGCGACCAGCTCCAGCCCGCGGCGCGCCCCCCGCGCCTGCCCGATCACGCCGTTCGCCAGCCGGACGACCTGCGGCGTCGACCGGTAGTCGCGGACGAGCTTCACGACCTTCGCGTCGGGATGCTCGCGGGTGAAGTCGAGCAGGTGGGACGGCGACGCGCCGGTGAAGGAGTAGATGGTCTGGTTGGGGTCGCCGACGACGCACAGGTCGTCGCGGTCGCCGACCCAGGTGTCGAGCAGCATCTTCTGCAGCGGGTTGACGTCCTGGAACTCGTCGACCACGAAGTACCGGTACTGCTCGCGGACCTGGTTGGCGACCTCCCGGTGCTCGGTGAGGACGGCGGCGGTCAGCTCCAGCATGCCCTCGAAGTCGAGCAGGTTGCGCTCGCGCCTCAGCTGCTCGTACATCGCGTAGACGCGCGCGACGTCGACGATCTCGGCGGACGGCCGGCGGCCCGCCTCGACGGCCGCGGCGGGGTAGTCCTCGGGGCGGTGCTGGGTGACCTTCGCCCACTCGATCTCGCCCGCGAGGTCGCGCAGCTCCGTCCGCGCGAACGACAGCCGGCACGCCCGCGCCGCGTCCGCGACCAGCGTGATCTTCGAGTCGATGATCTTGGGCGGCTCGCCGCCGACGACGCGCGGCCAGAAGTAGCTGAGCTGCCGCAGCGCCGCCGCGTGGAACGTGCGGGCCTGCACGCCGGGCGCGCCGAGCTGGCGCAGCCGGCTGCGCAGCTCCCCCGCCGCCCGCGTGGTGAACGTCACGGCGAGCACCCGCTGCGGCGTGACGACTCCGGTCATGGTCGCGTACGCGATCCGATGCGTGATGGCCCTGGTCTTGCCCGTCCCCGCGCCCGCGAGCACGCACACCGGGCCCTTCACCGCCTCGGCGACCGCCCGCTGCTCGGGGTCGAGCCCCGCCAGCACCGACTCAGCCAACATGCCCCCATAATCGCAGCCCGTCCCACCTGTATCAGCCGGTGCGGCAACCTGTGGACAACGAGACCCGGCGCACGCGGCGGGAATGCCGGGGACGCGCCCGCGGTTCTTCCGTACGCACTGATCGTCCGGACGAACGAGGGAGACGACGAACCGATGGCGACGCCTTCGACCGCTCAGGGCACGGGCCCGAGCGGCCAGCTCACCATGTACACCACGACATGGTGCGGGTTCTGCCGCCGACTGAAGAGCCAGCTCGCCCGGGACGGCATCGAGATGGTCGAGGTCGACATCGAGCGCGACCCGGCCGCCGCCGACTTCGTCATGAGCGTCAACGGCGGAAACCAAACGGTGCCGACGATCGTCTTCCCGGACGGCACCGCCGCGACCAACCCGAGCGCGAAGGAGGTCAAGCGCCGCCTGGCGGAGATCGCGCAGGCCGGCTGACCTCTGGAGAAGGCCCGCCGCCCCACGGGGTCGGCGGGCCTTCGCTCGTTCCAGTGCGCCGTCAGAAGGGCGGCATCTTGGGGAGCTCTCCGCCGTACCAGCGCATGATGAGCTGGGCGGCGATCGACAGCGGGCCCGGCGCGACGATCTCGCCCGCGTCGATGGCGGCGCGCAGCTCGTCGCGGCTGTACCAGGCCGCGTCCAGGATCTCCTCCGGGTCGGGGTTCAGCGGGACGTCGCCGTCCGCCCGCGCGGTGAAGCCCAGCATGAGGCTCTGCGGCAGCGGCCACGGCTGGCTGCCGAGGTAGCGGACGTCCCGGACGGGCACCCCGACCTCCTCCTTCACCTCCCGCGCGACGGCCTGTTCGAGCGACTCGCCCGGCTCCACGAACCCGGCGAGGATCGAGCGGCGGTCGGCGGGCCACTGCGGGCCGCGGGCGAGCAGGACGCGGTCGGCGCCGTCCGTCACCAGCATGATCACGGCGGGGTCGACGCGCGGGAAGTGCTGCGAGCCGTCCTGCGGGCACACGCGCACGTGCCCGGCGGACGCGACCCGGGTCTCGGCGCCGCAGCGCGGGCAGTACCGGTTCGTGTCGTGCCAGTGCTCCAGCGCGACGGCGTGCGTGAGCAGGCCGGAGTCGCGGTCGCCGAGGAGGGCGCCGACGCGGCGGAGCCCGGCCTGCTCGGTCCCCTCGACGGCGGGCGGCGGGCCGGGCACGCCGAAGTAGACGGTGCCGTCGTCGTCCGCGCCGAGGAGCCAGCGCTCGCCGTCCGGCGCCTGGTCCGGCGGGACGAGGACGAGCGCGGGGCTCGGCTCGTAGGTCACCGGGGACCGCCCGTCCTGGATGACGAGGACGCGCGTCCGCGGATCGTTCCAGGCGGCGTCGAGCCAGGCGTCGTCCTTGCGGTTCAGCGCGACCCGGTCGAGCGTTCCCCGCGCGAGGGCCAGCCACTCGAGGCTTTCCGTCACAGATGCTCCTCTCCGGGTGTGTCAGCGCAGCGCGGTGGCGAGTTCTTCCCACAGGTACGCGGCTGCCTCCGCGCCCTTGAGCAGCAGCGGGATCTCGACCTTCTCGTTCGGGGCGTGGATGCGGTCGCCGTTCAGCCCGACCGCGACGAAGACCAGCGGCGCGTCCAGGATGTCGGCGAGGTCGGCCTCGGGCCCGCTGCCGCCCTCCCGGGTGAGCAGCACCTCGGCGCCGAACGCCCGCTCCATCGCGCGCCGCGCGGCGGCGACGCCGGGCGAGCCGATCGGCGAGAAGCACGGCCGGACGCCGCCGGCCGGGGCGCGGACCTCGGCGTCCACGCCGGGCGGGGCGTGCTCGGCGACCCACGCCTTGAACGACTCCTGGACCTTGCCGGGGTCCTGGCCGGCGACGAGCCGGAACGAGATCTTGGCGTGCGCGTCGCGCGGCACGATCGTCTTGCCGCCCGGCCCGGTGTGCCCGCCCCACATGCCGTTGATCTCGGCGGTCGGGCGCGCCCAGACGCGCTCGAGGGTCGTGAAGCCCTTCTCGCCGTGCGCGGCGCGGCTCTCGCCGGCGGCGCGGAGCCACGCGTCCTCGTCGAACGGGAGGCGGGCGAACAGCTCGCGCTCCTCGCCGGTCAGCGGGACGACGTCGTCGTAGAAGCCGGGGAGGGTGACGCGGCCGTCGGCGTCGTGCAGGGCGGCGAGCAGCACGGCCATCGCCTGCAGCGGGTTGGGGACGGCGCCGCCGAACGACCCGGAGTGCAGGTCGGTGGACGGGCCGCGCAGCGTGACCTCGGCCTCGGCGAGCCCCCGCATCCCGGTGCACATGGACGGGACGTCCGCCGCCCACATCGTGGTGTCGCTGATCACGACGGCGTCGCAGGCGAGGCGGTCGCGGTGGGCGTGGAGCAGGTCGGCGAAGTGCACCGACCCCGACTCCTCCTCGCCCTCCACCAGCAGCTTGACGGTCACGGGCGGAGCCTGCCGCCCGGACGCGGCGAGCAGCGCGCGGATGCCCAGGGTGTGGAAGAAGACCTGCCCCTTGTCGTCGGACGCGCCGCGGCCGATGAGCCGGTCGCCCCGCTCGACGGGCTCGAACGGCGCGGTCTCCCACTCCTCCAGCGGCTCGACCGGCTGGACGTCGTGGTGGCCGTAGACGACGACGGCGGGCGCGTCCGGGTCCTCGGCGGGCCATTCGGCGAAGACGGCGGGCAGCCCGCCGGTCTCCCAGATCTCGACGGTCGGGAAGCCCTGCCCGCGCAGGTGGGCGGCGAGCCAGTCGGCCGACTCGCGCACGTCGGCGACGTGCGCCGGGTCCCCGGAGATGGACGGGATCGCCAGCCACTCCTTGAGGTCGGCGACGAACCGGTCCCGCTCGGCCTGGATGTACGCGACTACGTCGTTCACCCGCATGCCCCTTCGCATGTGTGTTTGTCGTACCGTTGCACCGGCTCCACGAGCCTTCACCACCAGCCTCCACCACCAGCCCGCACCACGAGCCCTCCACCACGGGCCCTCACCACCGGCCCTCACCACGGGCCGTCACCGCCGCGAGCTTACATCGGCGTCAACGCAGTGTTAGGGGAAGCAGCTTGATCCTCATCGATCCGCCGCTGTGGCCCGCGCGCGGGCGTGTCTGGTCGCACATGGTGAGCGACGTCTCGTACGAGGAGCTGCACGCGTTCGCCGCGGAACTCGGGATGCCGCCCAGGGCCTTCGAGCGCGACCACTACGACGTCCCGTCCGAGCTCTACGAGGCGGCCGTGTCCCAGGGGGCCCGTGCGGTCGGCTGCCAGGAGCTGCTGCTGCGGCTGACCAAGGCGGGCCTGCGTCGCCGCAAGGAGTACCGCCCCCGCGTCTCGGGCTGACGAAGACGGGTTGAGCAGGATCGGCCGGGCAGCGCTACGCGCCGAGCAGCATCAGCTCTGTCCGGATGTTGGTGCGCGCGTGCTCCTCGAAGCGTTCGCGTGCGGCGGGGGTGTGGAAGAGCTTGGGGAGGGCCAGTAGGCCGTTGAGCACTTCGGCCCGTCCGGCGCGGAAGAACTCGTCGGGGACGAACGCGTACTCCTCGCGGACGGCGGCGGCGTAGGCGGCGTACGCGTCGGGTTCCGCGCCGAGGATGGCGAGGTCGGCGTCGCACAGCACTTGGCCGTTGCGGTCGTCGTCGTCCGGTGCGTGCGTGGTGGTCAGCTCCACCAGCCGGACGACCTCCCGGACGCGGGCGGGCGCGAGGTCGGTGTCGGCCAGCATGCGGTCGGCGAGCTTGGCGCTGCGCTCCTCGTTGTCGGCCCGCTCAGGGTCGTAGACGGCGTCGTGGAACCAGGCCGCGAGCCGGACGGCGGCGGGGTCGGCGGCGTGGCCGGCCAGCTCGTCCACGAGGTCGAGGACGGCGGCCAGATGGTCGCGGGTGTGGTAGCGGCGGTGCGGCTCGCCGTAGCGCTCGTCCAGCTCCACCCCGATATGCCGGGTGTGCGGCCCTGCCAGCGCGACCCACCGGTCGACAAGATCCATGGCCCCATCCTGGCGGACCGCCGGGCGGGCCGGGACACGCGGTGCCGCCGTTGTTGCGCGCGCGGTGCGGGCTCGCCACTATGGTGATCACTAAGAGTTAGGCAAGGCTTACCTCACTGCTTGCCGCACTCACCAGCCGACCTGGAAAGGCCGATCGTGGCCGCCTCCGTCCTCCTGGTCGCCGGGAAGGCGACCGACTCGGTGACGCACGGGTTCCTGCCCGCCGCCGCGCGCCTCGGACTCGACGTGACGCTGCTCACCGACCGCCCCGCCGTCCACCGGACGGGCGGGCGCGCGTTCGGCGGGCGGGTCGTCGAGTGCGACGTCTCCGACTTCCGGGACATCATCGCGCGCGCCGGCGGCGAGCGGCCCGCCGCCGTCCTCTCCAACAGCGACTTTCTCCAGGCGCCCGCCGCGCTGGCCGCCGCCTACTTCGGCCTTCCGGCCAAGGACTGGCGGGCGGCGACCCGCGCGAAGAACAAGGCGCTCATGCGCCGCCACCTCGCGGACGTCGACCCGGTCTTCTCCGCGGACGCGCGGCTGGTCCCGGCGGACGCGCCGTACCCGCTCGTCCTCAAGCCGCGCGAGGGCGTCGCCAGTGAGGACGTGTTCCTCGTCCAGGACGCCCTGGAGCTCGCCGCCCGGGTCGACGAGATCGCCGCCAGGCGGGACGATCCGCTCGTGGCCGAGGAGTACTTGCCGGGGCGCCTCCACACGCTGGAGACGCTCGGCGACGGGCGGGGGCTACGGGTGCTGGGCTCGTTCCGCACGACCCTCTCGCCGCCGCCCTTCTTCGTGGAGGAGCGCCTTGAGTGGACGAAGCCGCCGCCGGAGACGCCGCAGGTTCTGCGGCAGTTGGAGGCGCTGGGGGTCGGGTTCGGTGCGTGCCACACCGAGTTCGTCGTCCACGAGGGGCGCGCCCGCATCATCGAGGTCAACTACCGGTTGATCGGCGACCACTGCGACTTCCTCCTGGCCGACCTGCTGGGCGTTCCGCTCTTCGAGCAGATCTGGCGGGTGCATCTGGGCGAACCGCTGCCCGGCCTGCCGGTGCCGCGTCCGCGGCACGCCATCGCCGAGCCGGTCATCGCCGACCGCTCGGGCACGCTCACGGCGGCGCCCGGCCCACTCCAGGTGGACGACGGCCCAGTGCGGCTCTCCTACCGTCCTCAGCGCGCGGTGGGGGACTCGGTCGCGGTCACCCGCACCAACCGCGACTACCTGGGCACGGTGCGCGCGATCGGCCCCGGACCGGACGAGGTCGACGCCGCTCTGGCGCGCTTCCGCGCGGCCCATGACTGGACGATCACGTGAGCGGCGAGAACCGTCTCGCCGCCCGCGTTCTGGACGCGCTGCTACGCGAGGACTACGGGGGCCTGCGGCGCTTCATCCGCGACAGGGCGTTAGACCTGCCGGGCCGTTCCGTGCGTCTGCTGCATGCGCGCCCGGTGTTCCTGTCCGAACTCGTCGTGGACCCTGGGCAGGACCTCAAGTTGAGCGACGTCTTCCAAGCCGTCCGCATGGTGGCCGACCCGCGCGACGACACGGCGGCCTTCGAACGCGAATGCCTGGACGCGCTGGCGGCCGGGAGACTCCAGGACGACGCGCGGCCGGCCGTGCTCCGGCGGCTGGCGCGCGTCCCGGACGAGCTGCGCACCGGCCCCGGGACGTTCTACGAGACGCTCGCGGCCTACAACGACCATCCGGTGCATCCGGCGGGGCGGGGCCGCGCCGGGCTCTCCATGGCCGATCTGAGCCGCTACGCGCCCGAGTTCACACCGTCGTTCCCCCTGCGGTGGGCCTCGGTCCGCGACCCGGTGCTCGCGGGGTCGCTGCCGGAGTGGTGGCCCGCGCCGTCCGATGTGGGCATGGATCCGGGGACGGCCGACGCGCTGTTCCCCGTCCATCCGCTGGCGGTGCGGCAGGTGCGCGGCCAGCCCGGCGCGGCGCCGGCTCCAGAACCGTTCCTGCGGGCGTCGCCGACGCTCTCCATGCGGACCGTGGCCCTGGGGGGCGGCGTCGCGCCGCTCGTCCACTTGAAGATGCCGCTGCCGACCAGCACCCTCGGCCTCCGCAACCGGCGCACCATCATGCCCGGCACCCTCCTGGACGGCGCACTGGTCGAACGCATCCTGCGCCGGGTGCTGCTGCGGGAACCCGGGCTCCCCGTCCTCCTCGCCGACGAGCAGACATACGGCCACGCCAACGACCCGCTCCTCGCCTACCTGGTACGGCGCTTCCCACCAGAGACGGCGCGCGCGCACATCGTCCCCGTGGCGGCGTTACTCGCGGAGGCCCCCGGCCAGGGCTGCGTCATCGAGCGCTGGGACGTCGAAGAGGTCTTCGACGGCTACCTGACGGCGCTGTTCGCATGGAACGTCACCCTGTTCCGATACGGGATCGCGCTAGAGGCGCATCAGCAGAACGTCGCCCTCGTCCTGGACGGGGCGTCCCCGCCCCGCCTCCTCATCAAGGACAACGACGGCGCGCTCATCGACCCGTCCCGGCTCGGGGAGCGCCTCGCACCCGCCCCCGGCACGGACCCGCGCGACCTCGTCGACCGCCGGATGACGACCGGCGACCCCGACGCGCTCGCCCGCGTGTTCGTCACCATCACGCTGCACCTGTGCGCCGCCGCGGTCGCCGCCGGCCTGGCCGAGCGCGGCCTGCTCCCCTGGCGCGCCGGGGTCGCGGCGATCCGCGAGCGGCTCGACGGCGCGCTCGGCCCGGAGGACGGGTTCCTGCGCTCCCGCACGCTCGACGCCGGCTCGCTGCCGGGCAAGGCCATGGTCACCGCCGGAACCCTCGTCGACAAGGCCAGGACCGGGGCGGCCGACATCAACAAGCACTACGGCCCGCCAGGGCCCAACTACCTACGGGACGCGACGTGCTGCTGACCGAACTCACCGAACTCGCCGGACCGGCCGTCACGGCGGGCGACACCACCGCGACCGCGCTGCTGAACTGCCTGATCCGGGAGGTCTGCGCGCCCGAGCAGCAGGTGTGGCCGGACGGCGGGCACCTCGTCGCCCGCCTGCCCCGCGCGGGCGTCGTGCTGCGGACGGGCCTGACCCGTCCCCCGGTCGGCCCCACCTTCCGCCTTGCGCCGCCGTACGAGGAGCGACGCGAGGACGAGTGGATCCCCGCCTCCTGGGAGAGGCTCGCGAACCTGGTCGCGGGCGAACTGGAGCTGGCGACCGGCCGACCCAATCCCGAGTTCCTCACCCAGGTGGACGCAAGCCACACGGCCCTGACCGCCATCATCGCCGACAGGGGCGCCCCCTCGGGCGACCGGTACATCGCCTCAGAGCAGGCTCTCGTGGCGGGCCATCGTTTCCACCCTTCTCCGAAGTCCCGCCAGGGGGCGCCCGGCGAATGGCTCCGGTACGCGCCCGAGACCAGGGCCCGTTTCCGTCCGCACTGGCTGGCCGTACCAGAGGACGTCATCGCCGAGGAAGGGGACCCGGACGCGTTCACGGACCTGTCGTCCCACGCGCCCCCAGTGCCGCCCGGCCGGAAGGTGCTCCCCGTCCACCCATGGCAGTTCTCCCTGCTGGCGGACAACCCCGTCCTGCAGAAAGCCCTGGCGCGGGGGCTGCTGCTCGACCTCGGCCCGTCCGACGCCGAGGCCGTGCCCACCTCCTCCGTCCGGACCGCCTACCTCCCGGACGCGGACGTGTTCTGCAAGTTCAGCCTGGACGTGCGCATCACCAACTGCGTGCGCAAGAACGCCTGGTACGAGCTGACCGGTGCGATCGCCCTCAACGAGTTGCTGCCGCCCGTCTTCGAGAAGCTGAACTCGACCCTGCTCGCAGAGCCCGCCTACCGCACTGTCACGCTCCCCGACCGCCGCCTCCACGAGGGCCTTGGCGTGATCCTGCGCCAAGGGGTCGGATCCCTTCCCGGCACACCGCTGCTGGCGGGCGCCCTGACAGACCCGTACAACACGTTCCTCGCGGACCTGCCCGCCCTCTCAACCCCGGAGAGCGCCGAAACATGGTGGGACGCCTATGTCGCCCAAGTGGCCCCGCCCGTACTGAGCGTCTACCTGGACCACGGCGTCGTCCTCGAACCCCACCTGCAGAACGTCCTCGTCTGCGTCGACTCGACGGGCATGCCCGTCCACGCGGCGTTCCGCGACCTCGAAGGCACCAAACTGACCGCCGGGCGCTGGGATCTGGCGCACCTGCCGTCCCGCGTGGCCGACAACCTCACCTACGCGCCCGACCGGGGCTGGAACCGGGTCGTCTACTGCCTCCTGGTCAACCACCTCACCGAGATCGCCGCCGCGGTGGCGGACCTGCACCCGCACCTGGAACAAGCCCTCTGGCAGAACACCAGGAAGCATTTCGCCGCCCACGACCGCCATCCCCAGGTGAGGGCCCTGCTCGCCGGAGTTCCCCTTCCGGCCAAGGCGAACCTGCGCACCCGCTGGTCCCGCGCGGCGGACCGGGGCGCCACCTACGTCCCGGCCCCGAATCCGCTCGCCGCACCCCGTCCGCTGTGAAGGAACTCGCCCTGAGCCTCGGCGCGTACCCGGCCTACGTCTACGACCTGCCGGGTCTGGCCGACCACATCGAGGCCATCCGCGCGGCGCTGGGCACCACGGAACTGTTCTACGCCGCCAAGGCCAACCCGGACGCAGAAATACTCCGCACCCTGGCACCCCACGTGGACGGAATCGAGGTGTCCTCTGGCGGGGAACTGAGGCACGTCCGCGAAACTCTGCCGGACAAACCCCTCGCTTTCGGAGGACCCGGCAAGACACCGGAAGAACTACGCCTGGCCCGAAGGACCGCCGGCCGAATCCACGTAGAGAGCCCTGCCGAATTGAGCCGCCTGGCCGCGCTGGGCCCGGCCGACGTCCTCCTTCGCGCGAATCTGCCGCTGGACACCCCGAACGCCGCCCTCGCCATGAGCGGGCCCTTCGGCATGGACGAGGACGCCCTCAACGAATGCGCCCGCCTCCTGGAGGACAACCCGCACCTCACCCTGCGCGGCGTCCACGCCCACCTGGCCTCCGGCCTGGACGCCCCCACCATGCTCCACCTGGCCCACCGAATAGCGGAATGGTCCCTGCCCTGGTTGAAGGCACACGGAATGGACGACCCCGAACTGAACGTCGGCGGCGGCATGGCCGTCGACTACACGTCCCCGGAAACGCGCTTCGACTGGCGGAGTTACGGCACGGGCCTGAGCCGGATCCCCGCCAGAGTCCGCATCGAGCCCGGCCGGGCCATGACCGCGTACCACGGCTGGTACGTCACCGACGTCCTGGACGTGAAGACCACCCGAGGCGAGACCTACGCCATCCTCCGAGGCGGCACCCACCACCTGCGGACGCCGGTCGCGAAAGGCCACGACCAGCCCTTCGAGGTCCTCACCGCGACCGGTCCGGAAAGCCCGGCCACGCTGGTGGGCCAGTTGTGCACCCCGAAGGACGTCTTCGCACGCGACGTCCTCGTCCCGCCCCTGTCCCCCGGCGACGTGATCGCGTTCTCCATGGCGGGCGCCTACGCCTGGAACATCTCCCACCACGATTTCCTCATGCACCCGAAACCGACCTTCCACTACCTGCGGCGGCCGGCCCGATGAGTTCGCGCCGCCGCGGAGGTCCGCACAGGAGGCATCTCAAGTTCCGACGAGCCGGCGAGGAGAATCATGCGTGAACTGAGGGTCGACATGTTCAGCACCGTCGACGGGTTCGGTGGAGGCGGGCCCCGCCCGGCCGCGTACTGGGGCTACGACGGGCCCGGACTGTCCGGATGGATCGCCGCGCAGGCCGCCGAGGAGCACGTCATGCTCATGGGCGCGACGACGTATCGGCAGATGTCCGAGATCGTCGCGACCGGCGACGACCCGTCCTTCCCCCGCATGGCCGAACTTCCCAAGATCGTGTTCTCCAAGACGCTCAAGCCGCCGCTGACCTGGGCCAACACCACGATCATCGACGAGCCGGTCGAGACGGCCGTCCCGGCGCTGAAGGCCATGGCGGACGGCCTGCCCATGCGCACCATCGGCAGCGCCTCCCTGGTCCGCAGCCTGTTCCGGCACGGCCTCGTCGACCGGGTCCGCACCATGGTCTTCCCGATGATCCACGGCGAGGAGGGGGAGGCCCCGGTCTTCGCCGAGCTGCCCGCCCTCGAACTGGACCTGACCGGCACCACCGTGCTCGACGACCGCCTCGTCCTCCTCGACTACCGGGTCGGCGGGCCGATCGCACCGGCGCCCGAGTGACTACCTCGGAGCCCGCGGGGCGCCGTACCAGCGCCAGGAGGTGAGGCGGGGCCGGCCCGGAAGCTCCGTGCGGCCGGTCGCCCAGAGGAGCGTCGGCCAGGGGTCGGTGTCGCGCGGCGCGTCCGGGAACAAGCGCCCCAGTGCCCGCGAGCACAGGCCGGCCGGCGGATCCCACGGGAGGCCGAGACCGGCCGCCAGATCATGGGTGTGGACGAGCGTCTCGACGATCCCCATGGCGGCGAAGCCCTCGGCGTCCGCCGCGCCGAAGCCGTGATGGGCGCGGACGTCCGGAGCGACCGTGCGCACCATGGCGACGAGGAGCCCGCCGCACGCGTCGAGCACGCGCAGGAGCCCGTCCGGCCCGGCATCACGGTTCGCGTGGATCGCGTTCGCCGGGCCGGACGGACGCCGGCTCTCCCATACGAACGGCACGTCGCCGTCCATCGGCGGCGTCTTCGGGGCGAGCTGCGCGGCGTAGGCGAAGAGGTCGTCGCTCAGGTGCTCGACGGTTTCCCAGCAGTCCCATTCGAGGGACCCGGCCTTGGCGTCCCAGGCGTCCGGCGGCGCCTTCGCCAGGGCGGAGACCGCCAGCTGGACGGCCTCTCGCAGATCGTCGGCGGTCACGGTCTCGGCTGAGGGCGGCATGCCTCGACGCTAGTCCCAGGCGATGACCCGCACACGCCCGGGACGGCCGCACGACACCAAGAGCGGTCAATATCTAGGGGAAAGGCGGGTATGCCCGTTTGCGGCGGATCTGAGTCGTCGGAGGAGGGGCGTTGCTGGAGCGGGTGCGCGGTGCCGCGCTGTCGGGGGTGCGGGCCGTTCGGAACACGGGTGTCATGCGGCCGATACGCCCGGACCGGGCGGCGCGGCTGCTGCTCCCCTATCTCCGGTTCGGGCCCGTCCCGGCCACGATCGGCGCGATGTCGGCGCTGCGGTTCCCCAAGCGCACCGCGCTGATCGACGAGCGCGGGACGCTCACCTACGCGGAACTCGAACGGCACGCCGCCGCGCTGGCCACCGCCCTCCGCGGACGGCTCGGCGACGGACGCGTCGGCATCCTGTGCCGCAACCACCGGGGATTCGTCCAGACGGTCCTCGCGGCGTCCCGCCTGGGCAACGACGTCGTCCTGCTCAACACCGACTTCTCGGCCGCGCAGCTCGGCGAGGTCGCGGAGCGCGAAGGCGTCGGGTTGCTCGTCCACGACGAGGAGTTCGCCGCGGCGGTGGACGAGTCCGGCTTCACCGGACGGCGCCTGCTCGCCTGGGCGGAGCCGGGACCCGACACGATCGGCGCGCTCATCGGCGCGACCGAACCCCAACCGATCAGGCCGGACCGGACGAGCAACGTGATCGTGATGACGTCCGGCACGACCGGCACGCCGAAGGGCGCCCGGCACGACATGTCGCTCTCGGCGCTGCTGCCGGCCGCGCTCACCCACCTGGCGCGCGTCCCCGTCCGGCACGGCGCGCCGATCGTGATCGCGCCGCCGCTGTTCCACATCCTCGGCTTCGCCTACCTGGCGGTCGGCCTCGGGATGGGCATGCCGCTCGTCCTGTCGCGCCGGTTCGACGCGCGGGAGACCCTCCGGCTCATCGCGGACCACCGGGCCGACACGCTCGTCGCGGTGCCGATGATGCTCCAGCGCGTCCTGGACGTGGAGGACGCGCCGGAGACGCCGACGCTGCGCGTGGTCGTGTCCGGCGGCTCGGCGCTCCACCCCCACCTGTCGGACGCGTTCATGGACGCGTTCGGCGACGTCCTCGTCAACGTGTACGGGGCGACGGAGACGGGCTGGGCCACCATCGCCACGCCGGACGACCTGCGCGCCGCGCCCGGCACGGTCGGGAGGCCGTCGCTACGGCTGACCGTCAGGATCCTCGACGCGGACGGGCGGGAGGTCCCGGACGGCGAGACCGGCGAGGTCTACACCGGCGGCGGCCTGCGGTTCGCCGGCTACACCGGGGGCGGGGGCAGGCGGGTCGTGGACGGTCTCACGGGCACCGGCGACCTCGGCCATCTCGACGGGGCGGGGCGGCTGTTCATCGACGGCCGCGCCGACGACATGATCGTGTCCGGCGGGGAGAACGTGTTCCCGGGCGAGGTCGAGAACCTGCTCGGCGGCCATCCGGAGGTCGCCGAGGTCTCGGTGACCGGTGTGGACGACGACGCGTTCGGCCGGCGGCTCGCCGCCCACGTCGTGCGGACGCCCGGCTCGTCGATCACCGAGGACGACCTCAAGACCTATGTGAAGAAGCGGCTGGCCAGGTACAAGGTGCCGCGCGACGTCCGGTTCGTCCGGGAACTCCCCCGCACCAGCACGGGCAAGGTCAAGGCGAGGTCGCTGCCGGGCTGAGGGCGGCGTCCGGGGCCAAGGCCGCACGGTCCCGGACGCGCCCGGTCATGTCGCGCCGGTCGCGGCGCGCGGGGTCAGGCGGCGCCTCGCCGCTTGGCCGCCATGCAGATGCGGGCCAGGTCGTTGAGCGCGTCGGCGCGCCGCTCGTCCAGGGGCCGCCTGTCGCCCGGGTCCGCCTCGGCGAGGGTGTCGATGACCAGGGAGAACACCGGCCATTCGGCGGGGCCGATGGCGCCCTGGAAGTCGACGCCGTCGGCCAGGTCGTCCAGGTCGAGGTTGCGGGCGAAGGTGGCGAGGGCGGCCTCGGCCGCGACGACGCCGATGCGCATCGCCAGCGCCGCGGGCTCACGATCGAGGGACCGCACGGTGTTGGAACCCATGTTCGATAACCTAGAACATATGAGCGATCCGCGTCGAACGTTTGGTCGAAAACGTTATCCGGCGATCGCCTGCTGGAACAGGTACGAATGCGCGAAGTGCAGGACGCCGTCCACCATGCTCGGACGCATGCCGGTCGCCGGCCCGCCCGCCAGCTCGTCCTCCAGCTCGCGGCGGATCTGCGCGGCGGCGTCGTCCGGCGTCTGCGAGAACGCCAGCCAGGGGTCGAGCGGCCGGACGTAGTCGAACCGCTCGGCGCGCTTCACCTCCGCCCCCGCCGCCGCGACGAGGTCCGCGATCCCCGACTCGGTGAGCGCGGCGGCGTGCGACGGGTCGCGGAGGCGCTCGATGCGGTCCGGGTCGCCCTCCACGCCGTCCGGGCGGACCAGGTCGGCGATGATCAGCGCGGCGCCGGGGCGGCTGACCCGGACCATCTCCTTCACCACGGCCTCCGGGTCGGCGACCTGGTGCAGCGAGAACCGGGTGGCGACCAGCGTGAACGACCGGTCGACGTACGGCAGCGCGGTGGCGTCGCCGCGCGTGAAGGTGATGTTCGTGAGCCCCGCGTGGTCGGCGTCGCGCTTGCCCTCGGCGAGCATCGCGGGCGTGAGGTCCAGGGCGGTGACATGCCGGACGCGGTGCGCGATCGCGCGGGACACCAGTCCGGTGCCGGCCGCGACCTCCAGCACGACGTCCTCCAGGTCGAGCTCCGGGTCCATGAAGCGGACGAGCCGGTCCAGATGGCGGGTGAACGCGGCGTTCAGCTTCGGGTCGGCGAACCCCGCCGCCTGCTTGGAGAACTCCCGTACGACCTTCTCATCGTGGGTAACCGTCACGTCGCCTCCCTCGGATGGTTGCCCGGATCATCCCCGAAAGCACGCACGGTGAACAGGGGGAGTGAGACTCATCACGCCACCCCGGGACAAATCACACCACGGCAGGACGCATCGGGAGCCGTCCGCCGGTCACGCCGCGGGGACGCCGTCCAGCAGCGCGGCCAGCCCGGCCGCGTCCAGCAGGTCGGCCGGGCGGACGGTGACGTTGGCGCCGACGTAGTGGAACGCCGCGCTGACCTGCGCGACGTCCACCCCGGTCAGCTCGGCCCACGCCAGCCGGTACGCGGCGAGCTGCACCGAGACGAAGCGCGCCTCGTCCCCGGACGGGGGCGAGCCCGTCTTCCAGTCGACGACCTCGTAGCCGCCGCCCGGCGACCGGAAGACGGCGTCCATCCGGCCGCGGACCAGCCGGTCGCCGATGACGGTCTCGAACGGCACCTCGATGTCGAGCGGTTCGCGCTCCGCCCACTCCGACTCCTCGAACCGGGTCCGCAGCCGCTCCAGCTGCGAGTCGTCGGCGGCGCCCTCGTCGGCGGCGCCGGGCAGCTCGTCCGGATCCAGCAGGCGCTGCTGCCCCCAGCGGCTCTCCAGCCAGGCGTGGAACGCGGTGCCGCGCCGCGCGTAGGGGGCGGGCGGACGCGGCATGGGCCGGCGGATCTGCCGGGCCAGCGCCGCCGGGTCGCGCGCGAGCGACACCAGCGACGACACCGACAGGTGCGCGGGCAGCTCGACGAGCAGCCCGTTCCCGCCGCGCCCCCGGTCGCGCTCGGCGAGCAGCAGCTCGACGTCGCGCGCCCACGCGGTCATGCGGGCCCGGTCGGCGTCCGACAGCCCGGAGTCGCCCGCCCACCGCCGCGTCCGCCCGGCCATCTCGTCCTCGACCATGCGGGCCGCCTCGACGACCGCCGCGTACCGCTCGCGGGCGGTGAGGTCGGAATGGCCGCGCTCGCCGGGCGCGACGGGCCACTGCGCCTCCTCCGGGTCGGCGAGCAGCGGGTTGGCGGCGCCCTCCTCCGGCGGGTCGGTCCACACCGCGACGGACCCCGCGCCCGCGACGCACACCGCGCGCACCTCCTCCAGGAACGGCGACGGCCCGAGCGGGCGCCCCGACGCCCCCCACCAGTAGCCGGTCGTGATGAGCAGGCTGGACGCGCGGGTGACCGCGACGTAGGCGAGCCGCCGCTCCTCCCGCAGGTCGCGCTCGGAGCACGCCTGGTCGAAGGCGGCGAGGTCGTCCTTGTCCAGCCCGGTCAGCGGGGGCAGGTCGGCGCGGTCGCCGCGCAGCATGAACGGCAGGACGCGCGGGTTCGCCGTCCAGCGGGTGGCGTTCTGCGGCGGCGACGGGAAGATCGACCCCTTGGCGGGCCCGCCGTTCTTCTGCGGGACGTACGACAGGCCCGGCACGACGACCACGGGCCACTCCAGGCCCTTGGACGCGTGGACGGTGAGGAGCTTGACGCTGTCGGTCTCGCCGACGCGCCCGGCCTCCAGCCCGAACTCCTCGGACTCGGCGGCCTTGAGGTAGGCGAGGAGCGCGCCGAGCGTCGGGTCCTCGGCGTCGCCCGCGAAGGTGGCGGCGGCGTCGATGAAGGCGTCGAGGTCGGCGCGGGCGGTGACCGGGTCGAGCCCCGAGCGCGCGGCGACCTCGATGTCGAGGCCGAGCGCCCGTTCGACCTCGGTGACCAGGTCGGGCAGCGGCAGCCCGACCTGGCTCCGCAGGCCGCGCAGCTCGTCGCGGAGGCGCCGCAGCCGCCCGTACCCCTCGGGCGAGTACGCCTCGGGCGGGCCGAGGTCGTCGAGCGCGTCGACGAGGCTCCCGGTCTCCTGGTTCAGCTCGCCGACGAGCTGGCGGAGCGGATCGCCGTCCGCCGCGGACCCGTCCGGCGGCGGCTCCTCCCCCGCCGGTTCGGACGCCGCGGCCTCGGGCGCCGCCGGTTCGGGCGCCGGTTCGGGCGGGGTGATGTCGCGGGCGGACTCCTGCGCCAGGGCGCGGGCCCGCCGCCCGAGCGCGACGAGGTCGCGCGGCCCGAGGCGCCAGCGCGGGCCGGTGAGCAGCCGGGCGAGGGACGCGCCGGCCGTCGGGTCGTGCATGACCCGCAGCGTCGCGACGACGTCCTGCACCTCGGGGACGGTGAGGAGCCCGCCGAGCCCGACCACCTCGACCGGGATGCCGCGCGCCTCCAGGGCCCGCCTGATCAGCGGGAACTGCGACCGCTTCCGGGCGAGGACGGCGACGTCGGAGTACCGGAGCGGCTCCGCCTGCGGGCCGCCGTCGGGCGCCGTCTCAGGGTCGGCCGCCATGAGGCCCGCGACGCGCCCGGCGATGCGGTCGGCCTCGTCCTCGACGGTGGGGAAGAGGGCGCATTCGACGCGTCCGCGCCCCTCGCGCCCCGCGCCGGGGATGAGGCGCGGCACGGCCTTCGTATCGGCGCGCAGCTCGTCCTGCACCCGGGCCGCCGCCTCCAGGATCTGCTCCCCGTTGCGGAACGACCGGCTCAGCTGGACGACGGGGGCCGGCGTCGGCCGCCCCCCGTCCACCCCCGGCCGCAAGGGGAAGTCGTAGGCGAACCGCAGCAGGTTCCCCGCGCTCGCGCCCCGCCACCCGTAGATCGACTGGCACGGGTCGCCGACCGCCGTCACCGGGTGCCCGCCCGCGAACAGCGACCGCAGCAGGACGAGCTGCGCCTGGCTGGTGTCCTGGTACTCGTCCAGCAGGACGACGGAGAACCGGGACCGCTCGATCAGCCCGACCTCGGGGTGCCGGGCGGCGATCCGGGCGGCGAGCGCCATCTGGTCGCCGTGGTCGATGACCTCCCGGTCGGCCTTGGCCCGCCCGTACGCCTCGATCAGCGGCATGAGCTGCTCGCGGACGGCGTGCTTGGCGAGGATGTCGCGCTGCGCCTTCAGCGGCTTCTTCACCGCAGCGAACCGCTCGTCCAGCCAGGCGCCGACCTTGCGGACGTCCTCGGCGGTCCGCAGGTGCTCCGCCAGGTCGCCGGCCAGTTCCATGACGGCCTTGGTGACGGTGTCGGGCTGCCAGTCGATGCCGTCCATGGGGCCGTTGTAGGCGTCGACGACCCGCGAGCAGATCTGCCAGGCGACGGCGGGCGAGATCAGCCGCATGGTGGGTTCGAGCGCCTCGCGCAAGGCGTGGTCGCCGAAGAGCCGCGCCGCGTACGAGTGGTACGTCGACACCATCGGCTCGCCGTCGAACAGGGCCTCGCCGCCGAGCCGCTCCAGCTCGTCGCCCGGCAGGACCTCCCGCAGCTTGTCGAGCCGCTTGCGCACGCGCGCACCCAGCTCGGCGGCGGCCTTGCGGGTGAACGTCAGCCCGAGGACGCGTTCCGGCCGGACGAAGCCGTTCGCGACCAGCCACACCACCCGCGCGGCCATCGTCTCGCTCTTCCCGGACCCGGCGCCCGCGATCACCGCCATCGGCGCCATCGGCGCCTCGATCACCCGGGCCTGCTCCTCCGTCGGCTCCGGGATCTCCAGCAGCCGGGCCAGCTCTCCCGGCGTGATCACCCCACTCCCCCCGAGCAATCGATCAGCGTGTCAGTCCCCGACCTGGCCGCCCTCGTCATGGACGGGGCAGCAGGAGCGTACGGGACAGGTGCGACACTTGTCGTTCGCCCGCGCCTGGAAGACGTCGCTCGCCATCCCCGTCGCGACGATCTCGACGAGCTTCTTCGGCCATTCGGGGTCGGCGTCCTCGGCGGGCGGCGGCTGCTCCTGCTCGCGCGCCTTCGCGGTGAACGCGGCCTTGCCGACCTGGATGAGCTTCGCGCCGCCCGGCTCGATCAGCCCGTGCCGCTCGAACGCGCCGAGCATCACCGCGTACTGGTAGACGCCGAGTTGCGGGTGCCGCGCCAGGTCGTCCTTGGGGACGGCGGTGGAGGACGTCTTGATGTCGATGATGACGGCGCGGCCCTGCTCGTCGCGTTCGGCGCGGTCGATGCGGCCCTTGATGACGACGCGGCCGAGGTCGACCTTGAACGACTCCTCCAGCGCGACGACCTCGTTGGGGTTGTCGCGGTGCCAGCCGAGGAACTTGTCGACCATCCTGGCGGCCTGCTCGCGCTGCTTGTCGGAGTACCAGGAGCTGCGGAACTCCAGGTCGTTCCAGATCTCGTCGAGCCGTTCGGCGACGTGGACCTCGTCGATGCCGTCGTCGGCGCCCGCCATCTCGGCGACGGCGTGGATGACCTTGCCCATCGTGCTGTACTCGTTGGGGCCGCCCTCCTGCGCGCCGACCGCCGAGGCGAGCAGCCAGCGCAGCCCGCAGGTGGTGAACGCCTCCACCTGGGACGGCGAGATGGTGATCTGCTCGTCGTCGGCGAACGCGGGCCCGGGGTCGGACAGCGCGGTGATGGCGTACCAGTTCTGCGGTCTCGCGCCGCGCACGCCCGCGCGCGCGAGGCGGGCCAGGTGCCCGGCGGCGGCGCGCCTCAGCGGCTCCGGGCGGGACGGGTCCGCGACGACCGAGCGCAGGTCGGCCACCAGGGCCGACAGCGACAGCCACCGTGTCTTCTCGTCCAGTTGCGACTGCTCGATGGCGCCGGGAAGGAGCTCGTTCAGGAACCGCGACGGGCGGTCCTCGGTGTCGTCGCCGCCGACGGCCGTCACGACCAGGCGCTTGCGCGCGCGCGTGACCGCGACGTAGAAGAGGCGTCGTTCTTCGTCGAGCATCTTGGCGGCCATGGAGGCGCCCGCGGCGGCGTCGCCCTCCGGCTCGGCGCCGGCCGCGTGCTCGACCAGCTCCTCGACGCCCAGCAGCGACCCGCGCAGGCGGACGTCGGGCCAGACGCCCTCCTGGACGCCGGCGACCACCACGACGTCCCACTCCAGCCCCTTGGAGCGGTGCGCGGTGAGGATGCGGACCGCCTCGCCCTCCGGCGCCTGCTCGGCCAGCGTGTCACCGGCGATCTCCTGCGACGCGATGTTGTCGACGAACAGCTCCGGCCCCGCCTGGGGGAGCCGGTCGACGAACCGTGCCGCGTGGTCGAACAGCGCCACGACGGCGTCGAGGTCACGGTCGGCCGCCGCGCCGCGCGTCCCGCCCTTGACGCTCTGCTCCAGCAGGACGTCCGCCTGGCCGCTCTCCTGCCACACGGCCCACAGCACGTCCTCCGCCGTCCCGCCGTCATGGACGGACCGCCGCGCCACGTCGATCAGATGCGCGATCCGTTCGGCGGGCGCCCGCACCTTCTCGTGGACGAGTATCAGCTCGCGGGGGTCGTTGACCGCCGCGATCAGCAGATCCCCCAGCGGACGGTCCCCGCCCGACAACTCCTCCAGGTCGCGCAGCGCCCGCTTGAGCCGCCGCATGGCCAGCGCGTCGGCGCCGCCGAGCGGGCCGGTCAGGAGGTCCTCCGCGACGACCTCGTCCAGGAAGCCCTTCTTCAGCGCGGCGCGCAGCAGGACGAGGAACGGCCGGACGGCGGGTTCCGCGACCAGCGGCACCTCGTCGCCCGCGACGACCACCGGCACACCGGCTTGGGCGAGCGCGCGGCGGAGCACCGGAACCTGCCGTACGGCGCTGCGCACCAGGACGGCCATACGCGACCAGGGCACGCCGTCCAGGAGATGGGCGCGACGCAGTTCGTCGGCCACGAGCGCCGATTCCTGGCTCTCGGAGTCGGCGATGACGGCCCGCACTTCGCCGTCGTCCAGTTCCTCCACGGGATGCAGCGCGCGGTGCTCGGCGGCCACGGCCGACCCCGCGGGCAGCCTGCGCGCGATGCGGCGCGACGCCGCCAGGATCTCCGGCCCCATGCGGCGGCACGTCTGCAGCGCCACCACGGGCGCGGGCTCGCCGTCCAGTGTGAGGAAGCGACGGGGGAACTCCTGGATGCCCCTGACGTCGGCGCCACGGAAGCCGTAGATGGACTGGTCGGGGTCGCCCACCACGACGAGGTCGCGTCCCTCCCCGGCGAGGAGGTGCAGGAGGGCCTCTTGGGCGGGGTCGGTGTCCTGGTACTCGTCCACGAACACGACGTCGTAGGCGTCGCGCTCCCTGATCCGCACCTCCTCCTCCGCGAGCATGCCCGCCGCCACGTGGATGAGTTCGCCGTAGTCGTAGGTGGGGACGGGATCGAGCAGGAAGCGGTCGACGTAACGGTCCATGAACCCGCCGATGGCGGGCCAGTCGTCGCGCCCGCGCATGCGTCCCAGCGCGATCAGGTCTTCGGCGACGTACTGACGCTCAACGGCGCGCAAGGTGAAGTCACGCAGTTCTTCCGCGAACCCGCGCGTCGCCAGGGCGGCCCTCAGCCGCTCGGGCCAGTCGCGCGCCCCGTCCGCCAGCTCGCCCTCCAGCAGCCGGCGCACCTCCAGCAGCTGCTCGGGCCCGGACAGCAGGCGCGGGGCCGGCTCCTCGTTCAGCACGGCGTCGCGCCTGAGCAGCGTGTAGGCGTAGCTGTGGAAGGTGAGCGCGAGGGGCGTGCGCGTCGTCCGGTGCAGGCGGCCGGTGATGCGCTCCCGCAGCTCCCCGGCCGCCTTCCGGCTGAACGTCAGGACGAGAACGCGCTCCGGATCGACGCCCCGGTTCTCGATGCGGTCGACGACCGCCTCGACGATCGTCGTCGTCTTCCCCGTGCCCGGCCCCGCCAGCACCAGCATCGGCCCGCCGGCGTGCTCGACGACCCGCCGCTGCCGCTCGTCGAGCACGGGCGGAACGGCCCGCGCGGGACCGGCGCGGCGCACGAGACGGTAGGAACCAGAGGGCACAACAGTTCATTGGAACAGATCACCGGGACGGTTCTGACCACAACGCACGCATGTCGCCAGGGAGAAAACCCACACCGCGTCCTCGGGCGGTGCTGTCAGGCCGTGGCGACCTTCTGCCTGAAGGCGCGCAGCGCGGCGGCGCCTACCGCCTTGTCCTGTTCGCCGTTGCCCCCGCTGACACCGACGGCGCCGACGACCTCGCCTTCGTGGACGATAGGGAAGCCGCCCACGAAGATCGCGAACTTGCCGGGGTGCATCCGGTCGATGCCGAACGCCTCGTTGCCGGGCAGGGCGGGCCCGTTCGGCGGCTCGTTGAACTTGTGGGTGTCGCGCTGGTGGCCGGCGGCGGTGAAAGCCTTGGCGATGGCGATGTCCACACCGGTGAGCCGGGCGCCCGTCATCCGGTGCACGGCGATGGGATGGGCCCCGTCGTCGGCGATGCAGATCGTCTGCTTGACGCCGATCCGGCGCGCCTCCTCCTCGGCCGCGGTGAGGATGACGAGCGCGTCTTCGAGGGTGAGCCGGTGAACGGTGTGCACGTGGCCTCCAACCGGGCGACGCCCCGCATTTAAAAATGTGGGGTATTGCCGAATTCAGAACGATAAAGCAGGATGTGGCAGACGGTTTTCCCATTTCACGCCGTCCGCCGCGAACAGCTCCACTCCCGTCAGTCTCGGAGGACCACGCCCTTCGGGGCTATGTACACTCTGCCGAACGAACCGGACGGGATGTGGGCACATGGCACATCACCCTGCGATCGTGACGACCACCGACGAGCACGTGCCGATCGGCACCCTGCTGGCCGAGCCGCTGCTGCGCGGCACCCTCATCGCCGGACGCGACGGGCTGGGACGCGGCGTCGGCTGGTGCCTCCCGCTGTCGGAGACCCGCCGCTACACCGAGGGGCAGGACCCCGACCTCGCCGGGGTCGCCGTCCATCTGCCGGTGACCGCGCTCGCCGCGCCGGGCGAGGCGGCGGCCGTCGTCGCGGGCCTCGCCCGCCGGGACGCCGCCGCGCTGCTGGCGTGGCGGCCGCCCGGCGTCGAGTCCGACCTGGTCGCGGCGGCGCGGGCCGCCGACGCGGCCGGGATCGCGCTGCTCGCGCTGCCCGCCGAGGCCGACTACCGGGCGGTGAGCCGGCTCATCGGGCAGAAGGCCCTCGCCCAGTCCGCGCACATCCTGGAGTACGGGTCGCGCGTGCACCGGACGCTCGCGGAGGTCCTCGCACGCGGCCCCGGCGTGCCCGCGATGGCCCGCGCGGTCGTCGCGCTGTCGCACTGCAGCGTCCTCATCTGCGACGCGGACGGTGAGCGCCTGGCCTGGGAGGAGGCCCCCGACGCCCTGCCGCCCGACCCCGACGCGCTGCTGTTCGCCCTCCCGGACGAGCTCACCCGCCCCGGCGACCGTCCCGAGTCCGCGGCCGACGGCGCGCACGCGGCCGAGGTGCGGCTGCGGGTCGTCCAGGACGGCCCGCCCGTCCACGCGCTCGTCACGCCGGTGCTGGTGGGCGGGCAGGTGTTCGGGCGGATGGTGATGATCGAGCGGGCCTGCCCGCCGGATCCGCACGACCTGGCGCAGCACCGTGTCGTCGCCGAGCACGGCGCGACGCTGATTGGATCGGAGATGCTCCGGCAGCGCTCGGTGCGGGCGGCGGAGGAGCGGGCGCGCGGCGACTTCGTGGAGGCGCTCGTCCACGGCCGGTTCGCCGACTCCTACGAGCTGGGCGCGCGGGCCCGGCACCACGGCTTCGACGTGGCCGGCCACTTCGCCGTGCACGTGGTGGCGGCGGCGTCGCTGCGTCCGGTCGGCCGCGACTACCTGCGCCGGACGGTGGCCGCGACCCGGACGGCGCAGAACCTGGAGCCGGGCGGCCGCGCGCTGACCGCCGCGATCAGCTCCACGATCGTGGTGATCCAGCAGGTCGCGGCGGAGCAGGACCCGATCGGGCAGCGCGGGGAGGCCGCGCGGTTCGCCGAGCGGCTGCACCGGGCGCTGCTCCCCCGGCTGGGCGACGACCTGCGCGTCACGCACGGCCGTCCGGCGCGGGGCGCCGCCGGTGTCGCGGCCGGGTACCACGAGGCGCGGCTGACGATGGGCCTCGCCCGCGACGCCGCCGCCGACGCCGTCTGCGGCTACGACGACCTGCGCGTGTTCGCGGCGCTGAAGGACGTCGCCGACAGCGCGGAGGCCCGCGCGTTCGCCCGCGAGACCCTCGCCCCGCTGCGCCGCGCGAACGGCGGCGACCTGGAGCAGATCGTGCTCGCCTACATCAGGACGTCGGGGAACCTGAACGCGGCGGCCCGCGACCTCGGCCTGCACCGCAACACGATGCTCTACAAGCTGGACCGGGCGTCCCGCGCCCTGCGCATGGACATCAGGTCAGCGGACGCCCAGTTCACGTTCTGGCTGGCGCACCACATCGACACGCTGACGGCGGTCGCCGGCGCCCTCGCCGACGAGATGGCCCCGCCCGCAGCGGTCCCCACTAGGGCCACCCCCCGTTGACCGCAGGTGAATTGGTGCTCTGGCGGGGCGGTATCCGAGAGATCGGGTGCCGCCCCGTTGACGTGCGGGGATGTGGGCTGACCTGCGGTTTCGGGTGCTCTGCGTCCGACGCTAGCGTTGATCTTGTCTCACTAGTGCGCGCTGGTTGCCGCTGGTGCTCGCTGTTCACGGGCCACCTGCGGGCCATGGCCCGGAACGGTTGTCGCTGGCTACGGGCCGTCTAGGGCGCGGTCTATGGCCTTGTTGGCACGGGTCTCGCTGAGCTGGCGCTCTAGCGGGTTGGTGCCCCAATCGGTGACGGCGATAAGGACCGTGCCGCATTGGTCGGCGTCGCAGCGTGGATGCCGGGCGGCGGTGTCGAACGTGCGGACGGGGCGGTGCAACTGGCGTCCTGCTTGGCGTCCGGCGGCGCGTAGGCGGTCGCGCTCGTCGGGCGAGTGGTACACGGTGCGGGTTTGCCCGGATCGCCTTAGCTGCTCGGCGATGACGGCGGCCAAGTCTTCGCTCATCGGGTCGTCCCTCCTGGCGTTCGTCTCCAGGATGGCGCGGTGCGGGTGCGGGTGCCAAGTGATCGCGGTGGGGAGCGTGCCGGCGGCCGTCTCGCGCGCGGTGCGGTGGGTGCGCGGGGTGGTGGCGGCTGCCGGTCCAGCGGCACGGGCACGGGTGGGTGCCGGTGCGGCTCTTTCCGTGTGCTGGCGTGCGCTGTTGTGGGGAGCCGGGCGCGGGCTTGGGCGGGGCGGCGGGCTGCTAGCCTTCCGTGGCTCCGGGCGCCCTTGGGGGCTGCCCGATATCGGCCGGGGGCGGCCCGCCGGAGGGGTCCCCGCCCAAGCCCGTGCCCGGCGACCCTTCGCCTACCCCGGCCCTGTGGGGGTCTGCATGGGTGCCCGCCTTGCCCAGTCTGCGCGACGGTGGCTTAGCGTGCTGACCGTGCCGCGCACGCTCTTACGGGTAGAGCCCTACGCCGGAGGCGGGTCGTTGTAAGGGGTGGGGGTCGGGGTTGGTTGGGAACCGAGGTAGCCGGACCTTGCGCTGTGGCAGTGAACAGATCGAGGGTCTCGGACCACATGTTCGGGGCCTTCATCCATGTTGGCGGTGCTCGGTGGCGGGTCTGCGTGATGGCACCGTTGCCCCGTTGACGGCATAGGACACTCCCGTGCGGGTCGTCGTCGTTTGTGGGCAGGTTGGCGGTTTTCGGGTGTGGTCGGGGGTGGGGGTCGTAAGTTCGCAGGGTTGGAGGGTCATGCAGAGGAGGGTGCTTGGTGCTGCGTCCGAGGGTGTCGGAGGTCGCTGCGACGGTGCTTGCGTTGGGGGTGTTGGCTGCGGGGTGGGGGGCGCTGCGGTGGTCGGGGACGGTGCGGTGGGCGTTGGTGGGTGCCGGGGTCGCGGCGGTGGCGGTGCTGGTGATGTGGGGGTTGCTGGGGCCGGGGTCGCGGTGGCTTTCGGGTGAACGCGGGCAGTTGAGCGAGGCCGAGCGGTCGAGGTTGACGGTGGCCGAGCGGGTGGAGTCGGTGAATCAGGCGCGGGCGGCACTGATGCAGTCGGTGACCGGGTTGGTGGTGATCGTGGGTGTGGTGTTCACCGCTGCCGGTCTCCTCTACACCGCTCGCACGTTGGAAACCACCCGCCAAGGACAGGTCACCGACCGCTACGCCAAAGCGATCGAGCAACTCGGGTCGGACAAGCCCGAGGTCCGCATGGGTGGTGTCTACGCGCTGCAACGCCTGATGAAGGACTCGCAAGAGGACCGACCTACCATCCGCTCGGTACTGGCCGCCTACATCCGCACCCACGCCCAGGACAAACCGCCGGTCGGATCGGACAAGACCCGTTTGGCCGTCGATGTGGAGGCCGCACTCACCGTCGCCGCCCCCTCTCAGACTAGTGACCGCGACCCCTTCGACCTGCGCAACGTCGACTTCCACAAACGCAACCTCAACCGCTTAGACCTAACTGGCGCGAACCTGCGCGACGCGAACCTGAGCGACGCGAACCTGAGCGACGCGAACCTGAGCGACGCGAACCTGCGCGGCGCGAACCTGCGCGGCGCGGTCCTGAGCGGCGCGGTCCTGAGCGGCGAGAACCTGCGCGACGCGATCCTAAGCGGCGCGAACCTGAGCGGCGCGAACCTGAGCGGCGCGGTCCTGAGTGACGAGAACCTGAGCGGCGCGATCCTGCGCGGCGCGGACCTGAGCCGCATGGACCTGAGCGACGCGTACCTGAGCCGCATGGACCTGCGCGACGCGAACCTGCGCGGTGCGGACCTGAGCCGTGCGGACCTGAGCGGTGCGGACCTGCGTGGTGCGAACCTGCGTGGTGCGAACCTGCGCAGTACGGACCTGCGCGGCGCGGACCTGCGCGGCGCGTACCTGAGCGGTGCGGACCTGAGCGGTGCGGACCTGCGCGGTGCGGACCTGCGCGGCGCGGACCTGAGCGATGCGGACCTGCGCGGCGCGGACCTCCGAGAAGTGGTGGGTTTGGATCCGGAGAGCGCGCGGAAGGCGGGCACACATACCGACGACACGACTCGGTGGCGGTAATCCGGTCCTGACCCGGCCAACCACGCGCATACTCGGGCGTCCGAGAGAACACCAGGCGTCGGGGGCAGGTACCCGTTCGCACGCCGCCTGAGTGCGGAATGCCCGTCGCGATGCCTAGCAGCCGGCGGCCGTGCCTGCGCTGCTGACTGAGGTAGCCCGGAATGCGAGCACGGCTGCCGGTCGTGGAGCCCTCGTCCATGCTGGCCGCTGGGAGCGGGCCGTATCGGGGGCTCTCGGCGGCGGGCAGAGCCCCGGGATGCTGTCAAGGCGTCGGCGGGCCGAGCCAAGGCGGCCGGAGGTCGTCTTGGTCTCGTGCCCGCCCGTACGTCCATTGACGACGGGTCCCGCCCGAACCTGTTCCGTCCGGTCGGCGGCACCCGAGCCACCATGCGTGAAGGCGCGCGGCGGTGCGCCGCGCGCCTTGAAAACCTACGTAGGGAAAATCCTCACACAGCAAAGCCCCGGCCAAAGACCAGGGCTGCTTGGCTGTAGTCAGACGTCCAAGGCGTCTCGCTTCACGTGGGCAACCAACTCGGCGAAGCTGGCGGGTGACAGTGTGAGGTGACCAGCGTCCGGTGCCTTGCTGTCCCGGAGGGCAACGGCCCCGTTGAGCTGAGCGACCTCAACGCAGTCAGACTGAGTCGTGGTGCTGCCGCTACGGCTGGACTTCCTCCAGATAGTCATGAATACCGCTCCATGGTCTCAATGAGCAGGCGCAATGACGCGTTCTTGGGAAGGGCCACGTCCCCGATGAGGTCGAACCAGACCCGATATGAGGGTATCTCAGTTGCATCCTGGACGAGTCGCCCACCGCCGGGGGCGAGTGTGTAGACCACGTCAGCGCCATCCACGGTCATGATCTTGAACGATCCATCGCGGCCGACGTGTGCACCGACGTCTCTTGGAACGACTCGCACGGTGATGTTGGGGTGGCGCGCCAGTTCAACGAGGTGAGCGACTTGTTCGCGCATGATCTCTGGTCCGCCGACGGGCTGGTCTAGCACGCCTTGATCCAGGATGACCCAGACTCTGGGCCTCGGCTTGCGGTCAAGGCACGCCTGGCGGCTGAGGCGGGCCGAGACCCCGTCTTCGACGTCCTCAACGCCGGATGCCTCGAACATCGCTCGGGCGTACCCCTCGGTCTGAAACAGGCCGGGTACCCAGCCGAGTTCCCATATCCGCAGGTGAGATGCCTTGGCCTCATGCTCCAGGTGGGTCTTGAACCACTCGACTTCGTGACCAGCTTTCGCGAACTTGACCAAGCGCTGGAAGCGGCTGCCCGTGTTCCAGGCCGCATCCAGCTTGATCGCGTGGGCACTCTGAAGTTTGGTGTCTCCAGATTCAACACGTGCGACTAGAGAACGGTCTCGATCGATGATGGAGCCCACCTCGACTAGCGAGAGATTCCGTTCATGCCGGTGTCTACGCAGCTCAAACGCGATGTAGTCCCACAGGTTACCGTCCGGGGCGAAGGGGGGATGTGCGCGCATGAACACCTTCCGTGAGTCGCATTTGTTGAACTCTCCTAGTCAAGCGTAGGTGACAGGGACGACCCTTGCCAGAGGTGAAACGGCGAGGAGTGAGCATGTTGAACGCGAAGATGGACATTCGGGGCGAGCTGGGCGTGGCCTCCCTCGCATCGCGGACGGCTCCGGGGCCTGTGCCGTCCACGGGTGAGGAGCTGGAGAGATGATCACGTTCAAGCCGGACGTCGAAAAGATCAAGGTCGCGCGGGATCACGTCGCGGAGATCGCCGCCGAGTGGCCGGTTGATGACTACACGGTGCGGGTTGTGGCCTCGGAGTTGGTCACTAACGCGATCCTGCACGCAAGCACCGATGAAGTACGGGTCGATGCGTACGCGGACGGTGACGCGTACGTGGTCGAGGTGTGGGACGGCGACGGGACGCTCCCGGTGGTTCACTGCCCTGGGCCTTACGGGCTGGGTGGTCGGGGGCTGCTGCTCGTCGGGGAGCTGGTGTTCCGGTGGGGGACGCTGCGCGATGAGTCGGCGGACGGGAAGACCGTTTTCGCGGAGTGGCGGGCGCGGTGAACTCCTACGAACAGGTCCTTGCTGATTCGCTCTATCAGCGTGCTGTTCTGCGGGTTTATGGCCCGTGGTTGTCCTGCGATGCGCTTTCGGGGGCGGAGCGTCGTAGGGCTCTGGCGCGGGTCCGGCATGCCCGGCTCGTGCTGTCCATGCGCGGCGTGAAGTTGTCATCGCCGCCTGCGGAAGTGACTTTCAACGAGATGGGAGCCCCCTATGGGCAGTAACAGGCGGACAGTCGACAGTCCGATGCTCGTTGGCGGCTGGGACTTCGGACCTGGGCAGCTCCTGGCACCGGGTGAGGTGGCTGCGATGTTCCGCGTCGATCCCAAGACCGTCACCCGATGGGCGGAGGACGGGAAGCTGGCCTTCGTCCGCACGCCCGGCGGTGTCCGCCGGTTCAGCCGTCAGCAGGTCGAGCACCTCATGTCCGGTGGCGACACCCGGTGACCTGCGCGTTGGGACGCGGGTGCGGCGGCCCGCGTGCCGATGCAAGGGGGCGGGGCTATGGGGCCGCTGGACAGGCCAGACCGCAGGAACGCGAATCGGGAAACGGGAAGGGGTACGTGAAGTGAGGCGGAGCGTGGTGCGGGACCTGGTGCGGGGGGCCGGACGGTGGCGGCTGGTTCTGGACGCTCGGACGTTGGGGAACCATGACGTCGCGGTGCGGGAGCTTGAGGTGCTGCGGGTCGCGGTGCGTCCGCTGGGATGGCGGTGCGTGGGGCTGTACGACCGGCGGGAGTTCCGGTTCCCGGTGCCGCTGCTGTGGGTGTACGGGAGCGGGCACGCGGACGACATCGGGGCGGTGGTGACGGTGCGGGCCCTGGCGGGCGAGGCCTGGGGCTACTTCGAGGCGGGTGACGGACGGGAGGGCTTCATCTCGCCGTGCGGGGACGTCAAGGCGGCGGCCGAGGCGTTGGACCTGTTGTTGCGGCATCGCATGTTGCCGGTCCGTCAGTGGGCCTGACGTGCAACGGGCGAGTGACCTCTCGGGGGTGGTGACAGTGCCTCATGCCGCCGCCGTTCTTCGGGAGGCCGTTGCGTGGCGGGGATGCGCGGAACGGTGAAGGGCCGCTGCCCGGCTCGAATCTGAACCGGGCTTCTACAGCAGATCCGACCTAGAGCGCAATATTTTCGGCCGGATGCGGCCAGACTACGACTGTTGGACGCTGGATAAACACGTTTGTCAAGGGGGGCATTTTAGTTAGCTCTGGTTATTTTCGCAAGGGTTCCGAGCAGATTGGTGATGTTGGTCTGTTCGGCTGCGGGGGTGACCGGGGTTGCGTGGACAGCGGCGAGTTCGGAGCGTCGGGGCGGTCGGGGACGGTGGTGGTGCGGCTTCGGGTGCGGTGCGGGGTGGTGTGCTGGCGGGGATGCTGGCGCGGGTCGGTGATGTTGCGGCGTGGGGGGCGTGGTCGCGTCAGGTGGCGCACACGGGGCACTGCTCTCGGCCGGTGCGGGTGCGGGGCGGCGCGACGGTGGTGGACCTGCGTTCGGGTGAGGCGCGGGCGGAGTGGTCCAGTGATGGGGAGCCGGATGGGGTGCTGCTGCTGGCGTGTGGGGATCGGCGGGCGGTGGTGTGCCCGTCGTGTGCGGAAACTTACCGGCGGGACACCTGGCAGTTGATCGCGGCGGGCCTGCGGGGGCGTGCGCCGCGACTGCCGGGGCGAGTGGATGCGGTTCCGGCGAGCGTGGCGGGGCATCCGGCGGTGCTGGCGACGTTCACCGCGCCCGGCTTCGGGGCGGTGCACCGCGCCAGGTCGGATGGTGTGTGCCGGGGGCGGCGGGGGCCGCTGGTGTGCCGTCACGGGGTGCGGGCGTGGTGCGACGGGCGGCACGCTGTGGGTGATCCGGTTGTCGGCCGTCCGTTGTGCTGGGACTGCTACGACTACACCGGTCACATCCTGTGGCATGCGGCCGTGCCAGAGCTTTGGCGGCGCACGGTGATCTACGTGTACCGGTCGCTGGCGCGGATCGCGTCGGAGCGTACGGGGGTCCCGGTGGGCGTGCGCGCGGTCCGGTCGCTGGTGCGGGTCTCCTACGTGAAGGTGGCGGAGTATCAGCGGCGGGGGGCGGTGCATCTGCACGCGGTGATCCGCCTCGACGGGGTGGAGGTCGGCGAACGCTCGGCGGTGGTGGCTCCTCCTGCGTGGGCGGACGCGACCGCACTGGGGGCGGCCGTCCGGGACGCGGCGGGGCGGGTCGGGGTGCGGCTTCCGGACACCGGGGCGCATGTGGGCGCGGTCGCGCGGTGGGGCTCGCAACTCGATGTGTCGGTGGTGGGTGATCCGGGTCGGGCGGCGGCGTATCTGGCGAAGTACGCGACGAAGACGGCGGCTGACACTTTTGCGGGGTTGCCCGCGCGGCGGTTCTCGGCTCGGGCGGCGGGCCGGGTGCTGCGGCGGGTGGATAACCCGCATGTGTCGCTGCTGGTGTCGGCGTGCCTGCGGCTGGCGGAGCGTCCGGAGTGCGCGGGCTGGCGGCTGGCCGAACACGTCCACAGCCTGGGGTTCCGGGGGCATTTCGCGACGAAATCGCGGTGGTATTCGGTGACGCGGGCGACGTTGGGGGCGGTGCGGCGGGCCTGGCGGACGGAGCGGGCACGCGAGCGGGATGGGCGTGCGGGGCGTGACCCGTGGGTGGAGGCCGACCGTGACGACGGCGGCGCGGTGGTGGTGGTGCGCGACTGGCGATATGTGGGGTCGGGCTGGACCCAGCTGGGTGATGCCGACTTGGCAGCGACGCTGGCGCGCGATCACGCGGCGGCGCGGGCGTATGCGGATATCGCGTCGGTGGCGCGGAGTGGGTGACCGGTGTCCAGGCGGTGGGCTTGGCCGAGCGTGCGGGACGGCGCGGCCGGATCACGGGCAGGGTCGCACGGCAAGGACGCGCCGCGAACGCGGCTCGATAGGTACGGGCGGGCCGCAGGCGGCGGAGTGCGGCAGGTACGCGCGATGGCCAGCGCCCGAGGTGATCGGTTGGGGTGGTGGGCGGTCGCCGGCCACAACCCCATGCATTCCAGCAATTTCAAGTCAAGGGCTGCATGCGGCAATTATGCGCCATAAATTGGCCGATTCCGGTCGTTGATCAGCTGCTCTCGTGTCTGCATTTCTGTTGGCCCGTGGCTGGCCCGTAGCGGGAAATTCCGGAGTGGTTCCTGATGGCCTCCGTTGATGTTATGTCGGTCCGTGATGTGGCCTCTGAGCTGCATGTAGCGCGCTCTACGGTGTATCGGTGGCTTGCTACGGGGCGCGGCCCTAAAGCGTTCCGGCTGCCGAACAATGAACTGAGAATTGTGCGCGCAGATTTTATAGAATGGCTTCATCGGCTCGGAACGGACGGAACGGAGTTGCCCCGGTGATCAAAGCCCAAGACGTTCAATTCTGGCAGATCCGCAAGCGCGCGAACAGGCGCAAGCCGTGGGAGGTGCGGTGGCGCGTGGATGCCGCGCAGTTCTCCCGGTCCTACCTGACCAAGGCACTGGCTGAGACCTACCGGGCGGGCCTGGTGGCGGCCGCCCGCGACGGGGAGGTGTTCAGCCTGGCGACGGGCGAACCGGTCTCCTGGGAGCGCAGCACCGAAACCTTCTACTCCCTGGCGCGCTCCTATGCTGCGATGCGGTGGGCGGACTCGCCCGCCAACTCCCGCAAGTGCACCGCTGATCAGCTCGTCCCGATCACGCTCGCGCTCCTCGACCCGCGCAAGGCCAAGCGCAACCGTCCCGCTGACGCGCTGCTCCGGCGCGCACTGCGCTCGTATGCGTTCATCCCTCCCACCTGGGAGCGGCCCGTACCGGATGACGTGGCGGCGGCGCTGGCGTGGCTGGCGGACGCCTCCCGCCCACTGGCGGACCTGACCGACGCAGAGGTGATCCGGGACGGGCTGTCGGCGCTGGCGGTCAACATCAACGGCAAGCGCGCGGCGGCCAAGACCCTCGCGCGGCGGCGCGGCGTCTGGCACACCTGCCTGGAATACGCCGTAGAACGCAAGCTCCTCGCGGTCAACCCGGTGACCGGGATCAAGATCAAGCGCGCCCGGATCACTGACGCGGTCGACCCGCGCGCGGTGCCCAACCTGGACCAGGCGCGGCGGCTGCTCGCGGCGGTGGCGGACCTGACCAACGGCAAGGGGCGCGGCCCGCACATGGCCGCCTTCTTCGCCGCGCTCTACTACGCCGGGCTACGCCCGGCCGAGGCGCGGCACCTGCGCGGCGATGACCTCACCCTCCCCGCCACCGGCTGGGGCACGGCCACCCTGTCGGGAAGCACTCCCGACGTCGGAGACAAGTGGACCGATGACGGCGGCCAGTACGACCCGCGCGCCCTCAAGCATCGTCCGGCCGGTGACGTGCGCGTCGTCCCGCTGCCTCCCGTCCTGGTCGCGCTGCTGCGCGCCCATCTGAAGCGGTGGGGGACGGCTCCGGACGGGCGGGTGTTCTTCGACACGGCGGCCGGTGCCGACTGCGCGCCGATCACGAACGTGATGTACGGCGGGCTGTGGCGGCGGGCGCGGGCTGTCGCGCTGACCGACTCCGAGCAAGCGGCGGGCCTGGCCAAGCGGCCCTATGACCTGCGGCACGGCTGCGCGTCCCTGCTGCTCAACTCCGGCGTTCCCGCAACCGAGATAGCACGCCGACTGGGACACTCCCTTACGGTCCTGCTGTCCACATACGCGCACTGGTTCACGGGCATGGAACAAGAGGCAAACCGGCTCATCGACGCCGCTCTCAGCGGCTCTGAGCCCTCCGCAAGCGACTCCGACACCGACGGGCTATCCACGGGCCAAACCCCTGGCCCGGCGGACGCGTAGCCTCGTTTCCCCAGGTCAAGAGCCTAAAGAGACGAGACTACGCGTTCACCGCAGGCGTGTTGTTGTTATGGCTGGGCTCATAACAACAACACGCCGCAGATCAACGGGGGGGTGCGTCGGCTGGGTCGGGGCCGGCGAAGGAGGAGAGGAGGCCGAGGGCGGCCGTCGCGGCGCAGACGGCGAACACCGCGCCGAAGGCGGGGCCCTGGTCGAGGACGGCGCCGACCCAGGCGGCGCCGAGCGCGGAGCCGCCGAAGCGCAGCAGGTTGAACAGGCCGAGGCCGGCGCCGCTGCGCCCGGCGGCCGAGCGGGTCGCGCCCGTCGCGGCCGGGGTCTGCACGAACGCGACGCCCGCGCCGGTCAGGGCGAGGGCGGCGAGCAGCCACGGCACCGTCCAGGACTCGGCGAGCACGACGGCGACGAGCACCTGCCCGGCGATGAGGACGACGAGCCCGCCGCGCAGCACGGCGCGCGGGGACAGGCGTTCCATGAGCACGCCGGTGACCGGGCCCAGCACCGACATCATCACGGGAAGGCTCAGCAGGACGGCCCCCGCGTAGAGGGTGCCGGTGTGCCGCTCGGTGGTGAGGTAGACGGGGACGGCGAGCAGCGTGGCGCCGAGGCAGAACATCTGCGCGAGGACGCTGAGGCAGGAGCGCAGGTAGCGGGCTTCCAGCAGGAGCCGCGGCGGGATGAACGCGTCCGGGCGCCCCCGCGAGGACGCGACGTAGGCCGCGGCGGCGAGGAGCCCCGCGAGGGAGCCGCACCAGACGACGGGGGAGGTCGCGCCGAGGGTCGCGGCGGCGGACGTGGCGCCGAGCCCGAGCCCGGCGGCGAGGGTGAGCAGCGCGGCGCCGCGCCAGTCGAGCGGGACGGGCCGCGCCCGCCCGGCCGGGACGAACCGGACGGCCAGCGCGGCGGCGGCGACGCCCAGCGGCACGACCGGCCAGAACACCGCGTGCCAGCCGAACCAGGTGGCGAGGGCGCCGCCGAGCGTGGGGCCGGCGGCCTGGCCGACGCCGTTGGCCGCCGCCCACAGCCCGAGCGCCCGGCCGCGCCGCCCGCCGCCGAACAGGGACGCGATCAGCGCCATGACGGCGGGCAGCATCGCGGCGGTCGCGACGCCCTGCGCGGCGCGCATCGCGACCAGCGCGGCCAGGTCGCCGGCGAGCCCGGCGCCCGCCGAGGCGAGGCCGAGCACCAGCATCGCGGCGACGAACACGCGGCGCGCGCCGCAGCGGTCGCCGAGCCACCCCGACACCGGCAGCAGGACGGCGAACGGGAGCGTGAACCCGATGACGATCAGGGTGCCGGCGGAGATCGAGGCGTCCAGGTCCCGCAGGATCAGCGTCAGCGGGACGTTGACGATGGTGTTGGCGACGGTCCCGGTGAACGTGCCGAGAAGCAGCGGGACGAGCGCCACCCACGATCCCCGCGGCGGGTCAGCCTCGGCCAACGGGCCGCCGCCGGGGCCCGCCGCTCGCGGCGTCCTCCGGGGGGACGTGCACGAGGATCTGCCCGTCCTCCTCCTTCACCGGGTACACCGTGACCGCCTT
This sequence comes from Actinomadura sp. GTD37, assembly GCF_041951365.1. Classification (NCBI taxonomy): domain Bacteria; kingdom Bacillati; phylum Actinomycetota; class Actinomycetes; order Streptosporangiales; family Thermomonosporaceae; genus Actinomadura; species Actinomadura sp. GTD37. The sequence goes on from NZ_JBGNUS010000007.1 coordinate 55,094, forward strand.
GGTCGCCGGGGGCGTGACCGGCTCCCCGGACGCGAAGTCGAACACGCTGCCGTGGCAGGAGCACAGCAGCCCGTCCTCGGTCGCCCGGCCGGACGACAGCAGGCAGTCGAGGTGGGTGCAGTAGTTCGACATGGCGTGCACCACGCCGTCCCAGCGGGCGACGGCCACCTCGGCCTCGCCCACGAAGAAGCGGCGGACGACGCCCTCGGGCACTTGGCCCGAGCGGGCCACGCGCTGGTATTCCATCGGTCGCTCCCTAGGTTTCGGATGTCAGTCGAGCGCGTCGAACAGGTCGGCGAGGTCGGCGTCCTCATCGCGGAGGAGGTCCGGATCGAGGACGGCGTCGCGGGCGATGAGCTGCCGGGCGACGGCGAGGTCGGCGCCGCGGTCCACCGTGAACGCGGCGCGCAGCACGCCGTCCGCGAGGTAGAAGGCGATGAAGTCGAAGTCCTCGACGCGGCCGCGGACGACGAGCCGGTCCGTGCCGTCCGCGAAGCCCGCGTGCTGGAGGTCGCGGCCGAACTGGTCGGACCAGAACCACGGCGGCGCCGTGTGTGCCGACCTGCCGCCGAGCATGTTCTTGGCCGCCGCCATGCCCTGCGCGCCCGCGTTGTCGAAGTGCTCGGCGCGGACGTGGCGTCCGAGCCGGGGCCGCCACTGGCAGGCCACGTCGCCGGCCGCGTAGACGCCGGCCGCGCTCGTCCGGCAGTACTCGTCGACGGGGATGCCGGCGGCGGTCTCGATCCCGGAGCCGAGGACGGGTTCGATGTTCGGCACCATCCCGGCGCCGACGACGACCACGTCCGCCTGGAGCGTCGCCCCGCCGCTGGTGGTGACGACGGCGCCGGACGGGGTCTCCGCGTAACGCTCGACCTTCTCGCCGGTGCGCAGGTCGACGCCGTTCGTGCGGAGGAACGCGGCCATCACGTCGCCCATCGGGTCGCCGAGGACGTGCCCGAGCGGGCGCGCCGCCCGCTCGACGATCGTGACCCGCGCGCCGAGGCCGATCGCGGCGGAGGCGACCTCGCAGCCGATGAAGCCCGCGCCGATCACCACGACCCGCGCGCCCGGCCGCAGCGCGGCGCGGAGCAGGTCGGCGTCGGCGATGGTCCGCAGGTACCGGACGCGGTCCCCCTCCACGCCGGGCAGCCTGCGGGGACGTCCGCCGGTCGCGACGAGCACGGCGTCCCCCCGCAGCGCCGACCCGTCCGCGAGTTCCAGCGAGCGCTCGGCGGGGCGGACCGCCGCGACCTCGGCGCCGAGCCGCAGCTCCACGTCGTTGGCCGCGCACCAGCCGGGGGTGAGCAGGCACAGCTCGTCGCGGTCCTGCTCCCCCGCCAGGTACTCCTTCGACAGCGGCGGACGCTGGTAGGGGGCGTGGTGCTCGGCCCCGACCAGCGTGACGCGGCCGTCGAAGCCGCGGCGGCGCAGCGTCCGGGCCGCGACGGCCGCGGTCTGCCCCGCGCCCGCCACCACAACCGACTGGATCATGATTGCTCCTCGCTCAGGATGCGGGGCCGGGGATCGACGTAGACGACGCCGCCGTCGACGCGCACCGCGTGGCTCGGCTGGCACTCGTCGCCGTCCTCGACCCGGCCGGTCGCCGGGTCGAACACCCATTGGTGGCCCGGGCAGATCACCCGCCCGTTCAGCACGGCCCCCTTCGACAGCGACCGCTGCTTGTGGACGCACACGTCCGCCAGCGCGTAGACGTCGCCGCCGACGAGGAACAGCGCGATCCGGCGTCCCTCCACGGTCACGGCGAGACGCTTGCGCCTGCGCACATCCGCGAGCGCGGCCGCCGCCACCCACTCGCCCGCCTGCTGGTCCACGGGCGTCCCTCCTCACGTGCGGGCCGGCGGCGGGACGGGACGCGCCCCGCCGCCGGGTCGGATCGGATCAGGCACTGACCAGGTCGGGCCGCACGTAGGAGTCGTAGAGACCCTGCGTGTAGGAGAACCGCATCTCCGCGCCCCACCGGCACATCTGCAGGCAGCGCTGCTGGAGCTCCGGCGTGTCGGCGTGGTCGAGGACGATCTGGTAGCCGCGCTCCCCGTGCACCACGTCCGAGGTGATGTGCAGGTCGAAGAACTCGATCTCGTCCTCGTCGAACCCGTACACCTCGCGCAGCGGCACGATCTGCTTCTTGTAGATGCTGGGGACCTGTGACTCCAGTCCGACGACGAGCGCGGCGGTCGCGACCACGAAGTGCTCGCGCATCGCCACCGCGTAGCACCACGCCTGGAGGCCGCGGGTGATGGCGTTCACGTTGGACGGGTCCTCGACCCGCTCCCGGGTGGTGCCGCACGCCTCGGCGAACCGGATGAGCAGGTCGGTGTGCCGGATGTCGGCCAGCTCCTCCTCGTACATGTTCTGGAGCGTGAAGTCCTTCGCGCCGGTGAACTCGTCGGGCGTGTTGGCGTAGACGTAGGAGAGGTAGTCGGCGAACGGGCCCACGTAGTGGTAGTGGTTCTCCGCCCAGCGGGCGAAGTGCTCTCGCTTCAACCGGCCGTCGGCCCATGCCTTGCTGAACGAGGCGTCCTTGGCCTCACGCCCCTTGATGGCGTTCATCAATTCGGCGCGAAACGCGTCCCTGGACAGCAGCTCTGCCATTTCCTTGCTCCTTCCGGCCCTTCTCGGGCCCATTACCGGGGTGAGATGTAGACGCTCTTCTCTCGGGTGTAGAAGAGCATCATCGAAGGTCCTGCCTGCTCCTTGAACGTCTGCGTGCTGGACTCCTTGAGCCCGCCGAACGGCACGGTCATCGCCATTCCGGAGGTGGGCTGGTTCACCTTGACGAGCCCGCTCTCGGACCGCCGCGCGAACTCCAGCGCCCGGTCCAGGTCCCGGGTGACGATCCCGGCGGACAGCCCGTACTCGGTCCCGTTGGCCAGCTCGACGGCCGCGTCGAGCCCGTCCGCGCGCTGGAAGGCGACCACCGGCCCGAAGATCTCCTCGCGCGCGATCCGCATCTCCGGGGCGACGTCCCGGAAGACGGCCGGCCGCACGAAGTAGCCGTCAGCGTGCCCGTCGCCGGGCCCGTCGCCGTCCGGGCGCCGCCCGCCGGTGACCAGTTCGGCGCCCTCCTCCTCACCGATCCGCACATAGCGGAGGACCTTCTCCAACTGGAAGTCCGCGGCGAGCGGCCCCATGTCGACGCCTTCGCGCAGCCCGTCCCCGACGACCCGGGCCTCCGCCGCCCGCACCACCCGGTCGAGCAGCTCGTCGTGGACGGCCTCGTGCGCGACGACCCGGCTCGTCCCGGTGCACGCCTGCCCGGACAGCCCGAACGCGCCCTTGACGATGATCTGCGCGGCGCGCTCCAGGTCGGCGTCGTCCAGGACCACCACGGGGTTCTTGCCGCCCATCTCCAGCTGGCACCGCCGCGACGGCCCCACCGCCCGGTGGACGGCGCGCCCCGCCGCCGTGGACCCGGTGAACGTCACGGCCCCGACCCGCTCGTCGGCCGCCAGCGCCGCCCCCGCCCCGGCGCCGCCGTGCACCAGCGCGACGGCCAGCGGGGGCAGTCCGCCCGCCAGCAGCGCCTCGACGAGGCGCTGCGCCAGCAGCGGCGTCACCGGGCTCGGTTTGAACACCACCGCGTTCCCCGCCGCCAGCGCGGGCCCGATCTTCCGGGACGGAATGTTCAGCGGGAAGTTCCACGGCGTGATGGCGCCGACGACCCCGACGGGCTCCCGCCGCGTGTAGACGATCCCGCCGTCGGCGGCCGGGTAGCTCCGCCCCTCGATCCGGTGCGCCTCGGCCGCGTGGAACCGCAGGTTGCGGGGCGTCCGCGCGACCTCTATCGCCGCCTCGGCGCGCGTCTTGCCCTCCTCGCGCACCATCTCGACGACGAGGTCGCCCGCTCGCTCCTCCAGCCACCGCGCCGCCGCCTCGAGCACGTCGGCCCGCTGGTCCGCGGGCGCGGCGGCCCACGCCGCGGCGCCTTCGACGGCGCCGGAGACGGCCGCCGCCACGTCACCGGCCGACGACTCGGGGAACTCCCCGACGATCTCGCCCGGCCGGGCCGGGTTGCACCGCCGGAACGTCGCTCCGGACGAACTCGGCGCCCATTCCCCGCCGACGAAGTTCAGGCCCTCGTGCACGGTCACTCGTCCTCCACGTTCGGGTCGCGGGCGATGGCGGCGGGTCCGGCCTCCGCCGGCGCGCCGCCGGGCAGCGCCCGCGGACGCCGGCGGTGCTTCGGGCGGGACGGCCTGAGCGGCTCAGACACCCAGCGTCACCCCGTCCTGGCGCGGGTCGGAGGCGCCGAGGAGGGCGCCGCCGGCGACGGAGATGATCTGGGCGCCGCCGCCCGCGCCCCAGGGGCCCTGGACGGTGACGTCGTGGCCGAGCGCGCGGAGCGCGTCGATCCGGGCGCCGCCGAGCCGGGACTCGACGCGGAGTTCGGGGGCGTGCCCGAGGACGTCCGCGTCGCTGCCCGGGTGGACGGTGAAGCGGGGCGCCGCGACGGCCGCGGCGGGGTCGTGGCCGTGGTCGAGGAGATGCGAGATGAGCTGGGTGTTCCACTGGACCTGGCCGTCGCCGCCGGGGGTGTTGCCGGCGTGCAGGAGCCGTCCGGCGGCGTCGGTGACGAGCCAGGCGTTGAGGGTGTGCAGCGGACGGCGGCGGGGACGGACCTCGTTGGGGTGGCCGTCGATCAGGTAGGCGCCGCGGCCGAGGCGGTTGTTGAGGACGATCCCGGTTCCGGGGACGGTGATCCGGGCGCCGAAGGTGAAGGCGAGGGAGTGGATGAGGCTCACCGCGCGGCCCTCCGCGTCCACCGCGGCCATGGAGGTCGTGTCGCCGCCGGCGGGGACGGGCGACGGGGCGGCCGCCGGGAGGTCGCCGGCCTCGATGCGGGCGCGGGCGGCCGACAGCGCGGACGGGACGAGCAGCCCGCGCCAGTGGTCGCTGTCGGCGCCGCAGCCGGCGAAACGGTCGGCGAACGCCACGCGCGCGGCGGACGCCATCCGGTGGACGGCCTCGGCCGCCAGCCACGGCAGCCCGGAGAGGTCTCCGTCGCAGAGGCCCGCCTGCTGCGCGACCATCCAGCCGGGTGTGGGCGGCGGCGTCAGGTGGACCACTGCCCCCCGGTAGGTGCGGGTCAGGGCCGGTTCGGAGACCGCTCGGCCGCTCGCCATCCATTCGTATCCAGAGAACGGCGCCCCCGCGCCGACGAGCGCGTCCACGGAACGTTCGGCGAGGCCGCCCGCGTAGAGATCGGCGGGGTCGTCTGCCAGGCGGCGCAGCGACGCGCCGAGGGCGCGCTGGAAGATCGGTTCGCCGACGCCGGGGACGCGGCGCCCGGGGAGGAACACCTCCGCCGTGCCCGGGTCGCGGGCGAGCGCGTCGCGGCGTTCGACGATGTCGGCCCGCGTCTTGGCGGTGCAGGGCAGGCCGTCCTCGGCGGCGGCGATCGCGGGCGCCCACAGCTCGGGCAGGCCGCGGGTCGCGGAGTCGGCGTGCAGGGCGGCGAGCGCGGCGACCGCGCCGGGGGCCGCGACGGCGAGGGCGCCCTCCAGCGGGAGGGCGGACAGGCCGCGGTCCCGGTAGAAGGCGGGTTCGCCGCCGTCCGGGCCGAAGCCGCTGCCGCCGAACGCGGCGACGGAGCCGTCCGGGCGGCGCAGCAGGACGAACGCGTCGCCGCCGACGCCGCACTGGCCGGGGAGGGCGAGCCACGAGAGGGCGGCCATCGCGAGGGCGGCGTCCACGGCGTTCCCGCCGCCGGCGAGGACGCGGGCGCCGGCGAGGGCGACCGCCGGGTGGCCTGCGGCGACCATGCCGCCGGACCCGGCGGCGGGACCGCGCCCGGGACGTCCGAACTCCGCGTCTGCTGGCATGCCGCCAGTCTCGGCGGACGCTGATCAGCGTCGATACGGACCGACTGCCGAGAATTCCGCGGATTCCTTGGGCACCGTGCACATCCCGGCCCGCGCCTCCGGTTCACTGGACGGGACGCCCGGCATGCTGCACAAAATGACCAAGCGCGCAGTGTGCACCTTCCTCATTGTTCACCTCGGACCGATCGAGCAGATTCTCTGCAACCGTTGCGCCCGTCGCCTCGCAGAGGGCGCGCACAGGGAGGGGAGCGTCCCTTGGGTGCCGCCCACTGGATCTATTTGTCCGGAATCGTCCTTATCATCGCGGTGATGATCGCCCGCAAGAACGTCGTCATCCCCGCGGTCGCGGCGACGTTCCTCACCGCCTGGGTGTTCACCGGCGACTTCGTCACCGGGCTGGAGTCGATCTTCAACGCCAGCCTGACCGCGGCGACCGAGCTGTTCAGCATCTTCCTGATCATCGCGCTGGTGACGGCCCTGCTCGGGTCGCTGCGAGCGCTCGGCGCCGACCGCCGCATGGTGGAGCCGTTCCGCGTCGTCATGCGGTCGGGCCACTCCGCCTTCTGGGTGCTCGCGCTCGTCACGTACGTGATCAGCCTGTTCTTCTGGCCGACGCCGGCGGTGCCGCTGATGGGCGCCATCCTGCTGCCGGCCGCGATCGCCGCGGGGCTGTCGCCGCTCAGCGCGGGCGTCGCGATCGCCATCGCCGGGCAGGGCATGGCGCTGTCCAGCGACTACGTCATCCAGGTCGCGCCCGGCCTGTCCGCGAAGGCCGCGGGGGTGGACACCGGCGCGGTCGCCGACCGCGCCATGGTGCTGTCCCTGATCACCGGCGGGGTGGCGCTCGTCCTCGGCTACCTGACGACCCGCCGCGAGTTCCAGAAGCCGGACGCCGCGCTCCTGGAGCGCTGGGAGGCGGGCGAGTCGGAGGTCGCCGTCCAGGCTCCGCGCCGGTCGCTCATCCGCGTCCTGCCGCGGCACCGCGCCCTGCGGCCGGAACCCGCCGCCGCGGGCGGTGAGGGCTCCGTGGCCGTCCTCGCCCCGGGGTCCGGCGGCGGACCGGGCGAGGTCCCCAAGCCGCGGGCGGGCGGGCCCTCCACGTCCGGCGAGGCGGACGGCGGCGGCGACGCGATGGCCCGCGAGGCGCTGTCGTCCATGAACGGCGGCGACGCGCCGGGCGCCGACTGCCCCCGGCGGTCCAAGGCGTTCGCCGCGATCGTCCCGCTCGCCCTCGTCGGCCTGGTCGGCTACATGATGCTGGGCAAGTTCACCGACCTCGTCCCCGAGGTCGTGGGCGGGGACGCGGCGGCGCTCGTCGGCGGCGTCGCCACCGCGCTGCTGCTGTCCGCCACGATCTCGAAGGACGGCCGCGGCAGCCTGGAGCGCTGCGCCGACCACATCGTGGACGGCCTGGTCTTCGCGATGAAGGCGATGGGCATCGTCATCCCCATCGCCGGGTTCTTCTTCATCGGCAACACCGACTTCGCCGGGAAGATCATGGGCATGGACGAGGGCGCGAAGGCGCCCGCCTTCCTGTTCGACATCGTCATCCGGATCCAGGACGCCATCCCCGACAGCCAGTACGTCGTCGGCTTCGGCGTGCTGATCATCGGCATGCTCACCGGGCTGGACGGCTCCGGCTTCTCCGGGCTGCCGCTGACCGGCTCGCTGGCCGGCTCGCTCGGCCCGGCGTCCGGCGTCGACCCGGCGCTGCTCGCGGCGATCGGGCAGATGGGCTGCATCTGGGCCGGCGGAGGCGTGCTGGTCGCGTGGTCGTCGCTGATCGCCGTGGCGGGGTTCGCGCGGGTCCCGGTCCTCGATCTCGTCCGCCGCGCGTTCCTGCCCGTCATCGCGGGCCTGATCGTCTCCACGGTCGTCGGACTGATCATCTACTAGGGAGTGCCTTGACCGCCTCGTCCGGAACGGTCCCCGCCGCCGCGCCCACCGCGGCGGCGGGGGCGTCTCCAGCGGCCGCCGGCGCGTTCGTGCTGCACTCCCGCGGCGGCGATGTCTCAGGAGGGTCCTGACCAGCGGGCCTTGGCCATGTCGACGCGGCGGCCGCCGGGACGGAGCGGGGTCCCCTCGGCGCGGTAGTGCTCGTGCGCGCGCATCTCGTGGCACTGCGGCGGGCTGCCGTCCGCGCGGAGCACCCGCCACCACGGGACGGCGCCCCCGTACAGCGACATGACGCGCCCGACCTGCCGGGGACCGCCCCGCCCGACCAGCTCGGCGACGTCGCCGTAGGACAGGACCCGGCCCGGCGGGATGCGCTCCACCGCGTCCAGCACCGCCTCGGCGTACTCGTCAGGTTCGGACCACATCCGACGATTCTCCCGGATCGCGCTCGCCCGGATCCCGCGGGGCTCCGCGCAGGAACACGGCCGCGCCCGCGAGGCCGGCCAGGGCCAGCGCGCAGATCAGCGCGTAGGCGAAGACGAGCCCGCCCGAACGGCGCACCACCGGGACCGGGCGGACGGGCTCGTCCGCGAACCGGCGGCCGGCCGGCAGCCCGGCGCCGCTCATCCGGGCGCCCGCGAGGGCGTCGGACGCGGCCAGCGCGGCGGCGGCGTCGACCCGCCCGAACCCGACCGCGCGGTCGTAGCCGCGCGCCGGGCGGCTCCGGGTGCTCGCCACGATCGCCTGCGAGACCAGCGCCGGCGCGAGGCCCGGGTGCCGCGACCTGATCAGCGCGGCGACGCCGGAGACGAACGCGGTCGCGGGGCTCGTGCCGTCCCCGATCCAGTACCCGCCGTCCGGGCCGGCACCGATGATCTGCACGCCGGGCGCGGACACGACGACGCCGGAGTTGCGGTTGGAGAACCCGGCGTGCCGCCCCGCCGCGTCCACGGCGGCGACGGAGATCACGCCGGGGAACGACGCCGGATAGGAGTACCGGGTGCCTGCGCCGCGCCCGGCCGTCCGGTCCGCTCCGCGCTCCCCCGACGCGGGCGGACGGCCGCCCGCGCCCCCCGGCACGCCCTCGGCCCCGCCGTTGCCCGCCGCCGCGACCACGACGACGTTGCGGCGGATCGCGTACGCGACGGCCTCCCGCTCGCGCGGCGTCGGGTACGACCGGCCCAGCGACAGGTTGATCACGTCGGCGCCGTGGTCGACCGCGTACCGGACGCCCTCCGCGATCGTCCCGGCGAAGCGCTCGGCGCCGGTGAACTCCGCGAAGCCCGGTTCGTCACGTTCCAGGATCACCCGCAGGGACAGCAGCCGGGCCTCGGGCGCGACGCCGACCATCCCCAGCGCGCCGCCGGGACCGTGCCCGTGACCGGCGATGATGGACGCCATGTTGGTGCCGTGCAGCCGCTTCGGCACGGCCCCCGCCGGCCCGGCGCCGCGGGTGAGGTCGGGGCCCGCGGTGACCGACCCCGCCAGGTCGGCCTGGCCGGCGTCCACCCCCGAGTCGAGGACGGCCACGGTCACGCCCCCGCCCTTCGTCACCGTCCACGCGCGCGGCACGTTCAGCGACTCCAGGACGGGCATGACCGCGTCCCGCACCTGGTCGGCCCGGGCGGGGGCCGGGAGCGCGCCGAGCGCGAGCACCAGGACGGCCAGCGCGGCGGTGACGCGTCTCAGCACCGCCACTCCCGGTCGCCGCAGCGGACCTTCGCGGGCGCGGCCAGCGGGCGCAGGACGCCGCGCGCCAGCTGCGGCGCGAGTTCGGCCGGGTCGGCCTGCGCGCCGCGCAGCGCGGGCCGCCCGTCGGCGTATCCGGCCGTCGCCGCGACCACGTAGGGGCCGCGCTGGGCGGCGGCGGACGCCTGCCGGGCCGCGTCGCCGAACCGCGCGGCCACCGAGCCCGCGAACGGCAGCGCCCGCAGGCCGGGCCGGGGCGCGCCGTCCGGGAACCACGCGACCGCCTCCCGCGCCGACCGCTCGTCCGGGAACACCGCCACGCCGACCGTCACCGCGAGCCCCTGCGCCTGGTCGAGGTAGGTGGCGCGGAGCACGGCGCGGCAGCCGCGGGCGGTGAGGGAGCCGGCGAGCGGGTCGTCGGCGGCCGTCTCGCAGCGGGTGTCGGTGCCGATCCCGACCCGGCGGGCCGTCTCCGGGGACGACTGGCCGAGCGTGTACGGGAGCTCGGCGGGGAAGACGCGCCCGGCGGGCCAGGTGCGGTACCGGCCGGACAGCTCCGCCGCCGTCGCCGCGGCCCGCTCGGCCGGCGTCGGGCCGCGAGTCAGCTCCGCCGACAGCCGCACCCCGGCGACGACGAGGACCGTCGCGCACGCGGACGCCGCGACGAGCGCGGCCGTCCGGCGCGACACCCGCCACCCGTCGGACGGATCGCCGCAGGCCGGTTCCGGCCCGGTGCCGGGGTCGGTGATCTCGGCGCGCGCCACGAGGCGGAGCGTAGCCGAACCGGGGTCAGGACGGGGGCGCGAACGACGGTCCGCCCGGCGGTCCCTGCGGTCCCGGGGAGCCCGGTGGTCCGTGCGGCCCCGGCGGACTGGGCGCGATGTAGGGCGGGCGCGGCGGCGGTGGCGGCCGGTACGGCGCGCCGGGGGACGGGGGCGGTCCCGGGGCCGGGCCGTCGGCGGGCCGGGGGTGGCGGCGCCGGAACGCGAGGGAGACCGCGCCGCCCCCGATCGTCCCGCCGACGCCGAGGACCAGGATCGCGACGACCGTCCAGCCGACCCAGGCGGGATGGTCGATGACCTTGACCGGTCCCGGGTCGTCCGCGCCGAACCGCTGCCCGGCGGGCTTGCCCTTGGCGGGCCCCGGACGGGCCGACGCGATCGAGAGCGCCGCCGCCAGCGCGCGGTCCGCGTGCACCTCGCCGAACCCGATCTCCGGGTCGTAGCCGCCCTTCGGGCCGTTCCGGGTGCTCTGGACGAGCGCCTGCGACACCAGCGCCGGCGCCATGCGCGGGTGCTTCGCGCGGATCAGCGCGGCGATCCCGGAGACGATCGCGGTGGCGTCGCTGGTGCCGTCGCTGAGGCCGTACACGCCGCCGGGGGCCGCGACGGGCAGGCCGACGCCGGGCGCGGACACCACCACCGAGTAGTTGCGGTTGGAGAACGGCGCGCGCTCGTGGCCGGGCATGGTGGCCGCGACGGCGATGACGCCGGGATAGGACGCCGGGTAGGAGTACGGCGCGAAACCGTCCTCGTCCAGCAGCCGCTGCTTGTCGCCGTCGTTGCCGACCGCCGACACCACCACGATGCCCTTGCCGATGGCGTAGCCGACGGCCTCGCGCTCGTCCGGCGCCTCCTTCTCGCGGCCGAGGGAGAGGTTGATGACGTCGGCGCCGTGGTCGGCGGCCCACCGGATGCCGCGCGCCACCGACGTCCTGGCCTGCTCGGACCGCTGGTATCGGGCGTAGCCGGCGTCCTCCGGCTCGCTGATCGCGCGGACGGCGAGGATGCGCGCCTTCGGGGCCATCCCGACGATCCCGGAGCGGCGGCCCGCGCCGTGGCCCTGCCCGGCGATCAGCGACGCCATCCCGGTGCCGTGCAGCCGCGCGGGCCTCCCGACGTCGACCGACTCGATCATGTTGGGCCCGGTGGCGACCTTGCCGCGCAGGTCGGGCTGGCTCGGGTCGACGCCGGAGTCGACGACCGCGACCGTCACCCCCGCGCCCTTGGTGATCTTCCAGGCGGCGGCCATGCCGAGCAGCTCCAGGATGGGCCGCTGCCTGTCGCGGACGAGGTCGGCGTGCGCCGGGACGGGCGCCAGCCAGCTCCCGGCCACCGCCCCCGCCAGCAGGACGGCGCCCGCACGCGCCCCCGCCCGGGTCGGCACCGCGCGGGCTGCGCGGGTCAGCACTGCCACTCCGGGTCGTCGCAGTCGGGCAGGGACTTGGCCGCCAGCGACCGCGCGATCGAGTGGCCGATCTGCGGCGCAACGGTGAACGGCACGCCCGGCCGGTCCTTCTTGATGGCGGACGCGGGACGGCCGTCCGCCTGGCCGGACGTGGTCAGCACGACGTACGGGCCGCCGCGGTCGATCGTCCGGTCCTGCCGGGCCTCGTCGGTGAACCGCGCGGACGCCGTCCCCGGGAACCCGGCGGCGTGCAGCGCGGGCTCCACGGTGCCCGACCCCCCGTCCGGGCCCTTCGAGCCCGGCAGCTCCTTGTACGCGCGGTCGGCCTTCCACGGGTCGGGGAACGCGACGACGCCGACGGTGACGACGACGCCCTGCAGCTGGTCGACGTAGGTGGCGCGCAGGACGGCCCGGCAGCCGTACTTGGCGAGCGTCGCCATGAGCTCCTCGTCGACGGCCTGGGCGCAGCCGGCGTCGGGGACGATGCCCGTCCGCGCGGCGTACTCGCTGTGGTCGCCGCCCGGCCGGTACGGGACCCGCTCGGGGAAGACGCGGCTCGCGGGCCACGCCTGCCAGCGGCGCGCGACCTCCTTGTTCGCCGCCACTTCGAGTTCGGCGGTGGTGGGCGCGCGGTTGAACGTCGTCCAGGCGCCGGTCATCGCGATCCCGGTGGTGACGAGGTAGCAGCAGCCGACGACGAGGGCCGCGAGCATCCACTGCCGCCCGGTCAGCCCCAGCACCGTCGGGCGCGGCGGCGGCCCTCCCATCGGCCAGGGCCTCGGCGGCCCCGGGGGCGGAGGCCCGGGCGGACCCGCGTAGGGCGGTCGCGCGTACGGGGGTCCGGGCGGGCTCGCGCGGGAAGGCCGCGGCGGGGGCGGCTGCTGGGAGGGGGGCAGGAATGCCACAACAGTCAAGATTAACTGTGCTTCACGACATTCCGCGCTGGCAACCGGGTAAGGCGGCCCTCCTCCCCGCGCCCCGCCGCCTCCCGGCCGCCGCCCCCGGGGCCCGCAGACCCGGCGGGTCTCCCGGACGGCGGCCGCGGGCGTCAGGAGTCGAACGTGCGGCGGGTCTCCTTGACGGCGTCCTTGGCCTTCTCGCCGACCTGCTTGGCGCCGCCGGCCGCGCGGTCCCGGCGGCCCTCCGACTCCAGCCGGGGGTCGCCGGACTGCCGTCCGGCCTCCTCCTTGCCCCGTCCCATGGCCTGCTGCGTCTTGTTCTTGAGCTTGTCGAGGAAGCTCATGGCTCCTCCTTCGGTCCGATTGCGAGGTCCTGCGAGCCCCGGACCATGCCCGCTGAGCCCCGGACCATGCACGCCGCGGCGGACGCCCGGCTGGGGGGAATGCCGCGGGACGTGGCAAGGTTGTGCCGGGAGAGGACAGCGACGTCCTGCCCTCACTCACAGCCGAGCGTCAGCACAGGAGCACCCACCGTGTCGTTGCCACCTCTGGTCGAGCCCGCAGCGGAGCTCACCCGCGACGAGGTCAACCGCTACTCGCGGCATCTGATCATCCCCGACGTGGGCATGTCCGGGCAGAAGCGCCTCAAGAACTCCAGGGTTCTGGTCGTGGGCGCCGGCGGGCTCGGTTCCCCCGCCCTGCTCTACCTCGCCGCCGCCGGGGTGGGCACCCTCGGCGTCATCGACTTCGACGTCGTGGACGAGTCCAACCTGCAGCGGCAGATCATCCACCGGCAGTCGTCCCTCGGCAAGCCGAAGGTCGAGTCGGCCGCCGCGACGGTCCGCGACATCAACCCGCTGATCGACGTGGTCGTGCACAACACCGCGCTCGACCGCGACAACATCGTGGAGATCTTCTCCCAGTACGACCTGATCGTGGACGGGACCGACAACTTCGCCACCCGCTACATGGTGAACGACGCGGCGGTCCTGCTCGGCAAGCCGTACGTGTGGGGGTCGATCTACCGGTTCGACGGCCAGGCGTCGGTGTTCTGGGCCGAGTACGGCCCCTGCTACCGCTGCCTCTACCCCGAGCCGCCGCCGCCCGGCATGGTGCCGTCCTGCGCCGAGGGCGGGGTGCTCGGCGTGCTGTGCTCGTCCATCGGGTCCATCCAGGTGAACGAGGCCATCAAGCTGCTGACCGGCATCGGCGAGCCGATCGTCGGCCGGCTGATGATCTACGACGCGCTGGAGATGACCTACCGCTCGGTCAAGGTCCGCAAGGACCCCGAGTGCCCGCTGTGCGGCAAGAACCCGACGCAGACGGAGCTGCTCGAAGACTACGAGGCGTTCTGCGGCGCGGTGTCCGAGGAGGCCACCGAGGCCGCCAAGGACTCGACGATCACCGTCCTCGACCTCAAGGCCATGCAGGACCGGAACGACGACATCTTCCTCGTGGACGTCCGCGAGCCCAACGAGTACGAGATCGTCTCGATCCCGGGCGCGACGCTGATCCCGAAGGGCGAGTTCCTGAACGGCTCCGCGCTGGAGCGCCTGCCGCAGGACAAGAAGATCGTCCTGCACTGCAAGTCGGGCGTCCGCTCCGCCGAGGCGCTGGCCGTCGTGAAGAGCGCCGGTTTCAGTGACGCCGTCCACGTCGGCGGCGGCGTCCTGGCGTGGGTGAACCAGATCGACCCGAGCCAGCCGTCCTACTGACGCGTCCCAGGTGAAGGCCCCCGAACCCGCTCAGGGTCCGGGGGCCTTCACGCGCCCGGCCTGGAGGCGAGGGCGCGGGCTGCGTCGGCGTCGTAGTGGCGGCGGCCGCCGAAGGTGACGAGGGTCCCGGCCAGCAGCGGGAGCAGCAGCACCGTGAAGGCGCCGCGCAGCGAGCCGGTCAGGTCGGAGGCGGCGCCCACCAGCAGTGGCCCGGCCGCCCCGCCCAGCGTGATCAGGAACTGCAGCACCGCGAACCCCAGCCCGCGGCGGTCCGCGCTGACGATGTCCGCGCTGGCGGCCGTGAGGGTCGGGATGGCGATCGAGAACCCGATGTTGGCGAGGCAGTAGAACGCGACCTGCGCGGGCAGCGCCGGGATCAGGACCGCGCCCGCCAGCCCCGTCGTGCCCACCGCCAGGCCGATCGCGCCGAAGTGGACGCGCCAGCCGGGCGACCGGCCGTGCCGCCGGTCCCCGTAGCGGCTCCCGAGCAGGGTGCCGACGACCATCCCGGCCAGCCCCACGCCTCCCGCGATGGCCGCCGCGGGGCCCTCGGCGAGGTCGTACGCGCGCTGGTAGTAGCTGGGCATCCAGAAGAAGAGCCCGCCGAGGCCGAAGAAGAGGATCGTCAGCCCCAGGACGACCGAACGCAGCGTCCGGATCGCCAGCAGGGCCCGCAGCTGCGCGCCCAGCGGCTCCGGCGCCGCCTTGGCCGGGACCGCGTCGGACGGTTCGGCGTCGGACGGTTCGGCGTCGGCCGGCGCCGCGCCGGAGCGCATGGCCTCGATGCGGTCGCCCAGCCCGCGCACGGGCTCCCGGACGGTGAGGCAGAGCAGCGCGACGACCACGCCCGGGACGGCGACCAGGAAGAACATCGTCCGCCAGCCGAACGCCTGGGCCAGCGCGCCGCCCACCATGATCCCGAGAGGGAGCCCGGAGTAGTAGGCGAAGCGCTCCAGCCCGAACGCTCGGGCGCGTCCGGAGCCGGGGTAGTAGTCGGCGATCAGGCTGGACCCGGACGGGTTGTAGAGCAGGCCCGCGCCGCCGAGGAAGACCCGGACGGCGAACAGCGCCGCGTACGACTGGGCCAGCCCGCTGCCGACGGTCAGCAGCGACCAGACCGCGACGACGGCGGCGATCGTCCAGGTCCGCCGGGTGCGGTCGGCGAGCCGTCCGGCCGGGATCAGCAGCACCACCCCGGCCACGGCGGCGGCGGTGGCGATGGCGCCTCCGGCGGTGTCGGAGAAGCCGAACTCCTCCTGGATCCGGGGCAGCGCCCCGGCCATCAGGTTGGCCTCGACCCGGTCGATCAGCGCGACGAGCGCGATGCAGACCGCGGGCCGCCAGCCGAACGGGGCGGCCCGCGCGGGGTCGAAGGCGACCGGCGGGCGCCCGGGGAACGCGACGATGCGGGCGGACGCGGCGGACGGGGTCGGTGGGGCGGCGCTCATCGTGGTCCCGTCCCCCTGTGTTTCAATGAGAGAAACAGCGTTTCCAAAGCAGGACCATAATCAATCATGCCCGCGGGCGCGATGGCAATGGGCCTGAGCACCTGGGATGCCGGGACGCCGCCCCTCAGGACGCCGGGGGCGGGGCGTAGACGAGGTCGAGGTCCGCGGCGACCTCGGCGAGCATCAGCTCGAACATGGGGGCGGCGTCCTCCAGCGCGAACTCCAGGTGGCCGAAGACCTCCAGGCTGACGCCGCCCTGGAGCCTGATCCAGCACTTGAGGAACTGCTGGATGACGCCGAGCGGCAGGTCGACGCCGAGGACGGCGTCGCGGTAGCGGCCGAGCTGCTTGCGCAGGACGGGGTCGATCTCGTCGTCCGCCGGGATGGGGAACGGCCTCTTGTTCCACAGCTCCAGGAAGAGCGACATGAACGTCCAGCCGAACTTGCGGGCGCGGTCCTCGGCGAAGTCGACCTCCTCCTGGTGGCCGGCGCCGCGCACGGGGGCGCCGAACAGCAGGGCGTACTCGCGGGGATGCCCGAGCGCCCAGCTGCGGAACTGGCGGGACACCGCCAGGAACTTGCCGCTCATGTCGCCCTGCGGCACGCGCCCCAGCGCCGTGTGCAGCTCGCCGGTGAGCTCGGTGAACAGGTCGCCGACCAGGTGCCGCAGCAGCTCGCCGTGGCTGCCGAAGTAGCGGTAGAGCGCGGGCGCGGTCATGCCCATCTCGCGGGCGATCGCCCGCAGCGTCACCGCCTCGTGGCCGTCCGCGACGAGGATCCGCCGGGCGGTCTCGGAGATCTCCCTGACCGTCGCGGCGCGCAGCCGATCACGCCGTGTTTCCACTACGCCGCCCTCTTTTCCCGAGGCCCGGCCAGGTCCGGGCCTCGCCTCGCATGATTCCGCAAGAACACCCTTGACGGAAGCTAACGCCGTATGCGAAGTTAACGCTGTTCGCAGTTTACATCGTTCACTGGCCTGAACGGGCTAAGCGAGACAGGGGAACTGGTCATGTTCGATCGTTGGGGGCGGTGGGTCCACCGGCGCAGGCGGTGGGTCCTCGCGGTGGCCGGAGCGGCACTGGTCTTCGCCGGCGTGTGGGGGACGGGCGTCTTCGGCGCGCTGACCTCGGCCGGCGGCTTCGACACGCCGGGCAGCGAGAGCGCGAAGGCGGCGCAGATCGCCGAGCGGGATCTCGGCCGGGACGAGGCGGACGTCGTGGTCCTTTATCAGGGGCGGACCACGGTGGACGACCCGGCCTTCCGGGCGTCGGTCGAGCGGGCGCTGGCCGCGCTCCCGCAGGACAAGATCGCCTCGACCGCCACGTTCTGGACGACCGAGTCGCCGCAGTTCGTCAGCGCGGACCGGACGGCGACCTACGCCGTCCTGGAACTCGCCGGCGCCGACGCCGCGGCCCGGCAGGACGCCTACGAGGCGATCGAGGACGACCTGGCCGAGGCGGGCGGCGGGCTCACCGCCCGGGTCGGCGGGTCGGTCGGCACCGAGACCGCGATCAACGAGCGGGTCTCGTCCGACATCGGGCGGGCCGAGGGCATGGCGATGCCGATCCTGCTCCTGCTGCTGGTGGTGATCTTCGGCGGCCTGGTGTCGGCGAGCCTGCCGCTGCTGATCGGCGGCGTCGCGATCCTCGGGTCGTTCACCGCGCTGCACGCGCTGACGTACGTGACCGACGTGTCCATCTTCGCGGTGAACATCACCACGTTCCTCGGGCTCGGGCTGGCGATCGACTACGGGCTGTTCGTGGTGAGCCGGTTCCGGGAGGAGATCGGGCGGGGCAGGCCCGTCGAGGACGCGCTGGCCGCGACCATGGCCACGGCCGGGCGCACGGTCGCGGTGTCCGGGGTCACGGTGGCGGTGTCGCTGTCCGGGCTGCTGCTCTTCGACCAGAACTTCCTCGTCTCGATGGGCTACGGCGGCATCGCGACCGTGTTCGTGTGCATGGTGGCCGCGCTGACCGTGCTGCCCGCGCTGCTCGGCGTCCTCGGCCCGAAGGTCAACGCCCTGCCCGTGCGGCGCCGCCGCCCGTCCGGGGATCGGGCCGGCGTCTGGTGGGGGCGGCTCGCGCACAGCGTCATGCGCCGTCCGGTGGTCTACCTCGTCGCCACGGTGGCGCTGCTCCTCGCGCTCGGCGGGCCGTTCCTGCGCATCAACTGGGGCGGGGTCGACGCCAAGGTCCTGCCGGACGGCGCCGAGGCGCGGGTCGTGGCCGAGGCGCTGGAGACGCAGTTCCCCCGCAACGCCACGAGCCCGATCGAGGCCGTGGTGACGGGGACGTCCGACCGGGCCGTGATCCAGGCGTACGGGGACCGCCTGGCGGCGGTGCCCGGCGTGACGGACGCGGCGGTGACCGGTGCCGAGGGCGCGACCACGCGGATCTCGCTCCGCTACGACGCCGATCCCAACTCCGGGGCCGCGCGCGACCTCGTCCAGAAGGTCCGGGACGTCCCGGCGCCGCCCGGCGCGGAGGTCCACGTCGGGGGCATGACCGCCGACGTCGTCGACCAGCTCGACAGCATCGGGTCGACGCTGCCGTGGCTCGCCGTGCTGGTGGGCGGGGCGACGTTCGTCCTGCTGTTCCTCGCGTTCGGCTCGGTGCTCCTGCCGCTGAAGGCGATCGTGATGAACACGCTGTCGCTGTCGGCCACGTTCGGCGCGGTCGTGCTGATCTTCCAGGACGGCCACCTGTCCGGCCTGCTGGACTTCACCGCGACGGGCTCGATCTCCCCGGCGATGCCGATCCTGATGCTGGCGATGCTGTTCGGGATCTCGATGGACTACGAGGTGTTCCTGCTGTCGCGGGTCCGCGAGCACTACGACCTGACCGGGTCCAACACCGCGGCCGTCGCCGCCGGAGTGCAGCGCACCGGATCCATCATCACCAGTGCGGCGGTGCTGTTCATCATCGTGATCGGCGCGTTCGCGACGTCCGGGATCACCTTCATCAAGATGACCGGCGTGGGGATGGCCATCGCGATCCTGGTGGACGCGACCATCGTGCGGGCGCTGCTCGTGCCGGCGGCGATGCGGCTGATGGGACGCGCGAACTGGTGGGCTCCGGGCCCGCTGGCACGGCTCTACGGCAAGTACGGCATCCGGGAGGGCGACTCCCCCGAGACTCCGCGGTCCCGGCTGGAGCCGGTGGCCTGAGCGGGGCGTTCGACGGCCGGCGGCGCGTGCCGCCGGCCGTCGAAACCAGTTGAATAGTGCCAAAACAGTACAAATCGTCTTTTACCCTGCTTCACAGGAGCACCGGGGGTCGCGGCGGGCGGGGGACGGCGGATGTTCGATCGATGGGGCCGGTGGGTCCACCGGCGGCGCCGGTGGGTCCTCGCGGTCGCCGGAGCGGCACTCGTCTTCGCCGGCGTGTGGGGGACGGGCGTCTTCGGCGCGCTCAGCTCGGCCGGCGGCTTCGAGACGCCCGGCAGCGAGGGCGCGAAGGCCGCGAAGATCGCCGAGCAGGCCCTCGGCCGGGACGCGGCCGACGTCGTGATCCTCTACCAGGGCGAGACCACCGTCGACGACCCGTCCTACCGGGCGTCGGTCGAGCGGGCGCTGGCCGCGCTGCCGTCCGGGCAGGTCGCCGGCGCCGCGACGTACTGGACGACCGGCGAGCCCCAGTACGTCAGCGGGGACCGCACGTCCACCTACGCCGTCCTCGAACTCGCCGGCGCCGACGACGCCGCGCGGGCGGACGCCTACCGGGCGGTCGAGGGCGAGCTGACCGAGGTCGGCGGCGGGCTCACCGCGAAGGCGGGCGGGGACGTCGCCACCTCCGTCGTCATCGACGACCGCGCCGCGTCCGACATCGTGCGCGCCGAGGCCATCGCCATGCCGCTGCTGCTGGCGCTGCTCGTGCTGATCTTCGGCGGGCTGGTCGCCGCGAGCCTGCCGCTGCTGATCGGCGGCGTCGCGATCCTGGGCTCGTTCACCGCGCTGCACGCGCTCGCCCACCTGACCGACGTGTCCATCTTCGCGGTGAACATCACCACCTTCCTCGGGCTCGGCCTGGCCATCGACTACGGGCTGTTCATGGTCAGCCGGTTCCGGGAGGAGCTCCGGCGGGGCAGGCCCGTCGAGGACGCGCTGGCCGCGACGATGAACACCGCCGGGCGCACGGTCGCCGTCTCCGGCGTCACGGTCGCGGTATCGCTGTCCGGGCTGCTGCTCTTCGACCAGAACTTCCTCGTCTCCATGGGGTACGGCGGCATCGCGACCGTCTTCGTGTGCATGCTCGGCGCGCTGACCGTGCTGCCCGCGCTGCTCGCCGTCCTCGGCCCGAAGGTCAACGCCCTGCCGGTCCGGAGGCGGGCCGCGCGGCGGCGGCACCGGGCGTCCCGCGGCTGGTGGGGACGGATCGCCTACAGCGTGATGCGCCGTCCGCTCGTCTACGCGGTGGCGGCGACGGCGCTGCTCGTCGCGCTCGGCGGCCCCTTCCTGCGCATCAACTGGGGCGGCGTCGACGCCGCCGCGCTGCCGGACGGGACCGACGCCAGGGCCGTCGCCGAGGCGATGGAGACGCGGTTCCCCCGCAACGCCACGAGCCCGATCAGCGCCGTCGTCACCGGGACGTCCGACCGGGCCGCGATCGGCGCGTACGGGGACCGCCTGGCCGAACTCCCCGGTGCGGCCGACGCCGCCGTCACCGGCGCCAGCGGCACGACCACGCGGCTCGCGCTGCGCTACGACGCCGCGCCGTACTCGGAAACGGCGCGCGACCTCGTCCAGAAGGTCCGGGACGTCCCGGCGCCGCCGGGGGCGCAGGTCCACGTCGGCGGAGCCACCGCCGACGTCGTGGACGAACTGGACGGCCTCGGCGGCACCCTGCCGTGGCTCGCCCTCCTGGTCGGGGGCGCGACGTTCGTCCTGCTGTTCCTGGCGTTCGGGTCGGTGGTCCTGCCGCTGAAGGCGATCGTGATGAACATGCTGTCGCTGGCGGCCACGTTCGGCCTCGTCGTGCTGATCTTCCAGGAGGGCCACCTGTCCGGCCTGCTGGACTTCACGCCCATCGACGCGATCGCGCCCGCGATGCCGATCCTGATGCTCGTCATGCTGTTCGGCATCTCGATGGACTACGAGGTGTTCCTGCTGTCGCGGATCCGCGAGGAGTACGACCGCACCGGCCTGAACACCGCGGCGGTGGCGGCGGGCGTCGAGCGCACCGGCTCGATCATCACGAGCGCGGCGCTGCTGTTCATCGTCGTGATCGGCGCGTTCGCCACGTCCGGGATCACGTTCATCAAGATGGTCGGCGTCGGGATGGCGGTCGCGATCCTGATGGACGCGACGGTCGTGCGGGCGCTCCTCGTGCCCGCGATGATGCGGCTGATGGGCCGCGCGAACTGGTGGGCGCCCGGCCCGCTCGCCCGCCTCTACCGCAGGTACGGAATCAGTGAGGTCCCGGCCGCCGATCCGCGGAAACCGCTTGTGGTCCCCGTCACCCCGCGCGAGACTGAACGCCATTCCACCGGCACCACCTCGCGTGACGCGTACCGCGACGGATCGCGCCCGGCGGACCCCAAGACACCATCACGGGACGTCCCTTTGGAGGCACCATGGCCACGCGGCTGATCACCGACCCCGACACCGACACCGCGCTCGGGCATCTGGAGCGCCTGACCGACGCGCTGCGCGCCGCCGGCTGGACGGTCGAGGTCGCCGCGCCCGACGACCGCCGCCCGTCCGCGCTCGTCGCCGACCCGCACATGCGCAGGATCAACGAGAGCGTCATCGCGGCCCCGGAACGGTCCGGCGGCGGCTGGGCCTACTGCTACGGGTGGGGCGAGCGGATCGCGCCGTGCGCCGACCCGTCCGGCGCGGCCGCGCTGCTCGGCCGCGTCCTCACCGCCCGCCGCGACAACTGAGCCGGGCCCCGGGCCGACCGTCCCGGGCCGACGGGCCGGGTCAGGCCGACTTGCGGCTGCGGCTCTTCGCGGGCTCCTTCTTCGCCCCGGACTTCGCCGCGGTCTTGCGGGCGGCCGGCTTCTTGGCGGGCGCGCCCTTCCCGGACGCCGCCTTGCCGTCCTTCTCGCCGCGGCTCTTCTTGGCGGCCTCGACGCTGGCGCGCAGCGCGCTGAGCAGGTCGGCGGCGGGCTCCTCCGCGCCCTCCTCGGCCGGGCGCGCGACCTCCCGGCCCTCGACCTTGGCGTCGATCACCGCCTGGAGCGCCTCCCGGTAGGCGTCCTTGTACTCCGCCGGGTCGAACGCGCCCTCCATCGACTCGATCAGGGACGTCGCCATCGAGAGCTCCTGCTTGCGGACCTCGATGTCCTCGTCCAGGAACGGGAAGTCGGGGGTGCGGACCTCGTCCGGCCAGAGCATCGTCTCCAGCACGAAGACGCCGTTGCGGACGCGCAGCGTGGCGAGCGACTCGCGCTGCCGCAGCGCGACCTTCACGACCGCGACCTGCCCGGAGTTCTCCAGCGCGTCGCGGAGCAGCACGTAGGGCTTGGCGCCCTGCGCGTCCGGTTCCAGGTAGTAGGACTTCGCGAAGTAGATCGGGTCGACCTCCTCCTGCTCCACGAACCGCAGGACGTCGATCCGGCGGCTCGACGACAGGGGCAGGTCGGCGAAGTCCTCGTCGGTGAGGATGACCGTCTCGCCGGTCGGGAGCTCGTAGCCCTTGGCGATGTCGGAGTAGGGGACCTCCTCGCCGTCGACCGTGCAGACCCGCTTGTACTTGATGCGGCCCCCGTCCTCCCGGTGCACCTGGTGGAAGCTGACGTCCCTCTGCTCGGTCGCCGAATAGAGCTTCACCGGTATGGTCACCAGCCCGAACGAGATCGCGCCCTTCCAGATACTCCGCATGATCCGTCCTTACCCAGCACGTTCCCGCTCTTAGCGTCGCAACCCAGCGCGATTTGCGCCAGAACGAGCCCTTGATCCTTTTCTGCGGGGCGGTGGCCGGGTAAGACGCCGGTATGACCATGCCGTGGCCCGTTGAGCCGATGATGGCCGCCACCGGGGACCTCCCCTCCGACGGCGAGCACTGGGGCCTGGAGTTGAAGTGGGACGGCGTCCGCATCCTGTCGCACGTCTCCGCGGACGGCGTCCGGGCGGGCGGGCGGCGCGGCGGCGACGTGACCGGCCGGTACCCCGAGCTGTCCGCCCTCGCCGACCTGCTGCCGGACCACGACGCCGTCCTGGACGGCGAGGTCGTCGCCTTCGACGAGGGACGGCCGAGCTTCGAGCGCCTCCAGCGCCGGATGCACGTGGAGCACCCCGACCCGAGGCTGATCCGCCTCGTGCCCGTCCGTTACGTGGTGTTCGACGTCCTGTTCCTGGACGGGCACATCCTGTACGACCTGCCGTACGCCGACCGCAGGGCGCTGCTGACCGATCTGGACCTGGCCGGAAGCGGCCCCGTGGAGGTGCCCCCGTACCTGCACGGCGGCGACGGCAAGCAGGTGGAGGAACTGCTCGCCTTCACCCGCGAGCAGCACCTGGAGGGCGTCCTCGCCAAGCGCCTGGACTCCCCGTACCGTCCCGGCCGGCGCGTCGACTTCTGGCGCAAGGTGAAGAACTTCATGACGCGCGAGGTCATCGTCTGCGGCTGGAAGCCCGGCAAGGGCCGGCGCGAAGGCGGGGTGGGGTCGCTCCTCCTCGGCGAGTACGACGTGAAGGGAATGCTCGGGTTCGTCGGCCATGTCGGTACGGGCTTCACCGATCGCGCCTTGGACGAGCTCTACGAAACGCTGTGGCCGCTGCGTCGTCCCACCAGCCCCTACGACGAGGCCGTACCGCGCGAGTTCGCCAGGGACGCCCAATGGGTTGAGCCGCAACTCGTCGGGGAGGTCGCCTACAGCGCCCGCACCAGGGAGGGCCGTCTCCGCTTCCCGTCCTGGCGGGGCCTGCGTGACGACAAGGACCCCCTGGAGGTCACGAGTGAGCAGTAGCAGGACCAGCGTCGAGGTGGACGGGCGGCAGTTGTCGCTGTCCAACCTCGACAAGAACCTCTATCCGGAGTTCACCAAGGGCGAGGTCATCGACTACTACGCGCGCGTCGCCCCCGTGATGCTGCCGCACCTGAAGGACCGGGCCGCCACCCGCATCCGCTGGCCGGACGGCGTCGACGGCGGCAAGTTCTTCGAGAAGAACGCCCCGTCCCACACCCCCGGCTGGGTCCGCACCGCGACCGTGCCGAGCCCCGGCAGCACGCGCGGGCGGGAGACGCTCGACTACATCGTGGTCGACGACCTGCCCACGCTCGTGTGGTGCGCGAACCTCGCGGCGCTGGAACTGCACGTCCCGCAGTGGCGGATCGGGCCGCGCGGCAAGGTGCACGCTCCCGACCTCGTCGTCTTCGACCTCGACCCGGGCCCGCCCGCGACGATCCTGGACGCGTGCGAGGTCGCGCGGCGGCTCGCGGAGCTGCTCGGCGACGAGCACGGCCTGTCCTCGTACCCGAAGACGAGCGGCAAGAAGGGCCTGCACGTGTACGTCCCGATCAAGGAGCCCGCGGAGGCCGAGCGGACGTCGCAGTTCGCCAAGGGCGTCGCCGAGCGGCTCGCCAGGGAGCATTCCGAGCTGGTCGTCGCGAAGATGGAGAAACGGCTGCGCAACGGCAAGGTCTTCGTCGACTGGAGCCAGAACAACCCCGCGAAGACGACCGTCGCGCCGTACTCGCTGCGGGCGGCGAGCAGCCCGTCCGTCTCCACCCCGGTCACGTGGGACGAGGTCGGACGCTGCGCGGACCCGGCCGCCCTCAGGTTCACCCCGGCCGAGGTCCTCGCCCGAGTGGACGAGCACGGCGATCTCCTCAAGCCGCTTCTAGAGGACCAACAGCCGCTTCCCTGACATTTCCCGAGATTCGAGTGCCCTATGTGTTCGAACCGGCACTCTCCGGGATCGGATTCCGCCACCATGGACGCGGGGACACCGAACGGGGCGGAAGGAAGATCAGTGTCGCAGAACCACCACTACGACGCCGTGGTGCTGGGCGGGGGAACGGCGGGAGAGCTGGTCGCGGCCGGTCTCGCCCGCGCCGGGCGGGACGTCGCGCTCGTCGAGAGCAGGCTGGTCGGCGGGGAGTCGCCGTACTTCGCGTGCGTCCCGTCCAAGTCGCTGCTGCTGTCGGCGCGGCGCGGCGAGACCTGGGAGATGGCGCTCGCCCGGCGCGACGAGCTGGCCGGGCACCGGAGCGACGACCCGGTCGTCGCCCGGATGGCCGAGCAGGGCGTGACCGTGCTGCGCGGCCGCGGCCGGGTCCTCGAACCCGGGCGCGTCGAGGTGGACGGGGCCGTCCACGGCTTCGGCGACCTCGTCGTCTGCACCGGCAGCGAACCGGTGATCCCGCCCGTCGAGGGGCTCGCGGACGTCCCGCTGTGGACGAGCGCGGAGGCGCTGTCGGTCCCCGACCTGCCGCGCCGGCTGGTCGTCCTCGGCGGCGGGCCGGTCGGCTGCGAGCTGGCGCAGGTGTACGCGGCGTTCGGGTCGCAGGTCGCTGTCGTCGAGTCGTCGGGGCGGCTGCTGACCGCCGAGGCGCCGTTCGCCGGCGAGGTGCTGGCGGACGCGCTCCGCCGGATGGGCGTCGACCTGCGGCTCGGCGCCGCGGTCGGCAACGTCGAGCGCAAGGACGTCGGCGTGCGGCTGTGGCTGTCGGACGGCGGGACGCTCGACGCCGACCGCGTCCTCGTCGCCGCCGGGCGCCGTCCGCGCGTCGAGGGCCTCGGGCTGGAGAGCCTCGGCGTCGCCGTCGCACCGGGCGAGGGCATCCCCGTGGACGGGACGTGCCAGGTGCCGTCCGCCACAGGGGGGGTGTGGGCGGCCGGCGACGTGACGGGCATCGCACGCACCGCCCACGCGGCCCGCTACCAGGCGCGGGTGGTGCTGTCGAACCTCCTCGGGCGGCGCCGCGAGGCCGACTACCGCGCGATCCCCCGCGTCGTCTACACGTCCCCGACCGTCTACTCGGTGGGGGTGTCGCCGACGCGGGCGGCGGAACTCCGCATAGACCTCCTCACCGCCGGGTACGACCTCGCCGCGACGGCGCGGGCGTCGGTGGAGGCCGACGAGCGCGGCCGGGTGGAACTGTACGCCGACCGCTCCCGCGGACTGCTGGTCGGCGCCGCCGCGGCCGGACTCTACGCCGAGGAGTGGATGAGCGAGATCGCCCTGGCCATCCGCGCGGAGACGCCGCTGAGCCTGCTCGCCGACGTCGTCCACGCCTTCCCGACCTACGGCGAGGCCGTCGAGGCGCCGCTGCGGGAGCTGGCGGGCGGGCTGCGCGGCGGCACTTCTGAGGAGGACCCGAGATGAGCGAGACCGACGATCTGGACCGGCCCGCGGAGGCCGGCGCCGACGAGGCCGACGCCGCCGAGCAGCGCGCGGCGCTCGACGAGGAGGACGGGCGCGCCGAGCGCGCCCCCATGCCCGACGACGCGAACGCCGCCGACGTGGCCGAGCAGCGCCGCGAGGTGCGGCTCGACGAGGACGACTACCGGTGACGGGCGTTGTCTCCCGACACAGGTAACAAGGTTTCCGGAACGGGCCGGTGCGGCAGTGGCACGGGTCCCGGCAGGAATACACTGACCTGCGCGAAGGAACGACGCGGGCGCTGGTGTGCGCCCGACGGAGTTACCCGCGCGTAGGATGGTGTGATTGTTCACAACGCGGCGGAGACCCCAACCGGCCGCGACGATTCGGTGATCGGAGAGTGTGGTGACCGCGACCCCGGACGCCCGCCCCCGTGGCACGAGGCTGCCGCGGCTGGCGCGCCGCAGGCAGCTGCTCGGCGCGGCCCAGGAGGTGTTCGTCGCGCAGGGCTACCACGCTGCGGCGATGGACGAGATCGCCGAGCGCGCAGGTGTCAGCAAACCCGTGCTCTACCAGCACTTCCCGGGAAAGCTGGAGCTGTACCTCGCCCTGCTGGACGAGCACGCCGAAGCCCTGGTGAAGATCGTCCGCGAGGCGCTGGAGTCCACCACGGACAACAAGCTGCGCGTCCAGGCGAGCATGCAGGCCTTCTACGACTTCGTGGCCGGCGACGGGGAGGCGTACCGGCTCGTCTTCGAGTCGGACCTGCGCAACGTGGCGCCCGTGCGGGCCCGCGTCGACCGCGCCAACCAGCAGTGCGCGGAGATGATCGCCCAGGTCATCGCCGAGGACACCAACGCTCCCGCCGAGGAGGCGCACCTGCTCGGCATGGGCCTGGTCGGCATGGCGGAGGTCAGCGCCCGGTTCTGGCTGTCCCAGCACCGCACCATCCCGAAGGACACCGCCGAGAAGATCATCGCCCGGCTGGCCTGGCGCGGCATCTCGGGCTTCCCGCGCACGACCGACCAGACCTGACCCCCCGCCGGGCGGGGGCGCTCCCGCCGTTCACCCTCGGCACAACCCGGTGACACGCCATCGGGTGATCTCCGTGCGACCATCGAAGCCGGGCCCGCCGGTGGTCGGCGGGACGTGACGGACGACGGGAGCAGCGCGTTGCAGGTTCGCATCGGGGTGCAGAACGTTCCCAAGGAACTCGTGGTGGACACGACCCAGTCGGCCGACGAGGTGACGGACGCGCTGTCCGACGCGCTCGGCGACCCGCACGGGGTGCTCGTCCTCAAGGACAGGCGCGCCGGACGGATCGTGATACCGGCCGTCCGCGTCGGCTATCTGGAGATCGTCGAGGACGAGCAGCGCAGCGTGGGGTTCGGGTCGCAGTACGCGTGACGGTTTTACCGGGTGCGGCCGGGCCTTGACCTGCGCTTTGTTTCAATCCGGCACAACGGGCATATCGATCACCGTTCACGGGCCACCCGGCCCACGGAAAAGGAATGGATGATCGACATGCTCACGACGATCCTCTGGTTCATCGTCGTCGGCGCCGTCATCGGCGCCCTTGCACGGCTGCTCGTCCCCGGCCGCAACCCGATCGGCATTCTGCTGACGCTCCTCATCGGAGTCGCCGGCGCCATCCTCGGCGGTGTCGTGGCGGACGCGCTCGGCGCGGGCACCGTCATCGCCTTCGTGTTCGCGGTCGTGATCGCCGCGCTCGGCGTGGCCGCGCTCACCGGCATGAACGCCCGCGGACGCGGCGGACGCGGCGGCCGCAAGGGCGGCTGGCGCACGCGCCGCGGCACGTACTGACCGCACGGCACGTACCGACCGGGCGGCAGGCACCGACCGGGCGGCACGTCCGCACTGCGCGACCCCACGGGGCGCGACCCTCTCGGTGAAGGCCCCCGCCTGGCAGGCGGGGGCCTTCACCGTCCGGGGGCGCCTCACGGCGAGGGGACGGGCGCGCCGGCCGCGCGGAAGATCTCCGGCCGGACGAACCGCCCGAGCCTCGTGTAGGGGACGTGGAACGCGTGGTCGGCCCGTCCGCAGACCATGGGGTAGCCCATGCTGGGGAGCGGCAGGTAGAAGTCGATCCCCGTGCGCGTCGGGATCAGCAGGACGCTCTCGTCGAGTTGCTCGGGCGTCAGGTCCGTGGCCCCTGTCGGAGCGGAAACGTACCGGCGGCGGCGGGAGTCCCAGTAGTCGCCCTCGCACAGCGCGCCGCCGCCGGGCCCGTACTCGATGAACAGCCGGGTGAGGGCGCTCGTGCCCGTCCGCGTGCGCGCCCCCGCCCGGAAGAAGTCCC
This sequence comes from Actinomadura sp. GTD37, assembly GCF_041951365.1. Classification (NCBI taxonomy): domain Bacteria; kingdom Bacillati; phylum Actinomycetota; class Actinomycetes; order Streptosporangiales; family Thermomonosporaceae; genus Actinomadura; species Actinomadura sp. GTD37. The sequence continues at coordinate 83,361 of NZ_JBGNUS010000007.1, forward strand.
GGTTCGCGAGCGCCCGCCCGGTGGTGAGGTCGACGGTGACCGTCGCCAGCGGGGACGTGTTCCTCGACATGACCGTCCCGGTGAGGGTGTAGCGGACGGAGAAGAGCTTCGGCCCGCCGAGTCCCACGTCGTAGGCGATCCGGCCCGTGTAGGGGTGCGCCGGGTCGTCCCTGTCGGTGAAGGCGGCCAGGCCGGGACCGGCATACCGCGCCCACTCCTCGACCGGCTTCCGGAGGAGCGCGTTGACCTTGCCCTCCTGCCCGGCGGGGAGGCCGGTCAGCCGGGGGAGCCGGCCCGTGTAGCGGACGGCCGGGCCGCTCGCCGTCCGGGCGAACGACACCGGCCGCACCTGGAGGACCGGCGGATTCGCGCGTTCCCCGCCGTCCCCGGAACCGGCCGCGTACACGCCCGCGCCTCCGGCGGCGACGGCAGTGGCCGCGATCACGGCTCCCACCGCCTTCGCGGTGACCGCCGCCGACACCCCGCCGCCGGCCGCCGCCCCGGCCCCCGCACCGGCACCGGCCGCCGCGCCGCCCGCGGTTCCGGCGGCGGCGGCCCCGGCGGGGGCCAGGCCCGCGGCCACCAGCGGGAAGACCGCGGCGAGCGCCACCGCCGCGCCCGCCATCGCCCGCACGCCGCGTCCCTCCCACTCCGGCCCGAACACCGAGGACGCGACGGCGTCGAGTTCGGCGACGAAGTCGGCGGCGCCGGCCGGACGGTCGTCGGCGGACTTGGCCAGGCCCCGCGCGACCAGGTCGCGCAACGCCTTCGGCACCTCGTCCACCGGGACGGGCTCGCGCAGGTGGGCGGCGGCGAGCGCCGCCAGGTCGCCGGTGTAGGGCCGCCTCCCGGTCACGCACTCGTAGAACACGCAGGTCGCGGCGTACACGTCGGTGGCCGGGGACGCGGGCCGCTTCTCCCACTGCTCCGGCGCCATGTAGGCGGGGGTGCCCGCCCCGCCGCCGCCCCCGGCGAGGCCCGCGACGCCGAAGTCGATCAGCTTGCTCAGCCCGTCGGCCTGGACGACGACGTTGGCGGGCTTGTAGTCGCGGTGCACCACGCCCGCCTCGTGCGCGGCGGCCAGCCCGAGCAGGGACCCCTTCAGGACGGTCAGCGCCGCCTCCGGCTCCAGCGCGCCGTGCTCGGCCAGGATCCGCTTGAGCGAGACCCCGTTCACCGCCTCCATCACCAGGGCGACGCCGCGCTCGGCGCTGACGAAGCGGTAGAGCCGGACGACGTGCGGGTCGTCCACCCGCCCGAGCATCACGGCCTCCTCGCGCAGTCCCTCGATCGCGCGCTCGTCGCCGTCCCGCCGGACCAGGTACTTGATCGCCACCGGGGCGCCCGAGCCGGCGTGCCGGGCCAGCACCACCCGTCCCTGCGCGCCCGCGCCCAGCTCGCGCACCTCGGTGAAGCCCTCGACACGCCAGGGCGGCGGAGCGGAGGGGGGCGAATCGGCCATGTCCTTCAGCCTGCTTCACGCCGATCAGCGCGGCAACAGCTGATCATCCGGCCGCCGGACTGTCCGGATGTGGCCGCGCCGGCGCGCCCGGCCAGGCCGTCCGGCGGGGTCGCGGGACGCCGGAGCCCGTGCCGGATAATGCCTGGCGGACGGGGCATGGAATAGACGAAACCATGGAAACGTTAGGTCTAGCGATCGGCTATTGGTGTATGCATCGGCCGGTCGGTACACTGCGTCGCGGAGTGTGACCGCACGCAGCCACAGCGAGTGACTGCTTTCAACCCCTGACTGCGGTCGCCGAGAGATTTGATCAACGGCTGGTCCCTCCCGCGCGAGCGCGCGGCCACAGGAACGACGGACGCGTCCGCGAGGACGCGGTCGCGCCGGCGAGCCGCGCCGCACCCGGGAGCGGAGACCCCGCATATTGGAGGCTGAAAGCCCTGACTACCTTTCGTGAACTCGGGGTCGTACCCGAGATAGCAGATGCCCTTGAAGCAGAGGGCATCATCGATGCGTTCCCCATCCAGGAACTCGCCCTGCCGATCGCGCTGGGCGGGCACGACATCATCGGCCAGGCCCGCACGGGCACCGGCAAGACCCTCGCGTTCGGCGCCGCGCTGCTGCAGCGCATCGAGCACGGCGGCAAGGAGCCGCGCGCGCTCGTCGTCGCGCCGACCCGCGAACTGGCCCTCCAGGTCACCGACGACCTCCTGGTCGCCGGCGGCAAGCTCGGCAGCCGCGTGCTGTCCGTCTACGGCGGGCGCGCGTACGAGCCGCAGATCAGCGCGCTCCGCGAGGGCGTCGACGTCGTCGTCGGCACCCCCGGCCGGCTGCTCGACCTGGTGAAGCAGAAGCACCTCGACCTGTCCAAGGTCGGCATCCTGGTGCTGGACGAGGCCGACCGCATGCTCGACCTCGGCTTCCTGCCCGACATCGAGCGGATCGTCGAGCGGATCCCGAAGCAGCGGCAGACGATGCTGTTCTCGGCCACGATGCCGGGCGAGATCGTCGCGCTGTCGCGGACGTACCTGACCCGCCCGACGAATGTCCGGGCCGAGTCGCACTCCGAGTCGGACGCGACGCCGCAGGTCGTCCAGCACGTCTTCCAGGCCCACCAGATGGACAAGCCGGAAATGCTGGCGCGTCTCCTGCAGGCCGAGGGACGCGGGCTGACCATGGTGTTCTGCCAGACGAAGCGGGCCTGCGACCGGGTGGCCGCCGACCTCGCGCAGCGCGGCTTCGACGCCGCCGCCGTGCACGGCGACCTCGGGCAGAGCCAGCGCGAGCGGGCGCTCCGCGCGTTCCGCAGCGGCAAGATCGGCGTGCTGGTGGCCACCGACGTGGCGGCCCGCGGCCTCGACGTCGACGACGTCACCCACGTCGTCAACTACGAGTGCCCCGACAGCGCCGACACCTACGTGCACCGCATCGGCCGGACCGGCCGCGCGGGCAAGGAGGGCGTCTCCGTCACGCTGGTCGACTGGTCCGACCTCGTCCGGTGGAAGCTGATCAACAGCACGCTCGACCTGCCGTTCGCCGATCCGCCGGAGACCTACTCGACGTCCGCGCACTTCTTCGAGACCCTCGGCATCCCCGCGGGCACGAAGGGGAAGCTGCCCAAGGAGCACCGCCACGAGCGGGCCGGGCTGGACGCCGAGGAGCTGGAGGACATCGGCGAGACCGGCAAGATCCGCAGCCACACCCGCGGCGACCGGGACCGCGACCGCGATCGCGACCATGAGCGGGAAAGCCCCCGGCCGCGCCGCCGCAAGCGCGACCGGACCCGCACCCGCGCCGGCAAGCCGGTCGAGGCGACCGCGTCGGAGGCCGAGACCGCCGCGGACGCGGCGGGCCCGGCGGACGGCGGAGTCGTCGACGCGGTGGCGACCGAGCGCAAGCGCAGCCGGAACCGCCGCCGCACCCGCTCCGGCAAGCCCGCGGCGGCCGCCGCCGCTCCGGCCGAGGCCGCCGAACCGGCCTGATCACCTGGGACGACCGCGAGACCCCGCTCGGTCTCGCGGTTGTGCTATTTCCGGGCCCGGCCGCCCGGCGCGTCCGCGCCGCCCGGCGCGTCCCGCAGCTTGAGGGCGGTGCCGGGATGGTCGGTCACGAGGACGGCGACGCGCGGGTCGCCGAGGAACCGCCGCATGACGGGCTCGGCGTTGACCGTCCAGATCATGGCGGGAACCCCGGCGCGGCCGCACTGCCGCAGCACGCCGACGCGGGCGAGCCGGTGGTTGAGCGCCACCATGTCGGCGCCCGCCCGGCGGACGAGGCGCAGCGGCGCGAAGTCGTGCGCGGCGCCGCGCTCCCATAGGTTGCGCCCCACCGACAGGGCCGTCCGGACGCCCGGGAAGCTCTTCTTGATCTCGAAGAGGGAGCCGACCTCGCGGGTGGTGACGACGAACCCGTCCCGGCCGAACGCCTCCACCGCGAGGGCGACGGTCTCGTGCTCGCAGCCGCGCTCCTTGAGGTCGAGGTGGCCCTTGGCGCGGCCCGCGATGATGCCCATGGCGTCGCTGACGAGCGGGACGGGCCGGGTCGCGAGGTCCTGGATCCGCGCGTAGCTCAGCCGGTTCAGCCGGAGCCCGCCGATCTCGGGGTCGTGGTGGACGACGAGCCGCCCGTCGCCCGTCCGCCTGATGTCGATCTCGACGTACTCGGCACCGGACCCGGCGGCCTCGCCGAGCCCCGTCAGCCCCGCCTCGTCCCGGCGGTGCGCGGAGATGGCCGGCTTGGAAGGCACGCAGGTGACGCTACCACCGAAGCTTTTCCCCGATGTCGATTGACTAGGCTGGTACCCCGTGAGTACGCCCCGGTTTCTGACGTTGCCCCCCGGCGTTGGCCGTACGACCGTCGAGACCTCCCGCGGCCCCTTCGCCGCGCTGGAGGCCCTCCCCGGCTCGGGTGTGCCCGAACGCTACCCGGCCCTGCTCGTGCCGGGCCTGACGGGCAGCAAGGAGGACTTCCTCGCCGTCCTGCAGACCCTCGCTGCGTCCGGCCGCCGCGTCATCGCCATCGACATGCGGGGCCAGTACGAGTCGATCGGCCCCGACGACGCCTCCGCCTACACCCGCGCGGCCCTGGGCGAGGACATCGCGGCCCTCCTGGACGTCCTCGGCCCCGACCCCGTCCACCTGGTGGGCCACTCGTTCGGCGGGCTCGTCTGCCGCGAGACCGTCCTGTCCGGCGCGCTGCCCGCCTCGCTGACGCTGATGAGTTCGGGCCCGTCGGCGGTCGGCGGCCAGTCCGCCGCGAAGGCCCGCGCGCTCCGCGACGCCATCCCCGAGATCGGCCTCGCGCAGATCTGGGAGCTCGCCCTCGAACCCGACTATGTCGGACGCGGCATCCAGCCCGAGGTCCTCGCCTTCCTCAAGGCCCGCACCGTCGGCAACTCCGGGCTGGGCCTCGCCTGCATGGCCGGCGAGCTGCTCACCGCCCCCGACCGCGTCGACGAGCTCACCAAGCACTGCACCGACTCGGGCCTGCGCAGCCTCGTCCTCTACGGCGAGGAGGACGACGTCTGGGCCCCCGCCGCCCAGGCCGCCATGGCCGAGCGCCTGAACGCCGCCAAGGTCGTCATCCCGGGCGCCGCCCACTCCCCCGCCTGGGAGGCCCCCGAGACCACGGCCGCCGCCCTCCGCGCCTTCTGGCACGAAACCGAATAGCCCCTGACGTAACGGTCGGCCGCATCCGGCACGTGCACCCGTGCCCGCCCCGGACGAGGGCCGAGGCGGACTCGGTCGTGTCACGGCCGACGGCGGCGAGCCCGTCGCGCCACGGGCCACCTCCGGGTTCCCGCACCCGCTCCGGGGCCTTGCAACGGCGACGTGCGCGGCGGGGCCGCCTTTCGGGAGTGTCCGTCTCACCGGCCGGGTGCAGCCCGGCGCCGCACCTGCCCGGAAGCGATCTGAGCGGCGATCCACGCGGCGAACACGATGCCGAGCGACCCCACGAGGGCCAAGGCGTGGGCGTCGGAGCCGACGTGCGTGCTCATGTCCGCGTCCATTTCCATGCCGAAGGCCCAGAACACGAACGGCAGCCACACCACGGCCATGGCGCCTTCGACGACGACGGCCGTCCTGAGCAGGGCGCGGCGCGGTCTGAGGAACGGCATCCGCGCGATCAGCGACGTGTTCACTCCCGCGAAGGCGAACATGAGCGCGCCCGCGCCCGCAGGCCAGGCCAGGGCCATTCCGAAACCGATGTCGGGCGCCGTCCCGTCCATCTCGTTGATCACGACCGTGTCGTAACCGCTGGGCGCGGCCAAGGAGAGCAGCAGGTCGATCAGGGCGACGGCCGCGAGGGCGAATGCCGGCCGGTGCGTGAGGTTCCACAACCCGCCTGATGAGACGACGGCCAGCCCCAGGACGCCCACAAGCCAGCGCGGAGCCGTGTCCAGCAGGACCACCGCTCCGATGGGGTCGGTGAAGTCGCGCGGCAGCAGCAGGACGGCGGCCACCGCGATCCAGGCGCACACGAGTGAACCCCGCACAGCGACCGGATGGGCGCGGTCGCTCCTGCCCGCCGGACCGGGCATGGGGTCGGTGCGGGTCGCCGGCTCCGGGGCGGACGGCCCGTCCGGGGCAAGGGGTCGTCCGCCGTGACCGACCGCGGCTTGGAGCAGCTCGCGGGCCTGCGCGGGTGACGGCCGTCCGGCGGGATCCTTGCGCAGCAGGCCGTCCAGCAGTCGCGCGAGCGGCCCGCCGCATCGGGCCGGGGCCGGTTCCTCGGTGGCGATGGCGACGAACAGGCCGCCGTGCGTGGGGGCGGTGAACGGCGGGCGACCCTCGACGGCCGCGTACAGGGTCGCGCCGAGCGCCCACAGGTCGGAGGCGGGCTGTGCGGTCTCGCCGTGCACCTGTTCAGGGGACATGTACGCGGGCGTGCCCAGCACCGCGCCCGAGCGGGTGAGGGTCGCATCGCCCTCCACCGCGGCGATGCCGAAGTCGGTGAGGACGACCCGATCACCCTCCAGCAGCACGTTGGCCGGTTTGACGTCGCGGTGGACGATGCCCTGCGCGTGCGCGGCCGACAGCGCGTCCAGCATCGCCAGTCCGATCGCCGCGACCCGCCGGGCGGGCAGCGGTCCCCGCTCGGCCAGCAACTGCCCCAGCGACATCCCCCGGATCAGTTCCATCACGATCCACGGGCGGCCGTCCGCCTCCACCACCCGGTCGTAGACGGTGACGATGCCCGGATGCCTCAGCCGGGCGGCGGCCCGCGCCTCCCGCTCCATCCGCGCGTACCAGACGGACCGCTCCTGCTCGGTGACCTGCTCGGGAACCCGCAGTTCCTTGATGGCGACCTCACGGTCCAGGTCGGCGTCATGGGCCCGCCACACCGACCCCATCCCGCCCTGCCCGATCCGCCCCAGAATCCGGTACCGGCCCGCCAGCACGCCCTCACCGTCCCAGCCCATGATCGGGACCCTACCGTCAGGCGCGGCTGCCGAAAGGGCCCGTCGGGAACGGGACGCCGGTCACGGCTGGATTGGTTCGGCCGGGTCTATGAGGACGCCCGGGTTGAGGATCGCGGACGGGTCGAGGGTGGATTTGACGGCTTGGAGCGCTGCGGCGAAGGGGTCCGGGCGTTGGCGGTCGTACCAGGGGCGGTGGTCCCGGCCTACGGCGTGGTGGTGGGTGATCGTCGCCTCGCGGGCCGCCAGGACGTCGGAGACGGCCGTTTTGATCTCGTCCCATTGCGCGACGGTGGAGCCCCAGCGGCCGGCGGCGTAGACGCCGAAGTAGGGGGCGGGGCCGTCCGGGTAGACGTGGGTGAAGCGGCAGGTCACCACGCCCTCCGCGCCGACCGTGCGCATCGCCTCCCGCGCCGCTGACAGGACGTCCTCACGCAGGGCCTGGAAGGCGTCCCAGGTGCAGGCGGTCTCGAAGGTCTCCACGATCATGCCGTGGGCGGCCAGGGCGTCGCGCTGGTAGGGCATGCGCAGGAAGGCGGCGCGCCACGTGTCGGACGCGTTGCGCGCCGAGCGCGGCTGCGGGCGGCCGCCATGGTCGCCGCACAGTTCCAGGGCGCGGGCGAGGGCCGTGTCGACCGGATGGTCGGCGGATTCGAAGCCCAGGACCAGGACGCCGCCGGACGAGTCGGTGCCCGCGTTCAGCAGGGCTTCCATGGGGTCGAGCAGGCGGCAGTTCGCCGGGTTGAGACCTGACTGCGCCAAGGCCCGGGTCGCGGTGACGGCGTCGTCGTAGCGGGCGAAGAGGATCGAGGCCCCGGCACGCCAGCGCGGGCGTTCCTGGAGGCGCATCCATGCTTCGGTGATGACGCCGAGCGTGCCTTCCGAGCCGAGGAACAGGCGGTCCGGGGACGGGCCCGCGCCCGAGCCGGGCAGCCGCCGGGACTCGCTCACTCCCACGGGCGTGACCACCCGCAGCGACTCCACCAGGTCGTCGATGTGGGTGAGGACGGTGGCGTAGTGGCCGCCCGCGCGGGTCGCCAGCCATCCGCCGAGCGTGGAGAACTCGAACGACTGCGGAAAGTGCCGCAGGGTGAGGCCGTGCGGACGGAGCCGGTCTTCGAGTGCCGGGCCGTAGACGCCCGCCTGGACGCGGGCGGCCCTGGACGTGGTGTCCAACTCGATCACGTCGGCGAGTCGGCCGAGGTCGAGGCTGACCACGCCCGGGTGATCTCCGTTCGGGCGTGGCTCGACGCCTCCGACCACCGAACTTCCGCCGCCGTACGGGATGACGGCGACGCCGGCGCCGGTGCACCAGTCCAGAACGTCGACCACGTCGCGTTCGCCGCGTGGACGCACCACCAGGTCGGGGACCTCTCCCTTCTCGCCCAGCAGGTTGCGGACCACGTCCCGGAACGCCTTGCCGCGGGCATGGCCGGCGCGGTCGGCCGGATCGTCCGAGCAGAGGGCGGCCAGCGACGGCGGCGGGACGATTCGCGGCGACGGCACGCCCAGGTCGCCGATCGGCGGCGGCTCGTGGCCGGCCAGGTCGGCGCCGGGCAGCAGGGCGGCCACCCGGCTGATCAGCGCCGCCCGTTCCGCACCCGTGACCGCGTCCTCCAGATTGCCCCAGCCCCACCATGATCGTGTCCGCGTCACCCCCCGATCATGCCGGTAGGCCACCGCTCCGGTCGATACCGCCCGGCCCCGTGGCCGCCGTCCCCGGACGGGACGTTCCGCAGCGAGCGGAGGCGCCGCCGAACAACGCGGGTCGGACGACTTCCCCCTGACGTGGCGATATGTCAGATTGGAGGTAGGTGGTGCGACGGTGCGGCGGGCCGTTGGGGGAATCATGCGCAAGATGGTCGACTGCAGGGACATGCCGAGCGAGTCGGGCTGCACGCTCGCCATCAGCGGCGAGGAGGACGAGGTCGTCCGCGCCGCCGCCGAGCACGCGGCCTCGGTGCACGGGCACACCGACACCCCGGAACTGCGGGACGAGATCCGCCACAACCTCAAGAACGAGGAGATGAGCGCCCGGTAACCGGCCGCCTCCACGACGGGCGCGCGGGGGGCGGTGTCGCGGCGGGTCGCGGGTAATGACACACTTACATGAGTTTGTCTCATGGAGGTGCACTGTGTCCGCGACCGTCCAGCCCCCCGAGAGCGTCACCTGGCGTGTCCACCTCGACCGGTCCATGTGGGTCGGCGGGGTGCGGAGCCTGATGCTGCAGGCGCTGCACCCGATGGCGATGTGGGGCGTCTGGCAGAACTCCAACTTCCGGGAGGACCCGTTCGGGCGGCTCCAGCGGACGTCCGACTTCGTCGGGCTCGGCACGTTCGGCAGCCCCGAGGAGGTCGAGGAGGCCGCGTACCGGGTCCGGGAGATCCACCGGAGCCTGCGCATCCTCAACCACGACACCGGCCGGAAGGAGCGGCTCGACCAGCCGGAGCTGCTCCTGTGGGTGCACTGCGCCGAGGTCTACTCCTACCTGGAGGTGGCGCGCCGCGCCGGGCTGCCGCTGACCGGCGCCATGGCCGACCGGTACCTGTACGAGCAGCGCAAGTCGGCGACGCTCGTCGGGCTGCACGCCGAGGACGTCCCCGGCAGCGTCGCCGACATGGAGGCGTTCTTCGCCGAGATGCAGCCGCGGCTGCGGGTGACCGAGGAGGCGGCGGAGACCGTCCGGTTCCTGATGTGGCCGGTCATGCCGGAGAACCTGAAGTTCCTCGCGCCCGGCAAGCCGGGGTACTTCCCGTTCGGCGCGCTCTGCTACTACTCGCTGCCGGACTGGGCGCGGAAGATGTACGGGGCGCTGCCCGAGGTGCCGCAGCCCGCGGTGTCGGCGGCGCTCAGGTCGTTCCGGCTCGCGATGAACTCGGTGCCGGAGCGGGTGCACGACTACGCGTTCGCGAAGAACACCCGCGACATGCTCGAACGAACCCGGCAGCGGCTCGGCGCCGAGGGCTACGACGTCAGCAAGGGCCTGTTCGGGCTCCGCGACCCGCGCCGCTGGCCCGCCCAGCAGGCCCTGGAGGCGGTCTAGGAGACGTCCGCCGGGAGCGCCGCCCACGGCTCCTTGCGGGGGGCGGCCTCCCGGCCCTCGGGGCAGTGGCGGGCGAAGTCGCACCACCCGCACAGGTTGCCCGGACGCGGCGGGAACATCTCGTCGTACGGGGCGTGCTCCCCGTCGCGGGGCCGCGGGACGCCGTCGCGGTTCCGGAGGGCGCGGTACGCCTCGTCGGCGGCCGCGGCCTCGGCGGCGATCTGCTCGGCGCGGCGGATGTGCCGGGCGAGCGACTCGTCGGTGTGCTCCCACACCGCGACCTCGCCGGACGGCAGATGGTGCAGCTCGACGCGGCGGCACGGACGGCGCAGGACGCGGGACGCCGCCACCGCGTAGATCGCCAGGGCGAGGGAGCCCCGGGCGTCGTCGGAGGTCAGCACGTGCCGGCCGGTCTTGTAGTCGACGACGACCAGCTCGGCGCCGCGCGCGTCGAGGCGGTCGATGCGGCCCGAGACGGCGATCTGGTCGGTGCGGGTCGCGACCGTGCGCTCCACGCCGAGCGGCTCGTCGGACGGGTCGAGGCCCGCGGCGTACCGGACGGTCATCTCCCGCGCCCGGTCGCGCCACTGCGCCGACTGCGCCTCGTCGCGGAAGCCGTCCGTCAGCCAGCCCCGCACCAGCAGGCTCCCGGCGGCCTCGGGCGTGCGCTCGCGGACGGGCAGCCGCCACCAGCCGGCGAGCGCGTTGTGCACGCTCGCGCCGACGCTGTTGTGCGCCCACCGCGGGCCCTTCTGCGGCATCGGACGATCGAGGTAGGTCATCCGGTAGCGGCGCGGGCAGTCCAGCCAGGTGTTCAGCCGCGACGGCGTGCACGGGTACAGCCGCCGGGGCATGCCCTCGAAGCCCAGCTGCTCCACCGTCAACGTCCCTTCCGGGAGGACGTCCCCCCAGACTCCCCGGCGGGAATCAGTCGTCTTCGTTCGCCAGCGAGCCCCAGGTCTCCCAGCGGGCGTCCTCGTCGCCGACCGTGGTCTCCTCGCCCTGCGCGGGCAGGACCTTCAGGTCCTTCGGCAGCGGGGTCAGCAGCGCGCCGATCGAGTTGAGCTGCTTGCGCAGGTCCTCGTAGACGCCGCCGATCGAGCCGGGCCGGCCGCGGTGCAGGGTGTCGCCGGAGAACAGCGCGCTGAGCTGCTCGCTGATCACGCAGACGCTGCCGGGCGTGTTGCCCGGGGTGTGCACGATCTCCAGCTGCGCGTCGCCGATCTCGAAGACGCCGCCGTCCTCGAGCCAGATGTCGGGTTCGAGGGACCGCAACGCCTTGGCGTCGTCCTCGTCCTCCTCCTCTTTGGCGAGGCGGCCGAAGTAGTCGCGCCACAGCAGCCGGTCGGCGCGGTGCATGGCGATCGGGGCCCAGTCCTCCTCGTCCTCCTCGCCGGCGGCGGCGACCTCCAGCACCACGTTGAGGTGGTGCTCGTTGCCGTCGGTCAGGATGACGGCCATGACCTCGCGGTCGCCGACCTCCTTGAGGATGGCCTCGGCGTCGTAAGCCGGGTCGATCACGATGACCTCGTCGTCGTCGCCGACGATGTAGGCGTTGTTCTCGACGTCGTACTCGGTGTCGTCCAGGGTCAGCGTCCCCGACGTCACCACCTGTTCGATGCGCGCGTCCACGCAAGGCACCCTACCGTGCTTCGCGGCCGCGATCCGGCACTCGGAGATCACCGCCGGACGCGGCGGCGGCGAGCCGCTCGAAGGACTCCGGCGCGGTGGTCTCGGCGCCGAGCCGGTCGCCGGTCAGCGCGCCGTGGTCGTCGCTGGAGCCGGTCACGGCGAGCCCGAGCGCGGCGGCCAGATCGCGCAGGTGGGCGCGGTCGGCGGGGATGTGGTCGGGGTGGTCGGTCTCGATCCCGGCGAGCCCGGCGGCGGCCAGGCGCTCGATCACCTCGTCCTCGAACACGTATCCCCGGCGGCGGGCCCGCGGGTGCGCCAGCACGCACACTCCCCCGGCCGCGCGGACGAGCCCGACCGCGCGCTCCGGGTCGAGCGCGTACCGCTCGACGTAGGCGCGGCCGCCCTGCGCGATCCACTGGGACGTGAACGCCTCGTCCGCCGTCCTGATCGCGCCCGCGTCGACCATCGCCCGCGCGATGTGCGGGCGGCCGACCACCTCGCCCTTGGCCAGCGCGCGGACCATGCCCCACGTGACGTCCACGCCGAGGCCGCGGAGCCGGTCCACCATGCTCTGGGCCCGGATGACGCGGTCGTCGCAGATCCGGGCCAGCTCGGCGGCGAGCGCCGGGTGCTCGGGGTCGAACAGGTAGCCGAGCATGTGCAGGCTGCGGCCGCGGTGCGCGCACGACAGCTCGATGCCGGGGACGAGCGTCAGGCCGTCCGGCAGGGCGCTCGCGGCCTCGTCCCACCCGGCGACGGTGTCGTGGTCGGTCAGCGCGACGACGTCGAGGTTCCGCGCCCGCGCCCGCCGGACGACCTCGGCGGGCGGCCTCGTGCCGTCCGACGCGTCGCTGTGGCAGTGCAGATCGATCCGCATCAGTCGTCGAGACGGGGGCTGTAGGCGCCGTAGGGGAGGTCGATGTCCATCCCCGGTTCGCGGAGGTCGAGGAGGTTCTGCCCCTCCAGCATGAGGGCGCCGGCGTCGGCGGGCCACAGCACCGCCCACAGCCAGTTGCCCATCGCCTCGCCGACGTAGACGGCGCGGTCGGCGCGGTCGGGCCCGGTGCGGACCGCCCACATGGGGACCGATCGCCCGCAGGTCGCGGCCGGGCCGCTGACGTCGAGCTTCACGTGCGGCGGGCTCCCGTTGAACGCCTCGCCCGGATCGGAGCCCGCCAAACCGGCGTAGTGGGCGCCGAGCCCGATCCCGGGCTCCTCGGCGATCAGCACCAGGTCGGCGGGGCCGCGCAGCAGGCCCGGCCCGGACACGGCGACGGCCGTCGCCCGCGCGCCCGAACGGTCGTCCCCGACCGTGGCGAACCCCGTGATGAGCCAGGCCGGCGGAAGGGGCCAGAGCGTCCACACGGGGACCTTCGCGTCGAGCAGCACGGCGGCCAGCCCGTCCGGGCCGGGACGCCTGGCCGGCTGCCTCGGCAGGACGGCGCCGTGCACGCCGCAGCTCCAGTCGCTCGACCAGAGGCCCGGCTCGCGAACAGGACCCGCGCAGCGCGGGCACATGGGCTCCGCCCTCATGACTATCCACCCTGCGCGGAGACGTCCCGGATCGTCAAGTTCGGGCTGGTCCCCGGCTGGGAAAGAGGCGTCAAAATGGGGTTCATGAGAACGCGCTGCGTCGGCGGGATCGTCCGCGACGGCGACGGCCGGCTGCTCCTGGTGCGGCGCGGGCGGCCGCCCGGCGAGGGCCTGTGGTCCATCCCGGGCGGACGTGTCGAGCCCGGCGAGGACGATCCGGCCGCCGTCGCGCGGGAACTGCGCGAGGAGACCGGCCTGGACGTCCGCGTCGGCGCCCTCGCCGGAACGGTCGACCGCCCCGGGCCGGACGGCGTCACCTACGAGATCCACGACTACACGGCGACCGTGACGGGCGGGACGCTCCGCGCGGGCGACGACGCGTCCGAGGTGCGCTGGGTGCGCCCGGACGACCTCGCCGGCCTCCCGGTCACGCCGGGGCTCCTGGACGCGCTCACCGGCTGGGGCGTGCTCTGACCAGGCATCCTCTGACCGGGCGGGCTCTGACCGGGCGGGCTAGGAGACGGGCAGCGGCGGGGAGTCGGCCGCGACGGGCACGCTGTCCTCGGCCGTGGCCCTCTGGACCCGCATGCGCCGCGCCAGCCACACGACCGCGGCCGCGTAGAGCAGCATCGGGACGACGTCCGCGAGGACGGCCTGCCAGGGCACGCCGCCCTGCTCCATGTCCAGCTCGCCTACCGCCGCCGGGAGCAGGAACGCCATCAGGTTGTTGAACACGTGCAGGGCGATGCCGGACTCCAGCCCGCCCGTCCGCACCGTCATCCACCCCGCGATCGCGCCGAACAGGAAGATGTCGAGGATGCCCCAGCCCGTGTAGCCGTGCCCGGCCGTGAACAGGGCCGACCCGACCACGATCCCCGGCCACGGCGTGCGGAACACCGCGCTGAGAACCCGTCCGACCCGGCTGCCGGCGTTCTCCAGCGTGCACGCGCCGACGGCCTGGAGCAGCCAGCCGCGGAAGACGTACTCCTCCGCCGCCGCCTGGAACGGCACCAGCAGGACGATCACGAGCGCGGGGGCCAGGAACGCGCCCCACCCGACCCAGTGCTCGTCGCCGCCGGACTTGTCGTCCATCGCGACGGCCGCCGCGATCGACGTCCCGTACGACACGACGCAGAACAGGACCGCCAGGCCGCAGCACGCCAGCATCCAGCGCCACCGCAGCCGGCCCGCGACCGACGAGAGCGTGCCCGGCCGCCGCCGCTGGATCAGCCACGCCGCCGCCAGCACGACCGGCAGGAACAGCGCGAGCGACCCCAGGTTGAACACGAGGTCGGCGGTGTCGTTGCCGAAGATCGAGTCGACGCCCGATCCGGAGGCGTCCGGGTCGGGGACCTCCCCGGTGGCGACCGCGCGGACGATCATTCCGCCGAGCATCAGCAGGAGCGCGGCGCCCAGCCCGACGACGATGACCGCCAGGCTGCCCACCAGCGGCCGCCACCACCGGTGCGCCTCGTTGCGCGCAGCCTGGTGGTACGGCCTGCCCTCCGGCGTGGGCACCGTCCAGGACCGCTTGGCGGGCGGCGCGCCGTACCCCGGCCCGTACGCCGCGGGCCCGTACGGAGCAGCCCCATAGGGGCCGGGCCCGTACGGTGCCGGTCCATACGGGCCGGGCCCGTTCTGGACGGGTCCGTACGCCTGGCCCCATCCGTTCGGCTGCGCCGGCGCCTCCGGCCAGTACGGCAGCCCAGGTGAATAACCCGCGGCGTCCCCCTGCGGCTGCGGCTGCGCGGGCGGTTGCCGCTGGACGTGGGGTTGCGGCTGGGCGGGGGGCTGCCGCTGGTCGTCGTGCGGCGGCTCGGGAGCGGCGGGACGTGCGGGGTCGGGGGGCGCCCAGCCGTCGGTGTCCCCTGGTTCTGACAACGTGCGACCCCTCCCGTGAACCTTCGCGTACGTGGGACGAATCGTACGGGGCCTCAGTTCCCCGCCGGGTCGAAGCGCCGGGTGCGGCCCAACCCGGCGGCGCGGCCCTTCGCCGCGATGACCAGCGCCATCTTGCGGGACGCCTCGTCGATCATCTCGTCGCCGAGGGTGGCGGCGCCGCGGCCCTCGCGCAGGGAGTGGTCGTAGGCGTCCAGGATCAGCTCGGCGTGGTCGTAGTCGTCCTGGGACGGGGAGAAGACCGCGTTCCCGGCCTCGATCTGGGACGGGTGCAGCACCCACTTGCCGTCGAAGCCCAGGGCGGCGGACCGCCGCGCCACGCGGGTGAACGCGTCCACGTCGCGGACGTTGAAGTAGGGCCCGTCGATGGCCTGGAGGCCGTGGGCGCGGGCGGCGATCAGGATGCGCATGAGGATGTGGTGGTAGGCGTCGCCCTCGGTGTAGCCGGGCGGCTGCTCGCCGACCACGAGGGTCTTCATGTTGAGCGACGCCATCAGGTCGCCCGGCCCGAGGACGAGGGCCTCCAGCCGGGGCGAGGACGCGGCGATCGCGTCGATGCGGGTCAGGCCCTGCGCGTCCTCGATCTGGGCCTCGATGCCGATGCCGCCCGGCGGCAGGCCCGTCGCCCGCTCGATCTGGGTGAGGAGCCGGTCGAGCCACTGGACGTGGGAGGCGTCCGAGACCTTGGGCAGCATGATCGCGTCCAGGTTCGCGCCGGCGCCCTCGACGACCTCGATCACGTCCCGGTAGGCCCAGTGCGTGTCGAGGTCGTTGACGCGCACCACGCGGGTCCTGCCGGACCAGTCGCCCTCGTTGAGCGCGGCCGCGACGGTCTTGCGGGCGCCCTCCTTCGCGGACGGCGCGACGGCGTCCTCCAGGTCGAGGAAGATCTCGTCGGCGGGGAGGCCCTGCGCCTTCTCGATGAAGCGCGGGTTGCTGCCCGGGACGGCGAGGGTCGTACGTCGAGAGCGCATGGCCCGGATGCTATCCAGCGGGTGTGAGACCCTTCGGGCATGGGTCTGAACAGGGCGCTGGTGGAGGAGGCGGCCAAGAAGTCGGGGCTGCTGTGGCTCGATCTTCCCGGCCTGCCGCAGCCGCGCGCCGCCTGGCATGTCTGGCATGACGGCTCCGCCTACGTGCTCACCGGCGGCGAGGGCGAGCAGCCGCTGCCGGGGCTGGCCGAGGCCGCGCGGGTGACGGTGATCCTGCGCAGCAAGGACAAGGGCGGGCGCCTCGTCTCGTTCGTCGCCGCCGCCGAGCCCGTCGAACCCGGCACCGGGCTGTGGGACGAGGTGACGCCGGTCCTCGCCAAGGAGCGGCTGAACGCCCGCACCCACGAGGGCCAGGTGGAGGCGTGGGCGACCGGGTCGTGGATCGTCCGGCTGACCCCGGTCGACGAGGCCGCCCAGGCGCCGGACGGCTACGCGACCGTACGCCCGGTGCCGACCCCGGCGACGACGGCCGGCGCGCCGCCGCGCATGTTCGGCGGCAGGCGCCGGCGGGCCGACCGGTAGGTCACATCGCCAGCCGGCGGCCCTCCGCCAGGGCGCGGAGCTTGTCCGGGTTGGCGACCAGGTGGATCGCCCGGACCCGGCCCTCGGGGTCGAGGTCGACGGTGAAGGCGCTGAGCGGGCGGTCCGGGCCGTCGACGATGACGGCCGGTTCGCCGTTCAGGTCGACGCGCCGGAAGCTCATGTCCGCGACGGCGACGCCCTCGTAGCCGCGGCCGCCGATCCCGGCGAGGAAGCGGCCCACCTTGTCGGCGCCGAAGATCGCCCGGCGCGGGGCGCGGACCTTGCCGCCGCCGTCCGACCACAGCGCGACGTCGGGGGCGAGGACCTCCATGAGCCGGTTGATGTCGCCGCCGACGACCGCGTCGAGGAACCGCTCGGTCGCGGCGCGCCGCTCGGCGCCGCCGGTCGCGAAGCGGGGCCGCCGCGCCTCCACGTGCTTGCGGGCGCGGGTGCCGAGCTGCCGCACGGACGCCTCCGACCGGTCCAGCGCCTTCGCGATCTCCGCGTACGGGTACCCGAAGACCTCCTTGAGGACGAACACCGCGCGCTCCAGCGGGCTCAGCGTCTCCAGGACGACCAGCATCGCCATCGACACCGACTCCGACAGCTCGGCGTCCTCGGCGATGTCCGGGGAGGTCAGCATCGGCTCCGGCAGCCACGGCCCCACGTACGTCTCGCGCCGCGCCTGCGCCGAGCGCAGCCGGTCGAGCGCCACGTTGGTGGTGATCCGGACGAGGTACGCCTTGGGATCGGCCACCCCGGACCGGTCCCCCGCCGACCAGCGCAGCCAGGCGTCCTGCACCGCGTCCTCGGCGTCGGCCGCCGTCCCCAGCATCCGGTAGGCGACGGCGAACAGCAGGTTCCGGTGCTCCTCGAAGGGCTCGTAGGGCTCGAAGGGGTCGTCCATGGTCGCTCAGCCTCGCATGCGTGGATTCTCCTCGGACCGTCACCCTGACGACGACGCGGCCGTCCGCGATGTGACATGGACGGTCATCCCGCCCGTATGAGCTCCCGGAACGCCCGCAGGCTCTCGTCCTCCACCGACTGCCGGCCGTACTCGTTCACCAGCGCGAGGTAGAACAGCGCGGGGGCCGTCGGCGCCCACAGCGCCCGGCGCTCGGCGGCGAACATGAAGTCGACCATGGCCTTGGTCTGGAACGGCACGAGCCGGTGCCCGGCGTGCTCGAACTTGTCGGCGACGCCCCGGCTGCGCCGGGCGAGGAAGCCGTCCGCGTCCAGGGCGAACAGCCTCGCGACGAACAGGGCGCCCCACTGGTTCTTGCGGTCGACGGTGAGGGCCAGCATGTCGATGCGGTACTCGTCGGCCTCCAGGGCCAGTTCCTCGCGCATGCCCCGGCGGGCGACGTTGTAGAGGTTGGGCGCGCTGCGGGCGGCCGAGTCGATGTCGCGGGACAGCCCCTCGTTGGCGGACGAGTTCCAGTAGCCGGGGTGCGAGCCGACGCTGGCGCTGCGCCGCGAGAAGATGATCTTGTGGTCGGCGGTGACCACGGCGATGTTCGCGCCGAAGCTGGACGACATGAACGCGGGCACGTCCAGCGGGCCGTGCGGGTCGAGGTAGCGGCCGCGCGGGGTGGTCCCGTCGGCGAACTCGCGGTCGAGCTGCTGGGCGGCGAGGAAGGAGTAGTAGTCCGACAGCTTCAGCCGGATCGACACCGCCGGGGCCTCGGTGTGGGCGTCCCGGCTGATCGCGACCTTCTCCACGGCGTAGGACCGGCCGTTCCAGAAGAAGTCGTCGCCGCGTTCGCGGCGGGCCTCCTGCTCCGCCTCGATCTCGCGGCGCCAGGCCGCGATCTCGTCGGGCAGCCGCACCTCCTGCCGGTCGACGATCAGGCGCACGGCGCTCTCGGCGATGACGTTCTCGCCGTCGCCCTCGATGATGAGCAGCGGCGTCCGCAGCGGCCCCCAGCGGAAGGCGTCGTCCCGCCAGGCCCACCCGGCGGTCTGGTCCTCGCCCGGCCATTCGCCGGCGGAGCCCGCGTCCGGCCGGGCGGCCGGGACGGACGCGGCCGGGCCGGCCGACATCGGCACCGGCGCGGGCGCCTCCGCCTCGCGGTCGGGGCCCTCCTGCGGCGGCGCCAGCGCCGGCGCGCGGTTGCGGAAGATGCGGATCAGCGCGCCCGCGTTCCGGTTGCGCTGGTCCGGCAGGGGGCGGCCCTTCTGGATCAGCCGCTTGCGCACGCCGTGGTACACGGTCGCCATGTCCAGGGCGGCGGGCTCGCCGGGGATCCCCTCCTCCAGCATGCCGATCAGCTCGCCGGTGAACGCCGTGTAGGTCTCGCCGGGAGGGGCCGCGGACGCCTTCGTCTCGGTCGCCGACGTCATCAGGAACGTGCCCTTGATGGTCGCGTCGTCCGCGGCGGCCCCCGCGCTCATCCGGCCGGTCATCGCCCGCCCGCTGAAGCAGCAGTCCAGGATGACGACCGTGCGCTTCGGCGCGTCGGCCAGGACGGCGCGCCGGACCCAGTCGTACGGCAGGGCCGTGTAGACCTCTCCGCGCTGCGACTCGGGAAGCGCGAGCCACAGCCCGTCGTCCTCCTCGTCGACGAGGCCGTGCCCCGCGTAGTAGACGACGAGGGTGTCCTCCGCCTCCCGCGCGGCGCGCTTGATCGCGTTGACCACCTGCCCCGCGTTGGCGGGCTGCTCCACGACGACGCAGTGGCTCTCGGGCAGCCCCCACACCCTGGGGTCGCGGACGAGCCGCTCCAGCCCCGTGAGGTTGTTCCGCACGCCGGGCAGGTCCTCCAGCGAGGCGAACGCGTGCGAGCCGACCAGCACGGCGCGGGACCTGGCCGGATCCGAGAGGACGGGCGGCGGCTCACCGATCATCGCGCTGCTCCCCCTCGTCCTCGGCCGTCCCGTCGAGGATGCGGCGCAGCACCTCCGGCGACGGGTCGGTGATGACGTAGACCCGCTCCCCGCGTTCGATGCGGATGGACGGCCTGGACCGGCGGGAGGCGTACCAGGCGCCCACCGCGGACACGATGCCCGCCACGGCCGCGGCGTCCTCGATGAGCACCTGGATCAGCTCCGCGGCGCCCATCGTGCCGGGCTCGGCCTCGCCAGGCCGCAGCGACGTCCGGGCTGCGTCGATCACGTCGGGGTCCCGGCTCAGCCAGCGGTACAGCGACGCGACCACGCGTTCGTCGTCGTCGCCGTCCACCCCGATCCGCACTTCGAGCACGCGGCACCCCTCCATTCCGGTAAAAGGCCCCCTCGACCACACCGACGGCGATTATCGCGCACTCGTTTCACCCACTTTTAAACGGAACAACGATTATCCGAATTGCGGCCGGGCCGATTCCGGGGCGGCCGGGCGAGGGGCGGAACCGGGGCGGGGCCGGATCAAGCGGGCGATCATGGGTAGTGTCCTGGCCATGAGCGCAGCTCCGCCACGGGTGTTCATCGCCCGGCTCGCGGGCATCGCGGTGTTCGACCCGGCCGGTGACCAGGTCGGCCGCGTCCGCGATGTCGTGGTCGCGCTGCGGCTCGCGCCGCGGGCCCCGCGGGTGCTCGGGCTGGTGGTGGACGTCACGTCGCGGCGGGCGGTGTTCCTGCCGATCACCCGGGTGACGGTGATCGAGGCGGACGCGATCATCTTCGACGGGCGGCTGAACGTGCGGCGGTTCCAGAAACGCGAGTCCGAGACGCTCGTCATCGCGGAGATGCTGGACCGGACGATCCGGTTCCGGGACTCCGGCGAGCCCGTCTCCGTCGTGGACGTGGCGATGGAGCCGACCCGCACCCGCGACTGGCTGGTCGCCAAGGTCGCCGTCAGCCGCCGGCCGGGACGCGCGCTGCGCAAGCGCGGGCCGAGCATGATCGTCGACTGGGACGCCGTGGAGGGGTTCTCCGCCGTCGAGCACGGGCAGGGCGCCGCCGGGCTGATCGCCGCGTTCGGCCAGATGAAGGCCGCCGACCTCGCCAACATCGTGCACGAACTGCCCGCGAAGCGGCGCACGGAGGTCGCGGCCGCGCTGGACGACGAGCGGCTCGCCGACGTCCTGGAGGAGCTGCCCGAGGACGACCAGGTCGAGATCCTCGGCGAGCTCGGCGTGGAACGCGCCGCCGACGTCCTGGAGGCGATGGGCCCCGACGACGCCGCCGACCTGCTCGGCGAGCTGCCGACCGAGCAGCGGGAGCGGCTGCTCACGCTGATGGAGCCGCACGAGGCCGCGCCGGTGCGGCGGCTGCTCACCTACCCCGACCAGTCGGCGGGCGGGCTGATGACCACCGACCCGGTCGTCGTCCCGCCGGACGCGACGGTCGCCGAGGCGCTCGCGCTGATCCGCCGCCCCGACCTCAACCCGGCCCTCGCCGCCCAGGTGTACGTGTGCCGGCCGCCGAGCGCGACGCCGACCGGCCAGTACCTCGGCACGGTGCACTTCCAGAAGCTGCTGCGCGAGCCGCCGCCGACGCTCGTCAGCGGGATCGTCGACACCGCGCTGGACCCGCTGCGCCCCACGATGTCGCTGGAGGCGGTCGCGATGTTCCTGGCCACCTACAACCTCGTCGCGGGGGCCGTGGTGGACGAGAACGGGCATCTGCTCGGCTCGGTGACGATCGACGACGTCCTCGACCATCTGCTGCCCGAGGACTGGCGGGAGAACGTGATGGACGCCGCCGCCGAGGTGACCGCCGATCCCGAGGAAGAGGCTCTCCGGGGGACGACATGATGACGACACGCCCGATCACCGCGCGCCTGGACCAGCCGAGGGAGGTCCGCCGGACGCTGCTGCCGCGCGTCCACTACGACCCCGAGTCGTTCGGGCGGCTGTCGGAGCGGATCGCGCGGTTCCTGGGCACGGCCCGCTTCATCGTCTACATGACCGTGTTCGTCGCCGTCTGGATCGGCTGGAACCTGTTCGCCCCGGAGTTCCTGAAGTTCGACCCGTACCCGTTCATCTTCCTGACGCTGATGCTGTCGCTCCAGGCGTCCTACGCGGCGCCGCTGATCCTGCTCGCGCAGAACCGGCAGGACGACCGGGACCGCGTCCAGTACGAGCAGGACCGGGCGCGCGGCGACCGCAGCATCGCCGACACCGAGTACCTGACGCGGGAGATCGCCGGGCTGCGGGTGGCGCTGAACGAGGTCGTCACCCGCGACTTCCTGCGCTCGGAGCTCCAGCAGATCATCAGGGACCTGGACGCCAAGGAGCACGTCCCCTAGCCGGGGGCCCCGTCGTCGGCGAGCTTGTCGAGGATGTGCCGGAGGGTGCGCAGGTCCGATCCGTCCAGGCGGCTGAGCACGTGGTCCTGGACGCCCTGCCGGTAGGTGGGGGTGGCCTCGGCGAGCCGGTCCCGCCCGGCGGGGGTCAGCACGGCGTACAGGCCGCGGGCGTCGTCCGCGCAGGACTGCCTGATCACCAGCCCGTCGCGCTGCATCCGGTCGACGAGCCTGGTCAGGCCGCTGCGCGACAGCAGGACGCGGTCGGCGAGATCGTTCATCCGCAGCCGCCCGTCCGCCGCCTCGCCGAGATGCATCAGCACCTCGTAGGTGCCGAGCGCGAGGCCGTGCCGGGCCAGGAGGTCTGCCTGCAGGCGGCGGGAGATCTGCGCCTGCGCCCGCAGCATGGTCCGCCAGACGACCAGCTCGGCGGCCGAGAGGGTGCCGATTGTCACCGGACCGATGTTACGGCGGGCGGGCCGCGGACGCGAAGGAGACGCACGCGACATGTGAGGACCGACACCCTGATTAACGGGTCGGGCCCCAAGGTTCATACCATGGACGCATGGCCTCCCAGTTGACTACCGAGCGGGTGACCGAGGCTCTCGCCACGGTGAACGATCCTGAGATCCACAAGCCCATCACCGAGCTCGACATGGTCAAGGGCATCGACATCGCCGCGGACGGCACCGTCCGCGTCGGCGTCTACCTGACCGTGGCCGGGTGTCCGATGAAGGACACCATCACGAAACGCGTCACGGAGGCCGTCGCCAAGCTCGACGGGGTCGCCTCGGTGCAGGTCGAACTCGACGTGATGAGCGAGGAGCAGCGCAAGGACCTGCAGACCAAGCTGCGCGGCGGGCAGCCCGCGAAGGAGATCCCCTTCGCCCAGCCGAACTCGCTGACCAAGGTGTACGCGGTCGCGAGCGGCAAGGGCGGCGTCGGCAAGTCGTCGGTGACGGTGAACCTCGCCGCCGCGCTGGCCGCGCAGGGCCGCAAGGTCGGGGTCGTGGACGCCGACATCTACGGCCACTCGGTGCCGCGGATGATGGGCGTGGTGAACTCCCCCACCAAGGTCGAGGACATGATCCTCCCGCCGACGGCGCACGACGTGAAGGTGATCTCGGTCGGCATGTTCACCGCCGGCAACCAGCCGGTCGTGTGGCGCGGGCCGATGCTGCACCGCGCGCTCCAGCAGTTCCTCTCGGACGTGTACTGGGGCGACCTCGACATCCTCCTGATGGACCTGCCGCCCGGCACCGGCGACATCGCGATCTCCGTCGCGCAGCTGCTGCCGTCCGCGGAGATCCTGGTCGTCACGACCCCGCAGCAGGCCGCCGCCGAGGTCGCCGAGCGGGCCGGCGCGATCGCCGCGCAGACGCACCAGCAGGTCGTCGGCGTGATCGAGAACATGTCCTACCTGTCGTGCCCGCACTGCGGCGAGCAGCAGTTCCTCTTCGGCGAGGGCGGCGGCCAGACGGTCGCCGACGCGCTCACCAAGACCCTCGGGACCCGCGTCCCCATGCTGGGCCAGGTGCAGATCGACCCGCGCCTCCGCGAGGGCGGCGACAACGGCGTCCCGCTCGTCCTGTCCGACCCGGACGCGGGCGCCGCCAAGGAACTGCGCACCATCGCCGACAAGCTCGGCGGCCGCAGCCGCGGCCTCGCCGGCATGTCCCTCGGCATCTCCCCCAAGGGGAGGTAGCACACCGACGAGAAAGGCCCCGCCGGACGCCCGGCGGGGCCTTTTCTTGCGTCGATCAAGTCGCCTCGGTGTCGAAGGGGGGTTTTTTGCCGTCGAGTTCGTGGGCCGTCGTGGCGTAGGAGGGCTCGTCGTCGAAGAGGCTGGAGCCGTTCGTCGTCAGGTGGTCCGGGTCGTCCTCGAGGAGGTGCTTGCGGACGAACGTCTTGGGGTTCAGGTCGTTGAGGTCGAAGTCCTTGAACTCCGGGCCGAGCCCTTCCTGGAGGTCCGCCTTGGCGCTGTCGGCCATCTGCCGGAACTGCCGCAGCATGCGGCCCGCCTGCCCGGCGACCTGCGGCAGCTTGTCCCCGAAGATGACCAGGGCGAGGACGACGAGAACCGCCATCTCACCGAGTCCGACGTCGAACAACCCGTCCTCCACAAGCCGTCAGGGGCCGGTCCCGGCGGACCGACCCCCTCAGCGTATCCCTAGCCCGGATGAACCGGACCTTGCGCGTCCCGCCGTTTCTAGTCGGCGCCCAAGGTCAGCTGGACCTTGTTCTCCTTGCCGTCGCGCTCGTAGGTGATCGTGACCCGGTCGCCGGGTGCCCGGCTGCGGATCTGCGCGATGAGGTCGGTGGCGTCCTCGATGGGCTTGTCGTCCACCTTGGTGATCACGTCGCCGGGCTTCAGGCCCGCCTTGTCGGCCGGGCCGCCCTTGGTCACCGGGTCCTGCCCCTGGACGGGCTGCGGCATGATCCGGGCGCCGCCCTCCTGGTACCGGGGGTCGGGCAGCACGCCGAGCTTGGCCTTGCGGACGCTCCCGCTGCGGATGATCTCCTCGGCGACGCGCTTGCCCTGGTTGATCGGGATCGCGAAGCCGAGGCCGATGCTGCCGCTCTGCTGCTCGCCGCCGAGGGACTGGCCGCCGAGCGTCGCGATCGCGGTGTTGATGCCGATCACGCTGCCCTTGGCGTCGACCAGCGGGCCGCCCGAGTTGCCGGGGTTGATGGCCGCGTCGGTCTGGATCGCGTTGAGGTAGGACGCGTCGGCGCCGCCCTCGCCCTGCGTGGGCACGGCCCGGTTCAGCGAGCTGACGATGCCGGTGGTGACCGAGCCCTGCAGGCCGAGCGGCGAGCCGATCGCGATCACCGGGTCGCCGACGGCGATCTTGCTGGAGTCGCCGACCGGCAGCGGGGGCAGCGAGTGCTGGCCCTCGGGCTTGAGGACGGCGACGTCCGAGCTCGGGTCGGCGCCCTTGACGGTCGCGGGCAGCGTCTTCTTGTCGTTGAAGACGATCTGGATCTGCCCGCCGCCGGCGCCGGACACGACGTGGTTGTTGGTGATGACGTAGCCGCCGTTGACGATGAAGCCGGTCCCGCCGACCTCGCCCTGCGCGGAC
Organism: Actinomadura sp. GTD37; assembly: GCF_041951365.1. NCBI lineage: Bacteria > Bacillati > Actinomycetota > Actinomycetes > Streptosporangiales > Thermomonosporaceae > Actinomadura > Actinomadura sp. GTD37. Next base: position 108,132 of record NZ_JBGNUS010000007.1, read on the forward strand.
TGCACCCGGATCATGACGACGCTCGGCAGCACCCGCTGCGCGACGCCGGCGATGGACTCCGGCGGACGGCTCTGCACCTTGGTGTCGTTGCTGTCGCTGCCGCCGCCGAGGCTCACCGAGCCGCCGTCGTCGCCGTTGGTGGCGATGACGCCGATCCCGGCGCCGAGGGCGCCGGCCACCAGCGCGACGATCAGCGCGACGATGGCGAGCAGCCCGAGGCCCGGGCCGCCGCGCGAGGACGACGGCATCGCCGGCACGGGCGCCCAGTTGGGGCCGGTGCCGCCGGGCGGCATCCCGTAGCCGGTCATCGGCCGGGGTCCCGGGCCGCCGGGCGGCGGGCCCATCGGCGCGGGCGGCGGCCCCATCGGCGGCCGGGCGCCCGCGGGGGGCGGCGGGCCCTGGTGGGACTGCTGCGGCCAGCCGCCGTACGGGCCGCCCTGCGCGGCGCGCGGGTCGGCGTTGTGCGGGACGAAGCCGGGGCGCGGACGGTCGTCGTCCATGCCGGGCTTGTCGAGCGGGACCGGCGGCGGGGGCTGCGGCATGTCCCGGGGCGGGACGTCCTGCAGCGGCACCTCCTGCGGCCCCATGTCCGCGGCGGGACCGGCCGCGCCGCGGGAGAACACGTCCTCGCTGGTGTCGGGCGGGCCGCCGAGCGAGTCCGGCGGCGCGAACCCGCCGGCCACCAGGCGGTCTCCCGGGCCGCCCGGCTCGTCGCCGGGCTCGTGGCCGGACTCCGCGCCGGCCGCCGCGTCCCGCGGCTCCGGCTCGGGGTCGTCCACCGGCTGCTCGACCGGGAACTCCTGGTCGGTCACCGTCTCGGGAGGAGCCGCCGACTCCGGCCGCTCAGGCTCCCGTCCGGGGACGACCTCGTCGTCGTCCGACGGCGCCCTGGCCGGCCCGCGGTTGTCTTCCGTCATCCCCATCTCTCCTACCGAGCATGGTTCTCGTCATCCGTGCTCATGCTGCCCCGAAAGGCATGTGGCGAGCATAAGACCTATTGCCAATACGGCTGCAACGGATACGGATCCGGTCAGTCGAACGGATTCGCCGCCGACGCGAGGCGGCGGGCGCCCCGCGACAGCCGGGTCCAGAACGGGTCGGCGCCGCGCGGCATGTTCACGGCCACCGACTCGGCCGTGCTCTGCGGCGCGTCCGTCAGCACGGTGTAGACGTAACCCTGCCCCGCGGACACGGCCCAGCGCCGCAGCGACTCGCGGCGGTACACGGTCCGGCCCCGGCGGACGGTCTTCTGCCAGCCGGCCAGCCCGCTCTCGTCGAGGCGGCCGCGCTGCACGAACACCGAGACGGCGGCGAGGCCGTCGGAGTAGCTGAGGTGGACGGCGCCGTCGTCCTTCTCCCGGCGCACGTCGTAGAGGGTGAGGCGGCCGGGCAGGTCCTTCGGGACGGGCCAGCCGCGGTCGCGCAGCCCGGCGATCCCGGCCCGGTCCAGCGGCTCGCCCCACGCGCCCGCGGCGGACGCGGTGCTCTCGGCCGGGCCGCCGCCGCTCGACCCGGGGAAGCGCAGCAGGCCGCCCCGGGGCAGGCCGAGCGCGGCCCGGTCGACCGGCGGCAGGGTGAAGCTGATCTCGCTGAACCCGGTGACGATCACCGGATGGCCCTTGGCGTCGATCAGCTCGCGGTGCAGCATCAGCCCGGTCTCGCGGTCGATCCAGAAGCGTCCGGCGGGGCTGCCGTCGGGCCGGCGGGCCTCGACGACGCGGGCCCGCCGGCCGCAGATCGCCGCGTCCGCCGCGCGCACCACCGAGTAGTTGCGGGTGAGCAGGGCGAGGGTCTCGGGAGTGAAGCCGGTGGTGTCCCCGGCGGCGGACTCGGGCCGGTAGCCGGTCCCGGTCGTCGCCGACCGGTAGCGGATGCCCTCGCCGGGCCGGTGCGCCACAGTGACGCGGGACGTGGCGGACTTGCTCCGGTTCCACGTGGTGAGGAACCGCCGGCCCTGGTAGGGGACGTCGCGGGCGGCGTCGGCGGCGGCGCGCAGCAGCCCGACGGCGCCGGGGTCGCTGCGGACGCGCCGGACGGCGGCCGGGTCGCCGGCCAGCACCCCGGCGAGGGCGAGCGCGCCCGCGAGCGCGCCGGCCAGGACGGCGCACCGCCGTCCGCGCCCCGCCATACCGGTGCTGCCGGCCGCGGTGGGCGCGGTCACGGCCCGGGAGAGACCTGGACCTGGTAGACCGGGTCGGTGAGCGGGTCGGTCATCGGCGCGTCCCCGGAGGTGAGCGCGTGCTCGACGGCGAAGCGGTCGAAGGCGGGCGTGACGGTCGGCGAGTCCTGCCGGCCGCCCGCGGCGTAGGACGCGGTGCCGAGGCCGAGGAAGAGCGTGGCGGCGCCGACGACGAGGTAGCGGCGCCGCGGGTTGATCTGGACGGCGGCGTGCCCGGCCGGGCGGTTGTCGCGCGGACGCGCGGCGGGGGCCGTCCTGCCGGGGCGGATGGATGATCGGAGCGGCCGGGCGGGACGCTGCGCCGCCGGGCCCGCGGGCGGCTCGGGCGGGCCGGGCGGGACGTCGGCGGCCGCGGGCGGCCCGGCGGCCACGGGCAGCGAGCGCAGCCGGGTCAGGAAGTCGGGGGTCGGCAGGTCGTCGGTGCCGTCCGCCGCGGGGAGCTCGGACAGCCCCCGCAGCCGTCCCTTGAGCAGGCGCAGGGCGGCCGCCTCGGCCCGGCACTGGGCGCATCCCGCGAGATGGGCGAGGACGCGGTCGCGCTCCTCGTGCCCCAGCTCATCGTCGACCAGAGCGGTCAGACGCTCCCCCAGACAACTCACGCCGCCTCCGTCGGTTCCGTTCGGTCAGGCGCGCGGTCCCGCACCGCGCGCTGATATCGGTGCGGCTCTTACGCGCCGCCCGGCTGCGGCAGCGCGCCGCCGGCCGCGTGCAGGCCCCCCGCCGGCGCCGCGGCCTCGCCGCGGTCGGCGGTGGCGCGCGCCTCCGCCGCCTGGTAGTCGTTCCTGGTGCCCGGCCTGCGCCGGGTGGGTGCGCGGTGCTCCAGCGCGGAGCGCAGCTGCGCCCGCCCGCGGTGGATGCGGCTGCGCACGGTGCCGAGCTTGACGCCGAGCGTCGCGGAGATCTCCTCGTAGGAGAGCCCCTCGATGTCGCACAGCACGACGGCCGCGCGGTACTCGGGGGCCAGCGCGTCGAGGGCGGCCTGGACGTCGGCGTCGAAGTTGGTGTCGTCGAACGCCTGCGCCGGGGTCGGCTCGCGGCCCTGGAGGCGCTCCGCGGCGTCGTCGGCGAGGCCCTCGAAGCGGATGCGCTGGCGGCGCCGCGCCATGTCGAGGAACAGGTTCGTGGTGATGCGGTGCAGCCAGCCCTCGAACGTCCCTGGCGTGTAGTTCGACAGCGAGCGGAACACGCGGACGAAGACCTCCTGCGTGAGGTCCTCGGCGTCGTGCTGGTTTCCGGTCAGGCGGTAGGCCAGCCGGTAGACGCGCGCGGAGTGCTCGCGGACGACCTCGTCCCAGGACGGCGGCGCCCACTCGGCCTCGGGGGCGTTCTCGCGGGTGCGAGCGGCGTTCCCCTGCCTGGCGCCTACCCCCACAGCGCTTCTGAAACTGAGTGCTGCGACTCCCATGGTGCCGGGCTGTTCCTCTCTCGTGAGCCAAGGATCTCGCCTTGGAACGGCACGGTCTCGCCTGGGCTGGGGCGGTTCTGGACCGACTTCGGTGCTGGCAGCGCGCTTGCGCTCCCGGTGGTTACAACGCGCTGAAACTCCAGTTGGTTCCCTGTCAACGATATGGTCTTTCCAGCATGAGGCATGCGGGGGTCCCGCGAGGAGGCAGCCATCGACGCCATTCAGGCCACCCGGGCCTACGTGGAGGATTTCCTCCCCGAAGACGAGCCGCTCGTTGCCGCCAGGCGGCGCGGCGAGGAGGTCGGCGCGTCCCCGATCGGCCCGGCGGGCGGTGCGGCGCTGCGCTTCCTCGCGACGCTGATCGGCGCGCGGACGGTCGTGGAGGTCGGCTCCGGCTGCGGCGTCTCCGGCGTCTGGCTGATGCGCGGCATGCCCAAGGACGCTGTCCTCACGAGCGTCGACATCGAGCCCGAGAACCAGCGGCTGGCGAAGCTCGCCTACCGGGAGGCGGGGCTGTCCGGCTTCCGCACCCGGATGATCAGCGGCCCGGCGCTGGAGGTGCTGCCCCGGCTGACCGACGGCGCCTACGACATGGTGTTCTGCGACGCCGACAAGCGGGAGTACCCCGACTACCTGATGGACGCGCTGCGGCTGCTGCGGCCCGGCGGCGTCGTCGCGTTCGACAACGCGCTGTGGCACGACCGGGTCGCCGACTCCGGCCACCGCGACCCCGACACCGAGTCGATCCGCGAGGTGCACCGCATGATCCGCGACGACGAGCGGCTCGTCCCGCTCCTCGTCCCGGTCGGCGACGGGCTCCTCTGCGCGGTCAAGCGCGGCTGAGCCGGCCCCATGGAGATCGAGCCGAAGACCGAGCCGGAGAGCGGGCCGGGTATGCAGACCGAGCGGGACGCGGAGACGGAGCCGGACGCGCAGACCCCGCCGGAGGCGGACGCGGAGCCGGGCGAGAGTGCGGCCGAGACCGGTGAGCCGTTCGCGGTGCGGATCCGGGTGACGTGGCGCGGGGCCTGGCAGCTCGTGGCCCTCGCGATCCTGTTCGCCGCGTCCGTGGCGTTCGTCGCGGGCGGGGCGATCCGCGGCGCCGGCCTGGGCAGCGTCATGTCCATGGTGCTGGGCGCGGCGGGGCTCGCGCTGTTCGGCACGGGGCTGGTGATCTCGGCGGGCGGGCTGCTGGCGCGCCGTCCCGTCCTGCAACTGGACGGGGACGCGGTGCGCCGCCCGGCGCGCTGGCCGCTGCCGCGCTCGGCCGGGCGGACGCTGCCCTGGGACGAGGTGACCGCGATCGCGGCGCTGCGCCGCGGCGTGGCGGGCAGCCGCCGGGGCGAGCAGGACTACCTGGTCTTCCTGCCGTCCGCCGAGCTGGCGGAGCTGGCCCGCACGTCGGCGCGGCCCGGCCTCGTGGCGTTCACCATCCGGGACGTGCCGTCCACCGCGGCGGCCGTGCCGTGGTGCTTCGCCGTCGAGCCCGGCTGGGACGCGACGCTCCCGGAGGTCGTCAAGGAGGCGCGGCGGCGGCGCCGCGTCCCGGTGATCGACCGCCGGACGAAGTAGCGGCCGGGCGGCCCGCCGGTCAGGCCGTCAGCCAGTCCAGCAGGAGGCGGACGCCGAACCCGGTCGCGCCGCGGGTGAGTTCCGCGTCGTCGGACGCGGCGCGCCCCGGACCGGCGATGTCGAGGTGCGCCCAGGGCCGGTCGCCGGCGAACTCGCGCAGGAACAGCGCCGCCGTGATGGAGCCGCCGCCGTAGCCGCCGCGCCCGATGTTGGCGACGTCGGCGACGTCGGAGTCGATCGCGGTGCGGTAGTCGGCGGTCAGCGGGAGCCGCCACACCGGCTCGCCCGCCGCCGTCCCGGCGCGGGTGAGCTCGCCGGCGAGGGCGTCGTCGGTGGCGAACAGCGCGGCGTGCCGGAGGCCGAGCGCGACCTTCGCGGCGCCGGTGAGGGTCGCGACGTCGACGACCGCGTCGGGGGCGAGCTCGGCGTCCGCGTAGGCGAGCGCGTCGGCGAGGACGAGTCGCCCCTCGGCGTCGGTGTTCAGCACCTCGGAGGTCGTCCCGCCGAAGTGGCGGATCACGTCGCCGGGACGCATCGACGACCCGGACGGCATGTTCTCCGCCGCCGCGACCAGGCCGGTGACGCGGGCGCGGACGCCGAGGCCGCGCAGCGCGCTCATCACGGCGATGACCGCGCCGCCGCCCGCCATGTCGGTCTTCATCGCCTTCATGCTCTCGTTCGGCTTCAGCGACAGGCCGCCGCTGTCGAACGTGATGCCCTTGCCGACCAGCACGATGTGCTTCCCGGCCGGTTCGTCGGGCCGGTAGGACAGCTCGATGAGGCGGGGCGGGCGGGCCGATCCGCCGCCGACGGCGAGCAGCCCGCCGAAGCCGCCCTCGGCCAGCTCCTTCTCGCCGCGCACGCGGACGGCGAGGCCGGCGTCCGCGGCGACCCGCTCGGCCCGCGCGGCGAGCCAGGACGGGTCCTTCTCGCCGGCCGGGGTGTTGGCGAGGTCGCGGGCCAGCGCGGTGGCCCGCGCCCGCGCGGTGCCCCGCTCGATCGCCGGGGCGCCGGCCTCGGGCCCGGCCTCGGTCAGCACGGCGAGGGCGCCGAGCGCCTTCCGGGCGGGCGCGGCGCCGATCTTGAACTCGTAGCCGGCCAGCAGCGCGCCCTCGGTGAAGGCGGCGAGGTCGCCGTCCGGGACGCCGGCGACGAGGGCCGTCCGGCCCCGGCCGCGGCGGGCCAGCGCGGCGCCGGCCCTGCGCAGGTCGGCCGGGGACGCCTCGCCCACCCCGTACAGCAGCAGCTCGCGGACCCGGCCGCCGACGCGGACCTGGGTCGCGGTGATCTCCCCCGGCTCGCCCTTGGCCCGGTGCAGCGCCAGCAGCTCGTCCAGCGTGTAGGGCAGCGCCGCCGCGACCTCCGCCGCCGGCGCGACGGGGCCCTTGCGGACCGGGACCGCCACCACCTCCGCCCCGAGGTCGGCCGCCGTCTGCGACACGGTGCCGCCGGCGCCGTGGACGCGGGTCGCGATGGGCATGGTGATGGTCCCCCTTCTGGGTACGGAAATGGCAAGGGCCCCGGCGGCGTCGCCGGGACCGTCACCAACAAGCCGGGAGCGGTGGAGCCGTCAGCCCACGACGCCCTTGAGCGCCTCGCCGAGCTCCTTGGCCTCGTCGGCGGAGAGCTCGACCACGAGGCGGCCGCCGCCTTCGAGGGGGACCCGCATGACGATCCCGCGTCCCTCCTTGGTCACTTCGAGCGGACCGTCTCCCGTCCGCGGCTTCATCGCCGCCATGCGTGCATCCCCTTCCTGCCTTAGGGCCGCGGCCTCGCACACCGTTGGCCGCGTGGCCGCGTGTCGCATCCGCGTCATCAGTAGTGGTCCATTATCTCGTCTTCCGGGCGCGAAGTGGTAACGATCAGCCTCCAGATCGGAAGATGGGAAGATCTGCGGGAGAACCGAGAGGACGACGATGTCTGAGACCGTGCTGTACGACGTCACCGACGGTGTGGGGACCATCACACTCAACCGTCCGGACGGGATGAACTCGCTGACGACCGAGATGAAGGAGCTGCTGCGGGACACGGTGGTGCGCGCGGCCGCCGACCCGGCGGCCCGCGCGGTGATCCTGACCGGCGCCGGGCGGGCCTTCTGCGCGGGCCAGGACCTGCGCGAGCACGCCGCCAACCTCGCCGCCGGGAAGGGGCTGGACGACACCGTCCGCAAGCACTACAACCCGACCGTGCTGGCCCTCGCCGGGATGCGCAAGCCGGTGGTGGCGGCGGTGAACGGCGTCGCGGCGGGCGCGGGCGCGGCGCTGGCGTTCGCCTGCGACCTGGTCGTCGCGTCCGACAAGGCCAGGTTCGCGACCGCGTTCACCGGGATCGGCCTGGCCCCCGACAGCGGCATGTCGTGGACGCTGCAGCGCCTCGTCGGCCGCGCGCGGGCCGCGGAGCTGCTGCTGCTCGGCGAGCCGGTGAAGGCTGAGCGGGCGCTGGAGCTGGGCCTGGTGAACCGGGTCGTCCCGGCGGACGAGCTGGCCCCGGCGGCGGTGGAGCTGGCGCGGCGCCTCGCGTCCGGGCCCACGGTCTCCTACGGCGCGGTGAAGGCGGCCCTCGACCACGCGGCGTCGCACGACCTGGCGTCCGCGCTGGAGCGGGAGGCCGGGCTCCAGGACGAGTGCGCGGACACCGCCGACCACAAGAACGCGACGGAGGCGTTCCTGAAGAAGCAGCAGCCGGTGTTCGAGGGCCGCTGACACCCCGCCGGGGGTAGGGCCTTCCCCAGTGCCGGTCGGGGAGGCTCCGCCAGTGCGGGCGAGGGGGCGCGGGCGGTTGGCTTGAAGGCATGATCCAGACATCCGCCGCACCCCCTGCCGGGCACGTCAGCGACCATGTCGCCGTGGCCCGCGACGTCGTCAAGTCGTACGGGACGGGCGAGCACGCGGTGACCGCGCTGCGCGGCGTCTCCGCGGCGTTCCCCCGTGGCCGCTTCACCGCGATCATGGGGCCGTCCGGCTCCGGGAAGTCGACGTTCCTGCACTGCATGGCCGGGCTGGACACGGCCACGTCCGGCTCGATCATGATCGGGGACGTGGACATCACGAAGCTGTCCCGGACGCGGCTGACCAAGCTGCGCCGCGACCGGCTCGGGTTCGTGTTCCAGTCGTTCAACCTGCTGCCGATGCTGACGGCGGAGGAGAACATCCGGCTGACCGGGCGGCTCGGGAACCGGCGGCCCGACCGCGAGTGGTTCGCGACGATCGTGGACGCGCTCGGCCTGCGGGACCGGCTGTCGCACCGCCCGGCCGAGCTGTCGGGCGGCCAGCAGCAGCGGGTCGCGGTGGCGCGGGCGCTGCTGACCCGGCCGGAGGTGCTGTTCGCGGACGAGCCGACCGGCAACCTCGACTCCCGGTCGGGCGCCGAGGTGCTGGGCTTCCTGCGCCGCGCGGTCGACGCCTACGACCAGACGGTGATCATGGTGACGCACGATCCGGGGGCCGCCGCGCACGCCGACCGGGTGCTGTTCCTCGCCGACGGGACGATCGTCCACGAGCTGCACGCCCCGACCGTCGACCAGGTGCACGACGTGATGCGCCGGATGGAGGGCTGAGCGGCATGTGGCTCATCGCACGCCGCTCGTTCGCCGAGGGCTGGACGCGGCTGGCCGCCACGCTGCTGGCGGCGCTGTTCTCGATCGGGCTGATCGCGGGCTCGCTGCAGTTCACGCTGCGGGCGCAGGAGGCGGTGTCGGGCAGCAACGCCAGCGAGTACGCCCGCGCGGACGTGCTCGTCCTGGGCGGGTCGGTCGACGCCGACGACCCGTACGCGACGCCGGACGGCCAGGTCGCGCTCGGCGCGGTCGCGGGCCGTCCGGGGGTCGCGGCGGCGGCCGGGGACGCGATGGTCCCGGTGACCGCGAGCGGGTCCGGCGGCAAGACGATCCTGCCGCCCGCCGGGGCCGGGACGACGCTGCGGCCGTGGACGTCCGACGCCCGGCTCAACCCCTACCGCCTGGAGGCGGGCCGGGCGCCCGCCGCGGACGGCGAGGTCGCCGTCACCCGCCATGTGGCGCGGGCCGGGAAGCTCGATGTCGGCGACGCGATGCGGGTGCTGCTGCCGAAGCAGAGCAGCACCATGAAGGTCGTCGGGATCGTCACCGTGCAGGGGCACAGCTCGGTGGCGAGCGGCGACCTGCTGCTCGGAACGCCGTCGGCCGTCCAGCGGGCGGCGGGCCTCCCGGCGGGGACGTGGCAGGGCGTCTGGGTCAAGACGGCGCCGGGCGTCCAGGCGGCGAAGCTGCGCACCGAGCTGGCCCGCTCCCTCGGCCAGGACGTCACCGTCCGCACCGCCGCGGGCGTGCGGAACGCCCAGTCGGCCAATCTGGAGGGGGCGGGCGCGTCGATCGGCGGCGCCATCGGGATGCTCTCGTCCGTCGCGGTGTTCGTCGGGCTGTTCGTCGTGGCGAACACGTTCGGCACGCTTGTCCGGCAGCGGACCCGGCGGCTGGCGCTGCTCAGCGCGATCGGCGCGACGCCGCGCCAGATCAAGCGGCTGATCCGGTGGGAGGCGCTCGCCCTCGGGCTCGTCGCCTCGGCCGGCGGCGTGCTGCTCGGCTACCCGGTGTCGGCGCTGCTCACCCGGCTGTTCGCCGAGGACGGCTTCGACATCTCCGCCGCCGACGCGCAGTTCGGCTGGATCGCGCTCGCGGCGCCCGCCGCCGCGGGGATCGCCGTCACCCAGCTCGCCGCCTGGCGGGCCGCGCGCCGCGCCGCGCGGATCTCCCCCATGGCGGCGATCCGCGCCGCGAGCGCCGACACGGCCGGCCGCCGCCGGGGCCGGCTGCTCGGCGCGCTCGCCGTGTTCGCGTGCGCGTGGATCTTCTTCGGCGGCGTCTTCGGGATCAGGTACGAGGAGCCGCCGGGCCCCGACCGCACCGTCGGCATCTGCGTCATGATCCTCATGGGCTGCATGACGACGGTCGCGGCGCTCGCCGTCCTCGCCCCGTTCTTCGTCGGCCCCCTCGGCGGCCTGGTCGGGCGGATCGGGACGGCCGTCAGCGGCGAGGCCGGGCGGCTCGCCCGCGCCACCATCACCCGCAGCCCGCGCCGGGTGTCGTCGGCGGCGTCGTCGCTGATGCTGGGCGTGGCGCTGGTCGGCGTGACCGCGCTGACCGTCGTGTCGGTGAACGCGCGGTTCGACGAGGCCGGCAAGCAGGTGATGCGGGCCGAGCACGCGATCGCCGCGACCGGCACGACGTCCAGCGGCCCGGCGCCGCTGCCCCGCGACTCGGTGGACAAGGCGGCGGCCGTGGCCGGCGTGTCCGCCGCGGCCGCGCTGACGGTGTCGGAGATCAAGCTCGTCTCGCCGCCGCCCCGGCGGCCGTCGCCGGAGGAGGCGCCGCTGCCGGTCTACCTGACCGTGACGGGGGCGGACCAGGCGGCGATGCCGGCCGTGCTGGAGCTCGGCGGGCGCCTGCCCCGGCTCGGGGACGGCGAGATCGCCCTCACCTCCGCGGTGCTGGAGGCGAACAAGATCAAGAAGGGGCAGCGGATCGTCGTCCGCGGCGCCCAGGGCCGGATTCCGCTGACGGTCGCCGCCGCCTACCACGACCCGTCGCACCTGTTCGCCGACCAGGCCGTGGTGTCGCCGGCGACCATGGAACGGCTGGACCCGGCCGCCCCCGCCCAGGTCGTCCTGGTGCGGGGCGGCTCCGAGCGCGACCTCGCCCGCGCGTTCGCGGCCACGCCCGGCGTCGAGGTGCTCGACAAGGGCGCCTACGTGAAGACGGCCGCGAGCGCGATGACGAGCGGGCTGAAGGTCATGTACGGGTTCATCGGCATGGCGCTCGTCCTCGCGCTGTTCGGGATGGCGACCACCGTGTCGATGAGCGTCGCCGAGCGGACCCGCGAGTTCGGGCTGCTCGGCGCGGTCGGCGCGACGGTCGCGCAGATCAAGGCGATCGTCCGCTGGGAGGCCGCGACCGTCGTCCTGCTCGGCGGGTTCCTCGGCATCGGCATGGCGCTGGCCGCCGTGTTCCTGATGCACGTCGCGACGGGCAGCTCGTTCTTCGCCCCGAACCCGCCGTGGTGGCTGTTCCCGGTCGTCCTCGTCTGCGCGGCGGCGGTCGCCCTCGCGACGTCGGCCCTCCCCGCCCGCCGCGCCGCCGACGTCCCCCTCCTCGAAGCGGCCAAGGCGGAGTGATGCCGGGGCGGCGGCTAGCGGAACGCGCAGCCGGCGAGGTGGTCGTTGACCAGGCCGCACGCCTGCATCATGGCGTAGGCGGTGGTGGGGCCGACGAAGCGGAAGCCGTGCTTCTTCAGCTCCTTGGACAGCGCCTTCGACGCGTCGGTGAAGGCGGGCACGTCGGCCATGTCGGTGTAGGCCGGGGAGCCGGGGTCGGCGTAGCGCCAGGCGGTCGCGGCGAGACCGCCCGGCAGGTCGAGGGCGGCGCGGGCGTTGCCGATCGCCGCCTCGATCTTCGCCCGGTTCCGGACGATGGAGGCGTCGCCCATCAGGCGCGCGACGTCGTCCGGGCCGAAGGCGGCGACCTTCTCGGGGTCGAAGCCGTGGAAGGCAGCGCGGAAGTTCTCGCGCTTGCGCAGGATCGTCAGCCAGGACAGCCCCGACTGGAACGCCTCCAGGCAGAGCTTCTCGTAGAGCCCGAGGTCGTCGCGGACGGGACGGCCCCACTCGTCGTCGTGGTAGGCGATGTAGTCGGGCGCCGACATGCCCCAGGGGCAGCGCGCCAGCCCGTCATCGCCGAGGATCGCGGTCACCCGCCCGTTCTACCTCACGCCTCCGACAGCGCGGCGAGGCGGCGGAGGCCGAGGGTCAGGAACGCCTTCGCGACCGGGCCGGCGACGAGCCATCCGGCGCGGCCCAGCAGGCCGAGGGGGAGGTCGACGCACTCCGCCCAGACGACGCGGCTGCCCGAGCCCTCGGGGACGACCTTGAACCACGCCTCGCCGCGCACCACGCGGCCGGTGTGCCGGACGGCGACGCGGCGGCCGGCCCGCCAGTCGGTGATGACCATCGTGTCGACGAAGCCGACCGGTCCGACGCCCGTCCACGCCCGGACCTCGTCGCCGGTCTTGTCGCCGCCTTCGGCGCTGGTGAACGGCATCCACTCGGCGTGCCGAGGCCAGTCGGTCAGGACCTCGAAGACGCGTTCGGGCGGGGCGCCGGACACGGCCTCCGCGTGGACGGCGACTCGGCTCACTGGTGGTCCTCCTCCGGGCCGGGGTCGTCCTCGACCGGGACGGTCTCCTTGCGGAGCGGCACGCCGTTGTCGGGCTCTTCCAAGCCGTGCAGGGCGCCGATGGACGGTTCGCCGTCGCGCCTGCGGAGGTCGCGCAGCTGCCGCTCCAGGTCGGCCACGCGGGCGTCGCGCTCGTGCAGGGCCGTGGTCAGGCGGTGGACGGCCTCGTCCGTCACCTGCATCTGGTACCCCCAGATCGTCGTGGGGAACCGGATGCGGGAGCCGTCCCGGGCCAGGATGGGACGGCCCTCGGCGTCCACCTGGAGGGGCGGGTAGTCCGGGTGGGCCTCGGTCAGTTCACCGCCCCTGCCCATGGCGAGCACGACGACGGCGCCCAGCACGGCCACGCCGGCCAGGACGAGCACCACGACGACCATCAACGCTCCCATCCGCTCGCGTCCCCGGGTAGGACGATCCCCGGACTCCGATCGTGCCACGCTTGGCGGCATGGGGTTGCAAGAGCGGATGGTCCTTCCATCGGACGCGCCGGTTCCGGACGGCGCCGTGGACGCGGGCACGGCGCCTCCCGCGAGCCGGGCCGAGCGGCTCGCCGCCTCCGGGGACGCCGTGCTCGTCACGCTGGAGACGGACGCGCGGGAGCCCGATCCCGGGCTGCTCGCCGCCGCGTCCGTCTACGCGTGGCTGGGGGTGACCTACTTCCGGGTGCCGGAGTCGCAGGCGGACGGCATGCGCCAGGTGCTCGACATGGTGGCCTCCATCGAGGGCGCCCGGCCCCCCGCCGCCGCCCGCCGCGGCCTCGCCTAGCCCCGGACGCGGTGCCAGGGGCCCGTGACGGCGAACGTCGCCCCCGGGTCCGACTGGCGGTTGGCGAACAGGACGCGGCCGTCCGGCGAGAACGTGACGCCGGTGAACTCGCTGCCGTTGAGGGCGTTGCGCGCCATCGCGAACGGCTTGTTCCGGCGGGTGGTGCCGACGAGGTACTGCTCGCCGTCGCCGTCCTCGGCCAGGATCACGCCGCCGCCGTACGGGGAGACGGTGATGTTGTCGGGGCCGTCGAACCGCCCGCCCGGCTTGAAGATCAGCTGGAGCTCGATCTCGTCGCGGCGCGGGTCGTAGGTCCAGACCTGCCCGGCGTGGTCGCGCGCGGCGCCGTCGCCGGAATGGGAGAAGCTCGCGACGAAGTACGCCTTGCCGTGCCCCCACCAGGCGCCCTCGAGCTTCTGGCTCCGGGTGATCGTGTCGAACTGCTTGCGGACGGACGTCTGCCTCGCCGACGGGTCCGGGACGTCCAGCCACTCGACGCGCAGCCGGGTGCCGGGCTCGGTGACGAGCGACAGGTCCGGGACGCCCCGGACGTTCATCGCCTCCAGCCTCCCGCCCCGCGCGTAGGCGTGGTAGCCGCCGCGGTGGGCGCGGGGGCGGAACCGGTAGAACAGCCCGAACGGCTTGGCCGCGTCCTCGGTCAGGTAGGCGGTGAGCGTGTGCGGGTCGACGGCGACGGCCTCGTGCGCGAAGCGGCCGAGGCCCGTCAGCGGGACGGGCTCGGTGCGCCGGCCGTTCGGGTCGACCTCGAACACCCAGCCGTGGCTCCTGGTCTCGCCGCCGACCCCTTCGGTCTCCTCGCAGGTCAGCCAGGTGCCCCAGGGGGTGCGTCCGCCGGCGCAGTTCACCGCCGTCCCGGCGAGGCTGACGTACTGCGACAGCAGGTTGCCGCGACCGTCGACCTCCAGGGTGGTGGTGCCGCCGTTGACGGCGGGGTCGTAGGTCAGCGCGGCGGGCGCGACGGCGCGGGTGCCGTTGGTGCCCTGCTCGTGGTTGCGCACCAGCCGGGTCCGGCCGTGCCCGCCGCCGGGGAAGGTGGCCATCCCGTCGTGGTGTCCGGGGACGACCACGCCGTCGGAGATGGGGTCGCCTTCCACCGACAGCTGCTTGTAGGCGAAGCCCTTGGGCAGGTCCAGGACGCCCTTGGGGTCGGGGACGAGCGGGCCGTAGCCGTACGCCTCTCCGGTGTCCGCACCGGCGGACGTCTGGAAGACTCCGTCCAGGCTTCCGGCCAGGGCTATGGACAGTGCGCCGGCGGCGCCGCCCTTGACGACTCCGCGACGGGTCACTGACATGGGCACTCCTTCACGTGAGGGGATCACGCGGGAGCCTGGTCGCCGCCCCTGAACCGCCGGTGAACGGTCAACGTCCGCCCGGCAAAGCCCCAGGGCAATCTTGGGTCACTGCGCCGTGGGGAAGGCCATCCCGGGGGCCTCGGAGGCCGCGGCGGGCTCGGGCCAGCGGGACGTGACGGCCTTCGCCCGCGTGTAGAACCGGACGCCCTCGGCCCCGTGGACGTGGGTGTCGCCGAACAGCGACGCCTTCCAGCCGCCGAACGAGTAGAACGCCATCGGCACCGGGACCGGCACGTTCACCCCGATCATCCCGACGTGCACGGACCGCTGGAACCGCCGCGCCGCCGCGCCGGACGCGGTGAAGATCGCCGTCCCGTTGCCGTAGGGGTTGGCGTTGACGAGCGCGATCGCCTCGTCGAGGGTCTCGGCGCGCAGCACCGCCAGCACGGGCCCGAAGATCTCCTGCTCGTAGGCGGCCATGTCGGTGGTGACGCCGTCGAGCAGGCAGGGGCCGAGGAAGAAGCCGGGACCGGACAGGTCGCGTCCGTCCACGACGAGCTCGGCGCCGGCGCGGGCCGCCCCCTCGACGTGCCCGCCGACGCGTTCCCGCGCCGCCTCGCTGATCAGCGGCCCCATCTCGCTGGCCGGGTCGGCGCCCGGCCCGACCTTGATCGCGCGGGCGCGGTCGGCGAGCCGGTCGAGCAGCGGGTCGGCGGCGTCCCCGACGGCGACCGTCACCGAGATCGCCATGCAGCGCTGCCCGGCCGACCCGTACGCCGCCGAGGTGATCTGGTCGGCGGCGAGGTCGAGGTCGGCGTCGGGCAGCACGACCGCGTGGTTCTTGGCGCCGCCGAGCGCCTGCACGCGCTTGCCCGCGGTGCTCGCCGCCTCGTGCACGCGCCGGGCGACGGGCGTGGACCCGACGAACGACACCGCGGCCACGCCCGGGTGCGCGATCAGCGCGCCGGCGGTCTCCGCGTCGCCGTGCAGGACGTTGAACACCCCGTCCGGCAGCCCCGCCTCGGCGTACAGCTCGGCCACCAGGTTGGACGCGGACGGGACGCGCTCGCTCGGCTTCAGCACGAACGCGTTCCCGCAGGCGATCGCGATCGGGTGCATCCACAGCGGCACCATCACCGGGAAGTTGAACGGGACGATCCCCGCGCAGACGCCGAGCGGCTCCCGGAACGAGAACGCGTCCACGCCGGTCGACACCTGGTCGGAGTACTCGCCCTTCAGCAGCTGCGGGATCCCGCACGCGAACTCGACGACCTCCCGGCCGCGGACGACCTCGCCGCGCGCGTCGTCCAGGACCTTGCCGTGCTCGGCGGTGATCAGCCGGGCCAGCTCGTCCTCGTGCCGCTCCAGCAGGTCGCGGAGCGCGAACATGATCCGCGCCCGCCGGGTCAGCGACACCTCCCGCCACGACTCGAAGGCCCGGACGGCGGCGCCGACGGCGGCGTCCACCTCGGCCCGGCGGCCGAGGACCACCTCGGCGGTCTGCCGCCCGGTCGCGGGGTCGTGCACGGGCGCCGCGACGCTCCCGCCGACCGCGAGGCCGCCGATCCGGTGCTGAATCGAACGCATGAGGATTCCTCTCACAGGTAGTGGCGCCGGGTCTTCAGGTCGTCGTCGTAGCGGGCGCGGGCCAGCGCCGCGGGCTCCAGCGCGGACACCTCCGCGACCGGCACGTCCCACCACGCCTCGCTGTCGGGGGCGGGGGCGAGCGGGTCGGTCTCCACGTGGACGACGGTGGTGCGCGGGGACGCGACCGCCTCGCGCAGCGCGTCGCGGAACCCGTCGACGCCCTCGGCGCGGAGCACGTCCGCGCCGAGGCTGGCGGCGTTCGCGGCGAGGTCGACGGGGAGGGGGCCGCCGTCCAGGCCGGTGTCGGTGCGGGCGCGGTAGCGGGTGCCGAACCGCTCCGCGCCGACGCTCTCGGACAGGTTCCCGATGGACGCGTAGCCGTGGTTCTGCACCAGGACGACGACCAGCTTGACGCCCTCGGCGACGGCCGTGGCCAGCTCCTGCGCCATCATCAGGTACGAGCCGTCGCCGACGAGGACGAACACCTCGCGGTCGGGGGCGGCCATCTTCACCCCGAGGCCCCCGGCGATCTCGTAGCCCATGCAGGAGTAGCCGTACTCGACGTGGTAGCCCTTGGGGTCGCGCGTCCGCCACAGCTTGTGCAGGTCGCCGGGCATGGACCCGGCCGCGCAGACCACCACGTCCCGCGGCCCCGAGACCTCGTTCACCGCGCCGATGATCTCCGCCTGCGCGGGCAGCCCGTCCCGCCGCTCCCCGAACGCCCCGTCGACGACGGCGTTCCACCGCCGGGCGAGCTCCCGCGCCCGCGCCCGGTGGGCGTCCGGGACGCGGTGGCCGCCGAGCGCCGCGCCGAGGGCCCGGACCGCCTCCCCGGCGTCGGCGACGACGGTCGTCGCGGCGAGCTTGACGGCGTCGGGCCGCGCGACGTTGATGTTGACGAAGCGGACGCCGGGGTCGGCGAACAGGCTGTGCGACGCGGTGGTGAAGTCGCTGTAGCGGGTGCCGATGCCGAGCACGACGTCGGCCTCCCGGGCGAGCGCGTTCGCGGCCGTCGTGCCCGTCGCGCCGATCGCGCCCACCGAGCACGCGTGGTCCCAGGGCAGCGAGCCCTTGCCCGCCTGCGTCTCGGCGACCGGGATGCCCGTCCGCTCGGCGAAGGCGGCCAGGTCGCCGGTGGCGCGGGAATAGATGACGCCGCCGCCGGCCACGATCAGCGGGCGCTCGGCGTTCCGCAGGATCTCGGCCGCCTCCTCGATCGCCGCCGGTTCGGGGACCGGGCGCGGGATCCGCCACACCCGGCGGGCGAACAGCTCGTCCGGCCAGTCGAACGCCTCCGCCTGGACGTCCTGGGGCAGGGCCAGGGTGACGGCGCCGGTCTCGGCCGGGTCGGTGAGGACGCGCATGGCCGCCAGCAGCGCGCTGGGCAGCTGCTCCGGCCGGTTGACGCGGTCCCAGTACTTCGACACCGGCTTGAAGCAGTCGTTGACCGAGACGTCGTGGGACCGCGCGTCCTCCAGCTCTTGCAGGACGGGGCTCGCGGGACGGGTGGCGAAGATGTCCCCGGGCAGCAGCAGCACGGGCAGCCGGTTGATGGTCGCCAGCGCCGCGCCCGTCACCATGTTGGTCGCGCCCGGCCCGATGGACGTCGTGCACGCCAGCGTGGACAGCCGGTCGTGCATCCGGGCGTAGCCGGACGCCGCGTGCACCATCGCCTGCTCGTTGCGCGCCATGTAGTACGGGAGGTCTTCGGCGTGCTCCAGCAGCGCCTGGCCGAGCCCGGCGACGTTGCCGTGCCCGAAGATCCCGAAGCATCCGGCGAAGAACCGCCGCTCCGCGCCGTCCCGTTCGCTGTACTGCGCCGCCAGAAAGCGCACGACCGCCTGGGCGACCGTCAGTCTCGTGCTCACATGACCTCCACTGCAGCGTCCACGGCCCCGGCCACATCGCCGTCCGCAGGGTAGAGAAGGGAGCGGCCGACGACCAGGCCCCGGACGGTCGGCAGCCGCAGCGCGCGGCGCCAGCCGTCGCGGGCGGCGCGCGGGTCGGCGGAGACCTCGCCGCCGAGCAGCAGCGCGGGCAGCGTCGAGGCGGCCATGACGCGCTCCATGTCCGGGACGACCGGCACCTTCAGCCAGGTGCGCGCGGACGTCGTGCCGAGGCCCGCGGCGATCGCGATCGCGCGGATCATCGCCTCCGCGGTGAGGTCGTTGCGGACGCGGCCGTCCACCCGGCGCGCGATGAACGGCTCGACCATGGCCATCACGCCGTGCCCGGCGAGCGCCGACACCGCCCGCGCGCAGCCCTCCAGCGTGCGCGGGGTCGCCGGATCGTCGTCGTCGACGCGCAGCAGCACCTTGCCGCCGTCGAGCCGGGACGCGGCGATCGCGTCGGCGCTGTAGGCGGTGAACCGGTCGTCGATCTCGAAGGACGTGCCGGCGAGCCCGCCCCGGTTCATCGAGCCGATCACGACCTTGCCGTCCAGGGCGCCGAGGAGCAGCAGGTCCTCGACGACCTCGGGGGTGGCGAGCACCCCGTCGACGCCGGGGCGCTCCAGCGCCGTGCACAGCCGGTCGAGCATGTCGCCGCGGTCGGCCATGGCGAGCGGGTCGCCGCCGGCGGCGAGCGCGCCGCGGGCGGGGTGGTCGGCGGCGATCAGCATGAGCCGCCCGGTCGAGCCGAGCAGCGCGGACCGCCGGGTGCGGCGGGCGGCGGCCTCGGCGATGGCCTCGGGGCGCACCGCCCGCGTCTCCGCGAGCGCCGCGACCCGGCCCGCCCGTGCCCCGGCCGGGGTCACCGGCGTGTCGAGCGTCATGAGGCCACCTGCTTCACCAGTGCGTGCACTTCGTCCGGGGTGGGCATCGCCGCCGAGCAGGCCAGCCGGGACGCGACGATCGCGCCGGCGGCGTTGGCGAACGCGATGACGTCGGGGAGCGCCCAGCCCGCGAGCAGCCCGTGGCAGAGGGCGCCGCCGAACGCGTCGCCGGCGCCCAGCCCGTTGGCGACCTCGACGGGGACCGGCGGCGCCTCGACCACCCGCCCGTCGGCGTCGACGGCGAGGACGCCGTCCGGGCCGCGCTTGACGACCGCGAGCCGGACGCCCCGGTCCAGCAGGGCGCGGGCGGCGCGCACCGGGTCGCGCTCGCCGACGGCGACCTCGCATTCGGCCAGGTTGCCGACCGCGACGGTGGCGTGTCCGAGGGCCTCGCCCGCCCAGCGGCCCGCCTCGTCCGGCGACTCCCAGAACATGGGCCGGTAGTCGAGGTCGAGGACGGTGAGGGCGGCGCGGGAGCGGGCACCGAGCGCGGCGAGCGTCGCCGTCCGGGACGGCTCGGCGCACAGGCCGGTCACCGTCGTCCAGAGCACCCCGGCGGCCTCGATCGCGGGACGGTCCAGCTCGTCGGCGCGGATCTCCAGGTCGGGAGCCTTCGGGAAGCGGTAGAAGTACAGCGGGAAGTCGTCCGGCGGGAAGATCTCGCAGAAGGTCACCGGGGTCGGGAGCCCCGCCACGTCGGCGACGAACCGGGCGTCCACCCCGTACTCGGCGAGCGCGCGGCGGACGAAGCGGCCGAACGGGTCGGCGCCGGTCCGGGTGATCACGGCGGCGCGGCGGCCGTGCCGGGCGGCGGCGACCGCGACGTTGGTGGCGCTGCCGCCGAGGAACCGGGCGAACGTCTCGACCTCGTCCAGCCCGACGCCGGACTGGAGCGGGTAGAGGTCGACGCCGACGCGGCCCATGGTGATGACGTCGAATCGGGTCATGCGGGGATCCCGGCGAGGAAGTCGACGCAGGCGCGCACGTCGGTCAGCGGGCCGGCGCCGGGCGCGGGCTCGGCGTCGATGATCATGTCCTGCTCCAGGACGTACCAGCCGTCGTAGCCGACGCCTTCGAGGGAGCCGACGATGGCGGCGATGTCGATGTCGCCCGCGCCGAGCGGGCGGTAGATCCCGGCGCGGACGGCGTCGGTGTAGGAGGTGCGGCCGTGCCGGACGGCGTCGGCGAGGCCCGCGTCGACGTCCTTGAGGTGGACGTGCGCGATCCGCTCCCCGGCGCTCGCCGCGAGCTCGGCCGGGTCGGTGCCGCCGATCAGCAGGTGGCCGGTGTCCAGGCACAGCGGGACGCCCGACCCGTCGAGGACGCGGCGGACCTCCGCGGACCGTTCCACCATCGTCCCGACGTGCGGGTGCAGGACGGCCCGGACGCCGGTCTCGGCGGCGAGGGCGGCGATCCGGTCGAGGTTGGCGAGCAGGGCCGTCCAGCCGGCGAGGTCGAGCGAGGGGCGCTCGTCGTAGCCGTCCAGCCCGTGCACGGCGGCCAGCACCAGCGTCAGATCCGACTTGGAGCGTTCCACATCGAACCCGGACAGGATCCGCCGCACGTCCGGCAGCGGGTCCCGCTCCGGGTCGTGCAGCACGACCGGCGCGAAGCCGCCCACCGGCCGCAGCCCGTACTCCGCCAGGAGCGCGGCGCGTTCACCGGCCCGGGCCGGCAGGAAGCCGTCCGGCCCGAACTCGGTGGCGGCCAGCCCGAGGTCGCGCATCTCCGCCAGCACCCGCCCGGGGTCCATCTGATGGCCCCAGCCGGGGACTTCGCACACCCCCCACGAGATCGGGGCTCCCGCGACGCGATCGTTGATCATCGGCTCACCATCTTCCTGAACGCACCCGGTTCCGCGCTCGGCACCGGCCCCGCCGAGTCTGCTGAAGGCCAGGACGGCATGTCAATAGTTTGTTATGACATTATGAGGTAATAAGTTAAACACACTTCGGGGGGTACGATCCTCACGGACGAGAGGAGACGATGGGTGTACCGACCGCGCGTGTCCGTGGACCGCAGCAGCCCCGTGCCGCTGTACTACCAGCTCGCCCAGCAGCTGGAGGCCGCGATCCGGGAGGGTGAGCTGACCCCGGGCACCCGGCTGGAGAACGAGGTCGAGCTGGCCGACCGGTGCGGGCTCTCCCGCCCGACCGTCCGGCAGGCCATCCAGCACCTGGTGGACCGGGGGCTCCTCGTCCGCAAGCGGGGCGTCGGCACGCAGGTGGTGCAGTCGGAGATCCGCCGCTCGATCGAGCTGACCAGCCTGCACGACGACCTGGCGGCGGCCGGCCGCGAGCCGCGCACCCGCGTCCTGGAGCTGGGCCTCGTGCCCGCCGACGACACGGTGGCCAAGGAGCTCGGCCTCCCGCCCGGCACCGACGTCGTCCGGATGCGCCGCATCCGCTGCACCGGCGAGGAGCCGCTCGCCCTGCTCACCAACTACCTGCCGGTCGACCTGATCAAGCTGACCGAGGCCGACCTCGCCGAGCACGGCCTGTACGAGCTGCTCCGCGGGACCGGCATCAACCTGCGCATCGCGAACCAGACCATCGGCGCGCGCGGCGCGACGGCGGCCGAGGCCCGGCTGCTGGACGAGCGCCGCGGCGTCCCGCTGCTGACCATGAACCGCACCGCCTACGACGACAAGGGCGCCGCGATCGAGTACGGCTGCCACGTGTACCGCGCCGACCGCTACTCGTTCGCGCTCACGCTCGTGGAGCGCTAGCCCGCCGCCGGGGACCGGGGTGAACGGCCGGTGAGAACCTTGTGACCGATTAGAGCGCTCTATTGAATTAGAGCGCTCTAACGCTTACGGTGCAGGCATCCGCATCGCGCATCAGGAGGAACCCGATGCACCTGAAACCCACCCCCAAGGGCGCCCGCCTGGCGGCCGCCGCGACGACCGTGGCGCTCGCCGCCGCCGTGCTGCCGGCCGTCCCGGCGTCCGCCGGCGGCGACCAGCCCGCCCAGGTCCGCGCCACGCTGGAGACCCCGCCGAACTACGACGACGAGGCGGGCGGCAACGCCAACGCCGACGACCCGGCCATCTGGAGCCACCCGAGCGACCGCGCCGGCGACCTCGTCGTCGCGACCCTCAAGGAGGGCGGCCTCGTCGTGTACGACGCCGCCGGACGGGAGGTCCAGCGGTTCGCCGCCCCCACCCCGCCCCGGCCCGGCGACGAGCCCGGCAGGTTCAACAACGTCGACCTCGTCTACGGCTTCCAGCTCGGCCGCCAGAAGGTCGACCTGGCCGTCGTCTCCGACCGCGGCCGCGACACCGTCCGCACCTACGCGATCGACCCGCGGGCGGCCGTCCGGCACCAGGCGCCGCTGACCGACGTCACCGACCCGTCCGCGCCGTTCGTCTTCTCGTCCTCCCTCGACGACGTCAACGAGCAGGCGACGGCGTACGGGCTCGCGTCGTGGAGCGACTCCCGCGGCGGCGCCTACGTCGCGCTCAGCCGCCGGCACACCTCCCGGCTCGGCCTCGTCCGCCTGCGCGTCACCGCCGCGGGCAAGATCAGCTATGACCGCGTCCGCGACCTCGACCTGCCCACGTCGTTCCCGGTGCCCGGCGGCACCTGGACGCCCTGCGAGGACCCCGGCGAGGGCCCGCAGGTCGAGGGCATGGTCGCCGACCCCGAGAACGACGCGCTGTACGCGGCGCAGGAGGACGTCGGCATCTGGCGCGTCCCGATGAACGGCGGCGCGCCCGAGCTCATCGACCGGGTCAAGGAGTACGGCGTCCCGGCCGCCTACAACCCCGAGACCGAGGAGTGCGACCCGAGCGGGCCCGACCCGGGCGTGGGCGGCACGCACCTCACGGCCGACGCCGAGGGCCTCTCGATCTACCGGCAGGACGACGGCGAGGGCTACCTGCTCGCCTCCAGCCAGGGCGACAACACCTTCGTCGTCTACGACCGCGAGGACCCGGACGACTACATCGGCCGCTTCCGCGTCGCCCCCGGCACCACCGTGGACGGCTCGGAGGTCTGCGACGGCGCGATGGTGACCAGCGCCCCGATCGGGCGCTTCCGCAACGGCCTCCTGGTCGTCCACGACGGCGTCAACACCCCCGACGCGGTGGACGGCGGCGGCGAGGTCCGCGAGAACACGAACTTCAAGTTCGTGGACTGGAAGGATGTCGCCGAACCGCTCGACCTGGACGTCACCCCAGGCGACTGGAACCCGCGCGGCTGAGTTCATCGCGGTGCCCTTGGCGTCAGGCGCTTGAGCGCCTTCCTCCAACGGGCACCGCGGCGATCGCCGCATCGCTCCGGCTCGCCTGGCGGCTCGCATCGCGACCAGTTTCACGCAGGCTCGAAACTGGCTTCGCAGGCGATCACCGGCGGCTCGGCCGTCACGTGACGGAGTGATGCTCGGGGGCGCCTCCCGGATCCGGGGGGGGCGCCCCCGCACGAAAGGAAGTACTGAGATGGCGCATCCGACGCTGGAGGACGTCGCGGCGCGCGCGGGCGTGTCCCGCGCGCTGGTGTCCCTGGTGATGCGCGGCTCCCCCAAGGTCGGCAGGGAGCGCCGGGAGGCGGTGCTGGAGGCGGCGCGGGAACTCGGCTACCGGCCGAACGTCATGGCGCGCGGCCTCGCCGCCGGCCGGACGGGCATCGTCGGGGTGCTGCTGGCCGACCTCCACGACCCGGAGTCCGCGGCCGTCCACGACGGGCTCGCCGAGGAGGCGGCGCGGCGCGACGTCCGGCTGCTGCTGACCACGGGAGGCGGCCGCACCGCCCGCGAGCGGACCGCCGTGGAGGACCTCCTCGGCCTCCGCCTGGACGGCGTCGTCCTCGCCGGCCCCCGCATCCCCGCCGCCGAGATCGACCGGGCCGCCGCCGGCTCCGCCGTCGCCGTCGTCGGACGGACGCTCCGCTCGGCCAACGTCGACTGCGTGACCGGCGACGACGCCGGTGCGGCCGAGCACGCGATCGCGCACCTGGCCTCGCTCGGGCACCGCCGCATCGCCTGCCTGGACCTCGGCTCCCGGCCGTCCCGGCTCCGCCGCGCCGTCGCCGGCCGCGCCGCCGTCGCGACCGCCCCGGACGAGCTGTGGGACGCGCCCGAGCCGCCGACGGCGGTGCTCGCGCTCGGCGACACGACCGGCACCGCCGCGCTGGCGGCCCTGCTGCGCGCCGGGAGGCGCGTCCCCGAGGACGTCTCGCTGATCGTGCACGGCGACCCGCCGGGCGCCGGGGCCGCGCGGGTGACCGCGGTCGCCCCGCCGCCCCGCGAGCTGGGCCGCCTGGCGATGGCCGCCCTGCTGGACCGCGTCCGCGACGGCGCCCCGGACAGGCCGCGCCGCGTCAGCGTCCCCCCGGCGCTGGTCGAACGCGGCAGCACGGCCCCGGTCAGGCGATGACGCGCAGGCCCGGGACGGCCAGGGAGATCGGCCCCGCGTAGACCTCGCGCGCCGCCCGCAGCGCCTCCGCCGGATCGGCCCAGGGACGCAGATGGGTCAGGACGAGATGCCCGGCCCCCGCCTCCTTCGCCAGCCCGGCCGCCTGCGCGGGCGTCAGGTGCGCCTCCCCGGCGCCGGGCGTCCGCACCGACGCGGCCGCCTCGCACAGCAGGACGTCCGCGCCCCGCGCCAGGTCGAGCAGCTCGTCGCATTCGCCCGAGTCGCCGGAGTAGGTGAGCGACGCCCGCCCCACCGTCACGCGGACGGCCAGCGCGGGCACCGAGTGCCGCACGGGAGCCGTCCGCACGGTGAACGGACCGAACCGGGTCGGGCCCGGGACCGGGTCCCGCCACTCCAGCCCGTCCATGTAGCCGCCCGGCGCGGGCGCGTTCGCGCCGGCCGACTCGGACGCGGGCGGGGGCGCCAGGTGCGCGGACGTCCCGGCGGGCGCCAGCACCGGCAGCGGTTCCGCCGGGCCCCGGCGGTCGCGCAGATAGGCCAGGGGGGCCAAGTCGGAGCAGTGGTCGCGGTGGCGGTGGCTGACGACCACGGCGTCGATCGCGCGGGGGTCGGCGAAGCGCTGCAGCGGGCCGAGGGCGCCGGTGCCGGCGTCCAGCAGGAGCCGGAACCCCGCGTGCTCCAGCAGGTAGCAGGAGCACGCGGCGTCCGGCCCCGGGACGGAGCCCGCGCAGCCGACGACGGTCAGGATCACGGCAGGACGCGGGCGACGAGGTCGGCGACCGCGCCGTCCGCGCACGGCCCGACCACGAGGTCGGCGGCGGCGCGGACCTGCTCGGCCCCGTCGCCGACCGCGGCGCCGAGCCCCGCCACCTGGATCATGTCGAGGTCGTTGGGGTTGTCGCCGATCGCCGCGATGTCGGTCAGCGCCACGTTCCGCGCCGCCGCGAGCTCGCGCAGCGCCGCGCCCTTCGTCGCGCCCGCCGGGAGCGCCTCCAGGTAGGTGGTCTCCGACCGGACGAGGGTGACGCCCTCGACGTTCGCCGCCACCGTCTCCTCGGCGGGGTCCATGAGGCCGGGGCGGTCGCAGATCATCATGACCTTGACGATGTCGTCGAACGGCAGGTCGCCCCACGCGCCGATGCGGGTGAGCGTGATGCCGTCCCGATGGGCGTACTCCCGCAGCGCCGGCGAATCGGAGACAACGTGGGCGCGGCCGCCGCTGAACGCGACCGGCCACACCCCCTCGGGCAGGGAGCCGAACAGCATCGTCAGCTTCGCCCACGCGGCCACACCCAGGCAGCGCCGGTACAGGACGGCGCCCGTGCTGAGGTCGACCACGCGGGCGCCGTTGTAGAGGATCGCCGGGGTGGTGAGGCCGAGCGCCCGGTAGTACGGGAGCGCGGCCGCCTCGCTGCGTCCGGTGGCGATGACGACGGCGCCGCCCGCGTCCATGAAGCGGCGCAGCGCCGCGAGGCTCGGCGCGACGATCTCGCTGTCGCGGCCGACGAGGGTGCCGTCCAGGTCGGTGACGATCCAGTCGACGGTGCGGACGCCGGTGGTGCTCACGCGCCGCTCCCCCGCGCGCCGGTCACGTCGAGCATGACGGACGCGTCGAGGTCGAACGCGCCGGTGCACGCCAGGTAGCCGGGGGCCTCGTGGTCGGGGGCGCCGGGCTTCCCGCCGAGCGGCAGGTACGTGCCGCCCGCCTGCCGGACCAGCAGCAGCGCCGCGGTGACGTCCCAGGCGTTGATGGACGGGTCGTAGGCGACGTCGGTCCAGCCTGCGGCGACGTGCGCGAGGGTGAGCGCGGCGCTGCCGGGGCGGCGCAGCGTGGCGAACGCCTCCACCATCTGGCCGAAGCGGCGCAGCGCCTCGTCCCGGTCGGCGTGCAGCTCGCGCGCGCTGGGGTAGGACGTGGCGACGACGGCGGTCTCGTCGCGTGCGGCGCCCCTGCTCTCGATCCGCTCGCCGTTGCAGGTCGCACCGCCGAGGGACGCGCTGAACATCTCGTCCCGCACCGGGTCGTACACCGCGCCCGCGACGACCTCGCCGCCGGCGACGGCGCCGATGGACACGCAGAAGAACGGCAGGCCGACCGCGAAGTTGGCGGTGCCGTCGATGGGGTCCACGTACCAGCGGATGCCGCCGTCCGAACCCGCGCCGCCGTTCGACGCCGCGTCGCCGTCCGGACCCTGCGCGCCGCCCTCCTCGCCGACGACGACGCTGCCGGGGCTCTCCTTGGCGAGGACCTCCCGGATGGTCTCCTCGGCGGCGCGGTCGTGCACGGTGACCGGGTCGTGCATGTCGCGCTTGGTGTCGACCTCGGGACGCGAGCGGAACGCCGTCCGCAGCCGGTCCCCCGTGGCGCGAGCGGCGAGCTCGGCGATTCCGGCCAGTTCCCGCGAGGCGGGGACATCGACGTTCATGCGTCTCCTTCTGTGTCGTCTTCGCGTTCGAGCGCGCCGGTGAGCAGTTCGAGCAGCCCGTGGCCGTCGTCCACGACCGCGTCCGGGCGGTGCCGGACCTCGTAGGGGACGTCGTAGGTCCCCTTGGCGACCATCAGCACGTTGCCGCCGACGCCCGCCCGGTGCCCGCACACCACGTCCCGGTCGAAGTTGTCGCCGACGTACCAGACGTCGCCGGGGTCGAGGCCGAGGGCGCGGGTCGCGATCCAGATCATCTCCGGGTTGGGCTTGCGGACGCCGACCTCGTCGCTGTAGATCTCCACGGCCAGTTTCTCCGCCAGGCCCGTCGCCGCCGTGTAGTCGCGGTGGACGGCGCCCGACAGCGAGTTGCTGACGATCGCGCAGGGGATGCCGTGCGCGGCGGCGGCGTCCAGCAGTTCGGGGATGCCGGGGCGGGTGCGGCGGTCCTGCCGCAGCTCGCCCATCCGCTTGCACAGCGGGGTCGCGTGCGCGACGACGAGCTGGCGGGCCGGCGCCGGCCAGTCGGCGGCGACGTAGTCGCCCCAGAACGCGGCGTGCGTCATCTCCGGCGGCGCGTACGGCCGGGACATCGCGTCCTTCCAGCACTTGTCGGCCGCCACGCCCGCCTTGATGTCGGTCTCGACCGCGGCGACGTCCAGGTCGCGGCATCCGGCGCGGGCGAGGGCGGCGTGCACCTCCTTCGCCAGCGCCGCCGACCAGCCCTCCCGCCTGGTCGTCTCGGCCAGGACGCCGCCGAAGTCGAGCAGCAGCGCCCGCGGCCTGCGCAGGGCGCCGTTCACGAGGCCGCCTTCTGGACGGGGGCGTGCGCGTCGTCCCAGGCGCCGATCCGGGCGCCGTCACCGGCGAACAGGTGCAGCCGCTTCGGCCGCGCCCAGCAGGTGAGCCGGTCGCCCGGCCCGGCCTCGGGGTCCTCGTGGGCGACGGCGAACATCTCGGTGTCGAGGACGCGCAGCTGCACGGTCCAGCTCGACCCGGTCGGCAGGACCGTCTCCACGACGGCCTCGTCCGACCAGGCCGCGTCGGGCACGTCGTCGCGCGAGGCCGACAGCTTGAGCGCCTCCGGCCGGACGCCCACGCAGCCGGGGCGCTCCGGGCCGGCCTGCTTCTCCACGTACCGCAGCAGCGACCCGGCGAGCCCCTCCGGCTCGGCGCCGATGGGGACGATGTTCATCGGCGGGCTCCCCACGAACTCGGCGACGAACCGGTTGCCGGGCCGCTCGTACATCTCCATAGGCGGTGCCACCTGCTGCAACTCCCCATCCGACATGACCGCGATGTGCGTGGCCATGGTCATGGCCTCCATCTGATCATGCGTGACGAACACGACGGTCGCACCCGTCTCGTCGTGGATGCGCTTCAGCTCCGCCCGCATCTCCAGGCGCAGCCGCGCGTCCAGGTTCGACAGCGGCTCGTCCAGCAGCAGGACGTCGGGGTCGACGGCGAGCATGCGGGCCAGCGCGACGCGCTGCTGCTGGCCGCCCGACAGCTGCGACGGGTACCGGTCCATGCAGTCGGCGACGCGCACCTTCTCCAGCGCCTCCACCGCGCGGGCCTTGCGCTTCTCGGCCGGGACCTTGCGCATCCGCAACCCGAACTCGGTGTTGCCGCGCACCGTGAGGTGCGGCCAGAGCGCGTAGTTCTGGAAGACGAGGCCCATGTCCCGCTTCTCCGGCGGGACGTAGACGCCGCGTTCCACCGAGTCCAGGACCCGGTCCCCGACGGTGATCTCACCGAGCGTCGGCTGCTCCAGCCCGGCGATCATGCGCAGCGTGGTCGTCTTGCCGCAGCCGGACGGGCCGAGCAGGCACGTGAACGAGCCGTCCGGGATGGTGAGGTCCAGGTCCTTCACCGCCGGTCGGGCGCCGCTCGTGTAGGTCTTGACCACTCCGCTGAGGGTGATGGCCGGCATTGGTCAACCTCCGATGCCCGAGGCCAGGCTGCTCTTGGTGAGCCGCTGGGCCAGGTAGGTCATGGTGAACGAGAGCAGGGCGATGATGAGCACCACCCCGTTGGCGAGCTGGGTGTAGCCGTAGTCGACGAGACCGATCGACAGGGTGGTCAGCAGCTGCGTCCCGGACGTGGTCAGCATGATGACGATGCTGAGCTCCTTCAGCCCGGAGATGAACGGCAGCACGACGCCGGTGACGAGCGCCCCCCGCTGGATCGGGATGATGATCCGGATCATCCGGGTCGGCCAGCGCGCCCCGCTGATCTGCGCCGCCTCCTCCGGTTCCCTGCCGAGCTGCATCATCGCCGAGATCCCCGACCGCGACGAGTACGGCAGATGGGTGACGGTCAGCACCAGGACGAGCAGGGTGATCGTCCCGTAGAGGGCGGGGATCGGGCCGCGGCGCACCGCGAACAGCGACAGGCAGGCCGCGGCGAACGCGATGCCCGGCACCAGGTACGGCAGGAACGACACCTGCCGGAGGAACCCCGACACCCGGCTCCCCGCCCCGCGCACCACCACGTATCCGATCAGCAGCCCGAGGAAGCCGCAGAACAGCGAGGCGAGCCCGACGATCCGGATGCTGTTCCACGCGGCGTCCCACAGCTCGCCGCCGCGCAGCACGCCGTGCGGGAACCCGACGGCGCCCTCGATGTCGGACGCGAACCAGTACCGGAGCGTGAAGTTGTCGGCGCTGAACACGCCGGGCGTCTTGGTGATCGTGGAGAACAGCAGGGTGAGCACGGGGATGACGACGCTCGCGGCGAACACCGCCATCGCCAGCCCCCACGCGGGCCAGCGCCAGCGCCGCAGGTCGCTGCGGCGGTCCATGGCGCCCTTGCCGCCGACCGTGACGAACCGGCGCTGCTCCCGCACGAGCCGGGTGTCGACGATCACCACGAGCACTCCGACCAGCACGATCACGCCGGCGAGGGCCGAGGCGACGCCCGTGCTGCGGTCCCGGATCGCGTGGTAGAGGGTGGTGGACAGCACGTTGTAGTCGGCGGGCAGCCCGAGGATGTACGGGGTGCCGAACGTGCCGAGGACGCGGCCGAGGACGAGCAGCACCGCCGACGACAGCGCGGGCAGCATCAGGGGCAGCGTGATGCGGCGCAGCACCGTCCGGCCGCCGGCGCCGAGGATGCGGGCCGAGTCCTCCAGCTGCGAGTCGATGCGGCGCAGCGCGTTGCCGAACAGCAGCAGCACGAACGGGTAGTAGTGCAGCCCGAGCGTGACGATGATCGGCAGCCGCCCGTAGGCGAGCCAGTCGGGGGTGTGGATCCCGGCGCCCTGGAGGTACCCGACCTGCCCGCCGGACCGCTCGTTCTTGAACAGCGACAGCCACGCCAGCGCGAACGTCCACGACGGCAGCATGTAGGGGACGACCAGCGCGCCGGCGAGGAACTTGCGTCCCGGGACGTTCGTCCGCGTGACCAGCCACGCCATCGACCCGCCGACGACGAGCGCGAACGCGATGACGCCGAACGCGACCGTCAGGGTGTGCCAGAGCGGCTCCCAGAACAGCAGGTGGCTGACGGGCGACCGGAACACCCGCCACAGGTAGTAGCTCGTCCACGAGCCGGCGTCCTGGCCGGAGCGGGCCTCGTCGCCGTACTGGACGCGGCCCGCGTCCGACACGACCGAGACGAGCGGGGCGATGACCAGGTAGAGCAGGGCGATGCTCAGCACGAGGCCGAGCAGCACGGTGGGATCACGCAGGAGCACGCGCGACCGGTAGAGGACGCGCCGGCCGCGTGACACCGGCCGTGGGGGGGCGGAGACCGCCATGAGGTTTCCTCCGGGGTGGAACCCGGCGGGCCGCGCCCGCGGCCCGCCGGTGGTGTATCGGGTCAGGAGTGGTTGACGCGCCAGAAGTCCTTGATGTCCTGGCGGGCGCGGAAGTCGGCGAGCAACTGGTCGGAGGAGAACCAGTACAGCTGGGTGTTCCAGTCGGTCAGGCCGGGCGGGTTGTGCGGGCTCACCCCGACCGCGTTGTTGCCGGAGACGCCGCCGGAGTGGGCCTCAAGGTCGAAGCCCTCCTTCTCCATCGCGAAGTGGATGAAGAGCTTCGCGGCGTTCGGGTGCTTGGACTTCGTCGCGATCGTCGCGAACTTCGGGTACGCGAACCCGGTCCACGGGGCGAGGCCCTCGCAGACCTTCATGTTGAAGTGCTTGTCCTCCAGGTCGCGGAACTTGGCGATCGAGAACAGCCCGATCGTGGTGCGCGTCTGGTTGGGGGCGCCGACGGCGGTCGCGACGTCCTCGTCCTCGGTGGTGAGCACCGGCTTGTTCTTCGCCAGCCCCTTCACCCACTGGTACGCGGCGTCCTTCTCGTCCGTCTTGAGCTTGCCCTTGCCGAGCTGCTCGTAGGCGGCGGCGAGCTTGTCGGTGCCCTGCTCCGACATCTGGGTGAACCACTGGGTGAAGACCTCCTTGCCCAGCGGGTCCTGCATCATCACCTTGCCCTTCCACTTCGGGTCGGTGAGGTCCCAGATGTTCTTCACCGGGCAGCCGTTGGGGTTGAGCTTGGGGTTGTAGGCGAACACGTACGCCTTGGAGATCATCATCAGCGGGTTCCGGTTCTTCTCGTCGATGTCCTTCGCGAGGTCCGGCGGAATCCACGTCTGGAGGATCTTCTGCGGGAGGAGCTGGCCGACGAGCATCGGGCCGTCCTCGAACAGGCTGACGTCGATGGTGACGTTGCCCGCCTGCGCCTCCCTGGTCATCTTCTCGGCGGTGGCGGCGGCCTTGGACTTCACGCCCTCGGCCTTGATCCCGTACTTCTTCTCGAACGCCGCCGCCATGTCCTTGACGTCGCCGCTGCCGTCGTAGGCGAGGAGGCTGCCCTCCTTCTTCGCGGCGGCGACGAGCGCGTTCAGGTCGAACGACGCCGCGTCCTCGACGGTCGCGGACGGCAGCGGCTTGTCGGCCCCGGCCTCGCCGCTGCTGGACGGAGCGCACGCGCTGAGCGCGGCGGTGGCGAGCGCGACGACCACGGCGGCGCCCGTGCGCGCCCGGTGTCCTCTCGCGATGGTGCGGATCATGGTGTTCTCTCCTTGGCTCCGCCGGCGGCCCGGCCTGCGGCGTGATGGGGGTGGGTGGAGGATCAGTGACTGCGTTTGAGCATCGCGTCCGAGAGGGCGTCGGCGGCCTCGCCGAGGCGCCGCCCGACCGCGTCGAGCCGGTCGAGCAGCTCCGTCCTGCGCAGGACGTCGATGCCGAGGGGCCCGGCGAACAGCACGGCCAGCTCGGCCTGCCGGGTCTCCCGGACGCGGTTTCCGGCCTTGCGCGCCCCCAGCGCCGCGATGGTGACCGCGGCGGGTTCGGCGAGGACCTTCCGGACGGCGGTGTCGAGGGCGGTCAGGCCCTCCAGCACCGCGTCCAGCGGCGGAACGGCGAAACCGAGCTCGGACGGCCCGAACATGTCGGATTCGCGGACGAAGTCGCGGAGGTTGTCCAGGACGTCGTCGACGGAGCGGGAGAGCCGGTAGAGGTCCTCCCGGTCGATGGGGGTGGCGAGGACGCCGCGGAGCATCGCGGCGAGCGCGGCCCGCTCGGCGTCCCCGGCGTGCTCGATCTCGGCCATCCGGGCGCGGGCGGCGGCGGGCGGCGTGCGCCCGGCGGCCATCTCGCGGGCCAGGTCGGCGCCGTCGCGCGCGGCGCGCAGCTGCCGCGCGACCTGCCCGATGACCCGGTCTCCGGAGTGTCCGCGCAGGTCGTCCCAGACGCGCCGGAGGCGCCGCGCGGGGCGGCGGGCGGTGTTCACAGCGCCCTCACCGCCACGCCGCCGAGCGTCCCGCCGGCGAAGGCGAGCGGCAGGGTGAACAGCCAGGCGGCGCCGATGCCGACGACGTTCTGCCAGCGCACCCGGGACGCGCCCTCGCTGGCCGCGACGCCGACGACCCCGGCGGTGACCGACTGCGTCATGCTGACGGGCGCGCCCGCGAACGAGCTGGCCGCGACGGACGCGGCGGCGGCCGCCTCGGTGGACACGACGTGCAGCGGCCGGGCGAGCACGAGCCCGCGGCCGAGCCGTTCCCCCATCCGGTCGACGGCGCTCAGCGCGCCGGCGCAGAACACGACGGCGATCGCGATGAGCAGGACGGGGGTGGGCTGGACGGCCCCGACCGCGCCGAGCCGGCGGGTCGACACGACGTGCCGGGCGACGCTGACGACGGCGAGCATCTTCTGCCCGTCGTTGGCGGCGTAGGCGGCGCACTGGGCGCTGTAGGCGAGGACGTGCAGGGTCCGCACGGCTCCGGGCATCCCGGTGAAGGACGGCACGCGCCGCGACATGAGCCCGAGCCCGTACCCGACGGTGATCCCCACCATGGGCGCCGCCGCCCCGATGAGCAGGACGAGCCCGAGCCCGCCCCAGGAGACGTCCAGGCCCATGCCGAGCCCGGCGCCGCCGATGCCGCCGACGATGGCGAGGGTGAGGCTGGTCGGCAGCCCGCGCTTGGACAGGACGGCGACGACGGCGAGCGCGACGGTCACGCCGACCAGGAACGCCAGCGCGCCGCGCGGGTCGCCGAGGTCGGTGAGCCCTTCGGTGAACGTCCGCGCGACGGTGACCGTCAGCTGCGGGACGAGCACGAGCGGCACGAGGACCAGCGCGATCAGCAGCAGCCCCGACGAGCGCGGGTAGCGCCCGCTGAGCCCGAGCAGGGCCGCGCCGTCGTTGACGCCGGTGATCCAGACGAAGGCCAGGGCCAGCACGGCGAACGCCATCGCCCAGATCATCGAAGTTCCGCCAGGGCCACCCGGCGGCCCTCGTGCAGCGACAGCGTGGCGGCCTCGGCGACGAGGAACGCCTCCAGCGCCTCGTCCACGGTGCAGGGGCTGGCCACGGTGCCCTTGGCCATTTCTAGGAACGTTCCAATCTCGCTCGCGTAGGCGGGTTCGAAGCGCTCCCAGAAGTCCGTCCACGCGTCGCCGGGCGGCCAGTCGACGCCGGGTTCGGCGGACCGGAGCGCGGCGCGCTCGTCCAGCCCGACCACCCACGTGCCGGCGGTGCCGGACAGCTCCATGCGGACGTCGTAGCCGGCGCCGTTGTAGCGCGAGCCCTGCAGCGTCGCGATCGTCCCGTCGTCCAGGACCATGACGGCGGCGCTGGTGTCGACGTCGCCGGCCGCCGCGAAGTAGGCGTCGCCGCGGTTGGCGCCGACGGCGGTCACCGACTCGACCTCGCGGCCGGTGACCCACCGCAGGATGTCGAAGTCGTGGATGTGGCAGTCGCGGAAGATCCCGCCGGACGTGCGGACGTACTCGGCGGGCGGCGGCGCCGGGTCCGCGGTGACGAGGTGGACGCGGTGCAGCTCGCCGAGCCGCCCGTCGAGGACGGCCCGCCGCGCCGCCGCGTAGCCGGCGTCGAACCGGCGCTGGAAGCCGATGTGCACCGGCACGCCCGTCTTGGCGGCGCGGTCGCGGACCTCCAGCGTCGTGCGCAGGTCCGGCGCGACGGGCTTCTCGCAGAACGCGGGGACGCCGGCGTCGCAGGCGCGGGTGAGGAGTTCGGCGTGCGTGGACGTCGGGGTGGCGATCACGACCGCGTCCAGGTTCGCGGCGAGCACGGCGTCCGGGGTGTCGGCGCGGGCGCCGAGCGGGCCGGCCAGCGCCTCGGCGCGCCGCCGGTCGGCGTCCCCGATGAGCAGATCGCCCACCAGGGGGTGCCCGCCCAGGAACCGGGCGTGCCACGCCCCGATCCGTCCCGCACCCAGCAGTCCGACCCGCATTGTGTGCCTCCCATGGCGCTGTCCGATCGCGATGGCGAGTTCACCCGCCGTTCATCCGGCGGCCCGGTGGCCGACACCGGTCGTTCACTTCCTCGTCATCGCCGCGGCTTGGAGCATTTGTAGCCCCACCCGGAACGCCAGTCAATACTTTGTTATTACATCTGGACGTTCTGACTTGAAGTCATTAGTGCCTGACACCTCACTGGGCACAGGCGGCCACGAAGGGTGACGGAGGCGCCGGATCAGCCGGGCAGGAGGCGGTTCAGCAGGTGGGCGGCGGTGACGACGCCGATCACGGCGCCCCGCTCGGGGTGCTCCTCGTCGTCGGACACCGCCACCACCGGGCTGCGGGCGCCCGCCATGACGCTCGCGATCTCCATCGCGGTCGCGTCCGGGCCGACGACGGGGAGCGTTCTCCGCTCGTCCGCCAGCAGCTCCGCGACGCTGCGGTCGCCGAGCTTGGCGGCGAGCCGGTCGGCGTGGGGCTCGTCGTAGACGCGGGCGAGGGCCGGGTCGTCCCGGACGTGCGGCGGGACGATCTGCCGCACCAGCCGCGAGCCGGGGATCACCGCGACCGCGCGCCGCCGGCCGTCCACGACGACGAGGCCGGGCAGCCCCTGGTCCGCCAGAAGGCGGGCGGCGTCCAGCGCGGAGTCGTCCGGTGTCACGGTCGGGTACTCGACGGCGAGTTCACGGGCGCGCACCTCTCGACGGTATCCGAGGACCGCCCCGCCCGCCCGGCGCCGCGTTACAGGCCCCTCGTCACGGGCAGGGGGCCTGGGTGCCGGCTACCTGGTGGGGGCCGCGACGGCCGGCGCCGCCGCGGGCGCGACGGCCGGCGAGGCTGCTGCGGCGCCGACGGACACGACATCACGACGAAGGAGAGATCGATGGCGCAGCAAGTGGCCGACTACGTCCTCCAGCGGCTCACCGAATGGGGCGTGAAGCGGGTCTACGGCTACCCGGGCGACGGCATCAACGGGATGCTCGGCGCGTTCGACCGCGCCGAGGGCGAGCCCGAGTTCATCCAGACGCGGCACGAGGAGATGGCCGCGTTCATGGCGTGCGGGCACGCCAAGTTCACCGGCGAGGTCGGCGTCTGCGCCGCCACGTCCGGGCCGGGCGCGATCCACCTGCTGAACGGCCTGTACGACGCCAAGCTGGACCACCAGCCGGTCGTCGCGATCGTCGGGCAGCAGAAGCGGCTCTCCCAGGGCACCCACTACCAGCAGGAGGTGAACCTGGAGAACCTGTTCTCCGACGTCTCGGAGTTCTGCCAGATCGTCATGGCGCCCGGCCAGATGCGGCACGTCGTCGACCGCGCGTTCAAGACGGCGCTGACCACCCGCGGCGTCGCGACGATCATCATCCCGGAGGACGTCCAGGAGTCGGACGCGGTGCCGTCGCCGCCCAAGGAGCACGGCGCGGTGTACTCCAGCGTCGGGTGGAGCCGGCCGCGCGTGCTGCCGAACGAGGAGGAGCTGCACAAGGCGGCCCGGATCCTCAACGAGGGGCGGAAGGTCGCCATGCTCGTCGGGCAGGGCGCCGCGAACGCGCACGCCGAGCTGATCGAGGCGGCCGAGCTGCTCGGCGCCGGCGTCGCCAAGGCCCTGCTCGGCCGCGAGGTGCTCCCGGACGACCTGCCGTACGTCACCGGCCCGATCGGGCTGCTCGGCTCCAAGGCCAGCGACGAGATGATGATGAACTGCGACACCCTGTTCATGATCGGCACGAGCTTCCCGTACGCCGAGTGGCTGCCGGACGAGGGCAGCTGCAAGGGCGTCGAGATCGACATCGACGGCCGCATGATCGGCATCCGCTACCCGATGGACGCGCACGTCGTCGGGGACGCCAAGGAGACGCTCAGGGAGCTGATCCCCCTCCTGGAGCGCAAGAAGGACCGGTCCTGGCGCAAGGAGATCGAGGAGAACGTCCGCACCTGGGACACGGTGATGCGCAAGCGCGCCGGGC
The DNA here is from genome assembly GCF_041951365.1 of Actinomadura sp. GTD37. Lineage (NCBI taxonomy): Bacteria > Bacillati > Actinomycetota > Actinomycetes > Streptosporangiales > Thermomonosporaceae > Actinomadura > Actinomadura sp. GTD37. Next base: position 144,405 of record NZ_JBGNUS010000007.1, read on the forward strand.
AGAGCTTCGGCGGCAAGGTCAACCCGCAGGCCGTCGCGCACGAGCTGTCCCCGCTGCTGCCCGACCGCGCGATCCTCACCGCCGACTCCGGTTCGGCCACGAACTGGTGGGCCCGGCACATCAAGCTCCGCGACGGGATGCGGGCGTCCCTGTCCGGCACCCTCGCCACGATGGGCCCCGGCGTCCCGTACGCGATCGCGGCCCGGTTCGCCTACCCCGACCACCCCGTGATCTGCTTCGTCGGCGACGGCGCGTTCCAGATGAACGGCATGAACGAGATGCTCACCGTCAAGCGGTACGCCGACCGGATGGCGGGCTCGCCGCCGCTGGTCTTCGCCGTGTTCAACAACCAGGACCTCAACCAGGTCACCTGGGAGCAGCGCGCGATGGGCGGCGACCCCAAGTACGAGGGCTCGCAGGTCATCCCCGACTTCCCGTACGCCCAGTACGCGGAGATGTGCGGCCTCAAGGGCGTCTACTGCGACAAGCCCAAGAAGGTCACGAGCGCCTGGAAGGAGGCGCTCGCGAGCGACCGTCCCGTCGTCGTGGAGTTCGTGGTGGACAGCGAGATCGCGCCGATCCCGCCGCACATCATGAAGGACCAGGCCGTGAAGACCGTCAAGGCCGGCTTCAAGGACCCGCAGAAGATCGGCATCGCGGCCCGCGGCTTCCGGCAGAAGCTCACCGACATGTACGAGAGCATGCCGGGCCGCAAGCGCGACTGAGCGCCCTGCCGGGGGGCGTCCCCCGCGATGGCTAGAGCTGGGTCTCCGCGTAGTCCCCGGAGGAGAACTCGATGCGGGGCTGCGTCCGCTCCAGGAGGTCGAACGCCTCGGGGACGGAGGTCGTCCAGCCGATGGCGTCCCAGATCCTGGGACGGGCGAAGCCCTGCTCGGTGAGGCCCTTCATCAGCTCGCGGAGCGGTTCGTAGACGCCGGTCGGGTCGAGGATGACGACCGGCTTCTCGTGCATGGCGAGGACGCGGGCCGTCCACACCTCGAACAGCTCCTCCAGCGTGCCGATGCCGCCGGGCAGGACGAGGAACGCGTCGCTGCGCCGGTCCATCTCGCCCTTGCGGGTACGCATGTCGGAGGTGACGATCAGCTCGTCGCTGTCCTCGTCGGAGATCTCGACGCTGACCAGGCCCTCCGGGATCACCCCGACGGTGCGGGCGCCGCCGGCCCGCGCGGCGCGGGCGACGGCGCCCATGCACGACACCCGGGCGCCGCCGCTGACCAGGCTGTGGCCGCGCCGGGCCAGTTCGGCGCCGGTCTCGGCGGCGAGGTCGGTGTACCGGCGGTCGATCCTGCCGCTGGACGAGCAGAAGACGCAGACGGCGAGGGGCTTCGGCGTTGTCACCCGGCCAATCTAACCGCTACCTGGTCGCGAGGTCGCGGCGGCGGAAACCGAGCAGGCCCGCGGCCGACAGCACGGCCGTGACCGCCAGGAGCCACAGCAGGGGCGCGACCGTGAACGCCTGCCCCGGAAGCTTCGGGATGTGGCTGAACGGTGAGACGTCCATGACCCACTGGTCCAGGCCGAGCGCCGCCCCGAACAGGGTGATCAGCGCGCACCCGGCGACCGCCGCCCACGAACCGCCGGCCGGCCCGGGGAGCAGCCCGAACAGCGCCAGCGCGATCGCCGCGACCAGCCACACGGCGGGCAGCTGCGCCAGCGCGGCGCCGAGGACGCGCGGCACCTCGCGGCCGGGGTCGCCGGTGTCCAGCCCGTGCGCGACCCCGGCGGCGAGCCCGGCGACGGTGAGCAGGACGACCGGGCCGGCGAGGGCGAACAGCAGGTGGCCGCACGCCCAGCGCGACCGTCCCGTCGCGGTGGCGAGCAGCGGTTCGGCGCGCTGCCCGGCCTCCTCGGTGCGCAGCCGCAGCGTGGCCGACACCGCGTAGGCGGACGCGATCAGGCCGAGCACGCCCATCACCGACGCGAAGTAGGCGTCGACGATGGCGCTCTGCCCGCCGAGCCGGGTGAAGATCTCCGCCAGGTCGGGATTGTCGTCGACCATGTCCAGCACACCGCCCGCGACGGCGCCGTACACGACGCCCAGCGCGGCGAACCCGGCGAGCCACCCGTAGAGGGGACGGCTCTGCAGCCGCCAGGCCAGCCCGAACACCCCGGACAGCCGCGCCGGGGCGTCGGCCGGGCCGGGCCTCGGCGGGAGCACGCCCGCGCCGACGTCCCGGCGCGCCGACAGGACCCCGGCGGCCGCCACCAGCACCGCGACCAGGGCGGCGACCAGCGCGAGCGTCCACCAGCGCTCACCGCCGTAGGCGCGGAGCCGGTTGCCCCAGCCGAACGGGGACAGCCAGCCGAGCCACGACAGTCCGTTGCCCGCGCCGCCGACGTCGGCGGCCATCCGCACCGCGAACGCGGCGCCGAGCGCGCCGACGGCCGCGCCCCGCGCGGCGCCGGCGCCCTCGCTGAGCTGCGCGGCGACGCCCGCGACGGCGGCGAAGACGCAGCCTCCGGCGGCCAGCTGGAGCCCGAAGGCCAGCGAACCGGCGACGGGCAGGCCCTGCGCGGCCAGGCCCGCGGCGAGCAGCCCGGCGAGGACGAGGTTCGCCGCCATCGTCACGATGAGCGCGGCGGCCAGCCCCGCGCCGCGTCCCGTCACGGTGGCGCCGAGCAGCTCGCGGCGGCCCGCCTCCTCCTCGGTGCGGGTGTGCCGGACGACGGTGAGCGCGCTGATCAGCCCGACCACCACCGGGATGAACCCGGACCGCTGCGCGATGATGCTGCCGAGGCCGGTGTCGTACATCGGCCCGTAGAGGGCGAGGAACGTCGGGTTGGTCCCGGTGGTCCGCGCGTACTGGAGCCGGTCGGCGGCCTCCGGGTAGAGGCCCTCGGTGGCCCCCACGAACCCGAGCGGGATCACCGCCAGCCAGAGCACCCAGGCGGGCAGCAGCACCCGGTCGCGGCGCAGGATCAGCCGGATCAACCCGCCGACCCCGGTCAGCCCAGTCGTTCCCGCCATCCGCGGGGGGACCGCCTCCCGGTTCGCTCCGCTCATTCGGAGACCTCCTGCAACTCGTCCTTGTAGTGGCGCAGGAACAGCTCCTCCAGTGTCGGCGGACGGCTGACCAGGCTGCGGACGCCGATCTCGGTGAGGGCGCGGAGCACGGCGTCGAGCTGCGGGGTGTCGACCTCGAACCTGATGGTGGCCCCGTCGACATGGACGTCGTGGGCGCCCGGCAGCGCGATGCCGTCCGGCGGGGCCGCGAGTTCAGCGCGGATCGAGGTGCGGGTCAGGTGCCGCAGCTCGTCGAGGGTGCCGGACTCCACCGCGGCGCCGCCCCGGATGATCGTCACGCGGTCGCAGAGCGCCTCGACCTCGGACAGGATGTGGCTCGACAGCAGGACGGTCCGCCCCGCCCGCCGCTCCTCGCGGACGCACTCCTGGAAGACCTCCTCCATGAGCGGGTCGAGGCCGGAGGTCGGCTCGTCCAGCAGCAGCAGCTCGGCGTCGGACGCGAGCGCCGCGACCAGGCCGACCTTCTGCCGGTTGCCCTTGGAGTAGGCGCGGCCCTTCTTGCGCGGGTCCAGCTCGAACCGGTCGAGCAGCTCGGCCTTGCGGCGCCGGTCCAGGCCGCCGCGCATCCGGCCGAGCAGGTCGATGACCTCGCCGCCGGACAGGTTCGGCCACAGCGTCACGTCCCCCGGGACGTAGGCGAGGCGGCGGTGCAGCCGCGTCGCGTCCCGCCAGGGGTCGCCGCCGAGCAGCCGGACGGCGCCCGCGTCCGCGCGCAGCAGGCCGAGCAGGACCCTGATGGCGGTCGATTTCCCGGCGCCGTTCGGGCCGAGGAAGCCGTGCACCTCGCCCTGCCGGACGGCCAGGTCGAGGCCGTCCAGCGCGCGCGTCCGGCCGAAGTTCTTGACCAGGCCGGATACGGATATCGGGAGCGTGTTCGCGGTCACCGGTCCTCCTTGTCGGGGGGCTGCCCGCCGGCGGCGAGCATGTTCTTCAGCGCGGTGCGGGCCTGGTCGGCCAGCTCCGGCGACATGAGGCGGTCGTCGAGGACCTCCAGGGCCGCGAGCGCCATCCGGGGGTAGCCCTCGGCCGTGAACGTGTCGGCGCCGAGGGCCCGGGACAGGTGGTCGTGCAGGACGACCATGCCGACGCTCATCGAGGTCAGCACGGTGGCGTACGCGTGCAGGTCGTCGGTGGCGGGCTTGCGCATGCCGGACGTCCCGCGTTCGAGGACCTCCTCGGTGAACGCCACCGCGTCGTCGAAGAGCGTGTTCGCGGCGTCCGTGCCGTCGGTCAGGGCGCGGGCCAGGTAGCGCTGGACGGGCAGGGCGGCCCGCACGGCGATCGCCAGGAAGCCGGGGTCGCCCATGCCTCCGTCGAGGGCCTCCCCCTTGGTCTCGCGGATGACCTCGATGACGTACGCGTCGCAGGCCAGGCGCAGCGCCTCCTTCGTCCCGAAGTGGTGCTGGACGAGGGCGGGCGAGACGCCGGCGGCCTTGGCGATGCCGCGGATCGTCGCGCCCTTCACGCCGTGCTCGGCGAACTGGAGCAGCGCCGCGTCCCGGATGCGGGTCCGTCCGGTCGGATCGCCGGCTCGCTCGGCCGCCATCCGCACCTCCTGTACAAGTGTTCAGCGTGCTGGACAAATGCACACTGTACGCTTGTACAGGCCATCGTCAAGGGGTCAGGAGCCGCCGGGCAGCTCCCCGAGCGTCACCTGGACGGTCCGCTTCGAGCCGTCCTCCTTCTGGACCTCGACCTTGGCCGTGCTGCCCGGCTTGAGGCCCGCGAGCACCGACGACAGCGCCGTCTGATCGGGGGTCGCGGTGCCGTTCACCGACAGGATCAGCTCGCCCGGCACGATGCCCGCCTTGGCGGCGCCGCTGCCGCGCTGGACGTCCACGACGGCCACCGCCGTCCGCTGCCCGCTCTGCGGGTCGACGATCGTGCGGACCGTCACGCCGAGCGCCGCCCGGCCGGAGTTCGACACCTTCCCGCTCTGGACGAGCTGCGGGACGATGTTCTTCACCGTGTTGCTCGGCGTCGCGAACCCGATGCCGGCCGCGGGCGCGCCGACCGACGGGTCCGACGCGGCGGCCGTGGGAATGCCGATCACCTGCCCGTTCAGCGTGACGAGCGCGCCGCCGCTGTTGCCCGGGTTGATCGCCGCGCTCGTCTGGATGGCGTCGGCGATCGTCGAGCCCTGGAAGGAGCCGTCGCCCTTGGTCGAGACCGTCCGGTGCAGCGCGGACACGATCCCGTTCGTCACGCTCCCGGCCAGCCCAAGCGGGTTCCCCATCGCGAGGACGATCTGCCCGACCACCGCCTTGCCGGAGTCGCCCCACGACGCCGGCTTGAGGTTCCCGCCGCTCACCTTGATGACGGCGAGGTCGTCGGCCGCGAACGCGCCGACCGGCTCGGCGGTGAGCGTGGCGCCGCCGCCGGAGGACGTCACCTGGATCTTCTTCGCCCCGGCGACCACGTGCGCGTTCGTGACGATGTGGCCCTGCGCGTCGTAGACGACACCGGAGCCCTCCGCCTGGTCGGTCTGGATCTTCACCACCGACGGCAGCACGGCGTCCACCACCCGCTCGTACTGCTGCTCCAGGCTCGACGCCGACCCGCCGGCCGGCGCCGAGGTCCTCGCCGCCGGCGTCGCGGTGTTCTCGTCGTCCCCACCGCTGCACCCTGCGAGCGCGAGCATCCCCACCGCCGCCAGCGCGCAGGCCCTGACCTTCGCTCTCGTGTCCACGCTCCACCTCCAGGAGGGACAGTTCCCACCCTCCGGAGATCAGCCGCCGGCAGAACGTGATTTTGCGACACCGTGCCCCGCGCCGGGGCGTCCGGCAGCGGTCACGGGCGGGCCCCGTACACGCGGTACGGCTCCGCGTCGGCCCACTTGACCTCCAGGCCCAGGCCGGGACGGCCCGCGTTGCGGATCCCGGCGGACATCCGCTCCCACGCCGCGGCCGGGGCGTGCGCGTCGGCGCCCCGCACGAGGGGCGCGAGCGCCGACTCGACGAACGCCGCGACCGAGGCGTCGCCGTAGGTGTAGCCGATCCCGGACGTCCCGCCCGCCCGCGCCTCGACGAGGATCATGGTCGTCGAGTCCCACCGGAGGGTGCCGTCCTCCTCGAACCCGTCCGGGCCGTCCGTCGGCACCTCGAAGGCGTGGACGGCGACGTCCTCGACCTCGGCGTCCGCGCCGGCCCGCATCGGCCCCTCCCTTCCCCGTGCGTCTACTACCGCGGGGAGGGGGGCCGAAACGAACGTCGCGCTCCCGGGTCAGTCCCAGGCCGCCGCCCACGTCCAGGCGTCGATCTCGCCGTCGGGGACGAGGCCGGCGCGCCGCTGCAGCGACGCGGCGACCTTGCTCGACCGGTGCCCGTACCATCCGTCGACGTGCAGCGTGTAGCCCTTCTTGCACATCTGCCGCTGCCACAGCTCGACGTCCAGGCCGTGCATGATCGGCATTCCCGGGCCCTGGTACTTCAGCGTCCGGCGCGGGAACGGCGGCATGCGCTTCACCACCTGGGCGATGGTGCGGCGCGGCCGGCGGTGCTTGCCGCCGAGCCCGCGCTGCAGCCACGGCGCCCACTGGAGCGGCGCGGCGTCCCCGGGCGCCGCGGCGGTCGTCCCCATCACGTCCTGATTCATCTAACCCACCGTTTGTCTCTCTCTACGCGGATATCAGCGCGGCGCCAGGCAGGGGCCCGGCGACGCGGCCAGCCGGGACATCTCGACGCCGATCACGATCGCGCCGAGCAGGGCCAGCGCGATCACGCACACGATCACCGCCAGCTCCGTCCACACCCGGGAGCGGCCCGGGAGCGGCGCCGCCGGTGCGGCGTCCGTCCAGGGGGGCGCGTCGGGCGCCTCCAGGCGGAGCAGGGAGGCGATCTCGGGTTCGTGCAGGGTCATTGCTCACTACCGTCCATGGGAATTCGTCGTGAAAGGCCGGCGGCCACGCCCGGGGCTGGCCGGCGTGGCCGCCGGCGACGGCGGATCTCCTCCCCCATCCGAGACCCGCCCTCGAAGGTCGTCCCCCCTCCCCCCAGTGCGGGAGACGACGTGGTCAGCTACCGCCCGTCATCGGCGGCTCGTCAATGGCGGCTCGTCAGCGGCGGCTGGTCAGCGCACGTCCCAGCTGTGCAGCCGGACGAGCCGGCGGAGCTGCTCGGCGTGCGCGCCGGAGTCGGCGCGGGGCAGCGACTCCCAGCGTTTGGCCAGGTCATAGCAGGCTTCGGTCAGCGAGCGGTGCTCGTGCACCGCCTCCGTCCCGAGCGCCTCGGCCCGGTTCCGCGCCGCCACCGCCTCGTCGCGCTGGGAGGCGATGAGCCGGACGCTCTTCTCCGCCCTGCCGAGCGCCGCCAGCGTCTCGGACGCCTTCCAGTACAGCTGCCGCCTGCGCCGGACGGCGGCCAGGCCGCCCAGCATGATCAGCGCGACCAGGACGGCGGCCCATGCCTGTCCTCCGTTCACCGCGCCGCCTCACATTCCGGAGGCGCTCTTGGCCCGCCCGCCCCGGCGCACCAGGGACACCACGCCGCCGGCGCGCGGCTGGGCCGCCGAAGGCTCCGCTCCGGGGTCCCGGTGCTCGGCCGGCGCGCCCGCGTCCAGGGCGTTCACGCCGGCCGGGTCCCGCGCGCCGGGGTCCTCGGCCGGGGGCCAGGCCCGGACGGCGAGGACCTCGTCGAGCAGCGGCCAGGCGACGGGGACGCCGTCCTCGTCGAGGAGGGTGAGCTGCCCCCCTTCGACGGAGCCGAGCAGCCCGATGTCCCGGGTGCCGTCGGAGTTGTCCACGCAGACCTGGGAGCCCATGAGTGAGGCGAAGGCGCGGGGCACGGCGATCGGGATCTCCGGTTCCGGCGCGAACGGCGGCCGGGACCCGAGGCGCGCCCGCTCGTCGGCGTGCAGCGCGACGACGTGCGCGGCCGCGTACAGCGCGCGCATCGACTCGGCCAGGTGCCCGAACTGCGCGGCGGTGGAGTCCGGCGGCAGGGCCATGCGGATGCTGCCGATCGCGAGGCCGAGCCCGTCGTCCTCCCCGGCGACCTCGCGGATCTCGCCGGGGGACGGGATGGGCGCGGTGCCGTGCGCGATCGTCAGCAGGAACTTCGCCTCGGCGGCGAGGCCCTGGTGCCGGTGCAGGACCTCCATGACCTCGAAGGCGGCCTTGCGGTGGTTCTCGAGTTCCTCGTGGGCCCTTTCGACGGTGGCCTCGTGCTCGGCGACCGACGCGGCGAGGTCGTTGATGGTGCCCTGACTGAGCCAGTTCATCGGGCTCCTCCGGCGGGGCCGGGGCCGGAGAGGGCATGACGAGAGGGTGGTGCGGTGCTCATGTGCGTTTCCTTCGTGCGGGTTCGCCGGACGGGTCTCGCCGCCCGTGGAGATCAGTTCGACACTTCCCACCGCTCGGCCGGCTCGACCGGGCAGGCGCCCATGTCCTTGATCGCTTCAAGGTCCTCATGGGCGAACCGGAACAGGCGCTTGCCGTAGCGGCGGTGCGGTATCTCTCCCCGGCTCGCTGCCCGGACGAGCCAGTCACGGGTGAACGACGTGATCTCTGCGGCTTCCTGCGGCGTGAACAGAAGCCGTTCCACGGGGATCTCGGTGCCTGGAGAGCTTGACATGACGGGAAGCGTAACGCATCTCAGTGCGTCGTGCAGCTTAAAGACGCGTTTTAACCATGCCATGTGTTGTTCGATGCACTTCGTTGCATGGGACCCGGACTCCGCGCGGCCAAAACGCGTTACGACTCGTCAAAGTCCGTTTTGCTCCGCTACACTTACGCACCGTGTCAGGCCGTCACCCCGCACACACAAAAGGAGCCTGATCACGTTGGACGACCTCGACGACCTCGATGACCGCGGCCACCCGCCGGCCGCCTGGCGCCGGCTGGGACAGATGGTCCGGCAGCGCCGCATCGAACTGGGCTTCGGTTCCCAGGCCAGCCTCGCCGCGGAGGGCGGCCCGTCGCTCTCGGTCGTGAACAAGATCGAGACCGGTCGCGGCCGCGACTACACCGACCGCGTGATCATCCCCCTGGAGGACCGGCTCGGCTGGCGCCGCGGCAGCTTCCGCGCCATCCTCGACGGCGGCGAGCCCGTCTGCCTCGACGCCCCCGTTCCCGGGGCGCCGCCCACGGCCGCCGAGCACACCCATGACGGGAACTATCCCGAGGAAGTGGTCGGCGACCCCTTCCTCCGCTTCATCTGGGACGCACCGGAAACACTCGCCGACGACGAAGACAAATGGGCGGCGGTGACCGGCGTGCTACTCAAACGTATGCGTCCGGCGCCGAGGTCTCTCGACGAGCAGCCGGACTCTCAACAGAAGGCCGACAACATATAGCGTCGGTAGCTGGGTAGCAGGCGAATCTGCAATCCATTGCTTCTGTCTGGGTCGTACTGCTCGGGGGCGCGGTCGACGCGTATGACGCGATCGGGAGACGTCATGGATTTTCCTGATGAACAGCGCCTCAAAGAGACCATCGAACGTCTGACTCGGGAGAACGCCAAACTGCGCACCCAGCTGGCGGTCGCCCAGCAGTGGAACCCGCCCCTCGACCTGGAGCAGGCATTCCGGTCGGCCCGGGGCTGGCAGTGCCTCACGGTACCACTCTTGCCCGAACAATCCACGCTGATCCTCATCAGCGGACGCAAACCCGGAAAGGACGAGGAGGAGGACGATGAGGCGGCCGGCGAAGTGTGGCGCCACCTGCAGACCGCAGCCGCGCCGGGCGGCCGGATAGGCCCGTTCGCGCGGGCCAGGATGCCCCGCCGCCTACTCGGCTACCTGCGAGAACAGAGCGGGAGGACCATCATCGTGCTCAACCGCGACCTGCGTCGCGGCCAGGTGTCGCAGGCGGCCCGAATGCTCCGGGAGAGCTCCAAAAGAGGCCGCCCTAAAATCCGGCTCCTGGAGCTGTCCGCCATTCCGCTGCTGAGCCTCTGCGCACTCCTGCACGGCGACATGGCCAAGGGCGCGGCCGGATTCTCGGCGGCCGCCGCGGCGGCGCCCGCCACCATCATCCTGCCCGCGGCGGTCGCGTCCGCCATCGGCCCGAACCTGGATCTGCACACGATAACCGTCCGGCACCATCCCCCATCGCATACCCGGCAGGACGACCGGCCGCCGGGCTGGCCGTCCGGCCCCGGAACCCCCTACATCTTGAAGCCGCCGCCCGTCCCCGGTTCCCCGTACAGGCTGGATCCGTCGCGCTGATGTAAAGCGTCCGTTCCGGTGGGGTGTTCGCTCTTTTCATTTGATGAGAAATCTCGGGGCGGACACCCCGCCGCGGCTATTCGAAATCGTCGGGGCTCAGATCCTCCATCCGGCCTCCGCGCCCCTCGGGGGAGTCCGGATGGAACCCCTCCTCCCCCTTGTGCCGGTCCTCGGCCGCCGGCGGCATCGGCCAGGCGCCGCTCACGTACTCGCCCGGGTCCCGCCGGGCGTCCCCGGCACCGTCCTCGGGCTTCCACTCGGTCATGTCCCGTCCCCCCTTACCGGGATATTTCCGACAGCCCTACCCGGTCACGCCGCCCCCACACGGCTCGCCGGGAGGCGATCCGGCGCCGCCCCCCGCCGCCCCCTGCCGCTCCCCGCCGACCGGCCGCCGGGTCACTCCCCGGCGCCCTCCCTCGTCTCCGCCTGTGCACGGGCCTCGATGATCTGCTGCCGGGCGCGGGTGTGGCCCTCGACGATGATCCGGACGACCTCCTCGGGGTCGTCGGTCAGGTGGACGAGGTCGATGTCCTGCGCGGAGATCTTGCCGCTGGGCAGCATGGCCGTCTTGACCCAGTCGAGCAGGCCGCCCCAGAACTCCGTCCCGACCAGGACGATCGGGAAACGGGTGATCTTCCTGGTCTGCACGAGGGTGATCGCCTCGAACAGCTCGTCGAGGGTGCCGAAGCCGCCCGGCAGCACCACGAACGCCTGCGAGTACTTCACGAACATCGTCTTGCGGACGAAGAAGTACCGGAACTCGATGCCGATGTCGACGTAGTCGTTGAGCTTCTGCTCGAAGGGCAGCTCGATGCCGAGGCCGACCGACATGCCGCCGTTCTCGTCGCAGCCCCGGTTGGCCGCCTCCATGATCCCCGGGCCGCCGCCGGTGACGACGGCGTACCCGGCCTCGTGCAGGCGCGCGCCGATGTCGACGGCGAGCTTGTACTCCGGCGAGTCCGGCTTGGTGCGGGCGCTGCCGAAGACGCTGACCGCCTTCGGCAGCTCGGCGAGCAGGCCGAATCCCTCCACGAACTCCGCCTGGATCCGCAGGACGCGCCACGGGTCGGCGTGCACCCAGTCGACCGGGCCGCGGCCGTCGAGCAGCCGCTGGTCGGTGGTGGTCTTCGGGACGGCGCGCCCGCGCAGCATGGCCGGCCCCTGGCGCCGGGACGGGGAACTGGCATCCAAAGTCATGCGCCCACGGTAGTCCGACCGGCCAGCCACGTGCGCATACGTTGCTCGCACTCGGTGATCAGGGGCGTCTCGACGTACTCGTCCCTGGTGTGCGCGAGGGTGGGTTCGCCGGGCCCGTAGTTGACGGCCGGGACGCCGAGCTCGGCGAAGCGGGCGACGTCCGTCCAGCCGAGTTTCGCGCGGACCTCGACGCCGCTGGAGGCGACGAACGCGGCGGCCGCCGGATGCGTCAGCCCAGGCCGGGCCGCCGACGCGACGTCGGTGACCGTGACGTCGAAGCCGGCGAAGACCTCCCGGACGTACGCCTCCGCGTCGGCCGGGGACTTGTCGGGCGCGAACCGGTAGTTCACGGTGACGACGCATTCGTCCGGGATGACGTTCCCGGCGACGCCGCCCGCGATGAAGACCGCGTTCAGGCCCTCGTGGTATTCGAGGCCGTCCACAACCGGACGCGCCGGCTCGTACGCGCGCAGCACGTCGAGGATCCGCCCCGCCGTGTGGATGGCGTTCGACCCCATCCAGGCGCGCGCGCTGTGCGCCCGCTCGCCCCGCGCCGCCACCTCGACCCGCATCGTGCCCTGGCAGCCGCCCTCGATCTGCCCGCCGGTGGGCTCCATCAGCACGGCGAAGTCCCCGGCGAGCAGCTCGGGGCGCGCCGCGGCGAGCTTCCGCAGCCCGTTGCGCTCGGCCTCGATCTCCTCGCACTCGTAGAAGACGTAGGTGACGTCGCGGTTCGGCTCCGGGACGGTCGCGGCGAGCCGCAGCGCGACCGCGACGCCGCTCTTCATGTCCGTGGTGCCGCACCCGTAGAGCCGGTCGCCGTCCAGCCGGGACGGCAGGTTGCCGTTCAGCGGGACGGTGTCGAGGTGCCCCGCCAGCACGACCCGCTCGCCGCGTCCGAGCTCGGTGCGGGCGACGACGTTGTGGCCGGAGCGCTCCACCGCCAGGTGCGGGAGCGCACGCAGCGCCTCCTCGACGGCGTCGGCGAGGGCGCCCTCCGCGCCGCTCACCGACTCGATGTCGACGATCGCCGCCGTCAGGTCCACGACGTCCGAGAACAGATCAAGCCCCATGCCCAAGTCCTATCATCACGTTCGTGGAGATGCTGGAGTGCGCCGTCCGCTGGGCGGCCCCCGTGGACGAGCCCGACATGCGCGCCCTGCTGGACGAGCGGGAGCGCGATCGCTACGACCGGTTCATGCGCGCCGAGGACAAGGCCCGGTTCGTCACCGGCCGCTTCCTCGCCCGCACCGTCCTCGCCGAGGCGGTCGGGCTGGCGCCGGAGAGCATCCGCTTCACCACCGACTGCCCGCACTGCGGCGGCACGCACGGCAAGCCCCGGCTGCCCGGCAGCGGCCTCGACTTCTCCCTGTCCCACTCGGGCGACCGCGTCGTCCTCGTCCTCGCCGAGGGCGCCGAGGTCGGGGTGGACGTGGAGCGGGAGAGCGACCGCGACATCGACCGCCTCGCCGAGATGGTCCTGACCGCCGCCGAGCGGGCGGACCTCGCCGCCATGGACGACCGCAGACGCGGCTTCCACGCCTACTGGAGCCGCAAGGAGGCCCTGCTGAAGGCCACCGGGCACGGACTCGCCGCGCCGATGACGTCCATCCACGTCTCCTCCCCCGACGCCCCGGCGGAGGTCATCGCGTGGGAGGGCGACGCGGCGGTGTCCCCCGTCCGGCTCGCCGACCTGACGCCGGGCCCCGGCTACGCCGCCTCCGCCGCCATCCTCACCGGGCGCCCCCTGCGGATCACCGAGACCTCGTTCGGCTGACGGCCGTCCCCCCGGCAGGGGCGAGACCGGGCGGACGAGGATCGTGGGCGCGCGGCGCGTCAGGTGTTGATGCCGTGGTCGCGGAGGATGTCGTTCAGGGACGCCTTGTCGTGGCGCTGCCCCTCCTCCAGCCGCTTCAGGATCAGCACGGCCGGGAGCCCGAACGTGCCGCCCTTGAACTCCTTGTAGCGGGTGCCGCCGACGGCGACGCACCAGTCGGGGATGCGGCCGCGGCTGATCTCCTCGCCCGTCTCGACGTCGATCACCGGCATGGACGCCGACAGGTTCGTGCCGGAGCCGACGACGGCGCCCTTCCCGACCCGCGCCCCCTCGACGATCATCGAGCGGCTGCCGATCATGGCCTCGTCCTCGACGATGACGGGCTTGGCGTTCGGCGGCTCCAGCACGCCGCCGATGCCGACGCCGCCGGACAGGTGGACGTTCTTGCCGATCTGCGCGCACGAGCCCACGGTCGCCCACGTGTCGACCATCGTGCCGGAGTCGACGTACGCGCCGATGTTGGTGAACGACGGCATCAGCACCACGCCGGGGGCGAGGTAGGCGCCCCAGCGGGCGATGGCGCCGGGGACGACGCGGACGCCGTCCAGGCGGCTCTTCAGCGGGATGCGGTCGTGGTAGCGGAAGTCGCCCACCTGTCCGCGCGCCATGCCGAGGACCTTGAAGCTCAGCAGGATCGCCCGCTTGGCCCGCTCGTCGACGACGACGTCGCCGGTCGCGGGGTCGATGTGGGCGACGCGGGCCTCGCCCGTGTCGATCTGGTCGACGGCGGCCACGATGGCGGAGCGCGCGTCGGCGTCGTCCGGGGTGAGGTCGGCGCGCCGCTCCCACAGCTCGTCGATGCCGCCGGAGATCGGGCTGGTGAACGTTTCGGTCATGACTCCTGAGCTTAGTGGTGGCCATCTCCCGGTACCTTCTTCGCGTGGCTGTTTGGGCGAGGTTGAAGGAGCGTCCCGAGGAGGGCGCGAGCGGTGGCGGCCGCCGCCGCGGCCTGCGCTGGGCCGTGGGCCTGGCCGTCGTCGTGATGCTGCTGGCCGTGGGCGGCTTCGTGCTCTTCGACCGGGCGCGCCCCTACCTGCACGGGTCCGGCTGCGAGGCGCGGACGAGCCGGGGGACGATGCCGCTCGACCTGGAGCAGGCCGCCAACTCGGCGACCATCGCCGCGGTCGCGTTCCGCAAGCGGCTGCCCGAGCGGGCGGCGGTGATCGCCTACGCGACGGCGATCCAGGAGTCGCACATCCGCAACCTGCCGGGCGGCGACCGCGACTCGGTGGGCATGTTCCAGCAGCGTCCCTCGCAGGGCTGGGGCACCCCGGACAAGCTCCGCGACCCCGTCCAGTCCACGAGCAAGTTCTTCGACGCCCTGGTGAAGATCAAGGACTACCTCGACCGCGACCTGCACGACGCCGCGCAGCTGGTGCAGCGCAGCGCGGACGGCACCGCCTACGCCCAGCACGAGCCGGACGGCGAGCTGCTCGCGACGGCGTTCACCGGCCGGGAGCCCGCCACGGCGCGCTGCTGGTTCCCGCCCGACGAGCAGACCGCGTCCCGCCGCCCGGAGGCGATCCTGGAGATGCGCCGCGCGTTCGGCAGCCGCCTGAAGGTGGGCGGCCCGGGGTCCCTCAAGGCGGGCGCGCCGTCCGGCCCCGACTCGTGGAACGCGGTGCGGCCGTCGAGCGCCCGCGAGGGCTGGGCGGTCGCGTCCTGGGCCGTGACCCACGCCCAGGCGTACGGCCTCACCGAGATCCGCTTCGCGGGCAAGCGCTGGACGGCCGACGCCGGCCACGACGGCTGGACCCCGGACGAGGACGCCTCCGAGGACGCCGTCATCGTCCGCTGACCTGCGACCACTGCCGGACGGTGCGCACAAGAATCGTTTGCCCGGACAATGTCGCTGGCCTCCAGTGAGAACGATCGAGGCCAAGCGGTCCCGCAGCGCTGGTCGGCCGGGCCCCGCATCGGCGGTGTCAGACGGGGGTTCGGGAGTCCGGGTCCTGGCGGTCGTGGCTCTCCGGGGAGTACGGGGCGGTGACCGGCATCGGCAGCTGGAAGCCCTTGATCGCGGGCAGCAGCGCCACGCCCGGCGGGAGCGCGCCGCCCCAGGCCCGGCACCAGAGGGACAGCGCGTTGTCGATGTCGAGGAGTTCGTCGTAACCCTTCTGCTCAAAGGCGATCAGCGGCATCTCCTCCGGCAGGGCCATTCCGCAGTACTTGGCCCACAGGTCGCGGCGCAGTCTCCGGACGGTGTCGGTTCCAGCGGCGTCCAGGATCGCGACGGACAGCTCGATGTCGGTGTAGAGGCTTCGCCGCATCGAGTTGGCCGATCCCACGATGCAGAAGACGTCGTCGATGATGGTCACCTTGCAGTGCACGGTGGTGTTGGTCCAGCCGCGGAACTCCAGGCCCTGCAGGCCGCTGCTGGAGTCCAGCAGGAGCGGCGGCACGCCTGGTATCAGGTGCTCGTTGACCGCGTGGGCCAGATCGCCGGTAGGCGGGTCGGCGGGGTCGCTGCCGTGCAGCAGGATCACCTTGAGTTGCGGGCGCTGCCGCAACCGGGCGTTGATCCAGCCCATGATCTCCTGGCTGGTGAAGCCCTGGTCGGCGATGAAGATGTACTTCTCCGCCTTGCGGATCGCCTTTTCCAGCGCCACCTTGAACTCGAAGAGGCCGTCCTTCGCGAAGCTGATCGGCTGCTTCTGGAAACCGATGCCCGCGGCGATGAGGGCCCGCACCACCGCGCTCTTCTCGAATATCCAGGCGGGCCCGGCCGTGGTGAACCGCATGCACGGGACGGTCCGGAGCACCTGGACGTGGGCTCCGGTCCCCGTCCCGGCCGGCTTCGCCGCCAGGTCGGGGATCTTGCCGGCCGATGTGAGCCGTGAGGGGATCTGCTGCCCGCCGATCTGGAACGTCTCGACCGGCAGGCCGAGGTTCTCGGCCCACAACTGCTGGAAGAACCGGTGGATCGCGGTCGCCCCGGGCCCGGTCACCCGCACCGCGAGGTCGTGCCAGTACTTGGCCTTCCGGTTCTCCACCGGGTCGATGCCGCCGGTGAAGGCGCGCGTGGACTTCCGGTCGCCGGCCACCACGAGCTTGCAGTGCGCCGCCCCCATGGGGTGCGCGGCCAGGTTGAGCAGCACGTTGCCGGCGCCCTGGTCGCCGAAGTGCTTGCGCATCTCCGCCACGCTGAGCAGCGTCTGCGCGTTCACCACGCGGATGCCCTCGAGTTCGGGGACGGCGTACCTGGCGGCGAACGGCGACACCCAGGCGAGAATCCGCACGTCGGCGCCGGAATCGTGCAGTTCCTTCAGCCGCGTGGAGAGCGGTTCGCCGCTCGGGAGGATCATCGGGGGAAGGTCCGTGCCGACCTTCACCGGCAGGGTCACGTCCTTCAGGACGGGGAACTGCCTGGCGACGGCGGCGCCCATCTCCCCGAGCGCCCGGATCTCCGTCGCGGCCGACACCGGGGACAGGCCGAGCCACCATGCGGACAGGTAGAGGAAGCGGCCCCGCTCCTTGGACGCGCACAGCGTCTTGATCTCGTCGTCCAGCGCGGTGAAGTACGCCGTCCCGTTGATGAAGTAGTCGACCGTGTTGCCTGACAGGTCGCTGGGGAAGATCTGCTCCGGGGGGTGATCGCCGTTCGCCCATTCCTCCCGGTCCATCTCGCTTGCCAGGTACGTGCCGATCAGTTTCCGCGTTCCCGACGTGTTGTCCATCCCCGCCGCCCTTCCCCGCCCCTCGGGTGAGGGTGCCGGTCGACGATAGGACCGCGCGGACGGCCGGAGGCAGGGACGGCGAGGTGACACTTACCCTCCGCAGCTGTCCGAATCCGGACAGCGGTTGCGGTAGACAGCCCTCCGCCCCGGGTCGGCACACCGCCTCGGTGGGCGGTCGCGTTGGTTGGAGCGCGGTTGTGCGGGAATCCGGTGTCGCATGGACATACCGCGGACTCTCGTGCTGACCGGGCACTTCCCCCCGGAGCCCGGGGGTGTGCAGACGTTCACCTGGGAGCTGGTGCGGCGGCTGCCCGCGGAGCGGGTGGTCGTGGTGGCGCCGGCGCGGCCGGGGGCGGCGGAGTTCGACGCGGGGCTGGGCTTCCCGGTGGTGCGGCGGCACGGGTATCTGCTGTTCCGGGGGCTGCGGGCGCTGGTGGCGCGGCACCGGATCGAGGCGGGGTGGATCACGGCGGCGGCGCCGTTCGGGATGTACGCGCCGCTGGTGCGGGCGGCGGGGGTGCGGCGGCTGGTCGGGTCCGCGCACGGGCAGGAGCTGGGCTGGTTCCGGGCGCCGCCGACGCGGGCGGCGCTGCGGGCGGCGGCCCGGTCGTTCGACGTGCTCACGTACCTGTGCGAGGCGACGCTGCCGGAGCTGGCGGGCGCGGTCGGGGACCGGACGCGGCTGGTGCGGCTCGCGGGGGCGGTCGACACGGTGCGGTTCCGGCCGGGCCTGGACGGGGCGGCGGTCCGGCGGCGGCACGGGCTCGGCGCGGGGCCGGTGGTGCTCAGCGTGGCCAGGCTCGTCCGACGCAAGGGCCACGACATGCTGATCCGCGCGTGGGCGGACGTGGTGCGGCGCCGTCCGGACGCGCGGCTGGTGATCGTCGGGGAGGGCCCGATGCGGCGCCGGCTGGCCGAGCTGGCCGACCGGTTCGGGCCGGGGACGGTCACGCTGGCGGGGCTCGTGCCGGCGGCCGACCTGCCGCGCTACTACGCCGCCGCCGACGTGTTCGCGCTGCCGTGCCGCGACGACCGGCGGGGGCTCCAGACGGAGGGGCTCGGCCTGTCGGTGCTGGAGGCGTCCGCGGCGGGGCTGCCGGTCGTGGTCGGGCGCTCCGGCGGCAGCCCCGCGTCGCTGATCGACGGGCGGACCGGCGTGCTGGTGGACGCGACCGTCCCGGACGAGCTGGCGCTCGCCCTGCACGGGCTGCTCGCCTCACCGCGGCGGGCCGCCGCGATGGGCGCGGCGGGGCGGCACTGGACCTGCGAGAACTGGAGCTGGGACGCGGCCGCCGCGCGGCTCGCCGCGCTCCTGCCGGGCTCTCCCCGCCCCGATTCGCCGGCGCGGCGCGCCAGACCGGGGATGGAGCCCGCATGGGACTCAAGGAGCAGCTGAGCCGCCGGGACTTCCGGCGGCTCATCGTCGGGCAGACGGTCTCCTCCTTCGGCGACTGGACGGGCACGCTCGCGCTGATGTACTTCGTCCTGGAGCTGAGCGGCTCCACGACGGCGGTGGGCGGGGTGCTGGTGCTGCGGCTGCTGCCGTCCGCGGTGGGCGCGCCGGTGGCGGCGCGGGTGGTGACGCGGTGGCGGCGGCGCAGCGTGATGCTGTGGTCGGACCTGATCCGCACGGGCATGGCGTTCGCGCTGCCGCTCGTGCCGTGGCTGTGGTGGGTGTACTTCTGGGCGTTCCTCATCGAGGTCGTCGGGCTGATGTTCCTGCCGGCCCGGGACGCGGCGATCCCGTTCCTCATCGAGGACGACGAGGACGAGCACGACACCGCGACGCTGGAGATGGCGAACGGCATCACGATGGCGACGTCCTACGGGATGATCCCGCTGGGCGCGGGCGCGTTCGGGCTGCTGCTGTGGGTGTCGAACATGGCGGGCTGGGAGGGCCACTGGCGGTACGTGGTGGTGTTCTGGCTGAACGCCGTGACGTACGTCGTGTCGTACTTCGCCATCCGGTCGATTCCCGACCTCGGTCCCGGGCCGGTGGAGCGGCGGCAGATGGAGCACACCGAGCGGGAGTCGCAGGGCGGCTTCTTCAGGGCGCTGCGGCTGCCGGTGGTGCGCGGCGTCCTGCCGGGGGTCGCGGTCGTCGCGCTGGGCCTCGGCGCCCTGTTCTCGCTGGGCGTGGTGTTCGTGCGGAACACCCTCGACGCGGGCGCGGTCGGGTTCGGCGTGCTGGTGGTGCTGTTCGGCGTGGGCGCCCTCGCGGGCCTGCTGCTGATCCACCGCAAGGCGGGCAGCCTGATGACGCAGATCAAGCTGGGGACGGCCGCGCAGGGCGTCGTGATCGCGCTGATGGGCGGGCTGGGGTCGATCGGCTGGTCGTTCGCCGGGGCCGTCGTGTTCGGCGCCGCCGCGACGAGCGCCCTGGTGGGCGGGATCACCTACCTCCAGGAGTCGCTGAGCGGGGTGGAGCGCAACCTCGCCCTGACCGCGTTCCACGCCGTGCTGCGGTTCGGGCTGGCGCTCGCGGCGCTGATCTCGGGCGCCGCGGCCGACCTCCTGAAGGAGGCCGGCGCGTCGCCGCTGGGCCTCGAGCCGGGCCAGTTCGTGCTGGCGGCGTCCGGCCTGGTGGTGCTGGCGGGCACCTTCCTGATCCGCGTGCCCGGCGCGGGCCGCGGGTCGGCGACCTGACGGGCGCGGGCTCCGGGTCCTTCGCAGACCGGCACGTTCACCAGCATCACCCAGCGCCAGCCGGGTCCGTCCGTCAGCAGGCCGCCGAGCAGCACCCCGGCGGCGGACGCGCCGCCCGCGACGCCGCCCCAGACGCCGAGCGCCTTGCCCCGGTCGCCGCCCTCTTTGAACATCGTCGTCAGGATCGACAGCGTGCCCCGCGCCTCGTGACGAGGAACGAGTCCGTCATGAAGCCCTCCGGGTGGTGTCGTTTCGCGACCCTTGGCGAACCGGGAGGCCGGGAGTGCGACGCCGCCGCCGGGCAATGAGGCCCAGCTCACATTCCCGCCCCGGATGTCACACTCCGGGCGGGTGCGGCCCTCTGATGGGGGAGCCCACAGGAGGTCGAGCCATGCCGGAGAGCACCGCCGCGGAGACGGCGACGAGGGTGTTCGCCGACCATCGGGAGCTGCTGTTCTCGGTCGTCTACAACATGCTGGGCAGCGTCGCCGACACCGAGGACGTCCTTCAGGACGCCTGGCTCGCGTGGCGGGCGCGCAGCGGCGAGCGGGACGCCGAGGAGATCGGGAACCCGCGCGCCTACCTGGTGCGGGTCGCGGTCAACACGGCGCTGTCCCGGCAGGCGGCGATCAGCCGCCGCCGCGAGACGTACGTGGGGCCGTGGCTGCCCGAGCCGCTGGTGAGCGAGGCGGGCGCGGACGAGTCCGCCGAGCGGGCGGAGGCGGTGTCGATGGCGCTGCTCGTCGTGCTGGAGACGCTCACCCCGCTGGAGCGCGCCGTGTTCGTCCTGCACGAGGTGTTCGGGTACGCGCACACGGAGATCGCGCCGATCCTGGACCGGAGCCCGGCCGCGGTCAGGCAGCTCGCGCACCGGGCGCGCGAGCACGTCCAGGCGCGCCGCCCCCGGTACCAGGCCGACCCGAAGGTGCAGCGGCAGGTGACGGAGCGGTTCCTCCAGGCCGCGCTGGGCGGGGACCTGGAGTCGCTGATGGCCATCCTGGCCCCCGACGTGACCCTGTGGACGGACGGCGGCGGCAAGGTCAGGCGCGCGGCGGCGCTCCGTCCGATCCACGGCGCGGCCAAGGTCGCCCGCGTCATCGCCGGCACCGCCGGATCGCACAGCGGGCGGCTGGACATCCGCTACCGGACGGTCAACGGGGACCCCTCGGCGGTGCTGTTCGACGCGGACGCCCCGTTCGCCGTCATGGTCCTCGACCTGGCCCCGGACGGCGACCGCGTCCGGGGCGTCTACGCCGTCACCAACCCCGACAAGCTCACCCGCGTCACCGAGGACGGCTGAGCGGGCCGTCAGTCCTGCACGATGGTGATGCGGCTGTTCGGCCCGTCCGTGTCCCGCGCCATGCCGGCGAGGGCGCGGACGTGGGCGGGCAGGCGGCGGCGGGTGAGGTCCTCCAGGGTCGTCTCGTCCAGCACCCAGCGCAGGGCGGTGTCGGCGGCGTGCCACACCTCGTCGAGATGCGCCGCGTCGTCCGGCGGCCGTCCCGGCTCCGCGCGCGGGTCGGCGAAGCCCGCGTCCATGGCGCGGACGACCTCGCCGACGGTGATCTCGGTGGCGGGCCTGGCCAGCCGGTACCCGCCGTCGTTGCCCCGCTGGCTGACCACCAGCCGGGCCCGCCGCAGGTCACCGAGCACGGTCTGCAGGAAGGTGAACGGCAGTCGCTCGGCCTCGGCCAGCGCGGGGGCGCTGAGCCTGGCCGGCCCGGCCGCCGCCATGGCGACCAGGGCGCGCATCGCGTAGGTGGTGCGGGCGGTGACGTGCATCAGGACGCGGGGACGACGGCGGCCTCGACCGCCGGCCGCACGTGGACCTCGGCGCCCGGCTCGGCGCCCAGCCGCCCGGCGGCCTGCCGCGTCATCTGCGCCCAGGAGACGTCGTCCTCCGCCGCGCCGCGCAACCGGAACTCGACCCGGACCTCGAACCCCAGCCGCACCACGCGGGTGACGGCGGCCGGGACGGTCCCCGGCGCGGGTTCGGCCGACACCTCCACGTCGTGGGGGCGCAGCAGCCGGCCGCCGATCTCCGTGACCGGCCCGAGGAAGCGCATCACGAAGGGGGTGGCCGGGTTGTCGTAGATGTCGCCCGGCGCCCCGACCTGCTGGACGGCGCCGTCGGCCAGCACCACGATCGAGTCGGCGACCTCGATCGCCTCCTCCTGGTCGTGGGTGACGAAGACGGTGGTGACGTGCACCTCGTCGTGCAGGCGGCGCAGCCACGCCCGCAGCTCCTTGCGGACCTGGGCGTCGAGCGCGCCGAACGGCTCGTCCAGCAGCAGGACCTCGGGGTCGACGGCGAGGGCCCTGGCGAGGGCCATGCGCTGCCGCTGGCCGCCCGAGAGCTGCGCCGGGTACCGCCCGGCGAACTGGTCGAGGTGGACGAGTTCCAGCAGTTCGCCGACCCGCCGCCGGATCTCGTCCTTGGACCGCTTGCGGATCTTCAGGCCGAACGCGACGTTGTCGAACACCGTCAGGTGCTTGAACGCGGCGTAGTGCTGGAAGACGAACCCGACGCCGCGGCGCTGCGGCGGGAGCCGCGTCGCGTCCCTGCCGGAGATCAGCACCGTCCCCGAGTCGGGCGTCTCCAGGCCCGCGATCACGCGGAGCAGGGTCGACTTGCCGCCGCCGCTCGGCCCGAGCAGCGCGGTCAGCGAGCCGGACGCGATGTCGACCGACACGTCGCGCAGCACCGGCGCCTCGCCGAACGACTTGTTCACATCGCGGACTTCGATCGCCATCAGGTGCCGTCCTTCGGTCGCAGGAGCCGGGTCGCCAGCAGGCTGACGACCGCGATCGCCGCCAGCGCGAGCGAGGCGGCGTACGAGGCGTGCGCGTCGAAGTTCTCGAAGCGCTCCTCGACGAACAGGGTCAGGGTCTGGGTCTGGTCGACCGTCCGGCCGGAGACGACGGCGACCGCGCCGTACTCGCCCAGGGCGCGGGCCAGCGAGAGGACGATGCCGTAGCCGAGCGCGGCGCGGATGCCGGGCAGGGTGATGCGGCGGAAGGTCTGCCAGCCGCCCGCTCCGAGGGTCCTGGCGGCCTGCTCCTGCTCGTCCCCCAGTTCCTCCAGGACGGGGACGATCGCCCGCACCACCAGCGGGAGGCAGACGAACACCGTCGCCAGCACCATGCCCGGGGTGGAGAAGATGATCTGGATGCCGCGGGCCTCGAACCAGCCGCCCACCGGGGTGAAGCCGCCGTACACGAGGATCAGCGCCAGCCCGACCACGACCGGGGAGACCGCGAGCGGCAGGTCGACCAGCGCGCTGAACAGCCGCCGGCCCGGGAACCGGTGCCGGACGAGCAGCAGCGCGGCCAGCACCCCGAACACGGTGTTGAGGACGACGGCCCAGCCCGCGACGATGAGCGTGACCTTGAAGGCGTGCAGCGCGGAGCGGGTGGTGAGGGCGTCGACGAACGGGCCGAGGCCGTCCTCGAACGTCCGCCAGAAGATCAGCCCGACCGGCACGATCAGCAGGAAGGCCAGGTAGGCCAGCACGGTCAGGCGCAGCGCGTGTCTAGCCATGGCGGGCCCCCCAGCGGCGGACGAGGTCGATCGCGAGCAGGAACACCAGCGACAGCGCCAGCAGGGCGGTCGAGGTGGCGGCCGCGGCGGCGGTGTTGTCGCTCTCGATCTGGCCGAAGATGTGCACGGCGGCGACCTGCGTCTTGAACGGGACGTTCCCGGAGATCAGCACGGTCGACCCGAACTCGGAGATGGCGCGGGTGAAGGCCAGCGCCGTCCCGGTCAGCATCGCCGGCACCAGGTTCGGCAGGATGATCCGCCGGAAGACCGTCCAGTTGCCGGCGCCGAGCGAGGCGGCGGCCTGCTCCATCTCGCGGTCCAGTTCCAGCAGCACCGGCTGGACGGTCCGGACCACGAACGGCAGCGTCACGAACAGCAGCGCGACGACGACGCCGGCGCGGGTGTAGGCCAGCGAGACGCCGAGCGGGCTGTCCGCCCCGTACAGGGCGAGCAGGACCAGCCCCGCCACGATGGTCGGCAGCGCGAACGGAAGGTCGATCAGCAGGTCGACCAGGCGCTTTCCGGGGAAGTCGTCGCGGACCAGCACCCAGGCGATCAGCGTGCCCATGACCAGGTTGATCAGCGCCACCAGCAGCGAGGCGATGACGGTCAGCTTCAGCGCGGCCCACGCGTCCGGGGTGGTGATCGCGTCCCAGAAGGCGGCGGGCCCCTGCGAGGTCCCCTTCCACAGGACCGCCGCCAGCGGGATCAGCACCACCGCGCTCAGGAAGATGGTCGCCGTGCCCACGCCGACCGCCGTGCCGCCCCACGCGGGCGGGGTGATCCGGCGGCCGGGCGCGGGGGTGGGCGCGTCCCTCGTCTTCTCGATCGTCGGCACCGGGCTAGCCCTCCACCGAGACGCCGATGCCCTTCTCGACGTCGGCCATGATGCTGCCCTTGGGGTCGAAGAACTCCTTCTTGACCTTGGGCCAGCCACCGAGGTCGGCGATCGTGAAGAGCCCGGACGGGTTCGGGAAGCCCTCGGCGCCGGGGACGCCGTCCACGACGGGCCGGTACCCGTTCTTGACGAAGATCTCCTGCGCCTTCTTGCCGTACAGGTACTTCAGGAACGCCTGGGCCTCAGCCGGGTGCGCGCTCTTCTTGGTCACCGCGACCGGGTTCTCGATCAGGAGGGTGGAGTCGGGCACCGTGTAGTCGATCGGCTGGTTGTTCTGCTTGGCGAAGATGGCCTCGTTCTCGTAGGCGAGGAGCACGTCGCCCTTCCCGCCCGCGAACGTCTGCAGCGACTTGCGGGCGCTGGAGTCCTGCACGGGGACGTTCTTGAACAGCGCGTGCAGGTAGGCGGTGCCGGCCGCCTTGTCGGCGCCCTTGTTCGCCTTGGCGCCGTACCCGGCCATGATGTTCCACTGCGCCCCGCCGGAGGTGAACGGGTTCGGGGTGATGACCTGGACGCCGGGCTTGACCAGGTCGTCCCAGGTCTTGACGTTCTTCGGGTTGCCCTTGCGGGTGGCCAGGACGACGACGGAGTTGCTGACCATGC
This sequence comes from Actinomadura sp. GTD37, assembly GCF_041951365.1. Taxonomy (NCBI): domain Bacteria; kingdom Bacillati; phylum Actinomycetota; class Actinomycetes; order Streptosporangiales; family Thermomonosporaceae; genus Actinomadura; species Actinomadura sp. GTD37. The sequence goes on from NZ_JBGNUS010000007.1 coordinate 169,014, forward strand.
CCTTCTGCGGGCCGGAGTTCCAGTTCGCGTCGACGAGGCCGGCGTCCACCAGCCGCGTCATGTCCGATTCCAGGGAGAACTCGACGATGTCGGCCTTCAGCCCGTTCGCCACCGCGCGGCTCTGCTCGCCGGACGCGCCGAACGACTTGGTGAAGGCGACCTTCTTGCCCTCGGGCGTCTTCTGGTACTCCTTGATGATCGCCTCGAAGGCGGCCTGGGGCGTGGAGTAGGACACCAGCGACAGCCGGACCTTCCCGGAGTCCCCCGACCCCCCGCAGGCCGCCGCCCCCAGGGTGACGGCGGCCAGTCCCAGCACGACCCCGGTCTTGCGTGCGCGCATCGTCTCTCCCAGACTTTCCCTACATGTTTGGTCGACAAAGCATGTTGCATCGACGCGTACACGTCAAGTCCGGGCAAACTATTTCCTACTAAGACTATAGGAATAGTTGATTTTTAGCCGAGGCAGTGATTCGCTATGGATCGACGGGATCCCGCGCGGCCGGCCGTCCGCGGCCTGGACCCGTCACCGACCCGGGCCCGGGGCTGGGGTGGCCCCGGGCCCGCCCGCTCTCGCGGCTCCCGCCTACGGCTTGGGCAGCATGCACATGGTGTCGAGGCCGAGGACGCGGTTGAGGCGGCCGAACGCCAGCCAGGAGCCGATGCACATGCTCAGCTCCACGATCTCGCGCTGGGTGTAGTGCGCGGTCATGCGCTCCCAGAACTCGTCGTCCAGGCCGTGGTGGTCGAGCGCGTAGCGCTCCGCGTACTCGGCGGCGAGGCGGGTGCGGTCGTCGAAGCGGCCGGTGGTGCGCCACTCGGCGACCGCGCCGGCGAACTCCTCCTCGACCTTCTCGCCGTCGCGCTCCGTCCGCCAGTCGAGGCAGAACACGCACCCGTTGATCTGCGCGATGCGCAGGCGGGCGGCCTCGAACTCGCGGAGGCCGAGGGTCGTGTGCGCGTACACCGCGAGCGAGAGGCCGGACGCGGCCGGGCCGATGCCGGGCACCAGCTCGCCCCACGCGTACTGGATCGGGTCCTTGCCGTCGGGGACGTCGAGGTTCATGAGCGGGTGCCTCCGAGCCTGCCCACGGCGGGGCGCAGCGGGACGTCGAGCGCGTCGTAGAGTCCGGGCCGGGCGTCCACGAGCCAGTCGATGGCGCTGACGAGGCGTCCGACGGCGGTGGCGTTGCCGCCCGACGCGCGGTTGCCGTGCTCGTCGGTGGCCTCGACGGTGACCTCGATGCGCGGGACGCCCTCGATGACCACGCGGTGCGCGCCGTCGCCGTCCGGCGGGACGGGCCAGTCCGGCGCGCAGGACGGGTGGATGCGGGTGACGTGCTCGACGACGATGCGGGCCTCGCCGTCCACGATGCCCTGCACCTCGAACCGGACCGCGCCCTGGGTGCCCTTCTCGAAGTCGCCCATGGACGCGGTGGTGATGGTGTCGTCCAGCGGACGGCGGTCCAGGGTCTCGCGGATCTCGTCCAACTCGACGCCGAGCGCGCGCGCCATCAGCCGGACCTGCCCGCCCCACACCATGGTCGGGACGGTCGCGGCGAGCATGGGCGGCTCGTAGTCCATGGGCTGGCCCATGCCGACCAGGTAGCGGACGGAGTCCGGCTGGTCGTAGGTGGAGTAGTCGAAGATCTCCTGGCAGCGGATGACGTCGATGACGCCGCCGAGCCCGCTGATCATCAGCGGCAGGACGTCGTTGCCCCAGCCGGGGTCGACGCCGGAGACGAACAGCGAGCCGCCGCCCTCGGCGACGGCGTCCAGCACCGCCTCCCGCATCTCCGCCGGGGCGTTGCGCTGGTCGTAGAGCGCGTACAGCGCGGGCGTGACGACCACGGCGCCGGCGCGGACCGCCCGCAGGATGTCGGCGAGCGCCTCGTCCGGGCGGATGTCGCCGGACGCCGCGTAGACGACGGCCTGCGGGCCGGAGGCGAGGACGGAGTCGATGTCGGTGGTCGCGGCCACGCCGAGCCCGCGGCCGAGACCGGCGAGGTCGCCCGCGTCCCGTCCGGCCTTGCCCGGGTCGTGGACGATCACACCGGTGAGGTTCAGCGCCGGATGGGCGTCGACGGCGCGCAGGGCGAGTCGCCCCACGTTGCCGGTGCCCCAGACGATCGCGGAGATCATGGGCGGAATGTAACAAAGCCCGGATCACTTGCCAAGCAAGCACTTGGTTCACTGGCTGTGACCTGGCAACACGTGAGGGTGACGGGTCGTAAGTTACTTTTGCGTAGCTAGTGACTTCGCCCTCCTCTCGATATAGAACCTGTTTCAGTCTCAGTGAGAGTGAGGGAAGTCACATGAGCGACTTCGCCATGCCCAGCGGGAGACCCGACGGCATGTCCCGGCGCGGATTCATCGTTGGAACCGGTTCCATTTTGGGGCTCGGACTGATGGGCGGCACCGGCGCGGCCACCGCCCGGGCGGCCGGGCCGATCGGCAACGGCGCGCACGTGCCCGTCCTGATCATCGGCACCGGCTACGGCGGCTCCGTCGCCGCGCTGCGGCTCGCCCAGGCGGGCGTCGACGTGCACATGGTCGAGATGGGCCAGTCCTGGGACACCCCCGGCTCGGACGGCAAGATCTTCGCCAACACCCGGTCGCCCGACTACCGGTCCTACTGGCTGCGGACCCGGACGAAGCAGCCGCTCAGCAACTTCCTCGGCTTCCCGCTCGACAAGGACGTCCCCCGCTACGCCGGGATCCTGGACGCCGAGGAGTTCGCCGGCATCACCGTCTACCAGGGACGCGGCGTCGGCGGCGGCTCGCTGGTCAACGGCGGGATGGCCGTGACGCCGCAGCGCTCGCGGTTCAGCGGCGTCCTCCCGTCGGTCAACGCCGACGAGATGTACGGCGTGTACTACCCCCGCGCCAACGCCGGCCTCGGCGTCAACGAGGTCGACCGGGCGTGGTTCGACACCACCGACTGCTACAAGTACGCGCGGGTCGGGCGCAAGCACGCCGAGCGCTCGGGGTTCGACTTCGTCTACGTCCCCAACGTGTACGACTTCAACTACATGAAGCAGGAGGCGGCGAATGCGGTGCCGAGGTCGGCGCTGGACGCCGAGATCCTCTACGGCAACAACCACGGCAAGAAGTCGCTCCAGAAGACCTACCTGGCGCAGGCCAAGGCGACGGGCCGGGTCTCCATCTCGCCGCTGCACCGGGTGACGTCGGTGTCCCCGGCGTCCGGCGGCGGCTACACGGTCGCCATCGAGCAGCTCGACACGTCCGGCGCCGTCACGGGCGGCAAGACGGTGACCGCCGACCGGGTGTTCTTCGCGGCCGGCAGCGTCGGCACCAGCAAACTGCTGGTCAAGCTCCGGGCGACCGGCGCGCTGCCCGGCCTGAACGGCGAGGTCGGCAAGGGCTGGGGCGACAACGGCAACGTGATGTGCGGCCGCGCCAACCACATGTGGGACGCGACCGGCAGCCTCCAGTCGTCCATCCCCACCGCCGGCATCGACAACTGGGCGGCCGGCGGCGCGTTCGCCGAGGTCGCGCCGCTGCCGACCGGCATCGAGACCTACGCCTCGTTCTACCTGTCGATCACCAACACCCCGCAGCGCGGCGAGTTCTCCTGGAACGCCTCGGCGGGACGGGCCGAGCTGAACTGGCAGCAGTCCTGGAAGCAGACCAGCATCGACATGGCCAAGACGATCTTCGACAAGATCAATAAGAAGGAGGGGACGATCTACCGGACCGACCTCTTCGGCGCCTACAAGATCTGGGGCGACCACCTCACCTACCACCCGCTCGGCGGCGCCGTCCTGAACAAGGCCACCGACAACTACGGCCGCCTGCGCGGCTACTCCGGGCTGTACGCCATCGACGGCTCGCTCATCCCCGGCAACACCAGCGTCAACCCGTTCGTCACCATCACGGCCCTCGCCGAACGCAACATCGAGAAGATCATCGCGACCGACCTGTAGCGGCTCGCCGAGGGGATCCGGCCACGGGCGCGTGTGGCCGGACTTTTCACGTCCGGGGCAAGGCCGGGTCAGGGCGGGGCATCGGACGGCCCCCGCCGCGCGGCACGCCGGACCCGCGGGGGCGCACCCGGGTTGTCGGTCGAGTATCCGGGTAGCGGCTGGTCAACGGGGGGCTCGGACGCGCACGGCGCGCCGCCGGCAGGCCCCGCATCGCGCACCGGCGCATCAAGCACCGTCCAGTCGGTCGGGGGAAAACGTGGATTCGGATGAGCATTCTCGGCATGGGCATCGCCGTGGTGGCGGCGTGCTTCATCGGGCTCGGGTTCGTGGCGCAGCAGCATGCGGCCTTCCGGGAACCGCTGGAGCAGATCCTCCATCCGCGGCTGCTGCTGGACCTGCTGCGCAGCCGGCTGTGGCTGACCGGCATCGCCTCGATGATCGTCGGCCAGATCATCTTCGCGTTCGCGCTGAACATGGCCGACGTCGCCGAGGTCACGCCGGTGCTGACGGTCAACCTCATCTTCGCGCTGTTCGCCGCGCACGTGATCTACCGGGAGCCGCTCGGCCGCAACGAGTGGCTGGGGGCGCTGCTGCTGTGCGGCGGCGTCGCGACGTTCCTCGGGATCGGGACGCCGCACGGCGGCGACCTGCCCGGCGTGCACTCGCCGCGCTGGCTCGCGGGCGGGGCGGTGCTCGGCCTCGTCGCCCTGTGCGCGTTCGGCGGCCTGCACCGCGACCTGCGCGTCCGCGCGATGCTGCTGGCGTGCGGCGCCGGGCTGCTCTACGGGCTCCAGGACACGCTGACCCGCAGCGTCCTCGTGGTGTCCGACGACGGCTTCGCCAAGACCATGGTGACCTGGCAGCCGTACGGCCTGGTGTTCATCGGGGCGCTCGGGCTGCTGTTCGCGCAGAGCGCGTTCGACGCGGCGCCGCTGCGGATCTCGCTGCCCGCCACCACGGCGGCCGAGCCGCTCACCGGCATCGCGCTCAGCATCGTGATCTTCGGGGAGCGGGTGGAGCTGGAGGTCTCCGACCTCGCCCTGGAGTCGCTCGGGCTCGCCGCGATGGTCGGCGGCATCATCGTCCTCGGCCGGTCGCCGTACCTGGGCAAACCCGGCGAGCACCCGTCCGTGTCGGCTGACGGGGTGGAGTACCGATGATCGCCATCGTCCTCGCGCTGCTCGCCGGAGCCTCGAACGCCATCGCGTCCGTGCTCCAGCGGCGGGTCGCCAAGGCCGCGCCCGAGTCGGACGCCTTCAAGCCCGCGCTCATCCTGGACCTGCTGCGCAGCCCGATGTGGCTCGGCGGCATCGTGGCGCTCATCGCCGCGTTCGTGCTCCAGGCGGCGGCGCTGTCGATCGCGGGCCTGTCGCTCGTCCAGCCGCTGCTGGCCGTCGAGCTGCCGTTCACCATGATCCTCATCGCGTGGCTGGCGCCGCGCGGGCTGAAACGCGTGCCGTGGCCCGCCGTCGTCCTGCTCACCGTGGGGCTGGCCGTGCTGCTGTTCGCGCTCTCGCCCGACGAGGACTACCACCTGCCGAGCACCTCGGCGTGGATCGTCGCGATGGTCTGCACGGTCGGCGCCGTCGCCGGGCTCATCGCGGTGGCATGGGCCATCCACCGGCCCGCCCGCGCGGTGCTGCTGGGCATCGCCACGTCGACCGGGTTCGCGCTGACGGCCGCGTTCATGAACACGGCCACCCGCCAGCTCGAAGACGGGATCGAGACGGTCCTGACGTCCTGGCAGGTCTACGCCATGGCACTGGCCGGCCTCATCAGCCTCTTCCTGCTGCAGAACGCGCTGCAGAGCGGCAGCCTCGTCGCGGTGCAGCCCGCGCTGACCATCTCCGACCCCGTCGCCAGCATCATCCTCGGCGTCTACCTGTTCGGCGAGGACGTCCGCGGCGGGCCGTGGATCATCCTGGAGGCCGCCGGCCTGGCGCTGATCCTCCTCGGCAGCATCGGCATCGCCCGATCCCCGCTGCTGCACGAGGAGCACAGCGTCAGCCAAGCGCAGCGCGTATGACCCGCTCGGCGGGGACGGCGTCGAACAGCGCGGCCGCCCGCCGGGCGCGGGACCTCCGCGCCGCCCCGTCCGCCAGCAGGTCGAGCGCCTCGACCAGCTCCCCCGGCGTCCGCGCGTAGCAGCTCACCCCGGCCCGCGCCATCGCCGCGGCGCCGTCGCGGCCGTGCCCCGGGATCGGCCGGTAGGAGATCACCGGCAGCCCGCACGCGAACGCCTCCCGGCAGGTCAGCCCCGCCGCGTTGTCGATCAGCGCGTAGGCGCCCGCCATCAGCGCCGCCATGTCGTCCCGCCAGCCCAGCGCGGGCCCGTACACCCGCTCCCGGAGCCGCTCGTTCCGCCCGCACAGCACCACGGGCACGTACCGGCCGGACGCCGCGAGGCCCTGCGCCGTCTCCACGACCCGCCCGACGCCCCACGCGCCCGCGGAGATCAGTACGATCCGGTCGTCCGGCCGCGCCCCCGCCGCGTCCCGCAGCGCGCTCCCGGTCCCCCGCCGGCGCCGGAACTCGGGCCGGACGACGGGCGCGTGCCCGGACGCGGGACGTCCCGTCCGCTCCGTCACCGTCCGCGCGGCCCGCTCGTCCGGGCACAGGTAGCGGTCGTTGCCCGCGTGCAGCCACAACCGGTGGACGGCGAAGTCGGTCACCAGCACCAGCGACGGCACGGTGAGCCGCCCCGAGTCGCGCAGCCGCCCGGTCGCCTGCGCCGCGACGTGGAACGTCGACACGACCGCGTCCGGCGGCAGCTCCCGGATCCGCGCGTCCAGCCGGCTCGCGATCAGCGCGGTGAGCGGCGACGCGGGCGGCGGGCGCCGGGACACGAAGAACGACCGGTAGATCCCCTCGTACAGCCACGGCGCGGACCGGACCATCCCCTCGTACATCCGCCGCAGCCCGTCCCCGAGCCGCAGCGGGACCAGGTCGAGCACGTCCAGGACGGACGCCTCGACGTCCCGCACCGCCATCCGGCGCGCCAGCTCCGCCGCGACCGCGTCATGCCCCGCGCCCATACCCGCCGTCAGAATTAAGAGTCGCTTGCCCATGAGTTGAGCTCCCCCCGGTGAAACTGTCTGCATGTCCCGCCGCGCCGTCTTGACCGCCGCCCTGCTGGGCCCCGCCATGGCGGGCCCCGCCCTGCTGGGCCACGCCCTGCCCGCGGCCACCTGGCTCCGTCCGGTCCGCCGCCTGACGCCCCGCATCGCCGGGCGCGGCGGCCCCCGCCACGTCGCCCTCACCCTCGACGACGGCCCCGACCCCGGATCCACGCCCCACTTCCTGGACGAACTGGACCGGCTGGACTGCCGCGCGACCTTCTTCGTCCTCGGCACGATGCTCCGCCGGGTCCCGTCCCTGGGCCGCCGCATCGTCGGCGAAGGCCACGAGATCGCCGTGCACGGCTGGCACCACGACAACACCCTGACGACCCGCCCCGGCCGCACCTCCGCCGGGATACGGGACACGGTGCACCTCATCGAGGACGTCTGCGGCGTGACCCCGTCCTGGTACCGCCCCCCGTACGGCGCCCTCAGCACCGAGGCGCTCCTGGGAGCGCGCCGCCAGGGCCTGCACCCCGTCCTGTGGACGGCCTGGGGCAAGGACTGGACGGCCTCCGCCACCCCCGCCTCCGTGCTGGAGACCCTCGCACCGGGCCTCACGGGCGGGGCGACGCTCCTCCTGCACGACAGCGACGTCACCGCGGCACCCGGCGCATGGAAGTCGACCCTCGGCGCCCTCCCCGAGGTCGTCGCCCGATGCCGCGCGGCCGCCCTGACCGTGGGCCCCCTGCGCGACCACGGAGTACACCCGTAACGCCCCCTGTCACACGGCTACTACTCCCCCGCCATCCGCCCCCTATGTAGCGCTGACCACCCGTTTCTCGGTAGTCCCTGGCCTCACGGCGACGGCGGCCCCGCCGCGCGCGCGTCCCGTCCGGGTACCGGTGCACCCGGACATCGTCGTGACCGCCCACGTCTCCGGTGCCGACCAGGGTGGCCCCGCCGGGAGACACGTCGCACAGGGTGCGGCCCTCCCAGCGGGGGCCGTCGAACTCCGCGACGGCGAGCCCGCCGCCGCCCATCCGCCCGCAGTGCCCGGACGAACCGCCGTGCCCCGCTTCCCCCGCGGCGAGCAGCACGCTCCCGTCACCTTCGCGCTCGCGGCCCCCACTTTGCCGACCATGTGACCCGATACCGGGCATCCCGCGCCGACTGTGATCATCTGGCCCGAGCTTTCACAATGTTGACGAAGCCAACAGACTTGCCCATGGCTCCGACCAGTGCCGATACGCCGGACGGCAGCAATGATCACGACTTACCATTGAGGCACCATGCTTCTCGACACCATCGCTGTACGGCGGCAGAGCGGGAAAGAGTATCGATGACGGTGCCCCAGCGAGATGACGCCGACGATCAGGGCCGGCCGGAGCCGGTCGACGGACGCATGATCGTGCGGATCGTTCGTGATCTCGCCGTCCCCACCTTGCTGGTCAACCGGACGTCGGTCATGCCCTTCGACCGGAACCGGCAGGAGAACGACGCGGAGCATTCGTTCTCGCTCGGCCTGGCCGCGATCTGCATCGCGCCGCTGGTCGATCCCACGCTCGACACCGCGCTCGTGTCGAAGTACTCGCTCGTCCACGATCTGCCGGAGATCTATGCGGGGGACGTGTCGGTGTACGCGCAGGAGGAAGTGCGCGCGGGCAAGGCGCGACGGGAGACCGAGGCCCGCGAGCAGCTGGCGAAGAACTTCGGTGACCTCTTCCCGGACCTCATCGCGACGCTGGACGCCTATGCGGACCAGGACGACAGGGAGAGCCGGTTCGTCTACGCGCTCGACAAGCTCCTCCCCCACGCGATGGTGCTGATCGGCGACCACCACCCGGTCAGGCCGACCTGGGGCGAGTACAAGCGCACCGAACTGAGGGCGCGAAAGAAGATCCAAGCGGCCTTCCCGGAGCTCATCGGCGTCTTCGACGATCTCTGCGCCGAGTTCGCCGAGCGGCCGCACTTCTTCTCCGACGGCGCGTCGGGCGGCGAGCCGCGGTAGCGGGTCATTTCCCCCCTCGCGCCGACACGACCGTCGCGTAGGCGATGCACGCCGCCCCGGTGAGGGCCGCGAGCATGCGCGCCCAGAGCGGCGAGTCCTGCCCGAGGATGGCCGGCAGGGCCACCAGGAACGCCCCCGCGATGCTGCCGGCGACGCGGAAGGACAGCCGCCGCCGCGACCGGCGGACGATGACCGGGAACCACGCGTGCGTGGTCAGCGCGCGGGACCCGGCCCCCGCGCCTCCGTCCTGGGGCCCGCCGAGCCGCAGCGTGACCCGGGTCAGGGCGTCGAAGGACATGGTCTCGGGCTGGAGCCAGAACTCCACCGAGTCGTACCTGGACGCGACGTCGTAGGCGTCGTCCGACGAGACGCGCAGGAACGTTCCGTCCGTGACGCACGACAGGGTCCGCGGCACGTCGTCGGAGTACCTCTTGGAGTAGAAGACGACCGGGAGCCGCGCGGACCGGCGGTCGGATATCGCCAGCCTGCCCTGGTCGTCGAAGTCCATTGCCGCACCGTTGCCGAGCAGCGGCTGAGAGACCCGCATGAAATAGGAATGCGCGAAGGTGTCGTGCATGGATAGGCGGCGGGCTATGCCGAGCCATTTGGCGTCGTCGTCTCCGCCCTCATGGATGCGCAGGTCGGGGAATTTGGTGACCGCCGGATAGTACCGGCCGCCGTTGCGTTCCCTGAGCTTGTCCAGCCATGCCTTTCCGGAGGCGGCGAGTTCCTGTTCGGTGAGCGGCAGGTCCTCCAGGTTCGCGTAGTCCTCCACGCTGAGCTGGAGCACGATCATGTCCGCGACCTTGTCGGTCCGGACGACCGAGGCGAGCCGGATCGGAATGAGGAAGGGCGCGGGCTCGTCGACGTCCGCGACGAACGCGATCACGGTCCGGCGGCTGATCACCGAGCCGTCCGCGATGCAGGTCTGCAGGTCGGGCGCCACGTACTCCGCCTCGTAGCGGAAGCGCAGCAGGGCGCCGCGCGGCAGCGACAGGGCGGTGAGAATGTCCTCCGCGTAGCGCCTGCGGAGGTTGGAGGAGAGCAGGAGGACGCCGGGGCGCGCGTCTGCGGTCATCAGATCCGTGACTTTCCGGAGGTACGGCAGTGGCCCGATTTATTGCTATAACACCTGCAATTTAGCTTATCGTACGGCAGCCGGGGCCGGCACCGTCACGGTGGCGACCGATCACGCCTCGGTGTCACTCTCGTCGCTCAGCACGATGAACCTCCGCCAAACCCGGTCTTTGGGAAGTTCGTCAAGTCTCAAGCGAGATACAGAGTTATAACTGAGCCCGTCGGCGGCGAGGTCCTGATGCCTGCCGCAAAGCACGGGGCCTTCCATGCCCGTGGCCTGGTCGCAGGTCAGGTCGATGATCGTGCGGAACGGATCGGGCCGTTCTCCGATCTCGACCCAGCAATGGTGCTCGACCGAGGAGATCGCCGGGTTCGTGCTCTTCAACTGCCCGTAGCAGTAGGTGGACTCGACGCCGAACTCGTGGCGCAGAGCGCGGGCCAGCCATACGGAGGCGACCCCGCACTGCCCCCGCGGGTCGGCCGGATCCTGGTACTCCAGCGTGTACCGCGGATGCGCGGTCCGCGCGGACCAGGCCGCCTGTATCTCTTTCCGGTACTCCATGAGGCGGTTCAGGCAGTCGGGGTCGTGCGGGGAGAACCGGCGGCGCGGCAGGGACTCCTCGCGATGCCGCCCGTCGGGGATCCTGTGGATCCTTTCCGGTATTCGCGCGAGGGCCCGTTTGGCGTCGCGGGTCACCCCGGTGAGGAGAAGCAGGTTGCCGGGGACGTCGAGTTCCTGGGTGCGCTGCCCGCGCCGCAGTCTCCGGGTCGAGAAGTAGCCGTTGTCGTCGTAGGCGTACACCACCGGCGCGAGCGCGAAGGGCCGGAAGCCGGTGGCGTGGAACGTCGTCCCCTCGAAGCCGAGCATCGGGTTGAACGCGGTGATCACGTACTTGGCCCGCTCGGCGTCGCGGATGTGCTTGAAGGCGCGCCCCAGCATGAGGCTCATGATGTTGTGGGGAATGTCCGGCAGGCCGTGCATGCGGGTGAGGATGAGCAGTTCGCGCGGTTCGGCGTTCACGTCCACGGCTCGCAGGGCGTCCAGAACGTAGGGCCGGTCGACCGGAGAGAACGCCGCATAGGCGATCGGCATGGCGGCGCCGGGGACGAAGAGGCCGAACTCGAGTGTCGTGTCGCTTCTGGCGCTGCGCAGATAGTGAAGCCTCGACTGGATGAACTGGCCGGCGCGCGTCGTGACCTGACCGCAGGCCAACCGCAGCCGGTAGCCGTGGTCGCCCTCGAAGGCGAGGTCGCGGCGCACCTTGCTGCCCCCCGCCAGCATCGAGAAATGCGCCTCGTAGGCCGCGTCGACCGATGCCATGCCGATCTCGGCGGAGCGCACCACCGCCTGCACCCGCACCTGCTCGTACACGTCACCGACGGCGGGTCGCGTGAGCAGTTCGCGCGGAAGGGCCGGGAGGTGCAGGCGAACCTGTGTCTCCATGGTCCGCTCCGCCACCCCGACGCGGTGCGCGTCCCGCCGCCACAGCGGGCTCGCCTTGTCGATGAACGCCTCGATGTCGGGGTCTCGCAGTGCGGAAATAAGATCTTTCCTGCCCGGCGTGGAGGACGATTCCGGTCTCCGCGGACCCTCCGGACGGATCGGTGTCGACGTGCGCGTCATGGGGCCTCCCATCGTTGGCGATCGCGGCCCTGACCATGGCATCGCGCCAATTATAAGCAGTCTTTGCCCGGCCTCTGAGTCGCGAGTCACACTTGTCTCCATCTCGTTCGAAGACGCGCCTCCGCCGGAGATCGAACCTGCATCCGACCTCATATAAATGACCCTTCACCTGAAACCGCACCACAGTCGACGACCTTACGGGCTGCACCTTGGGATGAGGTATCTGCGTCCGTTTAGGGCAGCGGACCTGTCCGAATTCCGTGATCATCTTGTCGGCGTCGCCGATCTCATGTTCGGCTGCGGGCGGATCGCGGCCGGGAAGCGCACGAGGCCCGGCGGGGTCGGTCGGCTCCGGTGGAGTCCCGGTCCGAACGATCGCGCCCCGGCCGTCGTCCACCGGACGGCGGCCGCGCGACCAGGGCGCCCTGCGGCACGGCCGCCGCTCCCCTGCCATCGCAATCATACGACGGCATGATTACAGGAACAGGACGAATGTCATCACATTGCCCGTGAATCGCACGATCTCCTGCACTTTACGGCAACATAGACATACAGCTTCCCACAACATCGACACAAATAAATACTCAATCGATCACACCAGGGCGACCGACATGATGGGCTACCCTAGATCTCCGCGCGCGCGAGCCCATTCCGTAAGGGCCCGAGATTTCCGCGCCGATCGGACTGATTTATGGAGGGCGCTTGTCACGTATGCAACCCGGCCGGCTCATCCATGGGCGGTACAGGATCACAGGAAAACTGGGTGAGGGCGGCTACGGGGATGTGTGGAAGGCCGTCGACATGCACTATGAGATGGACGTGGCGGTCAAGGCCATGCGGCTGGGGGACGGCTTCTCGCCCGATGAGCGAACGCAACTGCTCGCCCGGGCCGAGCGGGAGGCCAAGAACGCGATGCGTCTTCGCGACCATCCATGCATCATCACCACGTACGACGTGGTGAACGAAGACGGCGTGCCCCTCATCGTCATGCGTCTGGTCGACGGGCACTCGCTCGAAGAACGGCTGAGGCGGGTGGGGCGCCTGTCCGCCGAGGAGACCTTGAAGATCGCGACGCTGCTGCTGAAGGCGCTGGAAGCGGCACACAGGTTGGGCATCCTGCACCGCGACGTCAAACCCGCGAACGTCATGCTGTCCAAGGACGGCGAGGCTCTTCTCGGCGACTTCGGCCTGTCCGTACACCCGGCCGACACCTCGATCACACCGTTCGGCCAGCGCATCGGCACACCGGAGTACCTCGCCCCAGAACGTCGGGCGGGCCAGAACAGCGACATGGCGAGCGACCTGTTCGCCCTCGGCGTCACCCTGTACCGGTGTGTGGAGGGAGCGTTGCCGTTTCCCCGCGACGCGGTGTCCGACTGGGCCACCCCGCCGCTGAAGTACGCCGGCCCTCTCGCAGTCCTGATCACGAGGCTGCTCGAAAAGAACCCGAGGAACCGTCCCACCGCCGCCGAGGCTCTCGCGCTGATCAGCGGACTGCCTCTTCCGGGCAGGCCGGGCGAGCCGAGCACCGCAGAACCGTCCCCGCAGGTCGGCCCGCTGCTTTCTCCTTGGGAGGACGTGGCCACGTCCAGGCCCGACACAGTGCGGAGCCGCCCCCTGAGAGCTCTGCGCCTGTCGGGCATCATGACTCTGGCTGCGATCGCCCTCGGGGGCCCCGCCGTAGCGGTGGTCATGCCGGACATGTTCGGCGACAGATCCTTCCAGCGCGCCCCCTGCCACGCCTCCACGCCAGATCTGATTATCAGGAATCACGACGAGGGCGGCGTTTGGCGGCCGCGCCGCTCCATGACGCTGCTCTCGGATGGGCAACCATCGATCTCGCCAGTTGCGCCAGGAAGTTAGCCGGGTCGGCACCCGACGCGCTGACCGCGCTCCGACGGGCCACGCCGTCCGCGGCGGGAGGGGCAGGACGCAACTCCGCCGTTCTCCCGCCTCACCCAGCAGGCCATGCCCTGTCACCCCATCGGAGGCGGGGCAGGCTCGCGGTTTCCTACGATCCCCAGGGCCTCACGCCGGATCATGAGCGTGAGGCCCTCCATGCTGCTGCGGCTCAGCTACCGGTCGTACCGCCCGGCGCGGACGTCGTCCGCGAACATGCTGAACGCCGCGCGCCCGAACGCCAGCCTCGGCCCGTCCGGATCTTTCGAGTCCCGGACGGCCACAACCGATCCACCTTCGGCAACCTCAACGCAGTTGCCGCCTGATGAGTCGCTGTACGTGCTCTTACGCCACTTGCTGGATGACAGGTCGGGGGTACTCACGTGTCCTCCATGATGGTCTGTATCAGGGCGGCGGATTCCGTCGCCGACAGTGCCTCAGATCTTGCCACATTGAAGAGCACGGCAAGGTTCTGAACTGCAACTGCGTCCGCGAGCATCTGACCATTTCCGCCAGCTCCTTCGATGTACGCGACGTCCGTGGATCTTTCGAAGGTAAGGACCTGGAACCCGGTCGCCTCGAAGACATTCGCGCAAGCCGGAAGTACCTGGATGGAGATATTCGGTAGGCCAGCGATGTCCAGCAGCCGCTTGCACTGCCCACAGCGAACCTCCTGTGGGACGTCACGGAGAACAGACTCGCGAATAAGTAGGACCACCACGGGGGGTCTGGGGCCCGTTAGCACCGCCTGCCGCTCCATCCGGATCGCCACAAGTTCATCGATCCGGTCAGGCTGCAGCCCTGTGCCGAACACCAAGCGGGCGTACTCCTCGGTTTGGAACAGCCCAGTGATAAGCACAGGCTCGTAGATGCTGATGTGTGGGTGCCATCGGGTGTCTCCCGGGTGTCGGCCCGTGTGCTCGGGGTGTCGCCCGCCTCGTTCGGGTGCTCGCTGGGGGGGTGAGCGGTTCGTAGCTCAGAGTAACTCTTCCCTGCAAGGCTTTCCCTTGAAACGCCCAACCGAATTCGCAGGGAACCTCGACCCGTGAACGATCAAGAACGCCAGCGACTCCAGCAGCAATATCCCGCGTGGCACATCCGCCGGCCCCCGACGATGGGATGCCTCGTAGCCACCCGCATCGACCATCGGCTGACTCAGCAGGAGATCTACTACGGCCTCTGCGCCACCCTTGTAGAGGACACGTATCAGCAGCTCATCGGGGCTCTCGCCAATCAGCGCAAGATCGAGGAGACGCTATGATCTCCGCGCTGGCGATCACCGGCGGCTCGCTCCTCGCGCTCTTCGCCATATGCATGCTGCTTCTCTTCATACGCATGGGGATCGCCGACCACAGTTACGTCGGAAAACACCGATAGGCCCGGCCCCCACCCGGCCCCCACCCCCGGGGCAGCACCACTACGCACTAACCTGTTTGCGATGCGTTGCCTTTATGAGACCCCCGGTAAGAGCAACACACCGCAAGCCAACACCGTCTAACACTTCGACCGGAAACCCAGCCAGAACCCTGGCTCCGTGACTGCGGCGTGTTGTCCCCGTATGTGGGGCGCGAGGGAGTAACACGCCGCTCCCAAGGCTGCTTCCGACGAAGCGCCTCTGAACACCCGGAGCGGTTGCCGTTCCGGTGCCTGCGCTCCCCCAACCCTGCGCAGGCCACCGACAGTCCCCCAGACCGGCAACCGCTCCGGGCCCACACCCAGAACCCGCCTACCGCCCGCCACTCACCGCACGGAGACCCAACCCTCGCGCCAGCAGCAACCACTCACCATCTGCCCTGCGCGGGGTCACTGCCGATCGCGGAAGGTCTGCTTCGACAGGTTGTAGAACGGCAGCTTCACCGCCAACTGCAGCGTGGGTGCCTTACGTTGCCGACATGACGTCCACTCCCCTGGCCGCGTCGCGCCGGGTGCACGCACGGCGATGGCTCGTCGCCACCGTCCTGCTCTACAACGTCGCGCACCATCTCGGCTTCGCCGTCGCGCCGCTCGGGGACGTCGGCCACACCCGCTGGGGCGACTGGATCGACGTCCTCACCCCCTACACCGTGCTGCTCTCCGCCGCGGCCGCCCTCCGCGCCGCCGGGGCGGACCGCCGCGGTTGGACGCTCTACCTCGTCGGCGCCGTCACGTACACCGAAGGCCACGGCATCCACCTCGCCGCCAACTCCGTCTACAACACCGCCCCGGGCCCCACCGCGCACCTCTGGGACGAGACCGTCGGCCACTACCTCTGGTACGCCGGAACCGCCCTCGTCTTCGCCGCCCTCGCCACGGCGTTCGCCCGCACGCCACCGCCGCGCACCTTGCTCTACCTTCCGTTCAGCCTCGGCGTCGCCGTCACCTGGACCACGAACTCCATCGAGGGCGCCACCGCCTTCATGGGCATCGCGGTCGCCGCCGCCTTCACCGTGTGGGGGTGGCGGACCCGGCAGCACCTGGGCCGCGTCCTGCTTCCCGCCTTCGCGCCCGCCCTCGTCATGCTCACGGCCTACGGGGGCTGGTACCGGGGCTTCCCCCAGCCGTCTCACATGGGCTGGATCTGACCCCGCGGCCCCAGCTTGTAGTCGGCCCACCGCCTGGTCAGCGCGGCGTATTCGGCGACCCAGGGGGCGGAGAGGGTCTCGCTGCTCCTTCGCCACCTCTCGGCGAACACGCGCGAGAACAGGGCGATGTGCGACGGCTCCGCGCCGGCCCACGAAGTGAACTGCGACACCCACGCGTCCGCTTCGCGGGGGGTGTGGCCCGCCTTGAGCAGCCAGGGGATCAGGAGCCCCAGCTCGGCCCATGCCTGGCCGCGGGCGACGAACGCCCAGTCCGCCACGTAGGCGCGCCCGTCGGACGTGATGATCAGGTTGTCCTCGTTGAGGTCGGTGTGGACGAGCGCCGAGCCGGCGATCGCGGAGACGTCCTCGCCGGCCGACGCCCAGCACTGCTCCACCGCCCTCTGGACGACGTCCGGGCACGGGGTGGCCTGGATCGCGTGGAGGGTCTTGGCGAACACGGCCAGGTCCGGCGAGCCCGGCGCGAAGTCGGCGGGACGGCCGTCCACGCGCTCGAACCCGAGGGCGACCCACTCCCCGGTCTCGACCTGGAAGCGCAGCCGGGGAGCGAATTCCGCGACGTAGGGGTTGACCGCCGCCTCACGGCGCAGCGACATGGCCTCGGGGCCGTCGCCGTCCGCCGGCTTCCTGGCGGCCTTGACGAAGGTGGAGCCGTCCGGGCCGTGCAGGGTGGAGGCGAAGTCCGCGTGGTTGCCCCTGCGGGCCGGCTCGATGCTCTTGACCCGGCCCGTCGTGGCCTGGATCTCGGCCCGGAGCTCATCGGGCAGGTCCGTCCAGCCGCTACGCATGAGGTTCCTTCCGCTGAACTCACGATCGTCGTGGCCGAGACCCGCGCCGGCGGCACGGTGCTCGCAGCATATGGGGAGGCGGCGGCCGCCGCGGCCGGAATGGGAGGCGGCGCGGCGGGCGTTGAAACGGAGATGAGCACGGCGGAGGAACGGCTGATCGCGGATCGCGTCGGCACGGTGAGCCTCATCGCGTCGCTGAGCCGCGATTGGCACGGTGTCGTCGACGCGTCGGCGCAGACCGGGGTGGACGACGAGCACGACCCGGAGGGCGCCACCATCGCCTTCGAACGCGCCCGGATCGAGGCGTCCTTGAGCCGGGCCCGCGCGCATCTGGCCGACATCGACGACGCGCTGCGACGGCTCGGCGACGGCGCCTACGGCGTGTGCGAACGCTGCGGCGGCCCGGTCGGGGCGGAGCGGCTGGCCGCCCGGCCCGCCGCCCGTACGTGCCTCGCCTGCGCCGCCTGACCTGGCCGGCGGTGGCGGTGGCGGCGAAGGCTCGCGTGGGCGGGCCGGGCCCACCCGGGCGGTGGGCGCCCGGGCGGGTGCCCTCACCCGGTCAGAGGCGCTCCTTCAGGAGCTCCTTGCCCTGCTCGGCGCCCTTGCGGCTCTCTCCCTGCGCGCGGCGGAAGAAGTCGGCCAGCTGGACGTCGCCCTCGCGCTCGGCGTCGTCGATGTAGGTGTCCAGCCTGAGGGCGTTGCTCAGGCACTGCTCGACGAACCAGGTGATGTTGTAGTCCTTGTCCTTGGTCCCTGTGGCGTGACCGGTCTCTTGAGGCATGAGTCCTCCCCCCGATGATGCTTACTTTTCCGGCGGATACCCATACGTCCGCCGATGAACCTCAGCCCCGTACATACCCACCCTTTTCAGACAGCAGTGACGGCGCCGCGTCAGGCGGGACGAGGGGGCTGCTGGACGCTCCAGCCGTTGCCGTCCGGGTCCTGGAAGAAGACGAAGCGGCCCCAGGGGAAGTCGTGGACCTCGCTGACCTCGACCCCGCGGGAGGCCAGTTCGGACCGGGCGGCGTCGGCGTCCTCGACGACCACCTGGAGGCCCTGGATGGATCCCGGGGGCATGTCGCCGCCCAGGCCGTCGCCGATGGAGATCGAGCAGGCCGACCCGGGCGGGGTCAGCTGGACGAAGCGGACCTCCTCGTTCACCCGGTGGTCGTGGTCGGCGTTGAACCCGACCTGCTCGGTGTAGAAGGTCTTCGCACGGTCCACGTCCGAGACGGGCACCTGCACGAGTTCCAGTTTGAAGTCCATGTCCCCTCCTCAGAGGGAGATGTCGTCGCTACCGGACTTCGTACCCACCGGGCCCGGTGCCAGCGAGCCGTTTCGTCATGAAGACGCTGTTCGGGTCGGGACGGTAGTCGGCGAAGGGCTCGCAATAGACGAACCCGAACTTCTCGTAGAGCTTCCTCGCGGGCAGGAAGAACTCGTCCGAGCCGGTCTCCAGGCTCACCTGCGCGAAGCCCGTCCGCTCGGCCTCGGCGACGATGTGCCCGAGCAGCATGGACGCGATCCCGCCCCGTTTGCGCGCCGTGGACGTGCGCATCGACTTCAGTTCGGCGTGGGACACGTCCAGCCTTTTGAGGGCTCCGCAGCCCACGACGGCGTCGCCGTCCATCACCGACCAGAAGGTGACGTCGGGCTTGCGCAGCGCGTCGAGATCGAGGGCGTGCTTGCTCTCCAGCGGTGTGACCGACCGCATCTCGCGCAGGTGCTCGGCCAGGAACTCCGCGACCCGAGGCCCGGACAGGTCGTCGACGACGATCCTCATCCCGCGCCCTCCTCCCCGTCAGCGACGCCGTACCCGGGCCATTCTCCCGCGCCGGAGCCGACGGCAGCCGCCGAGCCGCCGGGCGCCGACGGCGAACGGTTGACCGGGTCCGGCGCCATTTCTATTCTGTTGGGTCGTCCGAAGGGCGTCGACCAGGGGGTAAGCGGTGACACTGCCGGCGGAGGAGACGTTCGGCTTCCAGGCCGAGGCGGCCCAGATCCTCGACCTGATGGCCAATTCGCTGTACAGCGACAAGGAGATATTCCTCCGGGAGCTGATCTCCAATGCGTCCGATGCCATCGACCGGTTCCGGATCGAGCGCTTCACCCACCCGGAGTCGGCCGGGACGGAGCCGGAGGACGAGCCGCGGATCCGCGTCGCCTTCGACAAGGACGCCCGCACGATCACCATCGCCGACGACGGCATCGGGATGAGCCGCGACGAGGTGATCGGCAACATCGGCACCATCGCCCGGTCCGGCACCGCCGAGTTCCTCCGCGCGAGGAGCGGCGACGCGCGCGGCGACACGGCGCTGATCGGCCAGTTCGGCGTCGGCTTCTACTCCGCGTTCATCGTCGCCGACCGGGTGACGCTGACGACCCGGCGCGCCGGACTGCCGGCGGCCGAGGGCGTGCGCTGGTCGTCCGAGGGCAAGGGCGAGTACACGCTGGAGGCGGTCGAGCGCGCCGAACGCGGCACGACGATCGTCCTGCACCTGCGCGAGGGCGAGGACGAGCTGCTCAACGAGCACCGGCTGCGCTCGGTCATCAAGCGGTACTCCGACCACATCGGCCGGCCGATCCTGCTGGGCGGCGACGACACCCCGGTGAACCAGGCCACGGCGCTGTGGGCGCGTCCGAAGAGCGAGCTGACCGACAAGGACTACGACGACTTCTACCGGCAGCTCACCAACGACTTCTCCGGCCCCCTCGCCCACGTGCACGCGAAGGTGGAGGGGCGGTACGAGTACACGCTGCTGCTGTACGTCCCGTCGCAGGCCCCGTACGACCTGTGGCTGCCGCAGTCGCTCCAGGGCGTGCGGCTCCACGTGCAGCGCGTCTTCATCCTGGAGGACGCCGACCGGCTGATGCCGCGCTACCTGCGGTTCGTCCGCGGCGTCGTCGACTCGGCCGACCTGCCGCTGAACGTCTCCCGGGAGATCCTCCAGGGCGGCCAGGCCATGGACCACATCCGGTCGAGTGCGGTCAAGAAGGTGCTCAGGCTGCTCAAGGACATGGCCGAGGGCGAGCCCGAGAAGTACGCGACCTTCTGGACGGAGTTCGGCGCCACCCTGAAGGAGGGCATACCGGACGACCCCGCCCACCGCGACGACATCGCCCGGCTCCTCCGGTTCACCTCCACGGAGCGCACCGGCGTCTCGCTCGCCGACTACGCGTCCCGCATGAAGGACGGCCAGGACAAGATCTACTACCTGCTCGCCCCCGGCCTGTCCGACGCC
This sequence comes from Actinomadura sp. GTD37, assembly GCF_041951365.1. Lineage (NCBI taxonomy): Bacteria > Bacillati > Actinomycetota > Actinomycetes > Streptosporangiales > Thermomonosporaceae > Actinomadura > Actinomadura sp. GTD37. Next base: position 189,237 of record NZ_JBGNUS010000007.1, read on the forward strand.
GCGTCCAGCCCCCATCTGGAGGCGTTCCGGGCGAAGGACATCGAGGTGCTCCTGCTGGACGACGCCGTCGACAACTTCGTGGTCACGGCCCTGCCGCACTTCGAGGGCAAGCGGCTCCAGTCGGTCGCCCAGGGCCCGCCCGACTTCGGCGACATGGAGGACACCGCCGACAAGGACGCCGCCGAGCAGGACGACGCGGGCTGCGCCGACCTCGTCGGGAGGCTCAAGGAGCACCTGGACGGCAGGGCCTTCGACGTGCGCGTGACCACCCGGCTCACCACGTCCCCCGCCTGCATCGTCGCGGACGAGGCCGACACCGAGTTCGCCCTCGTGCAGCGGATGCGGGGCTCGGGCCTGCCGAACCAGCCGATCCTGGAGATCAACCCGCGCCATCCGCTGATCGAGCGGCTGAACGCCGGGCAGGACGACCCGCGCCTGGCCGACTGGGCCCACGTCCTGTTCGACCAGGCCGTCCTCACCTGCGGCGCCCGCATCGAGGAACCCGCCGCCTTCGTCACCCGCCTCAACACCCTCCTCGTCTCCCTCACCTCCGACACCCCCGGCCGCTAGCCGGGACGACCGGCGTCGCGTCGCCGATCGTCCATGATCACGGGACGCGCGTCCATCGGGATGCCCCTCCCCGGTCGGCGCCGCCGCCCGGCCCGCGGGAGGGCCTCGCCGCGCCGCGGGGGTGGGGTTAACCGGGGGCTTATGGGGTTTCTGGGGGAATGGGAGGATGCGGGTTCTGGTGGCCGAGGACGAGCGGTTCCTGGCGGATCTGGTGGCGGAGGGGCTGCGGAAGCGGGCGATGGCCGTGGACGTCGCCTACGGCGGGGACGGGGCGCTGGAGCGGCTCGCGGTCAACGACTACGACGTCCTCGTGCTCGACCGCGACCTGCCGGGGGTGCACGGTGACGAGATCTGCCGGGAGCTGGCGCAGCGGGGCGCGGCGGTCAGGATCCTGATGCTGACCGCGTCGGGCGCGGTGCACGAGCGGGTCGACGGGCTGAACCTGGGCGCCGACGACTACCTGGCCAAGCCGTTCGCGTTCGACGAGCTGGTGGCGCGGGTCAAGGCGCTGGCCCGGCGGAACGCGGCGGCGCTGCCGCCGGTGCTGGAGCACGGCGGGATCACCCTGGACACCGCGCGGCGGGAGGCGTTCCGGGACGGGCGTCCCGTGCCGCTGTCCCGCAAGGAGTACGCGGTCCTGGAGGTGCTGATGCAGGCGCGCGGCACGGTCGTCAGCACCGAGGACCTGCTGGAGCGGGCCTGGGACGAGAACACCGACCCGTTCACCACGGTGGTCAAGGTGACGATGAGCAAGCTGCGGACGAAGCTCGGCGGGCCCGCCGTCATCGTGACCGTGCCGGGGAGCGGGTACCGGCTGTGAGGCCGATGACGGTGCGGGCGCGGATGACGCTGCTCTACGGCGGGCTCTTCACCGTGATCACGCTGGGGGTGCTCGGCGCCGTGCTGTGGATCCAGGAGAGGATCGTCGACGGCCGGGTGCAGGACGTCCCCTTCGGCGTCCCGCTCAGCGGCATTCCGTGCGATCAGCGGGCCGCCGAGCAGTCCTGCCGGAAGGTCCCGTTCGAGGGCCCGCTGTCCTTTCCGGAGGAGGCGTCGAAGCGGGTCGTGGAGCCCGAGCGCTTCCAGGAGAGCCTGGTGGGGTCGCAGCGGCTCGTCATCCTGGTCGCCATCGCGGTGATCGTGGTGCTGGCGTTCGCGGTGTCGTGGTGGCTCACCGGGCGGCTGCTGCGGCCGCTGCACCGGATCACCGGCACCGCGCGCCGCCTGTCGCTGACCACCCTGCACGAGCGCATCGCACTGGACGGCCCGCAGGACGAGCTCAAGCAGCTCGCCGACACCTTCGACGCCATGCTCGACCGGCTGGAACGGGCGGTCGACAGCCAGCGGCGGTTCGTCGCCAACGCCTCCCATGAGCTGCGCACGCCGCTCGCCGTCCAGCGCACCGCCATCGAGGTCGGCCTGGCGGATCCGTCGCCCGAGCGGCTCGCGGTGGTCCGGGCGGAGATGCTGCGCAACACGCGGCGGTCCGAGCGGCTCATCGACGGGCTGCTCGTCCTCGCGCAGGGCGAGCGCGGGCTCGACGGCCGGGCCCTGGTCGATCTCGAAGCGGTGGTGGGGCAGGTCGTCGGCGACCATCTGCCGCTCGCCGAGCGCGGCGGCGTCGCCGTCGCGGCCGCGACCCGGCCCGTCACCGTCGCGGGGGACGAGGTGCTGCTCACCCGGATGGTCGCCAACCTGGTGGAGAACGCGATCCGGCACAACCGCCCCGGCGGGGACGTCCGGGTCGAGCTGTCGGAGGAGGGGCTGGTCGTCCGCAACACGGGCCCGGTCGTCCCGCCCGGGAAGGTGGACGAGCTGTTCGAGCCGTTCCGGAGGCTGGCCGGCGACCGGACGGGGCCGGGCGGCGGCGCGGGGCTCGGCCTGTCGATCGTCGCCGCCATCGTGCACGCCCACGACGGCACGGTGAGGGCCACGGCCGACCCCGCCGGGGGGCTGTCGGTGGCCGTGGCCCTCCCCTGATCACTCGCTGCGGAGCACCGCGGCGGTGCGGGTGGCGGCGGCCCGGACGGCGGGGATCCAGGCGCCGAGGACGGCGACCAGCAGCCCGGCGCCGGCGGGCGGCAGCAGCAGCGTCCAGGTGTAGACGTGGATCCACGACCTGGCCATCCCGCTGCTGAGGAGGTCGCCGGTGAACACCACGACGCCGTGGTGGGCCAGCACCCCGAGCGGCGTTCCGAGCGCCCCGCCGATCACCCCGAGGGCCGCCATGGACGTCACCATCATCAGCACGACCTGGCGCGGCGCCATGCCGATGGCCTTGAGGACGCCCAGGTCACGGCTGCGCTCCCGGGCGCTGAGCAGCACGCTGTTGAGCACGCCGAGGCCCGCCGCCGTGCAGATGATCAGCGAGAACAGCACGGACAGGCCGGTGAAGACGACGGCGCCGCCGAGGTCGGACTCGGCGACCTCGGCGTGCAGCCCGCCGGACGCGGCGGAGTTCACCCGCCGGGCGTAGGCCGCCGGGTCCGTGCCCGGCGTCACCATCACCGAGAACGGCCGCGGCATGGACTCGTCGCCGGCCCCGGGCAGGCTCGCGGCGTCGAGCATCAGCCTGGTGGTGTCGGAGTGCGCGAAGGAGCCGACGATCCGGACGGCGGCCCGCGACCCGTCCGCCTGGAGGGTGAGGGCGTCGCCCACGTCCAGGTCGTTGCGCCGCAGGAACGCCTCCGTCACCACCAGTTCGCCCCGGCCGGCGAACCAGCGCCCGCGGACGAGGTTGTCGCCGAAGAACGGCCGGTAGTCGCCGCCGTAGGTCTCGGCCACCAGCCCTGAGGGCAGCCCGGCGACGCGCACGGGAACGGGCATGGACGACATCACATGCGCGGTGCCCGGCTGGGCGCGCAGCAGCGCCGACACCTGCTGCTCCGGCAGGCGCGCCGGCCCCTGGAGGTGCGGGTCGACGCCCACGTCGACGGACGTGCGCGCCTCGGCGTCCGCCGTGAGGATCTTCGTGACCGTCTGGTGGAGGCCGAACCCCATCGTCACGGCCGTCACGCCGAGGCAGAGGCCCGCGAGGGTGAGCGCCGTCCGCGCCGGACGGGCGACGGGCAGGCTCAGCCCGAGACCGGCCGGGACGGGCAGCCGGGAGCGGGCCAGCCACCGCTGCGCTCTCCGGCCGCGTCCCCCGCGCGAGACGGTCCCGGCGCTGATCGCCTGGACCGCCGGCAGCCGGCCCGCCCGCAGCGCCGGGAGGAGCGCGGCCAGGACGACGAGGGCGAGGACGCAGCCGCCCGCCAGGACGTCCGGTCCGAGGCCGGTACCGCCGGCGGACGGCAGGTCGAACCCGGCGGCCAGGTCCGCCGCCACCCGCCCGGCGAGCAGGTGCCCGGCCACGAGCCCCGCCGCGCAGCCGAGCAGCGCCGGCGGCGCGATCATCCCGACATGCACGGCGACCACCTGCCCGGGTGTGAAGCCGAGCGCCTTCAGCACGCCGATGCGCCGGAACCCCGCGACCACCGCGCCGCTGACCACGTTGCCGACGATGAACACCGACACTGCCGTCGCGAGCGCCCCGAAGACCGCGACGAACGGGATCAGCTCGTTGAAGTCCTCCTCGAACGACTTCTCGACCTCCACGTAGGACGCGTAGTCCCGCGTCGGCAGCCCGGCGGTCGCGGCGGCCACGCCCCGCCGCACCGCGGCCGCGTCGCCCGCGCGGTCGAACCGGTAGAGCATCCGCAGCCCGTCCGGCCTGAGCGCGCCGATCTGGCCGGGCGTCACCCAGCCGTCCGCGCCGCCCGTCACGGAGGCGGCGAAGCCCACGATCTCCAGCGCCGGGAGTCCCGGCGGCGCCACGGTGCCGCCCAGCCGCTTCGGGCCGACCGGGCCGCCCCGGAGCACGATCTCGCCGGGCCCGCGGACCCACCGCCCCGACGTGACCGTCAGCCGGTCCACCGGGCCGCCGGGGTCGGCCCGTCCCGCGACGAGGAGGCCGTCACCGCCGACCGTCCGCGGGCCCATCCCCTGCCCCTGGGGCAGCTCGGCCGTCTGGAACGGGCCCGCGGCGGCGGTCACCCCGGACGCGTGCGCCGTGGCCGCCGCCTGCCCGGCGGTCACCTTCGCGGAGTCGAACGCGACGGTGGCGTGCGCCCCGCGCGCCTGCGCGAACGCGTCGGCGAACAGGGAGTCGGAGGCGGCCAGCAGGCCCAGCCCGAAGACGAGGGTGGCCGTCGACAGCGCCACGACGACGGCGATGCTGACCGCCTGCACCCGGCGCCGCCGCGCCCCGGCCCGCGCCGCCGCCCGCACCGCGCTCATCGCACGCCCCTCTCCAGCTCGGCCTCGCGGACGATGCCGCCGTCCCGGAACTCGACGATCCGGGTCGCGCAGCGGGCCGCCAGCCGCTCGTCATGGGTGACCAGCAGCAGGGTCTGGCCCTGCCGGTTGAGGCCGAGCAGCAGGTCGACGACCTGCTCGCCGGTCGCGCTGTCGAGCGCGCCGGTCGGCTCGTCCGCGAGCAGCAGCGCCGGGCGGTTCATCAGCGCCCGCGCCACGCCGACCCGCTGGCGCTCGCCCCCGCTCAGCACCGCCGGGTAGGCGCCGCGCCGGTCGGCGACGCCCAGTTCGTCCAGCAGTTCCAGCGCCCTGGCCCGCGCCTTCCGGGCCGGGACGCCGACGAGCCGCCCGGCCAGCGCCACGTTCTCCAGCGCGGGCAGGTCGTCGAGGAGGTTGAAGAACTGGAAGACCATGCCGATCCGGCGGCGCCGGAACCGGGCCAGCGCCGCCTCGCCCATCCCGGTGATGTCCTCGCCGTTCACCTCCACCGTCCCGGACGCCGGGCGGTCCAGGCCCGCGACCATGTTGAGCAGCGTCGACTTCCCGCTGCCCGAGGGCCCCATCACCGCGACGGCGTCCCCCGCGCGGATCTCCAGCGTCACCCCGTCCAGCGCGGTGACACCACCGAATGTCTTGCGCACGGAGCCGAGCCGTACGACCGTGTCCTCAGGTGCGTTCACCCGGCCACCATGGCGGCCGGAGGGTTTCCACGAGGTGAGCGCCCGGGACTTTCGGCCCGCGGACCCAGGCCGGAGGTCGCACCGCCGCCGGGGTCCGGCGGCGGCAGACTTGCCGGACGCGGCTCCTGGGAGGGCGGGCATGGCGGATGTTCGGACGGCGCTGGGCGAGGTCGTCGGCGAAGGGCATGTGCTGACGGGCGACGAGGTACCGCCGGAGTACGGGCGGGACGAGTCGCTCGGCGTCGCCGCGGAGCGGCCGGGCGCGGTGGTCAGGCCGGCGGACGCCGCGCAGGTCGCGGCGGTGCTGCGGGTCGCCGCCGGGTACGGGCTGCCGGTGACGGCGCGCGGTGCGGGGACGGGCCTGTCCGGTGCGGCGGTGCCGCGGCCCGGCGGGCTGGTGGTGTCGTTCGAGCGGATGAACCGGATCCTGGAGATCGACACGGACGGCCAGGTAGCGGTGGTGCAGCCGGGCGTCACCCTCGCCGAGCTGGACCGGGCGGCCGCCGGGAAGGGCCTGGTGTACCCGATCTTCCCCGGCGAGGACAGCGCCAGCATCGGCGGGACGGTCGCCACCAACGCGGGCGGCATGCACGCGGTGAAGGAGGGCGTCACCCGGCACCACGTCCTCGGGCTGGAGGCGGTGCTCGCCACCGGCGAGGTGATCCGGACGGGCGGCCGGTACGTGAAGACGTCCACCGGCTACGACCTGACGCAGCTCATCGTGGGGTCGGAGGGCACGCTCGCGCTGGTGACGGAGGTGACGCTGCGGCTGCGTCCCCGGCTCCCGCACCGTGCCGGGGCGCTGGCGCCCTTCCCCGGCACGGAGGCGGTCACGGCGGCGGTGTCCCGGCTCACCGGCGGCGGGCTCGACCCGCTCGTCCTGGAGTACGTGGACGTCCTCGCGATGGCGGCGATCACGGAGAACGCCGGGCTCGACCTCGGCGTGCCGCAGGACGTCCGCGACGCCGCCGGGGCCTACCTGCTGGTGGTCCTGGAGAACCGCTCCGCCGACCGGCTCGACGAGGACGTCCAGGCGCTCGGCGAGGAGCTGTCTGGCCTCGGCGCCGCCGACGTGTACGTCCTCGCGGGCGACCGCCTCCAGAAGCTGATCACCGCCCGGGAGCAGGCGTTCTGGGCGGCGCGCAACGCCGGGGCGAACGCGATCGTGGACGCCGTCGTGCCGCGCGCCGCGCTGTCCCGGTTCTTCGCCGCCGTCCCCGCGATCGCCGGACGGCACGGGGCGCTGATCGGCGGCTGCGGGCACGCCGGCGACGGCAACGTGCACCTGTCGGTGTTCCAGCCGGACGCGGCCGCGCTGGACCGGCTGATGGACGAGCTCCTCGCGGCGGCCGCCGCGCTGGGTGGGACGATCAGCGGGGAGCACGGCATCGGGCGGGAGAAGACCCGCCACTTCCGCGCCCTGGAGGATCCGGCCAAGGTGGAGCTGATGGCGCGGATCAAGCGGGCCTTCGATCCGGACGGGATGCTCAATCCGGGCGTCCTGTTCGGCTGAGCCGTCCGGCTGAGCTGTTCGGCTGGGCTGGAGACGAAACGTGGGGAGATGCGAATGAACGGCGCGCAGGCGATGGTGCGCACGCTGGCGGACGCGGGCGTCGGCGTGTGGTTCGCCAATCCGGGCACGTCCGAGCTGCACCTGGTGGCGGCGCTGGACGGCGAGCCGCGCGCGCGGGGCGTGCTGTGCCTGTTCGAGGGCGTCGCGACGGGCGCCGCCGACGGGTACGGGCGCATGGCCCCGGCGCCCGCCGCCGTCCTGCTGCACCTCGGCCCCGGGCTCGGGAACGGGCTCGCGAACCTGCACAACGCGCGGCGCGCCGGGACGCCCGTCGTCACGGTCATCGGCGACCACGCCACGGACCACCAGCGCTTCGACGCGCCGCTCCAGTCGGACATCGCCGCGGTCGCCGGGTCGGTGTCGGCCTGGACGAGGCGGCCCCGCGACGCCGCCGACGCGGGCCAGGCGGCGGCGGAGGCCGTCATGGCCGCCCGGGCCGGCGGCGTCGCCACGCTGATCGTGCCCGCCGACGTCGCCTGGTCGGAGGGCGGCGGCGCCGCGCCGGCGCTGCCCGCGCCCCGCCCCGAGCCGGTGGCCGCCGACGCGCTGGAGCCGGCCGCCGACGCGCTGACCGGCGGCGAGCCGTGCGTCCTGCTGATCGGCGGGGACGCGACCCGGCGCGAAGGGCTGGCGGCCGCCGGGCGCATCGCGGCGGCGACCGGGGCGCGGGTGCTGTGCGAGACGTTCCCGGCCCGGCTGGAGCGCGGCGCGGGCGTCCCGGCGGTGGAGCGGCTGGCCTACCTGGGCGAGATGGCGTCGGCGCAGCTGGACGGCGTCCGGCACATCGTCCTCGCGGGCGCGCGCCGCCCGGTGACGTTCTTCGCCTACCCCGGCAAGCCCGGCGACCTGGTCCCGGACGGCTGCCAGGTGCACGACCTCGGCGCCGACGCGACCGGCGCGCTCACCGGGCTCGCCGACGCGATCGCCAAGGAGGCGGTCCCGGTACCGCAGCCGGCGGCGCGGCCCGCGATCCCGTCCGGGACGCTCACCGGAGAGACCGCCGCCGCCGTCATCGGCGCGCTGCTGCCCGAGGGCGCGATCGTGTCGGACGAGGCGAACACGTCCGGGCTGTGGCTCCCGGCCGCGACCGCGGGCGCGCCGCCGCACGACTGGCTCTCGCTGACCGGCGGCGCGATCGGCCAGGGCATGCCCGTCGCGACCGGCGCCGCGGTCGCCTGCCCCGACCGCCCGGTCGTCTGCCTGGAGGCGGACGGCAGCGCCATGTACACGCTCTCCGCGCTGTGGACGCAGGCCCGCGAGGGCCTCGACGTCACGACCGTCGTGTTCAACAACGGCGCCTACGCGATCCTGTCGATGGAGACGACGCGGGTGGGCGCCGTCCCGGCCCCGCCCGAGCCGGGGACCATCACCCGGGACATGGTCGACCTGTCGCGCCCGTCCCTCGACTTCGTCGCGCTGGCGTCCGGCATGGGCGTCCCGGCGACCCGGGCGCGCACGGCCGAGGAGTTCGCCGCCCAGTTCGGCAAGGCGCTCGCCGAACCGGGCCCGCACCTCATCGAGGCGGTCGTGCCGCCCCTGGGCTGACGGCCGTCGCGCGCTGCGCCGGTGAGGAGTGAGGGCTTTCGTCCCCCGGACGGTGCCCTTCGGCCCGGCCGGGGGGCGCGGGCGTCAGACGCCGAGGCCGCGGCCGATGATCTCCTTCATGATCTCGGTGGTGCCGCCGAAGATCGTCTGGATGCGGACGTCCTGGTACGCCTTCCCGATCGGGTACTCGGTCATGTACCCGTAGCCGCCGTGGAGCTGGACGCAGCGGTCGACGACCCGCTTGAGCAGCTCGGTGTTCCACCACTTGAGCATCGCGGCCTCGTCGGCCGTCAGCTCGCCCGCGCCCTCCTTGAGGATGCACTCGTCGGTGAACGAGCGCGCGACGGTCAGCTCCGTCTTCATCTCGGCGAGGGTGAAGCGGTTGTGCTGGAACTTGCCGATGGGGCGGCCGAACGCCTCGCGGGTCTTGCAGTACTCCAGGGTCCGCTCGAAGGCGTCCTCGGCGGCGGCCATCGCGGTCGCGCCGATGGACAGCCGCTCGCGGGCGAGGTTCGTCATCAGGTAGATGAAGCCCATGCCCTCCTCGCCGAGGAGGTTCGCCTTGGGCACGCGGACGTTGTCGAAGAACAGCTCGGCGGTGTCCTGCGCGTGCATGCCGACCTTGTCGAGGTTGCGGCCGCGCTCGAAGCCCGCCATGCCGCGCTCGACGGCGAGGAGGCTGACGCCCTTCGCCCCGGCGGACGGGTCGGTCTTGGCGACCACGATGACGAGGTCGGCGAGGATGCCGTTGGAGATGAACGTCTTCGAGCCGTTCAGGACGTAGTCGTCGCCGTCCTTGACCGCGGTGGTCTTGATGCCCTGGAGGTCGGAGCCGGCGGCGGGCTCGGTCATCGCGATCGCGGTGACGATCTCGCCGGAGCAGTAGCCCGGGAACCAGCGGGCCTTCTGCTCGTCGGTGCAGAGCTGGCGCAGGTAGCCGCCGTTGATGTCGTTGTGGACGGCGAAGCCGGGCCCGTGGATGCCGGCCTTCGCCAGCTCCTCGTTGAAGATCACGTAGTAGCGGTAGTCGTCGTTGCCGCCGCCGCCGTGCTCCTCCGGCATGTCGATGCCGAGCAGGCCCGCGCGCCCGGCCGCCAGCCACACCTCACGGGAGACGATGCCGTCCTTCTCCCACTGCTCGTGGTGGGGGGCGGCCTCCTTCGCGATGAAGGAGCGCACCATGTCGCGGAAGGCGTCGTGCTCGTCGGTGTAGATGTCCCGTCCCATCCGGCGGTCTCCCTCTAGTAAGTGCGTGCTGATACAAGGTTAATGTAACACTGGCGCTGTCACATAGAGGGAGGCGGGATGGAACTCACCGTGGACGAGCTGGCCTCGCGCGCCGGCGTCACCGTCCGGACCGTGCGGTTCTACGCCGGGCGCGGCCTGCTCCCCCCGCCCCGCCTGCGCGGACGCACCGGGCTCTACGGCCCCGACCACCTCGCGCGGCTCGAACTCGTCCGGGAGCTCCAGTCGCTCGGCCTCACGCTCGCCTCCATCGAGAAGCACCTCCAGAGGATCCCCCTGGACGCGCCGGCCGAAGACCTCGCGCTGCAGCGGGCGCTGCTGTCGCCGTGGGCGCCCGAGCGGCCCGAGGACCTCGACCGGCACGAACTCGACCGGCGGGCGGGACGGCACCTCGACGACGAGACCATCGACCGGCTGGCCGCCCTCGGCGTCGTCGAGCGGATAGCGGACGGCGCCGTCCGGGTCGTCAGCCCGGCGCTGCTCGGCATCAGCGCCGAACTGGCCGAGCTGCCGATGCCGCTGGCCACGCTGATCGCGTCCCATGAGGCCGTCGACCGGCACACGACCGCGCTGGCCGCCGAACTCCAGCAGGTCTTCCAGGACACCGTCGTCCGGCCCTACCGGGAGGGCGGGCGGGCGCCGCAGGAGCGCGAGCAGCTCATGGAGATGGCCGGCAAGCTCAAGCCGCTGATGATCCAGTCGCTGGTGACGTCGTTCCAGCGGGCCGTGGACAAGGCCATCCGCCGCTCCGTCCCCGACTGATCAGGAGTTCTTCCACTCCTCGCCCTCGTACTCGACGAGTCGCGGGTGGACGAGCGTGTTGACCTCGACGTCCCGGCTGCGGCGGTCCTTGGGGAACACCGTCGACGCCTGGAGGACGTCGCCGTCGAGGAAGCGGAGGCCGGGGACGTCAGGCGCGAGCTTCAGCGCCGGTGCCTCCCCGGTGGGGGACGCCAGGACGTAGCCCCAGTCGCCGAAGCTCGGCACGTCCACGTGGTACGGGGTCGTCGCGAAACCGGCGGCGGCGATCGACTTCTCGATGCTCCAGAACGACTTGGGCGCGAAGTACGGCGACCCCGACTGGACGACCATCCGCCCGCCCGGCGCCAGGATCCGCTTCACCATGCCGTAGAACTCGACCGAGTACAGCTTGGCCGTGGACACGTCGTCGGGGTCGGGCATGTCCACGATGATCGCGTCGAACTGCTCCTTCAGGCCGCGCAGCCACGAGAACGCGTCGGCGGCCACCGTCCGGACGCGCGGGTCCTCGAACGAGCGGTGGTTCAGCGACACGATCGGCTTGTAGGTGCGGGCCAGGTGCAGCATCTCCGGGTCGAGCTCGACCAGCGTCGCGCTCCGGACGTCCTTGTAGCGCAGCACCTCGCGCAGCGCCAGCCCGTCCCCGCCGCCGAGGACCAGCACCCGGCCGTGCGGGCCCGACATCAGCGGGTGGACGAGCGACTCGTGGTACCGGTACTCGTCCACGGACGAGAACTGGAGGTCGCCGTTGAGGAACAGCCGCAGGTCGGACGGCCCCAGCCCGGCCTGCCGCGTGATGACGATCTCCTGGTACTTCGTGCGCTCGGAGACCGCGATCGGGTCGGCGTAGAGCGCCTGCCGCGCCGACACCTCGAAACCGTCCGCCAGCGCGTACGTCCCGCCGAGGACGCCGAGGACGGCCACCATGCCGAGCGCCAGCGCGGCCCGCGCGACGCGCCCGACCTCGCGGCGGAACAGCCACAGCACGACCGCCATCCCGGCGACCGCGTTCACGGCGCCGACGAGCAGCGCGCCCTTGATGTGCCCGAACGCCGGCAGCAGCAGGAACGGGAACGCGAGCCCGCCGACCAGCGCGCCCACGTAGTCGGCGGCGAACAAGTCGGCGACCGCGGACCCCGCGTCCTGCTTCCTGATCCGCTGCAGCAGCGTCATCAGCAGCGGGATCTCCGCGCCGATCAGCGCGCCGACCGCGAACGACACCACGACCAGTGCCGGGACGTACAGGTCGAGCCACGCGAACGCCGCGTACAGCGCCAGCACCGACACGCCGCCGATCAGCGCGAGCACGCCCTCGACGACCGCGAACGCCACGACCGCGCGGCCCTGCAGCGGCTTCGCGGCCAGCGACCCGACGCCCATCGCGAACACCATCACCGACAGGACGATCGACGCCTGCGTGACGGAGTTGCCGACGAGGTAGCTGCCGAGCGCGACCAGCGCCAGCTCGTACACCAGCCCGCACGCCGCGCACGTGAACACCGCCGCGAGGACGAGCGTGCGCGCGACCCGGGCCGGGACGCGCAGCCTCCCCGGACCGTCCGCCCGGGACGGCTCCGGGGAGGCCCGCTCCGCATCGGACGGCTCCGGGCCGGACGGCAGGACGGCCCCGTCCAGGTCGCGGGACGTCAGGAGACCGCCCCGGCCACGATCGCGGCGACGCCGAGGTCGGCCGCGGCGACGACCCACCCGGCCGGGTGGATGCCCGTGCCGCCGCCGTCCGCGTCCACGAGGGTCGCGCCCAGCTTGCCCGGCGTGATCACGTCCAGCAGGAAGAACGCGACGATCATCAGCACGATGCCGCACGCGCCGAACACGGCGGTGTCGATCAGGCCGTCGGTGAGGTCGCTGTCGCTCGTGACGATCGCGGTCGTGACGATCGCGCCGATGCCGAGGAGCTTGGCCGACAGCAGCAGCGCGGCGCCGCGGTTGCCCTCGGTCCAGATCTGCTTGCCGAGCCTGCCGGGCGTCGTCACCTCCACCACCAGGTAGCCGAGCGCCATCAGCGCGATCCCGATCGCCCCGTAGGCGAACGTCGCGCCGACCTCGTCAAGGATGTCGTTCATGTGTCGCTCCTCATTTGCCCGACCCTGGGCCGCCGCCCCGGAAGGACGCGGCGCCTCTGCTGTTCCATCCGTTGCTGCCGGGGCTCGACCAGCGCCCGCCGACGTGGGAGTAGTAGCGGTTGTAGCCGCCGCGGGGCCTGTCGACCGTGATCCGGCTGCCCGCGCCGTTCGGCAGGACGCCGACGACGAGCTTCGGGTAGCGCAGGAAGATGCCGCCCGCGGCGCCCTTGACCGCCATGTCGTCCACCCGGTCGATCGGCTTGAACTTGCGGCCGATCTCGGAGGCGACCGTCTGGGGGGCCTTCGGGGAGCGGTAGGCGCCCGATCCCGTCTTGGTGTACTTGTCGCCGATCCACGACGACTGCGACTGCCCGCAGCCGCCGAGCGCGACGGTGGTCAGGGCGGCGGCGGCCACGGCGCCCGCCACCCGGTGTCCGCTGTTCATGAGGGTCTCACCAACCGGCTTCGCGTCATCACGATCTCCCGGGTCTGGGGGTAGGCGTGCCAGGTCCGCCAGCCGAACCCGGGTTCCTGCGTCTCTTCCAGGGCCAGCGCGGTGACGGCGTGCGGGGAGCCGGGGAACGCCCCGGTCAGCGCGTCACCGCGGTCCGCGAGCCGCGCGCACACGGCCTCGACGGCGCCGGCGAACGCCGTCCCGTCGCTGTGCGCTGCGGTCGTCGCGGCGAACTCGTACGCCCAGCCGGGCACGCTCGTCGCCGCGCGTCCGGGCAGCGGCTCGGCGCGGCCGGCCAGGCATGCCACCGTCTCGCTCAGCGGGCCGGCGATGACCTGGTGGGACGCGCCGAGCAGGCGCATCTCCACGGTCAGGCCGGCGCGCTCCACCGGGAGGACGGCGAGCGCGTCCAGCGGCGGCAGGCCGAGCACGAAGGAGAGCCCGTCCGCGCGCGCGTCCGCGTAGGGGGTGTCGAGGGTGGCGCGCACTCAGGCACCGCCGCCCGGGTAGATCGTCATCGATCCGGTGGGGACGCGCTCGCCGAGGCCCGCCTCCCACTGGCCGCCGCCGTACTGCTCGAACGACAGGTACTTCCCGCGCGGGCCCTCGTAGTCGACGTACTCCACCCGGCCCTGGACGCCGACGCCGGTCGTGCCCTCGCTGGTGTAGTCGGCGGTGCCGTGCTCGTCGCGGCGGTACTCGACGCCGTCCACGACGACGGTCTTCTCACCGGGCGACAGGTCGCCGATGTCGTGCTCCGTCCACCAGACGACCTCCAGGTCGGGGTCCTCCTCGACGGAGACCCACACCTTGGCGCCCTCGGCGGTGTCGGCGTCGAGGAGGTGCTCGCTCCAGGTGAAGCCGCCCTCCTTCAGCCGCACCGAGCCCCGCACGAAGTAGCGGGTGCCGAGGTACTCGACCATGTCGCCGGCCTTCAGCGTCCGCGGGTCGCCGGCCACCTGGTCCTCGGCGGCGAACGGATCGCGCGGCGCGGCGGGCGGGGGCGGAGCCGGGGTGTTCGAACGACGTCGCAGCAGGACGAGGATGAGCACGACCAATGCGACCAGAATCAGCGCCAGGAGGATGACAATCGCCGTTCCGCCCACGGGCACCTCCATCGTTTCGTCGACAACACGGGCGCAGACCAGCGGATCTTACCGACTGTGGCGTCTCAGGCCCATACCGCGATGAGACGTATCAAATGATCCTCGGGTTTCATGTGAGAACCCGACGATCCGATGCAAGGCCGATACCGAAACCGGCCGGAGGCGGCCCGGTTCAGAGACGGGCGGGCTCAGGGGCGGCCCGTCTCAGAGGCGGGCGGGTTCAGAGGCGGTCGGCGGCGGCGGCGACGCGGTCGTCCGTCGCGGTGAAGGCGATCCTGACGTGCCGGGCGCCGGCCGGGCCGTAGAACTCGCCGGGGCCGACGAGGACGCCGAGGGACGCCAGGTGGGCGACGGTGTCCCAGCACGGCTCGTCCCGGGTGGCCCACAGGTAGAGGGACGCCTCGGAGTGGTCGACGCGGAAGCCGTGCCGCTCGAACGCCTCGCGCAGGACGGCGCGGCGGCGCGCGTACCGGGCCCGCTGCTCGTCCACGTGCGCGTCGTCGGCGAACGCCACCGCCATCGCGGCCTGCACCGGCGCCGGGACGATCATGCCGGCGTGCTTGCGGACCTCCAGCAGCCGCTTCACGAGCGCGAGGTCGCCGGTGACGAACCCGGCCCGGTAGCCCGCCATGTTGGAGCGCTTGGAGAGGGAGTTGACCGCGAGCAGCCCCTCGTGGGAGCCGTCGCACACGTCCGGGTGCAGGACCGAGATCGGCGGCTTCTCCTCGTCCCAGCCGAACTCCAGGTAGCACTCGTCGCTGACGACGACCGCGCCCCGGCCGCGCGCCCACGCGACGACCTTGCGCAGGTGCTCGGCGGGCAGCACCTTGCCGGTCGGGTTGGACGGCGAGTTCACCCACACGATCTTCGGGTTCACCGGGCCGAGCGCGAGGAGCCCGTCGGTCGCGACGGGCTCGGCCCCGGCCAGCCGGACGCCCACGTCGTACGTCGGGTAGGCCAGCTCGGGGAAGACGACCTTGTCGCCGGGGCCGGCGCCGAGCAGCGTCGGCAGCCAGGCGACCAGCTCCTTGGTGCCGATGACGGGGAGCACCGCGTCCGGGTCGGCGCCGGACACGCCGGCGCGGCGCCGCAGCCAGCCCGCGACCGACTCGCGCAGCTCGGGCGTCCCGTAGGTCTGCGGGTAGCCGGGCGCGTCGGCCGCCCCGGCGAGGGCCGCCCGGATCGGCTCGGGCGTCGGGTCGACGGGCGTCCCGACGGACAGGTCGACGATGCCGTCCGGGTGCGCCAGCGCCCGCTCCTTGTACGGCGCGAGCCGATCCCACGGAAAGTCCGGCAACGTGAACACTGGCCCTGCTCCTCCTCTGGAGACCCGGCGGGCCGCGGCCCTCCCCACGGGGAGGCCGCGGCCCGGAAAACGGCGCAGGGGACCCTCGGGGCGCGCCTCGGAGCGCGCCGGCCGGGTCCGCCCGGTCTGCTACTCGTCGTGGCTCTGCGGAGGCAGCGCGGCGACGATCGGGTGGTCCTTGTCGATCTTCCCGACCTTGGACGCGCCGCCGGGCGAGCCGAGGTCGTCGAAGAACTCCACGTTCACCTTGTAGAAGTCCTTCCACTGATCGGGGACGTCGTCCTCGTAGTAGATGGCCTCAACCGGGCACACCGGCTCGCATGCGCCGCAGTCGACGCACTCGTCCGGGTGGATGTAGAGCTGACGCTTCCCTTCGTAGATGCAGTCGACCGGGCACTCCTCGATGCATGCCTTGTCGAGCAGGTCCACGCAGGGCTGCGCAATGACGTAGGTCACGTCAGTGACTCCTCTCGGATATCCGGCCCCGCCGCACGTCACGGGTCGCCGCAAGCTCGCTGTGAATAGTATGGCCACCACGGCTCAGTCGATTCGACATGGGGGTCCTCACATGTCCGCCCGCTTCGCCGCGCGGCTGGTGGTTTCCATCAGTGGCGCGGACGTGGGCCAGCGGGTCTCGCTGCGCCGCCGTCTGCCTACGGGAGAGTACAGCGACGTCGTCGGCGTGCTCGAATCGTGGTCCGGCAAGACCCTCATGGTGCGCCGCCGCGACGGCGAGCTGGTCGAGGTGCCCGAGGAGATCATGGTCGCGGCGAAGGTCGTCCCGCCGCAGCCGCCGCCGCGCCGCCGTCCCCGCCGAGAGGAGCCGGAGGACGGCTGACGCGGCCGGCCCGGCCGGTCAGCCGGTGCCGCCGGGCGCCGGGCTCGACGGCGCCGGACTGGACGGGGCCGGGCTGGACGGGGCCGGGCTCGCCGGAGCGGGGCTCGACGGAGCCGGGCTGGACGGACCCGCCGGAGCCGGGCTCGTGCGCGCCGGTCCGGCGGGCGATCCGGACGGCGGCGGGCTCGCCGTGACCGGTGCGGGCTCGGTGACGCGCTCGCTGTAGGTCACGCCCGGCTTGAGCGGCCGGCCCTGGAAGAGCTCCGACACCGTGACGAACGTGAACCCGCGCTTCTTCAGGCCGTCCACCACCTTCGGGATGGACTCGACGCTCGTCTTGTGGATGTCGTGGAACAGGATGATGCCGCCGCGGTTCGCCTCCTTGACCCCGACCCGGGCGTCGCGGGCGGCGTTGTGGTAGCGCCAGTCGAGCGTGTCGACGCTCCACAGGATCAGCGGCATCCCGACATCGCGTCCGACGCGCTTGTTCGTCGCCCCGTACGGCGGGCGCATCAGCGTCGCCTTCACCCCGCCGGACGCGGCCGCGATGGCCTGCTGCGTCCGCTGGATCTGCGACCGCACCCCGGCGGACGACATCCCGGTGAGCTGCGGATGGGACCAGCTGTGGTTGGCCAGCTCATGGCCTTCGAGGGCCATCCGGCGCACCACGTCGCGATGGGCGCCGACGTTCTCGCCGAGCATGAAGAACGTGGCCCGGACGCCACCCTTGTGCAGCGTGTCGAGCAGGCCCGCGGTGTAGGGCCCCGGGCCGTCGTCGAACGTGAGCGCGACGCACTTCACCCGGTCGCAGTCGATCTTCCGTGGCGGTGGCGGCGCAGGCGCCCGGGTCGCCTGCGCCCTGCCGCCCAGGGCGGCGTTCTGCCCGGCGGTCCGCGCCTGCCGCTTGTCCGCGTGGCTGCATCCCGCGATGAGCAGCAGTCCGGCCGCAATGACGGTGATTCTTCTGGTCCGCACCACGCACCCCCGAACGTGTCGCTTCGGGGCGGCTAATACCCTCCGTCACCGTTAAGACACATGACGGGGCGGATACTGGTTCGTGACCGGTTCGCCCGGACCGGCGGAGGCCGCGGCGGGCCGGGCCGGGCGGGCGTCAGCGGAGCGGCCAGTCGGGGACCTCGGGCGGGAGGTCCTCGCTGACGCGCATCGGGAAGTCGGCGTCCCGCTTCTCCAGGAAGGACGAGACGCCCTCGATCGCGTCGGCGCCGCCGCCGAGGGCCGCCATGAGGCGGGAGTCGGCGACGTGCGCGTCCCAGGGGGACGGGGCGGACAGGCCCGACCACATGAGGCGGCGGATCGCGGCGACGGACACGGCCGAGGTGTTCCCGGCGATCTCGCGGGCGAGCGCGTAGGCGGCGGGGAGCAGTTCGTCCGGCGCGTACACGCGGGAGACGAGGCGTCCGGCGAGGGCCTCCCGGGCGTCGAAGACGCGGCCGGTCGCGGCCCACTCCATGGCCTGCGCGATGCCGACGATGCGCGGCAGGAACCAGCTGGACGCGGCCTCGGTGACGATGCCGCGGCGCGCGAACACGAACCCGAACCTGGCCTTCTCGCTGGCGAGGCGGACGTCCATCGGAAGGGTCATGGTGACGCCGACGCCGACCGCGGCGCCGTTGAACGCGCCGATGACGGGCTTGAGGCAGCGGGCGATGCGCAGCGCGACGGTGCCGCCGCCGTCGCGCGGGGTGCCGTCCTCCAGGACGTCGTCCTCCCCGGCGAACATGTCCTTCGACCTCTCCTTGTCGAAGGTGTCGCCGCCGCCGCTCAGGTCGGCGCCCGCGCAGAACGCGCGGCCGGCGCCGGTCACCACGACCGCGCGGACGGCGTCGTCGGCGTCGATCCGGTCGAAGACGTCGAGCATCTCGTTGCGCATGGTGAACGTGTAGGCGTTCATCTTGTGCGGCCGGTTCAGCGTGACGGTGGCGACCCCGTCCCGCACCTCGTACTCGATCTCCTTGTACGGCACCCGCGCACCCCTCCCGCTCGACAGAACCCGATTCTAGAACGAGT
Organism: Actinomadura sp. GTD37; assembly: GCF_041951365.1. Taxonomy (NCBI): domain Bacteria; kingdom Bacillati; phylum Actinomycetota; class Actinomycetes; order Streptosporangiales; family Thermomonosporaceae; genus Actinomadura; species Actinomadura sp. GTD37. The sequence continues at coordinate 207,721 of NZ_JBGNUS010000007.1, forward strand.
CTTCAGCTTCGGGGGGCCGGTCAGCTCCGGGCCTCGGGGAAGAGGCGGAGCAGGACGTCGCGGCGCCACTCCGCGGCGTCGCGGCCCGGCGGCGGGACGGGGATCAGCGCGCCGTCCCCGGCCTCGGCGAAGCGGACCCCGACGCCCGGGGCGAGTTCGGCGGGGGGCTCGCCGGTCGCCGCGAGGCTCCGCGCCAGGGCGCCGAGGACGCGCGCCCAGCCGTCCCCGAGGTAGGGCGGCAGGCCTTCGGCGCGCAACTCCGGCAGGCCCCGCGCGGCAAGGCCGACGGTGCGCAGGGTCAGACCGTCCGGGCCGCCGGCGCCGACGATCCGGACCTCGGACGTGACGTCCGCCATTGCCAACACCGCCTCCCTACAGGACTTTCTCCGATAAATTATGACAGTGAATTGGGCCGTGACGACGTACGACTCCGCCTTCGGGTACGTCTCCGCGCACGGTGCGCCCCTGGTCGACCTGCTCGATCCGCAGCCCGGCGAACGGGTCATCGACCTCGGGTGCGGCACCGGGACGTTCAGCGCGGAGATCGCAGAGCGGGGCGCCGAGGTGCTGGGCATCGACGGCAGCCCGGACATGGTCGCGCAGGCCGCCGCCATGCACCCGGGGCTGTCCTTCATCGTCGGCGACGCCCACGACTTCACCGTCGGCGAGTCCTTCGACGCGGTCGCCTCGAACGCGGCCCTGCACTGGATGACCCGCGACCCCGACGCCGTCATCGGGCGGGTGCACGCGGCACTGCGTCCCGGCGGCCGGTTCGTCGGCGAGCTGGGCGGCGCCGGCAACTGCGCCGAGCTGATCGTCTCGATGCAGACGGCGTGGCGGGTGTTCGGCCTCGGCGAGCCGGAGCTGCCCTGGTACTTCCCGTCGCCGGCCGAGTACGCGGCCAAGCTGGAGGACGCCGGCTTCACGCTGCGGCTGCTGGAGCACGCCGACCGCCCCACCCGGATGACCGAGGGCCCGAACGGCGCCGCCGACTGGGTCCGCGCCTACGCGGCGCGCGCGCTCGCGGACGTCCCGCCGGAGATGGTCGACCCGCTGCTCGACCGGGTCAACGACCTGGCCGCGCCCGCGCTGCGCCGCGAGTCCGGATGGGTCGCCGACTACGTGCGGCTGCGGTTCGCCGCCGTCCGCCGCTCCGACGGCGCCGCGCCGCCGCCGTTCGGACCGCTGGCCACCGACCGCCCGCTCTGACGCCCCCCGCGTCCCCCGCCTAGGGTGGGGGACATGCTGCGGTTGTACGACCATCGGACGGGACGCGCCGAGCCACTGCCCGGCGGGCGGGGCCTGCGCGTCCAGGTCCTGCCGGGCGCGGGCCACCGCACGCTGGTGGTCGCCGATCTCCTGCGGCGGGTCGCGCACCGGGCCGGGCGCCATGTCCGGCTGGTCAGCACTCCCCCCGGCGTGGACGACTACGCCGACTACAGCGTCGCGTCGCTTGAAGTGCTCGACGAGCCGCTCCCCGATGCCGACGTGTACGTCTCCGCCTCCGCTCGCGCGGACGTGGACGCGCTGTGCCTGTCCGTGCCCGCCGAGACCGGCGCGGCGCCGCCCGACGCGGCGGCCGCGCGCCTCGCGATGCTCCAGGTCCCCTACCGGGAGCCCCTGGACCTGTCGGACGCTCGGTCCCTGTCCGCGAGCGAACGGCTGGACGGGTTGCGCGCCAAGGTCGCCGGTTGGGCGACGTCCCCCGGCCGTCCGATGAGCAGGGAGTACGCGGCGGAGGCGGAGTCCGCGCTGGCGGACGACCTGGGCGGCGCGGGCGCGCTCGCCGTCCTCGACCGGCTCGCCGCCGACCCGGACGTCCCGCCGGGCGCGAAGCTGGAGACGTTCGTCCACCTCGACATGCTGCTGGGGCTCGGGCTGGTCTCCGCGATCGGGACCGCCTGACCGCTCCCGCCGACCGTGCGTCCCGATGGCCTCCTCCATGGCACCTGTGCGGCAGATTAACCGCACCTGCGGGTGACCCGGGCTTTCGCGGTGTCCGGGAGAAGCTAACTTCGTATGTCGTGTCGACCCGAGCCCCAGAGTCCCCGGCCCCGGCGGCCCCCGAACCGCCGGTCCGGCCGCGACGCCGCCGCGCCCGCCCGCTGATGGCGGCGTTCGCCGCGTTCGCCGTGCTGCTGTTCGCGGCCGTCGGCGGTGTCGGCTGGTACTTCGCCGGCGTCGCGATCGAGGTCGACCACTCCGCCGAGTACCCGCTGACCATCGTGGACGCGGCGAACGGCACCGTCACGCTGCCCCGCGTGCCCGCGACGGAACGCCCCGGGGCGTGGTCCCTCGTCTGGAAGGACGGGCGCGCCTTCCTCGGGCCCGTGGTCGGCGGCGGCGAGGACCACGTCGTGCGGAAGGTCGCGTCGGTCGTCTCGGGTTCCCTGGTGAAGGGCGCACCGGCGGCCATCGACCACTGGATGTACGACGGCGACCCCAAGACGGCCCTGGGGCTGCCCTTCGAGGACGTCACGTATCCGTCCAAGGTGGGGCCGATGCCTGCGTGGCTGGTTCCGGGGGCCGCCCAGAACGGGACGTGGGTCATCGCCGTCCACGGACGGAACTCGGACAAGGCCGAGACGTTCCGCGTCATGCGCTCCGTGCACGAGATGGGCCTGCCGATCATGTCGATCGCGTACCGGAACGACGTGGGCGCGCCTACGTCCGGCGACCGCAAGAACCATCTCGGCGACACCGAATGGCACGACGTCATCTCGGCGATGGGCTACGCGCGCGCGCACGGCGCGACCGGTGTCGTCCTGTACGGATGGTCGATGGGCGGCGCGATGGTGATGACGGCCCTGCGCAAGGACCCGACGTTCGTCCGGGGCGTCGTCCTCGACTCCCCCGTCGTGGACTGGAGCGCGACCCTCGACAAGCAGGGCGACGCCCGCCACCTGCCCGGCTTCATGACCGACGTGGCCAAGCAGGTCCTGGAGTGGCGCATCGGCATCGACCTGACCGACTACGACCAGCGCCGGTACGCGCCCCGCCTGCGCAGGCCAGTGCTCCTCTACACCACCAAGGACGACGCCACCGTCGCCAACGGCCCCGCCTTCACCTTCGCCAGGACGGCCCCGCCCGGCATGGTCACCCACATCACCACACAGGGCGACCACACCCAATCGTGGAACGTCGACCCCGCCGCCTATGAACGCTCCCTGAAGACGTTCCTGAAGAGAGTCAGCTAGGGCGCACCTCAAGGAGCGTCTTGCCGACGGTCGAACGCGACTCGATCGCCCGGTGCGCGTCGGCCGCCCCGTCCAGCGGGAAGCGCTGGCCGATCACCGGCCGCAGCCGTCCCGCGGCGGCCTCCTGCAGCGCGCTGAGCGTGAACTCCCGGAGCCGTTCCGGCCCGGCGGTCGGCCGGACGAGCGCCACGCCGCGTCCGGCCGCCTCGTCCGCCGGGATACTCGCCCACTCGCCGGACGCCAGACCGAAACTGACCATGCGCCCCCCGCTCCGGAGCAGCGTGAACGCCGCACGCGCGACGTCGCCGCCGACCCCGTCGAAGACGACGTCCACCGCCGCGACCTTCTCCGCCCAGCCGGGCTCGCGGTAGTCGGCCGCCTCGTCCGCGCCGAGCCGCATCGGGACCTCCGCCTTGTGCGCGCCCCCGGCCGCCGCCACGACCGTCGCCCTCCTGGCGTTCGCCAACTGGACGAGGAGCGTCCCGACCCCGCCGGCCGCCGCCTCCACCAGCACCCGCTCGCCCGGACGGGGCCCGGCCGCGTCGAGCATCATCGCCGCCGTCCGGCCGTCGGCGAGGAGCGCCACCGCGTCGTCGAGCGCCAGGCCGTCCGGGACCTCGAACAGCGCCGCCGCGTCCACGGCGGCCTTCTCCGCGTAGCCGCCGGCGCCGCCGGTGCCGCTGACGACCCGCCGTCCGACGAGCGCGCCGTCCACGCCCGCGCCGACCGCCGTCACCACGCCGCCGACGCCGTTGCCGGGGATGACGGGCGGCTCCAGCTTCACCGGCGCCGGCCCGGACCCCGACCGCATCTGCGTCTCCACGAACGTGATGTTGACGAACTCGACCTCGACGAGCGCCTGCCCCTCCCCCGCGACGGGATCGGGCGCCTCCCCCGGCACGAGCACCTCCGGCCCGCCGAACTCCCTCAGCCACACCGCACGCATGCGAACCCCTCCCATCAGCGACAGTCGGCTCCACCCTGCAATCTCAAGCATGGTTGAGGTCAACCTGGTCGCAACGAATCCCTTTTCTCGCCCCACGCATCTCTGTAAGCTTTCGCGCGTATTCCGCCCCGTTGTCGGCTGCCGCTCAAGGAAGACGATGCGCGCCCGGTTGGTACGTTCCTCCCTGCTCGGGTCACACCGCGCCGCCGCCATGGTCGCCCTGCTGACCGTGTGCACGGTCGCCGGCTGCGGCTCGCCCGGCCCGTCCTCGAACGGCGAACTGGCCCCGAACGGCTCCCTGGACAACGGCGCCGCCACGACCGCACCCGCCGCCGGCGCGCCCTCGTCCATCCCCACGGCGGAGCTTTACAAGACGGTCCTCCAGCGCTACCGCGCCTACCAGGACGCCTACAAGAAGGCCTACGAGACCAACGACCCCAGCGCCCTCCCCGACGTCGCCATGGCCCCCCTCCTCACCGAGGTCGCCGACGACGTGGAGGCCACCAAGGCCAAGGGCGTCATCTGGCGCTTCACGAACACGTTCAACCCGCGCGTCTACGCCCGCTCCAAGGACAGCACGAAGGTCTACGTCATCGACTGCGTCAACACTCTCGCCGCCTACCGCTACTCCGCGCAGACCGGCAAGCGGATCGAGCAGCTTCCTGGGGGAGCCTTCGTGTACCGGGCCACCGTCGCGTACGCCTCCGGCACTTGGAAGGTCGCCGCCAACGTCCGGGACCGGCAATGCTGACGGTTCGCAGGGAAGGACACCCGATGTCTGCCCACACCCACACCAGACGCCCGACGGCCGCCGCCCTCACCGCTACGGTCCTCACCGCTACGGTCCTGACCGTGCCCTTGCTGCTCGCCGCCCCGGCCCAGGCCGCACCCTGCAAGGTCACCAACGGCACGCATGCGAACTGCAATAAGACCATTCGCACGCCTGGAACCGGAGGAGGCGGCACGGCGCCGGGCGGTGGCGGCGGCGGCCCCTGGGTGCCTCCTACACCAGAGGGGCTCACCCCGGACCAGGCACCAGGTGTCATAGGAGTCCCGGGGGCGGCTGCTCCCCCGCCCGCACCCCCCGCAACGGCCGACCTGGTCGCCATGGCGCAGGCCGCCGCCGAATTCCCCACGCCCACCGTGCACACGGCCCCCGCGGACAAGACGTTCGTGAGGCTACGGACGGCTCTGTGGGTGGACGGCTTCCAGGACGTGCAGACTGAACCGATCACCGTGGGCGCGCAGACGATCCAGTTGACAGCCAAGGCCGAGTCCGTGACATGGAACATGGGCGAGAAGAAGTTCGATTGCACGGGCGCCGGAACCAAGGACGGCAAGACCTGCAATTACACCTACCAGCGGTCGTCCGCGTCAGAGCCCGGCGGCAAATACATGATCACCGCGACGATCAACTGGGGCGTCGCGTGGACGTGCACGGGCGACGACTGCGACTCCGATGGTGGCGTCCTCCCGGACAACCCCGTCACATCCGCGCCCACGCCGCTCGTCGTGGGCGAGATCCAGACCAACACGGGCCAGTGACCCCGCGCGAACATCGGCTGCCCGGGTTCGTCGAACTCGCGGAGCTGGGGACGGGCGCCCAAGGTGAGGTCGTGCTCGCGCGGCACGAGTCCGGCGGCGGACCGGTCGCGATCAAGTACCTGGCCCCCGCCCTGCTCGGTGACACGGCCGCGCGGAGCGTCTTCCGCCACGAAGCGCAGATGCTCAAGCGGGTGAACAACCCGCATGTGGCGCGCTTATTCGACTACCTGGAGTCGCCCTGGGGCGCGGCGATCATTCTGGAGGCGGTCCCCGGGCGTCCGCTCCGCAAGGTCTTGGACGAGCACGAAGGAGCGCTGACGGCCGAAGCCGCGTTGGCGACGTTGAAGGGCTCGCTGCTCGGGTTGGCGGCGGCGCACGCGGTCGGGGTCGTCCACCGCGACTACAAACCCGGCAACGTGCTCGTCAGGGACGACGGGCAGAGCAAACTGATCGACTTCGGTGTCGCCGTTCTCACCGGGCAGGGCGGCGACCTGGCGGGGACGCCCAGGTACATGTCCCCGGAGCAGTGGGCGGGTGGACCCGCCACCCCGGCGACCGACCTCTACGCGGCGACATGCGTCTTCGTCGAATGCGTCACCGGCAAGAAGCCCTTCGGGGGAACGACTCTCGCCGAGCTGAAGAGCGCACACGAGCAGGGCCTCACATCGTTGGAGAATGTTCCGGAGCCGCTGCGTCCACTCGTCCGGCGGGGTTTGGCGAAGAGCCCGAGCGATCGGGTCTCGAACGCGTACGAGTTCGTGAGCGAACTGGAATCGGTCGCCGTCCAGGTCTACGGACCGGATTGGGAAAGGCGCGGAATCCTCGCACTCGGTGCGGTCGCCGCGGCCGTGGTGACGGCCGTGCCACTCGCGATGCTCGGCGGTGCCCTTCTCGCACCTGGCGCATCGGCGACCGGCGCGGCGGCCTCCACGGCCGCGGGTCATGTGGCGGCCGGTCTCGCCCAGGGCGCCGCGTCGGTCGACACGATGGCGAAAGCCGGCGCGTCCGTGTCCAAGGGCTTCCTGAGCAAGGTCGGCGGCGCGAAGGGAGCCGCCGGCATCGGGGTAGTCGGCGTGGGCGGCGTGATCGCGGCCTGGCTCTTCTGGCCCGGCCCGAGCGTGGGCGGGACGAGCCACGCAGGCGTCCACGCGTACTTCACCAACCCGGGTGTCCTCCTTGGCCAGACATACCTGCCCGCTGCGGAGACTCCGTACATCGACTTCAAGTACACGCTCACCCCGGCCAGGGCGAAGACCGGAACGGAGGTGCGCCTCATAGAAGAGTTCCACGGGCGCACTCCCGGAGGCGTTTACTACACCCCGAGCGGTGAACGCCAATGCTTCGGCCACAAAGCGACCCCGCCCAAAACCCACGCATACGGATGGGGAATCGGGCTCAGCAAAGACCAACTCGATGTCAAAAGTCCGGACTATCTCACCTTTTACCGCATGCCGCCGGCGAAGCGGAACGACATCCCGCAGAAGATATCCGGCGCCGTCACCCTCCCCGTGCGAGGTGACACCGTGGGCGAACAGCAGCCGTTCGTCGAGGCGGAGTGCGCCACCATGAGCCGCTGGACGACCACGACGAGAATCGTCCTCCCCGACCACAAACTGCTGCCTCCGGGCAAGTATCTGGTGACACCGCATGCACCGATGAAGGTGACAAAGGCGGTACGGGAAGACGAGGCGATCCCTCCGGAGTCCGCGGGAGCCAGGATCGACGGAACACTACCGGTGATCGAGATCCTGGACGACTGAACGAGCCCAGATCACCCTCCCCTCAGGCAAGACGCCATACCCGGCCAGATTTCCCGGCCCCGCGCCCATCGATCAGCGTCGCCGGACGCGCCTCTCACGCTGCGCGCGGATTTGGACTCTGCGTGCTGCGAGGTCATGCGGGATGCGAGGTTCCCCGTTCATCGCCGCTTCCAGCAATTCCGGTGACGACGCCGAAAGGAGAAGGGGCCCCGAAGCCCGCCACATGCCGCGCTCCACCCGCACCGCCCAGCCGGGGAAGCACTCCCGCAGCCGTGCCAGCACGTCGGCTTCGCTCACGCCGCCCCGTCCGGCAAGAGTGCCCACACGGTCTTCCCGCCGCCTCCGAGCGGCTGCGCGCCCCACTCCTTGACGAGCGCGCCGAGCATCGCCAGCCCGCGCCCGTCCTCGCTCAGCAGCCTCGCCGACCCCGCGGCCGGCAGGACGTCGGAGGAGTCGCAGACCTCCACGACCGTGCCCTTGTCAGCTTGGAGGAGCCGCACGGTCGCCGAGGTACTCCCCGTTGTGCTGCAGGACGTTGGTGAGGAGCTCCGACACCACGACCTGCGCTACATATGCGTCCTGCCCCCACTTCTCCAGGACGTTCCCAGTCCAGTCCCGAGCCGTTTTGACCGACTCCGCCCGAACCTGGACGACGATCTCCGCACGCCCCTGCATAAACGATCACCTCCGGATTTCCGTGACTCAGTGCACAGAATCCACTCCGAGGCGTAATGTGACTATTCAAGCTCCGAGACGCAGCTCTGGGACTCACAACCGCTTTAGAACACTTCAGATCTACTGGAGGTCCCCCCGCCATGGCCGCCAAGCGCAAGCCGTCCCCCGCCCTCAAGGCATTCGGCGCAGACGTCAGACGCCTGCGGGAAGACGCGGGCATCACCCGTACGGAACTCGCCAAGCGAATAGCGGTCACCCCCTCGTACATCTCACAGGTGGAGAGCGGCAACACACGCTGCCGCAAGGACTTCGCCCAGCGCATGGACCAGGCGCTGGGCACGGACGATCAACTCGCCGCAGCCTGGACCAAGCACCTCCGCTCCGCGGCTTACCCGAAGTTCTTCTCCGACTACTCGGAGGCCGAAGCGTCGGCCGAACTCCTCCGCGCCTACGAGGCGACCTTCGTGACCGGCCTCCTGCAGACCAAGGAGTACGCTCACGTCCTCCTTCCCGCCGAGATCGCCCTTGAAGCCCGACTGAAACGGCAGCAGATCCTCCTCCGCGAGTCGCCTCCCAGGCTGGTGGTCGTCATGGACGAAAGCGTGCTCATGCGGGAGGTCGGTGGCCCAGTCGTGATGAGGGCCCAATGCGAGCACCTACTCCAGATGACCGAGCAGGAAAACATCATCGTCCAGATAGCACCGATCGCGTACTACCGTGGCGTCTCTGGATCATTCAACATCGCGACACAGCCCACGGGGGAGGAACTGGTCTCTCTGGAGACGTCAGTCGGGGAAGCGCCTCTGACGATCCAAGGGATATCTTGACCGTCGTCGGCGAGTTCGCGGAGTTGCAGGCGCGTGCACTAAGCGTCAGCGACTCTCGCGACTTCATACGAAAGGCGATAGACCGGTGGACGACGTGACCTGGCGCAAAGCTCAGCGCAGCAACGACCACGGCGGGGCCTGTGTTGAGTTGGCCGCTCTCCCCAAGGCCGTGGGCGTGCGGGACTCCAAAGACCCGGACGGCCCGAATCTCCTCCTTACCCCGACCGCGTTCCTGGCACTCCTGACCGACCTCAAGCGGCGGTAGCCTCATCCGAAAGGTTTTAGAGGAAAGATGGAGCTGAACTGGCGAAAGTCGAGTCACAGCGACAACCTCGGCGGCAACTGCGTGGAGTTGGCAGAGCGACCTGAGGGTGTCGGTGTGCGGGACTCCACGGACCCGGACGGCCCGAAGCTCCTCCTTGCCCCGACCGCGTTCCGCTCGCTCCTGACCGACCTCAAGCGGCGGTAGCCTCGAACGGTTCCAGAGCCGAGAGGGGGCGCACCGGCGTGGGAGCGGAGGGGTTCGTCGTGGTCACCGGGGGGCCTGGGGCCGGGAAGAGCACCCTGGTCGACGGCCTGCAGGATGCTGGGTTTGCTCGGTCTTATGAGGCCGGACGCGGTGTCATCCAGGACCAAGTGGCCATCGGAGGCCGCGCGCTTCCGTGGCAGGACGTGGATCTGTTCGCCGAGATGATGCTCTGCTGGGAACTGCGCTCCTATCGCGGCATGGAGGCTCGGACGGGGCCTGTCTTCTTCGATCGCGGGATCCCCGACATCGTCGGCTACCTTCGGCTTGAGGGGCGGTCTGTCCCCGCGCACCTGGACACCGCGGCCCGCACTTTTCGCTACGACGAGCGCGTGTTCATCGCTCCGCCGTGGCCTGAGATCTACGCGCGGGACACCGAGCGCAAGCAGTCACGGGACGAGGCGGAACGGACCTACGAGTCCATGGTCACGACCTATACCGAGTACGGCTATGAGCTGGTGGAACTGCCCCGCGCGCCCGTGGAGGACCGCGTCCGGTTCGTCACTGATCATCTGCCTTGACCTTGGACAACCCCGCACCAATCCGCGGACGAACACCTCGACCAACGTGACAGCGACCGGCAGCACGGAGAACCCGGCAGCCTAGTGCCGGACGCGGTTCGCCTCGGCGCAGAGCTGGGGGCGGGCGAACCAGGCGGCGTCGAGGCGCTGTCCGGTCAGCGACTCCAGGGTGGCCATCGCGGTCTCCCAGTCCGGGCCCGGGGTGGTCCGTGCGGCGAGGTCGCACAGCGCGCCGAGGTGGTCGGTCAGGGCGTCCGGGTCGGCGCCCCATCGGGTCAGCGGTTCGAGCAGGTCCAGTTCGGTGATCACTGCGCCGTCGACGAGGTGGTAGAGCCGGTTGTAGTTGTTGATCAGCCAGAACACCGAGTGGACCGTGGCGTCCCGGCTGAGCTGCTGCAGCGCCTCCACCTCGGCGGCGGCGGCGCCGTAGGCGACGACGACGAACACGTCGCCGCGGTCTTCGAGGAACACCGCGTCGACGAAGTCGTAGTCGCTGTTGTCGTCCGGGCGGCGGGTGGTCAGGGCGTCCGGGTCGCCGTGCAACCGGCGTACCAGTTCCTGCGCCGTCAGGCCGGCCTTGTGCGGGCGGACGACCGTCCAGGACAGGCTCTCCGCCGGGCAGACCGGAAGGTGGAGCAACTGTTCGAGCATTCGCACGTAATGCTCGATCTGCTCCGGCACCGGGCCCGCCATGATCGGCTCCTTCGGTCGGCGATCGCCCGACCCTACGGGAGCGCTGGGCTGAGGGGGTGGGAGATCGCGCTGGTAGGATCGCGGCCGATGCGTGGGCGGATGCGGTGACGCAGCCTGGTGGCCCGCCCCGGCGTGATACGGCCGATGTCCGTTCGGCGCGGGATTTCGTCCGCCCGCTCGTCCACAGTTAGGTTCCCCCGTGCTGTTCTCCCCTCTTGCCGATCGCCGTGTGAAGGCCGGTGCCTTGGTGAGCGCGGTGAGGGGCCACTGGTTGTTCGCGGTGGTGCTGCTCGCGGGCGTGGTACTGCGGGTGGTCACCATGCTCGGGTTCCGCGGCGTGCTGTGGTTCAACGACAGCTACGACTTCGTCCGGATCGCGGACGATCCGTTCCCGCATCCGCTGCGGCCGTCCGGTTACGGGTTGTTCCTGTGGGCGTTGAAGCCGTTCCACAGTCTGGCGCTGGTGACGCTGCTGCAGCACGCGGCGATCGTCGGGCTGGCGGTGCTCGGCTACCGGATGCTCGTGCGGGACTTCGAGGTCCGCCGGACGTGGGCGGCGCTGGCCGTCACGCCGATCCTGCTGGACTCGTTCCAGATCGAACTCGAGCACCTCCTCCTGTCGGACACCCTGTTCACCGTCCTGGTGTTCGGGGCGATGCTGCTCCTGGCGAAGCCGGGGGCGGCCGGGTGGCGGCGGGCGGCCGCGGTGGGCGCGCTGCTCGGCGTGGCGGTCGTCACACGCACCGTCGGCGTGCCGCTGTTCGTGATCGTCGTCCTGTACCTGCTGGTGCGGCGGACGAGGTGGCCGGTGTACGCGGCGCTCGCGGTGGCGTTCGTCCTGCCGGTGGGCGCGTACGCGACGTGGTACCAGCAGGAGCACGGCCGGTTCGGGATGTCCGGGGTGGACGGCATCTTCCTGTGGGGGCGGACGGCCGCGTTCGCCGACTGCGACGCGCACGCGCCGCCGCGCGACCTGGCGAGCCTCTGCCCGTACGGGGACAAGGGCGGCCGTCCCGCGTCGTCCCACCAGATCTGGGAGGCCAACTCGCCGACCGGGTGGTCCAACGGGAAGGCGTTCGACGAGGAGACCAACGCGCGGGCGCAGCGGTTCGCGGTGTGGGCGATCCGCAACCAGCCGCTCGACTACCTGCGCGTCGTCTCCTACGACTTCTTCGTCCGGACGTTCTCGTGGCACCGGTCGCAGTACCCGACGGTCGGGACGGAGGCCAGGTACCACTTCCCGACGAAGCCCACCGCGCGCAAGCCGGAGCTGCCCGTGCTCGGCGGCGGCACCCGGCGGACGGTCGTCCGCGAGTACTCGCACGGCACGGGACGCACGCACATCGTCGAGCCGTACGCCGGCTTCATGCGCGGGTACCAGGAGCGTGTGAGCGTGCCCGGCACCGTGCTCGGGGTCGTCCTCCTCGCGGGCGCGGCCGGGATGGTGCAGCGGCGGGCGCGGGCGCGGACCGCGCTCTTCTGGACGTCCGGGGTCACTCTCCTGGCGGTTCCGCCGATCATGGTCGATTTCGATTACCGGTACATGCTGCCCGCCCTCCCGTTCGCCTGCTTCGCCGCGGCGATGGCGTGGGGCCGCCGCGAACCGGTCGCGTCGCCGGACGAGCCGGATCCGGTCGCGGAGGCGGAGCCCGAGGCGCAGCCGGCGGACGCCTGACGCCCGCCCCTCTTGCGCCCGCCCGCGCGCTACGTGAGACTTCCTCACATTCTTGGGGTGGGAGGGCGCCGGTGCCGCGGATCCGATGGGACGTCCTGCTGGGCGTGGTCGTGCTGGCGGACGTGCTGCACGTCTTCCTGCCGTCGCTCATCACGCTGGTGGGGAGCGCGGGCGAGACCCCGGCCGAGGTCATGGGCGCGTACGCGCTGTCCTGGTTCGCGGCGGCCTTCCTCACCGTCCCGCTGGCCCGGTTCGTCCCGGCCCGGCGGCTCGCGGCCGGCGGCGCGGCCCTGCTCGTCGCCGCCCGGCTCGCGCTCCAGGTCACGGACGGCGGCGACGCCCAGCTCTACGCGGCCAGTGCGGGCCTGCTCGGCGGGCTGGTGTGGCTGACCGCGACCGCGATGACCGTCCGGGACGCGGCGCCCGCCATGACCGGCTTCGCGGGCGGGCTCGCGGCCGCGACCGCGCTGCACGCGGCCGTCGAGGGCATCGACCTGGTGTGGCGGACGGGCTTCGTCCCGTGGCTGCCGCTGGCGGCCTACCTGGGGCTGTTCGCGTTCACCCTGACCCGGCGACCCCCCGGCGGCGCGGAGGCGGACGGCCCGGCGACGAACGGCGCACCCCGGATCTGGCTGGCCGCTGGGCCCGCCTTCCTCCTGTGGGGCCTCTACACGGGCAACGCGGCGCACGCGCAGGCCAGCGCGGGATGGTCCGGGGGCGTGGCGGCGGCCGTTGTGGCGGCGGCCGCCGTCCTGTCGGTGGAGGTCGCGGCCAGGCCCCGGATGTGGACGCGGCATCCGCTGGTGCCGGCCGCCGGTCTCGTCCTGTCGGCGGCCGGGTTCGCCGCCGGACGCGCCACCGTGGACGGCGTCCACGGCGTCTCCCCGGCCTGGACGGTGGGCGCCCAGGTGCTCGGCCAGTTCGCGCTCGCCGGGTGCCTCGGCTGGTCCGCGTCCGTCCCCGGCCCCGACCGGCCGGGCAGGCGCGGGACGGCGATGGCGGGCGGCTGGTTGCTGTTCGTCGTGCTGATGTTCGCCTACTACTCCGCCTACGACCTCGGCACGCCCAACCGCTGGGTGCCGGTGGCGGCCGCGCTGGGTGCGGCCGCTCTGGCCGTCCGCGCCCCGGCGGTGCGGCGCGAGCGCGGCCCGGGGGTGTGGGCGGTGGGCGCGGCGGCCGTCGCCGTCCTGGCGGTCGCGGCCGTCCCGCTGTGGCGCGACACCGGCCCGCGCTGGCGCCCGGACGGCGACGGCGGCCTCCGCGTGGCCGCGTACAACGTGCGCATGGGCTACGGCCTGGACGGGACGATGACCGTGACCCGGCAGGCCGACGCCCTGCGCGCGCTGCGCCCGCACGTCGTCGTCCTCGGCGAGGTGGACCGGGGCTGGCTGCTGAACGGCGGCCGCGACTCGCTCCGGCTGATCTCCGAGCGGCTCGGGATGCGGGCGGTCTGGGCTCCGGCCGGGGACGAGGTGTGGGGCGACGCGCTGCTCACCGACCTGCCGGTCACGTCCGTCCGGAACACGCCGCTGGTGAAGGGCGGGCCGACGGGCGCGCAGGCGCTCGCGGTCGGGCTGCGGTGGCGGGGCCGCGACCTCACGGTGATCGCCACGCACACGCAGCCGCCCGCCGACTGGTCGGACCTCGGGCAGGCCGAGCAGCTCGCCGCGCTGGCCCGGCGGGAGGGACGCGACGGCCGCCAGGTCGTCCTCGCCGGCGACCTCAACCTGGAGCCCGGCAGCCGCCCCTGGGACGTCCTGCTGGGCGCGGGGCTGACCGACGCGTTCGCACCGTCGCGCCCGTTCGCCACCTTCCCCGCCGCGCCGGAGCCGGTGAAGCAGATCGACCACATCCTGGTCACGCCCGGCCTGGTCGGACGGGACGCGGCGAACGAGGCCGTCCCCCACTCCGACCACCGGCCGATCGCCGTCACCCTCGACGCGAAATGAGTACATCAGCGGATGGCCGCGCTCTCCGCGTCCGCGATCATGGCCGCATGCGCCGACTCGGGATCGTCCTGCTGACCTGCCTGACGGCCGCCGGGTGCGGCCAGGTCCCCTACTCCGAGGAGGGCGCCACGGCGGAGGACCGGGCCACCGACGACGCGCGGCGGACCGCGGACCTGGCGGGCGACAAGCTCTACACCGCCCGGGTGATTCCCGGGCGGGACCTGGCGCACCGGGCGGCGGATCTCGACGGCGTCGAGGTCATGAGCATGACGGGCGCGTCCACCGCCGGGACCGGGGTGGTCCTCGTGGTCCGCGTCTCCGGCACGGGGGCGCCTGCCAGGCCGTACTACGGCGAGCCCGTCACCGTGCAGCGCTGCTTCCGGATGCGGTTCTCGACGACCACCGAATGGAAGGACTACGGCACTCGCCTCGTGGCATGCCCGTCCGGGGCGGCACTGAAGTTCGGCCCATGGCCGAAGACGCCGGAGATCCCGTACGAGAAGCTGCGGAAGGCGCTGCCGCGCGTCCCGGTGGGAGGCCGTGCGGACGAGGCGGAGGTCCGCGCGGCGGTCGCGTCGCTCCACCTGGACCCGGCGATCAGCGGCGAGTTCGCGACCAGGGGGGACGTCGTCGGCCTGGTCCTGAAGGCGAAGCCGTACCTGTCGGACGCGTTCGACTGCGTCCTCGCCCGCGTCGCGCCGGGCCGGACGAGCGTGTGGTCGCCGTCCCGGATCCAGCGGATGCCGGGCGAGGGCGGCTGCGGCGCCGGCAACGCCGTCGACCCGGCGCCCCCGCCGCACTAGAGGTTGTCGAGGCGCGCGGCGGCCACCTTCTTCGGGACGACCATCCGCCACGCGTCGACGACCAGCTCGCGCATCTCGGGCTCGTCGAGCGCGGCCGTCCGGCACTCCACCCAGTTGAACCGCATCTCCGATTCCCGGGGAAGGTGGAACTTCGCCGGTTCGGAGGCCACCAGCGCGGCCCGCTCCTCCTTGGGGAACGCGAACCCCATCTCGGTCTCGTCCCGCGAGAACGCGACGTAGACGATCGAGCCGACGCGGAACTTCACCCGGTCCCTGATGAGGTGCTCCGACGTGCGGGGCAGCGTCAGCGCCAGCGCCCGCACCTGTTCCACCGTGATCATCTGTCCTCCTCCGGCCGCGTTCCCCCCAGGAAAGCACGCCGGAACACATGATCTTGTTAGATTTGCCGCGTGAACGAACTGGTGCGCTGGCAGACCGAGCACGGGACGATCGTCGTGGAGAGCGACGACCGGGACCCGGGATTCCAGTCGGTGTCCCGTACCGGCGACCTGTTCCGCGAGGCGGCGGGCAAGTTCGAGGACGCCTTCGACAGCGTCCGGGAGGCGGCCCAGTCGGCGCTCGCGGCGCTGCGCGGCGGCGGCCTCGACCCGGACGCGGTCGAGCTGGAGTTCGGCGTCAAGCTCAACGCGGCGGCCGGCGCCGTCATCGCGAAGACTTCCGTCGAGGGGCACCTGAAGGTCAAGATGACCTGGGGGCGGCCCGGCACCGGGGCCGCGGAGGAGGCGTAGCGGGCATCGTGGACGACTGGCAGTGGCGCGCCTGGGTCGGCCACCCGTCCGGCGGCAAGCTCGGCGCGGCGTTCCTCATCACCGAGACCCGGCTGCTGACCTGCGCCCACACCGTCCAGGGGCTGGACGAGGCGCGCGTCGGCTTCCCCGGCCTGCTGGAGGACCTGCCCGCCGAGGTCGTCCGCTGCGGCGACTGGCGGCGCGCGGGCGACCCCGGCGACGTGGCCGTCCTGGAACTGCGTCGGCCCGTCCCGTACGAGCCCGCGCGGCTCGCCGGCCCCGACGGCCTCCACGAGCACGACCTCGCCGGGCGGACGTTCGCCGTCTGCGGATTCCCCCGGCGCACCGACGAGAACGAACGGCATGCGACCGTCACGACGTCCCCGCACCGGGGCATGCGGCGCGAATGGTGGGAGCTGAAGACGGGGCCGGGCGACTGGCTGGAGGAGGGCTACAGCGGGTCGGCCGTGTACGACGCGGCGACGGGCGAGGTCATCGGCATGGTGACGAACGCCGAACTCCGGCACGGCGACCGCGCCGACCTCGGCTGGATGCTCCCCCTCCCGCGGATCCGCGCCCACTGGGAGGAGCTGGACGACCTGCTCCCGCTCCGCTGGCTCACCCGGGACGCGCGCCGCGAGCTGCGCGGACTCCTGGACGGTGTGCGCTTCACCGATCCTCTCGCCGCCGGGCTCGAACAGGTCACCGGGCGCCGCGCGTCCGGCGGGTTCCGGTCGGCGTGGGCGTCGGTCCGGTACGTCGCCGAGGGCTGGCCGGAGGACCGGCTCGTCCGCTACCTCGCGGCGCTCGGCCGGCACCTGCCCGAGGCGGCGCGCGGGCGGTTCGACGCCTGGTCCGCGCGGCACCTGCCCGGCGCGGCGGCCGCCCCGCGCCCCGCCCCGGGGGCCGGGCCCGCGTCGGTCATCGTCCGGCTGGAGCGGGTCACGTTCGACAACGCCTTCGACGTGACCGTCCACACCTGGATCGACGGCGCCGCAGGGACGTCCCGGCCCACCGAGCGGGTCCCCGACCGGCGGGTGCGGCCGGCCGTCGAGGCGGGCGTGGCGGCGCTGGCGCCCGCGCTGTTCGGCCGCGACTGGATGATCGAGTTCGCGGTGCCGGAGAGCTGGCTCGGCAAGCCGTTCGAGCAGTGGCACCTCGACCCGCGCAACAAGATCCCGATGCGCCGGTACCCGGTGGTCGTGCGGGACGTGGAGCGGATGCGGCCCGACTCGATCCGCCGCGACCAGGCGCACCACCGGTGGCGGCTGCTGCGCGAGCGCGGCCGCAGCGACCCGCGGGCCATCGCCTGCGACGCGCCGCGCAAGGGCCGCGACTTCCAGGACTGGCTGGAGGCGAACGTCGACTTCTGCGTGCTCGTCTACGGGTCGCGCCCGGTCAGGAGCTGGCTGACGGCCGCGCTCAACAACGGCGTCCCGGTCATGCTGTGGACGCGCACCCCGTGCGACGCGCCGACCCACGGCGACTGCCGCGGGCACCGCGTCCTGGACGAGCTGACCGCCGCCGTCTGCGACGAGGACCCGGGCGACCTGCCGCGGGTGGCGCTCGCCCTGCGCAAGGCCGCGCTCGTCGCGCCCAAGGACGAGCCGCACTGCGGACGCGACCTGACCCTGCTGTGGGACGACCCGTCCCGGCTGCCCGATCCCCCGCTCGCCATGGAGGTATAGGTGCCCGACTGGCTGCTCTACACCGGGAGCCGTCGCCCCCACGACGGCATCACGCGGCTGCCGCCGCCGCCGCCCTGGCGCGCGTTCGACGGCGGACCCGTGCTGAAGACGCCGCCCGGCGGTTCCGGGAACGAGCACCAGGCGACCACCTACCGGCCGTCGGACGACGCCGTGCAGCAGGTCAACGCCGCGCTGTATCTGCGTCGCCCGCTGCTGGTGACGGGCCCGCCCGGTACCGGCAAGTCGACGCTGGCCTACGCGGTGGCCCACGAACTGGATCTCGGGCCCGTCCTGCACTGGCCCATCACCAGCCGGACCACGCTGCGCGACGGCCTCTACCAGTACGACCCGCTGACCCGCCTGTACGCGGCGGGACGGGACGGCGCGACGGCCGGGCGGGACGGCGCGCCCGCCGAGGAGGACATCGGCCGCTACATCCGCCTCGGCCCGCTCGGGACCGCGCTGCTCCCCTACGGCCGTCCCCGCGTGCTGCTGGTGGACGAGATCGACAAGAGCGACATCGACCTGCCCAACGACCTCCTCACGATCTTCGAGAAGGGCGAGTACGAACTGCCGGAGCTCACCCGGCGGGCCGACCCGTCCGCCGAGGTCATGACGGCGGACGGGCCGGGCGCCCGGGTCACCGTCACCGCCGGGACCGTCCACTGCAACGCCTTCCCCCTGGTCGTGATGACCAGCAACGGCGAGCGCGAGTTCCCGCCCGCGTTCCTGCGGCGCTGCGTCACCGTGGAGCTGCGCCAGCCGTCCGGGGAGGCGGAGCTCGCCGCGATCGTCCGGGAGCACCTGGGGCCGCTGGCCGAGGAGAGCGACGACCTCGTCCGGCGCTTCTTCGAACGGTCGTCGTCCGGCACCCTCGCCACCGACCAGCTCCTCAACGCCGTCTACCTGTGCCGCCACGCCGACGCCGGGGACCGCCGCGCCCTCGCCGACCGGATCATGCCGTACCTGACCGGGCCGGTCGATGACGACTGACGGCGGGGCCGGGCGGCGGCCCCCCGCGGGTGAGATCGACCGGCTGCGGGCGGCCCTGTCCGCGATCGGGCCGCCGCCGGACGCCCGCGAGCTGAGCGAGATGCTGTGGCTCGCCTGCCACATCGCCCCCGCCGGAGAGCCGCCGTCCGCCGTCCCGCCGGTCCCGCCGCCGGCCGTGCCCGGCTCTCCGGAGGTCCCGCGGCCGCCGGTTCCGCCGGCTCCGGCGGCTCCCGCGCCGCCGCCCGCTCCGGAGCCGCTCACCGGCCTGCATCCGCGTCCCGGGCCGGGCGCCGCACCGGCCGGCGAGGCGGCGGAGGTGCTCGTGCCGACGGCGCCGATGCTGGCGGACGCCCTCGGCGTGCAGCGGGCGCTGCGCCCGCTGAAGCGCCGCGTCCCGTCCCGGCACCGGCGCGAGCTGGACGAGGAGGCCACGGCCGCGCGGATCGCCGACACCGGCCGGTGGACGCCCGTCCTCGTCCCGTCGCCCGAACGGTGGCTCACCCTCACCCTGGTCGTCGACACCGGCCCCACCATGCGCCTCTGGCGTCCGCTCGCCGGCGAGCTGACCGAGACGCTGATCCGCCAGGGGGCCTTCCACGACGTCCACGTCGCCTACCTGGACGGGACGGGCCGCATCGCCGCGACCCCCGGCGCCTCCCTCCAGGACCCCGGCACGCTGCTGGACGCGTCGGGCCGCCACGCCGTCCTCGTGCTGAGCGACTGCTCCGGGCCGCACTGGTGGGACGGGCGGGCCGCGCGGGCGGTCCGCCGCTGGGCGCAGGCCGGGCCGACCGCGATCCTGCAGCCCCTCGCCGAACGCCTGTGGCGCCGCACCGCCGCGCCGGCCACGCCCGGCCTCGCCGCCCTCCCCCGTCCCGGCGCCCCGAACACCGACCTGCGCTTCCTCCCGTTCGACGGCGCCCCGGCGCCCGGCACGCCCGTTCCCGTCCTGGAGGTGGCGCCGCACTGGTTCGCCGCCTGGGCCGGCCTCGTCTCCGGTTCCGGCCCGCAGCCCGCCGCCGTCGCGGCCCTGCCCGCCCGGACGTCCGGCCCGGCGCCGGTCCGCCGCGAACGCGACCTGCCGGTCGGCGAGCGGGTGCGCCGCTTCCTGGCCACGGCGTCCCCGGACGCCGCCGAACTCGCCGCGCACGTCGCGGTGTCCGTCCCGTCCCTGCCGGTGATGCGCCTCATCCAGCACCGCATCCTCGGCGGCTCCGGCCCCGGGCAGCTCGCCGAGGTCCTGCTGAGCGGCCTGCTGCGCCCGGCCGGCGACGTCCGCTACGAGTTCGTCCCGGGCGCCCGCGAGGCCCTCCTCGACACGCTCCCGCGCCCCGAGGCCCAGCACACCCGCCACGTCCTCAAGGCCGTCTCCGCCGAGATCGAACGCCGCGCCGGCACCGCCGCCGAGACGTTCCGCGCCCTCCTCCCCGCCGACGGCGGCCCCGTCGCCCTCACGGCCGACACCGACTACTTCGCCCTGGTCACGCCCGAGACCCGCACTCACCTCGCCCCCGCGGAGGCCCCGCCCCATGACCCCGACCTGGTGGAACTGCTCGGAGCGTCCGCCGAGGAACTGATCGACCGCTTCTGGGGCGGGCCGTCCCGGAAGACGCTCATCGGCGCGCTCGGCCACGGCGGCTGGATCTACCTGGACATCATCGACGGCGGCCCCGACCTGCCGCACGGCCTCGTCACGGGCCCCCGCCCGGCCCGCGAGGCCCTGCTGCGGACGATCGTGTTCAGCCTCGCCCTCACCCACTCGCCCGACCTCGTGAACGTCGTGCTCGCCGGCCTGCCGTGGGACACCTCCTTGACGGACCTGGACGGCCTCCCCCACGTCACCGACGCGGACATCCCCTCCACGCCGACCCCGGCGCTGGCGGGCGCACTCCAGGACCTCGGAGCCGAGCTGAGACGCCGCGAAGCCGTCCTCCGGGACGCCGGGGTCGCCACGTGGGACCAATACCAGGCGGCACTCGCCAGGGGGCGTCCGCTCGCCCCGCTCCCCGCGATCGTCGTGATCGTCGACGACGCCGACCCGCTGGTCGAGTGGGGCCGGGGGCTCACCGCTTCCCTCACATCGCTGTGCACGACCGGAGCGGGCGCGGGATTCCGCTTCGTCTTCTGCGCGCCGGACGGCGCCGCGATCCCCCCCTGGTCGGCGGACCTCACGACCTGGCACGCCGACGCACGCGACCGGACGCTGTCCATGAAGCTCCCGACGGGGGCGCCCGTCCGGCAGGAGTTCCGGCCCGCGCACGTCTCTCCCGACGCCTCCGCCTCCATCCGGGAGCTGATACGCCGCCGCGCAGGCCACACGGAGGGCTCCCCCGCGCGCGCGCAGCCTCCCTCGCGCGAGGCCGTGCCCAAGCCCGACGTTCTCAGCCTGAACGGCGGCGGGCCCAGCGGCATGTTCCACGAGACGTGGGCGCTCCCCGCATCGGAGCCGCGGAACCCTGCCATCGGCCACGACCCGGACGGCAACGTCCTCACCGTCTACCCGCTCGACTTCTCGTCTGGCCTACCGCACGGCCTGGTCATCGGCGCCTGGAAAGCCCGGCAGCGCGTCGTCCGCGCCATCACGCTCGCCCTGGCCGCCGGCCACTCCCCCGCCGACCTCAATTTCGTGTTCGCGGGCCTCGGCGAACACCCCCTCGGCGAACCCCTCGACCTCCCGCACGTCCGCTACTCCGAGGACGAACTGCTCGGGCACCCCGACAAGCTCCAGCACTTCTTCGACTTCCTGTCGGAGGAGCTGGACACCAGGGCGGCCGCACCACCGCGCGCCATCCCAGGCGCCTCCGATTTCCGCGTCGGCGCGGACCGTTTCTCAGGCGACCTCCAGGTGAGCGCCGCGGGGGACGTGGTCGCGGGCGACATGCGCCTACCGCCCCCCGCCGCCGACCCGCCGCGCCTGCTCGTGGTGGCCGACGTGTCGCTGACGCTGCCCGCGAGCAGGCCCCAGGTCGGCGAAACGCTCCTCTCGCTGGCGCAACGCGGGAGGTCCCTCGGCGTCCAGCTGCTGCTCACCTCGACCACGGTCGAGAACACCACGATCTGGGACCGCTTCCTCCCCCTCCTCGGCTGGCGCGTCGCCGCAGGCCCCGGCCCCCCCGCCGTACTCCAGCGCGTCATGGGACGGGCGGGCATCACCTTCCCCGGCGAGCGGACGGCCTACTTCCGCGCCGGCGGCGGCTCCCGGCAACGCTTCACCGTGGCGGACGAGCCTCCCGAACCCGTGGTGCGGGACTTCATCCGCCGTACGCGCAGCCGCATGCGGGACACCGCGACCGTTCGTGAGGCGGGTCCCGTCCAGGCCGATCCTCTGCGCTCCCGTGCCGTGCTGATCGGCGTGTCCGAGTACACCTCGCTGCCGGACCTGCCCGCCGTCCGGCACAACCTGGAGGGGGTGCGGCGGGTCCTCTGCGACCTGAGGGTCTGGGGGCTGCCGGAGAGCAACTGCGTCGTCCTGGCGGAGCCCGCGGACATGGCGCAGGTCCTGGAGACCGTCGAACGCGCTGCCCAGGAGGCAGAGGACGGGCTGCTGGTCTACTACACGGGGCACGGCCTGCGGGAGGAAGGCGGCGAGTTCTCCCTCGCCCTTCCCGCGTCGCGGCCGGGTGAGGCGTCCGCCACGCTCTCCTTCCAGCGGCTGCACCACGCGGTCGCCGGCGGCCCGCGCCACAAGGTCCTGCTCCTGGACTGCTGCTCCACCGAACGCACGCTGGAAGACGGCCTCCCTCCGGACACGCTCTCCGGCGACAGGACATTCGTCATGTCGGCGATGTCCGAAAGCGGGCCCGCGCCCGTCGACCAGGCCGGCCGCCACTTCCACACGACGTTCACCGGCGCGTTGATCGCAACGCTCGAGGACGGGATCGCGGGGGCGCCCGCCTGCCTGGACATGCGGACGCTTCACGAGGCCCTCTACCGGGACCTCACCGACAGAGGCCGGCCGCGCCCGTATTCCACCGAGTTCAACGACGACAACAGAGCCGTCTGCCTGTTCCGCAACCGCGCCCACGAGGCGGAGCCTCCGGCCGCGGAGGAACCCGCCGAGCCGATCATGGCGCTGCTCGACGGCTCTTACCGGGACGGCCATCTGGTGTTCTGCGGCCGGTTCCGGCAAGAGATGCTGACGGCGGCCCGGTGGTACGGAGCGCGACTCGCCCGCCGAGGCGAACTGCCGCACACGACCGTGACCGCGCCGTCTTGGCGGATGCTGGTGGCGCACGACTCGGGTGACGGTGCCACTACCGTCCCCGGGCTCCTCCGGGAGTCGGGAGGCGGGGTGCTGCTGGTACACGACGCGGGCGAACTGGTGACCTCCGAGGCGGGGCCGATGGGCATGGCGGTGATCGATGAGATCGCCGGATCGGCCGGGCGGGACGACGCCCCGCTGCTCGTCCTGTGCGGGGAGGTCCCCGCCATGCGCGCCCTGCTCACCCTGATGCCTCCCGACACCGCCGAGCGGTTCCGCATGATCGCGCCGGCGGAGTGGGGCGGTGCGGTGTCCCCGCTTCCGGTGCGCCTGCCGCGCGGCGAACTCGCGATGGCGTCGCACGGGCGCATCCCCATCGGCGTCGAGTACGGCACGCAGGCCCCGGCCGTGCTGGACTTCCGGGAGCTGC
The DNA here is from genome assembly GCF_041951365.1 of Actinomadura sp. GTD37. Taxonomy (NCBI): domain Bacteria; kingdom Bacillati; phylum Actinomycetota; class Actinomycetes; order Streptosporangiales; family Thermomonosporaceae; genus Actinomadura; species Actinomadura sp. GTD37. The sequence continues at coordinate 230,899 of NZ_JBGNUS010000007.1, forward strand.
CGCATCTCACCGTGGCCGGCCCGCCCGGCTCCGGCAAGACGAACGTGCTGTACCTCGTCTTCGACGCCCTCAGCACCGGCGGGGAGGAACCGTACGTCATCGACCCGAGCGGCGGGCTGAACGACATGGACTTCCGGCTGCCGGGCCGGCCCCGGATCTCGTCCGGTGAGTACGCCGCCACGTCGACGCAGGTCCGGTCACTGATCGACAGGCTCCTCGGCCGCCTGGAGCGGTCGCCCGCACAGGAGTTCTACCTGCTCGTGGACGATCACGCCCTGCTGGACCGCGAGCTGTTCCAGCCGCTCGGGCCGCACCTCGGCGGGGGACGCCTCCACCTCGTCGTCGCCCGCACGGCGACGAGGCCGTACACCGGCGCCGATTCGCTGCTCGACGGGCTCCACCCGGAGATGTGCGCGGCCCTGCTGATGGGCGGGCCGACGCCGTCCGAGCGCGTCCCCGGGCGCGGGGTGCTCACCCGGGGGTACGAGAGCCGGTTCGTCCAGGTCGCGTCCGTCCTCTGAACGGTATTGGAACGACCGGCGCGGGGAAGGGCTACGCGTCCACCGCCTGGATCGGGGCCGGGCTGGGGGGCGCGGCGCTCGCGGCACTCACGCTCGACCGGGCCCGGCGGCCACGGGCGCGCCGGTCCCCCGAGGCGATCCGCTCGCGGGTGCGGGTCACGTAGCCGGGCGGGCGGAGGGCCGGGACGGTGGTGTCCGCTCCGGCCCTCCGGGTGCGGCGCGTCAGGAGCAGGATCTCGTCCGGAACGCCCACAGGGCCCGGCGGTGGGAGTGTTCGGCGACCGTCCAGACGCGGTGCCGGCCGCGGTAGCAGGAGAGGTCCTCGGGGCCGTAGGAGATCGTCCGGCGCTTCACCTGGGCCCAGCCCCGCGACGTGCGGCGGGTCGTGAGAAGGGTGCCGCGCTTGCCTCGGTGGCTCTGGGTGAACCACCAGCGGCCGTTCGTCCGGACGGCGCCCTGGATCTTGTCGGCCGGGAGCACGGCGCCCCAGCTCGGCCGGACGGGGCCGCCGCCGGACAGCGCTTCGAGCCGCCACGTCACCACCCGTCCCCGCGGCCAGTTCGGGCGGCAGTACTCCCCGGCGGTGAGGACGTGCGGCCGGGCGGTGCGGTCGACGGAGATCCAGGACATGCGCAGCGGTCCGGTGCCCCGGCACTTGCCGCCGACCTTGCCGTGGGCGAACTCCCAGCTGCTCGTCTGCGGCATCACGTACCGGAATCCGTGCCCGTAGTACTTGCCGTGGTGGAGGCCGACCCAGCCGGGGTGGCGGGTCGAGCCCGCACCGCTCTTGGACAGGTCGTAGATGTGGCGCATGTCGAACTCGCGCACGCCGTGGCGGGTGTCGGCCACGTACAGCCTGTCGCCGTACCAGGCGATGCCGCCCGCGTGGATGCCGATGTCGGAGTAGGTCGCGCGGCCCCCGCTCATCCTCGGCTCGACGAGGAGGACGTGCCGGTACGTCCGCCGGGCGGGGTTGACGAACGTGAGTCTGACCTTGCCGCTGTTGTGCCACGACACGAGGATCGGCCTGCCGCCGCCGGCCGTCCGTTCACCGGCCGCCGCGTCCGAGACCGACGTGACGCCCTGCGGGACCCACTTGCCGGTGGCGTTGTCCTTGCGGTTGAAGCAGTAGACGAGCGAGTGCGCGGGCACGCCGGCGCGTCCGGCGCAGCCGCGGCCCATCCTGGCCTGCCCGGACGAGTGGAGCAGCGCGTCGACGCCGCTGCGGTGGAGCCTGCCGCCGAGCGCCCGGACCGGCGTGCTCCGGTCGGCGCCGCGGCGCAGGACGAAATCGCGGGGATTCAGATCCGCCGGGGCCTTCGCGGACACCGCCGCCGCGGACACCGCCGTCACGGACACCGCCGTCACGGGCGCCGCCTGGGCGGCGCCGGGGACGGCGGCCGCCAGCGCGGCCAGCGGGACACCGGCCGCGAGGGCCGCGACGCCCGGCCGGCGGGCCCGGGTCACCGTACGCTGCATGATCATCACGCTCCGCTACGTAACCCCGGCCGGGTCGCGCTAAAGGCGTCCGCACCCCCCGCGATGATCAAGTTATGTTTACGCCCGCCGGGTGGACCCCCGAGATCGCCCGGGACATCGCGGGACGGGACGGCCCCCCGCGCGGAGGGCCGCCCCGGCGGGGTCAGCGCAACCGGCAGGCGCCGGAGCCGGACGCGGACGGGTCGCTCTCGGACGTCCCCGTCAGCCGCAGCCGCGCGTGGCGGGACGCGCCCGGCGCGGCCTTCGCCCAGACCTCCACGTGCGTCCCGCCGCCGGCCGGTGCGGTCGCCAGCTCGTTCGGCAGCCACGCCGTCCAGCCGTCGCCGGACACCTCGGCCTTCAGCCGGAACACGTCCGAGCCGTGGGGGCCGGCGCCGCCGCGCCCCGTGTTGCGGAGCGCCATGGTGCACTTCGTCCAGCCGGAGCCGGCCGGGCGCGCGTGCCCCGAGGACAGCCGCACGCCGCGCCGCTGCGGCCCCGCGCCGTCGAGCGAGCCGACCGCGACCGTGTAGGACAGGACGCCCCTCCGGTCGCGCCGCACGTCCAGGACGTAGAAGTGCAGCCGGTTCGCCTCGTCGACGTACTCGTACTCGCTGCCGGAGTCCGTGCCCGCGTGGTAGAGCGCGTCCGAGAGCTGCCGGTAGTCGCCGATCGTCATCTTCTGCGGCGTGCCGTCGGGGAGGACGAAGTCGACCTTGTCGATGTCCTGCGGGTTGGCGTCCTTGACCCAGATGAACGGGGCGCGGTCCTGGTCCTTGGTCTTCGCCAGCAGGACGCCGGAGTCGGGCGTGAAGGAGTCGGTGCCCATCCGGTCGACGACCTCGAGGGTGTAGTTGTCGTAACCGCCGCCGTCGCAGAGCGGGTCGGCGCCGGTCTCGCAGCCGGGGCTCTTGTCGCCGCCGTCGCCGAGCTTCAGATTGATGCCGGACAGCTCGTTCCCGCCCGGCTCGGCGGACCGGGCCGTCACCGTGGCGACGGCCATGCCGGACGAGGCGAGCGCGTCCCGGCCTAGTTGCAGCACCTTGCCGGAGTCGACCATGCCCAGTTTCAGCTTGTTGCGGAGCATGTGCTGGGCGCCCATGGACCCGCCGCCCGTCGCGGGGATCGTCCACCGGCTGTGCGGGCCGCCCGGCCCGTTGAACGTGCCGCGGCTGAGCATGTCCCACGGGCCGCTGTAGGCGCGGCGCGGCGGGTCGCTGTACGGGTTGTTGTAGTTGTCGCCGATGCCCAGGATGTGGCTGAACTCGTGGGCGTACACCGACATGCCGGAGCTCTCCGCCTGGGTGGAGGACACCCCGAAGATGGCGTTCGGCCAGATCGTGGAGCCCGCCTGCCAGGACGTCCAGGGGATGTACCGGGTCTTCACCCAGTTCGGCAGGCCCGGGTCGCCCGGCCCCCACTCGGGCGGCACGTTCTCCTTCGTGCCGAACTTCATCTCGCCGAACTCCTGCCACGTGGAGCTCTCGTCCTGCCCGGCGCTGAGGAAGAAGACGAAGTCGTACTTCTTCGCCGCCTCCTCGCCGACGTCGGCGACCCACGCGCCGCGGGCGTCGCCCCGCAGGTCGCGGCCGCAGGTGTCGCCGGACGGGCAGCCCGTGCCGCCCTGCATGCCGTCGACGCCGTACTCGTGGTCCTTGGCGGGCATCCGGTAGGCGCCGAACCCGGTCAGGTTCACGCCGTACCGGCCGCCGGAGTCCTCCATCCAGTACTCGTGGAGGGTGTGGCCGTGGTTGAGTTCCTGCGGCTTGTTGAGGAAGCCCTCGTAGAACGAGGCGACCTTGTCGCGCGGGACGTCGCCGACCTCGACCGGGTTGCCGAAGACGGACGAGTTCTTCGGCTGCGTCACCTCGAACGGCTGGTTCGCGTAGTCGACGAGGACCACCGCGACGTTGAAGTTGCGCACCGACCCCTGCCGGGACGGGTCCGCCCACGAGGCTCCGGGGATGGACCTGTAGTCGTCCCACGTCATCGTGTCGGGAAGCTCGTAGTTCTGCGGGTCGATGGGGCGCGGGGCGCCCGCCGCGAACGTGCGGGCGGACGGCTGCTCGCGCTGCCACGGCTGGGTCTGCGGCCAGTGCCGCATCTGCCAGGGGTTCGCGGCCGGCTCCGGGATCGGCGTTCTCGGCTGCGCGGCCGCCGGGACGGCCGCGAGTCCCGTGACGAGCCCCATCGCCGCCGCGGGGACCAGCAGCATCTTCTTCGCGCGCATGTCTCCCCTACCTCTCAGAAGGGTTGCTGAGAGGTAGGTAAGAACAGGCGCTTCCGCCCCGCTAGGGCCGACTTAGCCGATCTTGCACCGAATGTCCTGGCATGTCGCGCGATGCGCCCAGGTCACGGCCTCAGCCGGAGCCCAGGGGCAGCTCGCGCTCGGCGACCACGATGCCGTCCTCGTCGCTGTAGAGCCAGTCGCCCGGACGGAACTCGACGCCGCCGAACGACACCGGGACGTCCGCCTCGCCGGCGCCGTCCTTGGCGCTCTTGCGCGGGTTCGAGCCGAGCGCCTTCGCGCCGAGGTCGAGCCCGCGCAGCGCCGCCACGTCCCGGACGGCGCCGTTGATCACGACCCCGGCCCAGCCGTTCGCCACCGCCGCCGCCGCGATCATGTCGCCCATCAGCGCGGACGCCAGCGACCCGGCGCCGTCCACGACCAGGACCCGGCCGCCGCCGGGGGTGTTCAGCAGTTTCTTCACGAGGCCGTTGTCGCGGTGGCAGCGCACGGTCGAGACGGGGCCGGCGAACGACGTCCGCGCGCCGTACTGGCGGAACTGCGTCTCGCAGCTGCGCAGCTCGTCCCCGAAGTCGTCGATGAGGTCAGCGGTCGCGAAGTCCATGCCGGCAGCCTACTGTTCGGTAACCGATCAGCCCGAGGGCGCGTCGGTGGGACGGCCGATCAGCCGGGAGAGCACGATCGACGTCTTGGTCGCGGTGATGTTGTCCTCCCGGCGCAGCCGTTCGAGGGCCTGCTCCAGGTGCTGGATGTCGCGGGCCCGCACGTGCACGAGCGCGCTCGCGTCGCCGCTGATCGTGTACGCCGCGACGACCTCGGGGTGGCCGCGGACGCTGGAGTAGATCTGCTCCGGGGACGTCGCGCCCGTGCAGAAGATCTCGATGAACGCCTCGGTCGTCCAGCCGAGCGCGGCCGGGTCGACGACCGCCGCGAAGCCGTTGATCACGCCGTCCGAGCGCAGCCGGTCGACCCGCCGCTTCACCGCCGGGGCCGACAGGCCGACCTTGTCGCCGATCTGCGCGTACGAGGCGCGGCCGTCCTCCAGGAGACGCGCAACGATCCGACGGTCGAGGTCGTCAAGACGCAACAAATAACACCCCCCAAGTCGGTTTTCCGCATTGGTCGACGGTCATTTCCGAACATACGCTGGGAAGCGGACCGGCGGCCACCTGACCCGCCCGGCCTCCTCCCCTCGGCACCGGACCCGCGTCCGGTGTCCCAGCCATGCCCCGGCCCGACCGGCCGGGCCGAGCCGCCGAAGGAGCGTCGTGACGCGAACCGACCAGCTGCGAGCGATGTCCGAGGACCACAGCGCGCACAACTACCACCCCCTGCCGATCGTGGTCGCCGAGGCCGACGGCGTGTGGCTGACCGACGCCGAGGGCCGCCGCTACCTGGACATGCTGGCCGCCTACTCGGCGGTCAACTTCGGGCACCGCAACCCGCGCCTCACCGAGGCCGCCAGGCGGCAGCTCGACCGCGTCACGCTGGTCAGCCGCGCGTTCGACCACGACCAGTTCGGCCCCTTCGTGTCCGAGCTGGCCGAGCTGTGCGGCAAGGAGATGGTGCTGCCGATGAACAGCGGCGCCGAGGCCGTCGAGACCGCGCTCAAGACCGCCCGCAAGTGGGGGTACGAGGTGAAGGGCGTCCCGGCCGACCAGGCGAACATCATCACGTTCGAGGGCAACTTCCACGGCCGCACCACCACGATCATCAGCTTCTCCACCGACCCGGACGCCCGCGACTCCTACGGCCCGTACACGCCCGGCTTCCGGACAGTCCCGTACGGGGACGTCGAGGCGCTCAGGGCCGCGATGGACGACGCCACCGTCGGCGTGCTGATCGAGCCGATCCAGGGCGAGGCCGGCGTGAACGTCCCGCCGAGCGGGTTCCTGCGCGCGGTGCGGGAGCTGTGCACCGCCAACGGCTCGCTGATGATCGCGGACGAGATCCAGTCGGGCCTCGGCCGCACCGGCGCCACGTTCGCCGTCGAGCACGAGGACGTCGTCCCCGACGTCTACATCCTCGGCAAGGCCCTCGGCGGCGGCATCATGCCGGTCTCCGCCGTCGTCGCCGACCGGGACGTCCTCGGCGTCTTCAAGCCCGGCCAGCACGGCTCGACGTTCGGCGGCAACCCGCTCGCCTGCGCCATCGGACGCGAGGTCATCGCCATCCTGAGGACCGGCGAGTACCAGGAGCGGTCCCGGACGCTCGGCGCGCACATGCACGAGCGCCTCGGCCTGCTGCCCGGCGACCTCGTCCGCGAGGTGCGCGGCCGCGGCCTGTGGGCGGGCGTCGAACTGCACGGCGAGGCCCGTCCGGTGAGCGAGCGCCTCATGGACCTCGGCGTCCTCGCCAAGGAGACCCACGAGACCACCCTCCGCCTCGCCCCGCCGCTGGTCATCGAGCCCGCCGACCTCGACTGGGCCCTCGACCAGCTGGAGATCGCCCTGAAGGGCTGATCCCGGACCCGGGACGCCGCCGGCCGACGGAGCCCGGCGGCGTCCCGCCGCTAAGGCGAACCCGCGAGTCGTCAAAGACTTGGCCGCCGCCCGCACGGCGCGGCGGCGCGGCGCGGCCCCGGCGGCAGGGTGAGGGGCATGCTGCGGAACAGGAGCCGGCGCCGGGTCGTGATCGGATGCGGCGGGCTGGCGGTGGGCGTCCTGCTGGTGCTCGCGGGCGGCCTCTACTTGCTGCAACGGGCCTACGACGGGGAGGTCAGGCGGGTCGCCGGCGCGATGCCGAGCGCGGGCGGGCGGCCGTCCTCCACCGGACGCGGCGAGAACTGGCTGCTCATCGGGTCCGACCGGCGCGCGGACGACCCCTCGATGGGCTCCCGGGCGGACACGATCATGCTGGTGCACCTGTCCGGGCGCGGCGACCGGGTCTCGCTCGTCTCGATCCCCCGGGACGGCTGGGTGCCCGTCCCCGGGCACGGCTCCAGCAAGATCAACGCGGCGTTCGCGTACGGGGGGCCGTCGCTGCTGATCCGCACCGTGGAGCAGCTCACGCACGTCCGCGTCGACCACTACGCCGCCCTCGACTTCGGCGGGTTCGTGAAGATGACGGACGCGCTCGGCGGCGTCGACGTCACCATCACCAAGGACACCTACGACCCGATGCACGAGCGCCGCTGGAAGGCCGGGCGCCAGCATCTGGACGGCACCGAGGCGCTCGACTTCGTCCGGCAGCGGTGGAACCTGCCGGGCGGCGACCTCGACCGGATCAAGCGGCAGCAGGCGTTCCTGCACGCGCTGGCGGCCAAGGCGCTGGACACCCGCAACCCGCTCAAGATCGACCGGTTCGTCCGGGCGGCGACCGGCTCGGTGAGCGTGGACGACTCGGTGACCTCCGGGGCGCTGCGGGGGCTCGCGCGCCGGCTGCTCAAGACGTCCCTGATGGAGTACCTGACCGCCCCGGTCGCGAAGATGGCCGAGCGGGACGGGCAGAGTGTCGTACTCCTGGACGATGATGGCGTGCGGTCGCTGTCGGCCGCCGTCCGGGAGGACCGGGTGGGCCAGTACGTGACCCGCAACGGCGCGGCCAACTCAGTGAACGCCGTGCGCTGACCCGTCCCACCTGCGGGAACATGTCGGACATGTGGGCAAGGTGACGAGAGTCGTCCGATGGGATTAATCTGAGTGGACTAATCCCATCGACCCGAGGCCCGGCACCATGTCCCGACCGCTCACACCGCTCGCGCTGACCGTGCTGCGGATGCTGTGCGACAGTCCCATGCATCCGTACGAGATGCAGCAGCGCATCCGCGACTTCGCCTACGACCAGGCCGTCAAGATCACGCACGGGGCGCTGTACCACTCGGTGGAGCGGCTCGCCGCGTCCGGCCTGATCGAGCCGCTGGAGACGAGCCGGGAGGGCCGCCGGCCCGAACGGACCATCTACGCGGCGACCGCCGCCGGACGGGACGCCGCGCAGATCCGCCTCGCCGAACTGCTCCGCAACCCCGCCGAGGAGTTCCCGCTGTTCGGCACCGGGCTGGCGTTCCTCAACCTGCTGGCCGAGGACGAGGTCGCCCGGCTCCTGCGCAGCCGCACGGTCGCGCTGGAGGCGGCGCTCGCCGCGCACCAGACCGCGCACGACGCGCTCCGCAAGCAGGGGCTGGAGCGCTACAAGCTCATCGACCAGGAATGGCTGATCGCGCGCGTGCGCGGCGAACTGGAGTTCGTCCGCGGCCTGGTCGGCGACCTGGACTCGGGCCGCCTCACCTGGAAGGACGACGAGGTGCACATCCGCTGCCATCCGCGGCCACGACCGGCGCGCCGTGACGACAAGGGGGACTCATGAGCAAATGGCGCGGAAATCCCTGGGCGATCCTGCTCACGCTCTCCCTGGGATTCTTCATGACGCTGCTCGACCTGACGATCGTGAACATCGCGATCCCGAGCATGATCGACAAGCTGGACGCCTCGCTGGACGAGGTGCTGTGGGTCGTCAACGCCTACATCCTGGTGCTGGCCGTGCTGCTCATCACCGCCGGGCGCCTCGGCGACCTGTGGGGCAAGAAGAACCTGTTCATCACCGGGGTGGCACTGTTCACCGTGGCCAGCCTGGTGTGCGGCGTCGCGCAGGACCCGGCGCAGCTGATCGCCGCCCGCGGCGTGCAGGGGCTCGGCGCCGCGCTGCTGATGCCGCAGACGATGTCGATCATCATCAACGTGTTCCCGCCGGAGCGGCGCGGGACGGCGCTCGGCGTGTGGGGCGCGGTCGCCGGGGTGTCCACGATCGCCGGGCCGACGGTCGGCGGGCTGCTCGTCACCAGCCTCGACTGGCGGTGGATCTTCTTCGTGAACCTGCCGATCGGGATCCTGGTGCTGGCCATGGCCGTGCCGATCCTGCCCGGCCACACCCGCACCGTCCGGCACCGGTTCGACGTCGTGGGCGTGCTGCTGGCGTCCGCCGCCCTGTTCTGCCTCACGTTCGCGCTCACCGAGGGCCAGAAGTACGAGTGGAACGAGGGCATCTGGGGGCTGATCGCCGCCGGGCTCGCACTGTTCGCCGTCTTCGTCCTGCAGCAGCGCGGCCGCCAGGACGGCGAGCCGCTCGTCCCGTTCTCCCTGTTCAAGGACCGCAACTTCACCGTCCTGAACTTCGTCGGCGCGGCCGTCTCGATCGGCATGATCGGCATGTTCCTGCCGATGACGATCTACCTCCAGTCGGTGCTGGGCTTCAGCGCCCTCAAGGCGGGCCTCGTCATGGCGCCGTCCTCGCTCGTGTCGATGTTCCTCGCGCCCGCCGCCGGGCGGCTGTCCGACCGGATCGGCGGCAAGTTCATCCTGATGGCGGGGCTCACCCTCTACGGCGTCGGCATGCTGTGGATCGTCATCGTCGCCGGGGTCGCGACGGACTGGAAGGCGTTCATCCCCCCGCTCGTCGTGTCCGGCCTCGGCATCGGCGGCGTGTTCGCGCCGATGGCCACCGAGGCGACCCGGAACGTCCCGCCGCACCTCGCGGGCGCCGCGTCCGGCGTCAACAACACGATCCGGCAGGTCGGGTCGGTGCTCGGCAGCGCGGCGGTCGGCGCCGTCCTGCAGAACCGGCTCGCGTCCGCGCTGCGCGACGAGGCGACGGCCCGCTCCGCCGCGCTGCCGCCCGACGTGCGCCCCGGCTTCGTGCAGGGGTTCGCGGACGCGGCCAAGGGCGGCCTGGAGGTCGGCGCGGGGCAGAGCGGCGCGCAGCAGCAGCAGCTCCCGCCGGGCGTCTCGCCGAGCGTCGCGCACCGCGTGCACGAGCTGGCCGGCCAGGTCTTCTCGCACGGCTTCGTGCACGCGATGAAGCCGACGATGTTGCTGCCGGTCGGCGTCATCCTGCTCAGCGCCGCCGCGTGCCTCACCCTGAAGGGCCACAAGAGCGGCCACGCCGCGGCGGCACTCGACCAGGAACCCGCGCCGATGGCGACCTGACCGCGTCTGACCGTGCGGACGGCGACCTGACCGCGCCGCTAGCGAGTACGGCCCGCCCTGCCGAGCAGCCAGTCGCCCGGCGGGCGGGCCGGCGGCACCAGCATGATCCCGGCCACGGCGGCGACCATGCCGCCGATGATGAACAGGTACCCGGCCGTGGTGCCGGGGACGACGAGGTCGCCCTCGCCGCGGCGCGTCGACATGACGAACACGACGACGCCCCAGACGACCGCGGGGATCGTCGCGCCGAGCCGCCCGCCCATCCCGAAGCCGGCCAGCCGGGCCATCGCGAAGACCAGCGCCACCAGGGCGATCGCCGCGACCGGGACGGGGCCGACCGTCCAGTCCTGGGCGAACGAGCCGAACACGCCGAACACGCCGCCGAGCAGGCCGAGGGCCGCGTACGCGGCGCCGGACACGAACGCGTCCAGCGGGCCGTCGCCGCCGCCCGCCGCCAGGGCGGACGCGCCGGCGTCGCCGTCCGCCGGGAGGCCGTCCTTGGCGAGGCTCACCCGCGCCTCGTCATCGTCCTTGTGCACGGACGCCAGGGTACCGGCCGGGGTCGCGCGGCGGTCAGGCGCTCGGCTCGGCCAGGCCCGCGAACAGATCCTGCTCGCGGCGGCCGGGGCCGACCGGGCCCTGCTCCCCGGCCTGCAGGATGAAGTACTCGGTGCCGAACGCCTGCTGGCCCAGATTGTTCGACAGCGCGAAGAACGGGCCGACCTGCTCGGGCGCGACAACGATCTGGGTCCGGTGGGCGCGCAGCGCGGCGAGCTTGGCGGGCAGGTGGGCGCGGGCGTCCACGGCACTGGTGACCTGCCCGTCGGGGACGCCGGAGCCCAGCTCGTCCAGCCCGGCGACGCGCGCGAACGGCAGCTTCGCCTCGCGCATCACCGCGATCGCCCGCGCGAGGACGGTGCGCGGCGTGGCGTAGGCGTAGAACTTGCCGGCCCGCCACGGCTCGGCGCCGTCCACGAAGGACGGGTCGGCGGCCATCTCGAACGCGCGCCACGCGACGCGGTGCGCCTGGATGTGGTCGGGGTGCCCGTAGTTGCCGCGTTCGTCGTAGGTGACGACGACCTGCGGCCGGATCTCCCGGATCACCGCGACGAGGTCCGCCGCGGCGGTGTCGACGTCCGCCCGCCAGAAGCAGCGCGGGTCGTCGTTCGTGGGCGCGCCCATCATGCCGGAGTCGCGCCAGCGTCCGGCTCCGCCGAGGAAGCGGTGGTCGCGCACGCCCAGCGCCGCGCAGGCCGCCGCGAGCTCCCCGATGCGGTGCTCGCCGAGGCGGTCCTCCTTGTCGGACGCCAGATGGCGCAGGTCTTCGGGGATGACCTCGCCCTCCTCACCCAGCGTGCAGGTGACGAGGCAGACATGGGCGCCCTCGGCGGCGTACTTGGCCATGGTCGCCCCGGTCCCGATGGACTCGTCGTCCGGATGGGCGTGGACGAACAGGATCCGCGGCTCCTTCATAGTCACCGAGCCTACTCAGGGCCCGGCATCGCGGCGATGACCGCCCTGCCCCGCGCATCCCGGCGGGCGCCCGGCCCGGGTCAGCGGCCCCCGCCGCCCGGGGTCTGGCCACCGCCGCCGCCCGCTCCGGCGCCACCGCCACCACCGCCGCCACCGCCGTCGCCGCCGGTCGGCGGCGGCTCGGTCGTCGGCTCGTCCGTGGTCGGCGGCTCGGTCGTCGGCTCGTCCGTCGTCGGCGGCTCGGTCGTCGGCTCGGACGTGCGCGGCGGCGGGGTGTTCGTCCGCGTCCGGGTGCGGGTCGGCGTCGGCTCCTCGGGCTCCTCGGACGTCGGCGTCTCCGAGACCGTCCCGGAGTCGGTGACGGCCGGCGTGGTCGGCGAGTCGGCGGGGCCGCCCCCGCCGCGGGTCGCCGCGTACACGCCGACGACGATCGCCAGCACGACGATCGCGGCGACGGCCGCGATGATCGGCCACCGGGACTTGCGCTCGGGCTCCCAGTCGTCGTACCGCGCCCGCTCGGCGCCGCGCGGGGGCCCCGCGGGCGGCAGGTTCCCGGTGTAGTCGGCCGGGGAGACGCGGCGCGTCCCGGCGCCCGGACGGGTCGCGCCCGCCATCATCCCGGCCGCGCCGAGCCCGCCCGCGGCGAGCGTGGAGCCCTCCGCGAGCATCGTGTTCGCCTGCGCCGGGTCGTCCATGCGGGTCTGCCCGACGCCGCCGGGCCCGCTGCCGATCAGCGCCATCATGAGCTGCTGCGCGGTCGGCCGCCGCTCCGGCTCCTTGGCCAGGCAGGCGCCGATCAGCCGGTGCAGGTCGGGCGGCACGCCGTCCAGCATCGGGGGCTCGTGCATCACCCGGTTGATGACCGCCATCACGGTGTCGTCGCCGAACGGCGGACGGCCGGTCGCGGCGAACACCATCGTGGTGGCCCATGCCCACACGTCCACGGCCTCGGTGAGGGTGGCGCCCGCGACCTGCTCGGGCGCCATGTAGGACGGCGTGCCGATCGCCTTGGTCGCGTTCGTCTGCCCGGTGTCGAGGGCCCGCGCGATGCCGAAGTCGATCACCCGCGGCCCGTCCGGCGCCATGATCACGTTGTGCGGCTTGAAGTCGCGGTGCACGATCCCGGCCTGGTGGATCGCCACCAGCGCGGTCGCGGTGCCGATCGCGAGCCGGTCGAGCGCCGCCCCGCCGATCGGGCCGTCGTCGGTGACCTGCTTGTACAGCGACGGGCCCGGGACGTACTCGCTGGCGATGTAGGGCTGGTCGCCCGCGACGTCGGCCTCCAGGACCTGCGCGGTGCAGAACCGCGCGACCTGCTTGGCGGCCTGCGCCTCGCGGACGAACCGGGTGCGCGCCATCGTGTCCCCGGCCAGGTCGGCGCGGAGCAGCTTGATCGCGGCCCGGTTCCCGGAGGCGTCGACGCCGGCGTAGACGACCCCCTGGCCGCCCTCGCCGAGCCGTTCGACGATCTCGTACGAGCCAAGCCGCCGGGGATCTCCCGGCTGCAGCTCCGGCATTGACCACTCCTCAGCCCGCGACGAAAAAAGTGCTTGGGGAAGCTTTGAGCTTACGCGAGCGCGGACCCGGGCACGGGACATTCCCCGCCCACCGCGCGACGACCCGTGATCATAGGGGGAGGAGGCCGCCGTGCGCCGCGCTTCCGCGGCGTCCTGGCAGACTCGGATGTCATGAGCATCAGCTATCCGCGGCAGAGCGCCCGCACCCGACGGTTCAGCCTCGGCGTCCCGCGCGCCTTCCAGATCGCGCCGGACGAGTCGCGTGTCGCGTTCCTGCGCACCAGGGCGGGCGACGACCCGGTCACCTGCCTGTGGACGCTGGACACCGCGACCGGTGCGGAGCGGTGCGTCGCCGACCCCGCCGCGCTGGACGTCCCCGGCGAGGAGAACCTGCCCGCCGAGGAGCGCGCGCGGCGGGAGCGGGCCCGCGAGCAGGCGGGCGGCATCGTCGGCTACGCCACCGACCGGGCCATGCGGCTGGCCGTGTTCGCCCTCGCCGGCCGCCTCTACGTCGCCGACCTCGACACCGCGCTGGTCCGCGAACTGCCCGCGCGGACGCCCGTGTTCGACCCGCGCCCCGACCCGGCCGGGCGGCGGATCGCGTACGTGTCGGGCCGCACGCTGCGGCTGATCGAGATCGACGGGACCGAGGACCGGGCGCTCGTCCAGCCGGAGTCCGACCAGGTCTCCTACGGCCTCGCCGAGTTCGTCGCGGCCGAGGAGATGGGCCGGATGCGCGGGCACTGGTGGTCGCCCGACGGCGGGACGCTGCTGGTCGCGCGGGTCGACGAGACGCCGGTGCAGCGCTGGCACATCGCCGACCCCGCCAACCCGGACCGCCCGCCGGCCGAGATCGCCTACCCGGCCGCCGGGACGCCGAACGCGCTGGTGTCGCCGGTGCTGCTCAAGGTCGACGGCCGGCGCACCGCCGTCGCGTGGGACCGCGGCATGTTCCCCTACTTCGTCGCCGCCTCCTGGGACCGGCACGGCCTGCTGATCGTCGCCCAGCCGCGCGACCAGCGGGCGCAGCGGGTGCTGAACGTCGACCCGTCCAACGGCGAGACGTCCCTCCTGCACACCGAGCACGACCCGGTGTGGACGGACATCGTCCCCGGCCTGCCCGTCCGGACCCACTCCGGCGATCTCGTCTGGACCACCGAGGACCGCGACGCCGACACGCGCCGCATCACGGTCGCGGGCGAGCCCGTCACGCCGGCGGGCCTCCAGGTCAGGTCGATCCTCGGCGTGGACGGCGAGTCGATCCTGTTCACCGCGTCGGAGGAGCCGACCGAGGTCCACCTGTACTCCCGCGACGCGGACGGGATCACGCGGCTCACCGAGGGGCAGGGGGTCTTCGGCGGCATCCGCTCGGGCGGCGTCACCGTGGTCACGGGCGCGCGGCTCGACCGCCCCGGCTCGGAGATCGAGGTGCGCACGCCGTCCGGGACGCACCCGGTCGCCTCGTTCGCCGAGACCCCGGTGATCACGCCGCGGGTCGAGCTGCTGCGGGCCGGCGACCGCGAGATCCGCACCGCCGTGCTGCTGCCCACCGGCTGGGAGCCCGCCCAGGGCCGGCTGCCCGTCCTCATGGACCCCTACGGCGGGCCGCACGCCCAGCGCGTCCTCGCCGTCCAGCGCATGTACTACGAGCCGCAGTGGCTCGCCGACCAGGGCTTCGCCGTCGTGATCGCCGACGGCCGCGGCACGCCCGCGCGCGGCCCCGCGTGGGACCGCGCCGTGCACGGCGACTTCGTCGGGCCCGTCCTGGACGACCAGATCACCGCGCTGATCGAGGCCGCGCGCAAACATCCGGGCGCGCTCGACCTCGACCGCGTCGGCATCCGCGGCTGGTCGTTCGGCGGCTGGCTCGCGGGCCTCGCCGTCCTGCGCCGCCCGGACGTGTTCCATGTGGGCATCGCGGGCGCGCCCGTCACCGACTGGCGGCTGTACGACACCCACTACACCGAGCGCTACCTGGGGCATCCGGACGAGGAGCCGGAGAACTACGCCGCGAACTCGCTGATCGAGATGGCCGGCGAGCTGAAGCGCCCGCTGATGATCATCCACGGTCTCGCGGACGACAACGTCGTGGCCGCCCACACGCTCCGGCTGTCGTCCGCGCTCCTGGCGGCGGGACGCCCGCACACCGTCCTGCCGCTGTCGGGCGTCACCCACATGACCCCCCAGGAGGTCGTCGCCGAGAACCTGCTCCACATCCAGGTCGACTACCTGAAGTCCGCCCTGTCCTCGTGAGCCCGCGCGTCGCCCTGGCCTCCGTGCCAGGACGTCCATAGGGCGGCGTAGGAGCCGTTCTGGGCGATCAGCTCGTCGTGGGTGCCGAGTTCGGTGATGCGGCCGTCCTCCACCACCGCCACGCGGTCGGCGTCGTGGGCGGTGTGGAGGCGGTGCGCGATCGCCACGACGGTCCGTCCGTCCAGGACGGCGGCGAGCGAGCGTTCCAGGCGGCGGGCGGCGCGCGGGTCGAGCAGCGACGTCGCCTCGTCCAGGACGAGCGTGTGCGGGTCGGCGAGGACGAGCCGGGCCAGCGCGAGCTGCTGCGCCTGGGCGGGCGTCAGCGCCGTCCCGCCGGAGCCGACGGCGGCGCCGAGGCCGGGCCCGTCCCAGTCGACGGCGGCCAGGACGCGGCGGATCTCGTCGTCGGACGCGCCCTCCCTGGCCATCGCCACGTTCTCGCGCAGCGTGCCGCGGAACACGTGGTGCTCCTGCGTGACCAGGGCGACCTCGCGGCGCAGGCCGTCCAGCGGCAGTTCCACCAGCGGCACGCCGCCGACCGTGACGGCGCCCGAGCGCGGGCCGTCCACCCCGGCGAGCAGGCGGCCGAGCGTGGACTTGCCCGCGCCGCTCGGCCCCACCGTCGCGAGGCGCTCGCCGGGCCGCAGGTCGAGGTCGACGCCGTGCAGGACGTCGTGGCCGGAGCGGTACGAGTAGCGGACGCCGCGCGCCGTGAGCCGCTCCCCCGCGGGGCGCGCGTCCCCCGGCGCGCGGTCGGGCGGGACGTTGCCGACGCCGAGCAGGCGGGCCAGCGACGCGCCGCCGAGCTGGAGCTCGTCCAGCCAGGAGAGCATGGCGTCCACCGGTTCGATGAGCAGCTGCGCGTACAGGGTCGCGGCGGTCACCTGCGCGAGCGACGCCATGCCGTGGATGTAGAGGAGGCCGCCGGCGAGGAGCGTCGCGACCACGGGCAGGACGAAGCTCAGCTCGGCCACGGGGAACAGGAACATGCGCAGCCGCAGCGTGTAGCGCTCCGCCTGGTAGGAGGCGGCGATGTCGGCGTCGCCGCGCCGGTGCCGGCGGCCGGCGAGGCCGAGCGCCTCGACGGTCCGGGCGCCCTGCACGGTCTCGGTCAGCCCGTCCGCGATCCGTGACCACGCCTCGTTCTCCCGCAGGTAGCCGGTGTGCGCGCGGGGCAGGTACCAGCGCATCACCGCGACCAGCAGCGGGACGGCGACCAGTGCGGGCAGCGCGACGAGCGGGCCGTTCAGCAGCAGCGCGGCGAGGGTGAACGCGCCGACGACGATCGCGACGAGCGTCTCCGGCATCGCGTACCGGACGGACGTGCTGAGCGTGTCGACGTCGCGGGACGCGCGGGTGACGAGGTCGCCGGTGCCGGCCCGCTCGACCGTGGACAGCGGCAGCGCCAGCACCCGGTCGACGAACTCCTCCCGCAGCTCGGCCAGCACGCGCTCGCCCAGCTTCGCGGACGCGAGGTAGGCGTACCGGATCAGCAGGCCCTGCGCGACGACGAACCCGGCGATGGCGAGGCCGATCGCGTCGATGGAGGCGCGGCCGTCGCGGACGTCCTCGACGAGCGCGCCGAGCAGCCGCGGCGTCACCAGCCCGGACACCGCGGCCAGCCCGTGCAGGGCCAGCACCGCGGCGAGCGCGCGGGGATGCCGCAGGACGAGCCGCCGCGCGTACGCCCGCACCTGCGCGGGCGTCGCGACCGGCAGCGTCTCGGCGCTCATGTTCCCGCCCTTTCTGCGGTCTCGCCCCGGGTGACGGCGGCCGCGTAGCGCGGCTCGCCCTCCAGGAGGTCGCGGTGTGTCCCCTCCGCGACGACGCTGCCGTCCTTGATGAAGACGACATGGTCGGCGCGGTCCAGCATCAGCGGGCTGGTCGTGCACACGACGGTGGTGCGGCCCGCGCGCGCTTGGCCGAGCCTGTTGGCGATGCGTGCTTCGGTGTGGGCGTCCACCGCGCTGGTCGGCTCCACCAGGACGAGGACGTCGGGGTCGGCGGCGAGCGCCCGCGCGAGCCGCAGGCGCTGCTGCTGGCCGCCGGAGAACTCCCGCCCCGCCTCGGCCACGTGCGCGTCCAAGCCGACCGAGGCGACGACGTCCTCGACGCAGGCCGCGTGGATCGCGGCCTTGAGGACGGCCTCGTCACCGTCCGGGGCGAGGGACTCGTGCAGCGCCCCCGAGAAGAGGCGGTCCTCGTTGACGGCGACGAGGATCCGCTTCCGGACGTCCGCGACCGCGTCCAGCGGGACGCCGCCGAAGTCGACGTCGCCCGCCGCGTACCGGCCGAGCCGGTCGGCGACGGCCTGCGCGTCGCGCGGGTCGGCCGCGGCGATCGCGGTCACCCGCTCCGGCCGCACGACCAGCCCGGACGCGATGTCGACCAGTTCGGCGGACGCCGCCGGACGGGCCGTCCCGGTGTCCGGCAGCTCGGGGTCGATCGCCAGCAGCGCGGTCACCCGGCCCGCCGCGACCAGCCCCTTGGTGATCTTGCTGGCGGCCTCGCCGAGCGTCTTCAGCGGGACGATCAGGAAGACCGCGTACCCGTAGAACGCCACCAGCTCGCCGACGCCGATCCCGCCCCGCACGGCGAACCGGGCGCCCGCCCACGTCACCAGCGCGATCAGCAGCCCGGGCAGCAGCACCTCGGCGCCGTTCATCCGGGTCTCGGCCCGCGCGACCGCCACCCCGGCCGCGCGCACCCGCTGCGACTCGGCGCGGTAGCGGCCGGAGAACAGCGCCTCGCCGCCGATGCCGCGCAGCACCCGCAGGCCCGCGACGAGGTCGGTCGCGTGCGTGCTCAGCTCGCCGACCAGCTCGCGGTGCGCCAGCTCGCGGTCGCGGTAGGGGCGCAGCAGCGGCGCCGCGATCGCCAGGATCAGCGGGACGCCCACCAGCACGATCAGGCCGAGCGGCGGCGAGGTGGTCAGCAGGATGCCCGCCACGGCGACGATCGCGACCACGGCGCCCGACCCGCGCGAGACGATGTCGAGTGCGTCGCCGACGTGCGACACGTCGGACAGGCCGATGCTGACCACCTCGCCCGCGCTCATCCGCTTCGGCAGCGTCCCGCCGAGCCGGGTCGCCTGCCGGGTGACGAGCTGGACCGTCCGGTAGGCCGCCGCGAGCCAGTTGAACACGGCGAACCGGTGCCGCGCGGCGCCGGTGACGGCCTGCACGACGCCGAGGCCGAGGAGCACGCCGGACCACGCCAGCAGGGCGCCTTCGTCCCGCGCCGCGAGCCCGTCGCCGATGGCGCGGCCGATCGCGGCGGGCATGAGGGCCTGGCTGAGCATCCAGACCACGCCGAGGAGCGCGCCCGCGGTGACGCTGCGCCACTGGACGCGCAGCAGCCACCAGAGGTAGCGCGCGGGGGTTCGGTGATCCGGCCTGCCAGGCTCTTTCTCCGGCAAAGGCTTCACGGAACGAAAGGTTATGCAGCGGGTCGGCCGATGTTCGACTGGTTTTTCACCTGGTCCGACGCGTTTCGGGCCGCCCGGATTTCATGATCGGGACGCCTGCCGGGGGTGCGCCGCGGCGTTCGGACACGCTAAGGTCGGGTGCGTACGGAGCGACGCTTCCTCCGCTCCTTGAGCCGGGACCCTGGCGGCTAGGCCAATGCCGCTGCCCGGCGCGGCTCGCCACGCTCTTCCGCGCCAGCGGGAATACGCGGGGCGCCACCAGCCGTTGCCAGTGCCGTCAGCCCGACTTTCCGGAAGCCCCTGTGAGCACGATCAGCCATCAGACGCACCCCTTCACGCCGGGGGCAGAGGACAGGATCGACCTGCTCCTCATCGACGCCGACCCCTCCGACGTCCTCATGGTCGAGACGATGCTGGCCGAGACCGGCATGGACGCCGGCATCTCCGTCGCGTCCGACCTCGCCGCGGCCCGGCGCTCGCTGACCCGCCGCACCCAGTGCATCCTCGTCGACCTGTCCACCCCCGGCATCGACCGGCTGGACGGGCTGCGGCAGGTGCTGGCCATGTCCGGCACCGCCGCCGTCGTCGTCCTGACCGGCCTGGACGACGCGCACCTCGGCGTGCGCGCGGTCGCCGCCGGCGCCGAGGACTACCTGGTCAAGCAGGAGGTCGACGCGCCGCTGCTGGCCCGCGCCATCCGCTACGCCATCGAGCGCAAGCGCTCGGAGGAGACCGAGCGGCGGCTCGTCGAGGCCCGCATCCTCGGCCGGGAGAACGCCCGGCTGGAGCGCGGGCTGCTGCCCGTCCCGCTGATCGACGACCCGTCGCTGCGGCACCACACCCGCTACCGGCCCGGCCGGCGGCGCGCGCTGCTCGGCGGCGACTTCTACGACACGGTGCAGACCGAGGGCGGCGCCGTCCACCTGATGATCGGGGACGTGTGCGGGCACGGCCCGGACGAGGCGGCGCTCGGCGTCCAGCTCCGGATGGCGTGGCGCACGCTCGTGCTCGCCGGGCACACCGGCGAGCAGCTCCTCGGCACCCTCGACACCGTCCTCGGGCACGAGCGGCGCAGCGAGGAGATCTTCACCACGCTCTGCATGATCACGATCGCGCCGTCCCGGCGGACCGCGCGGATGCACCTCGCCGGGCATCCCGCGCCGCTGCTGTTCCGCGGCGCCCTCGGCGCGGACGGCGAGGTCGCCGCGCTGCCCGAGTACGCGCACGGCCCCGCGCTCGGCCTGCTGCCCGGCGGCGAGTGGCCGACGACCGAGATCGACCTCGGCGAGTCGTGGAGCCTGATGCTCTACACCGACGGCCTCATCGAGGGCAGGGTCGGCAAGGGCTCCGAGCGGCTCGGCACCGACGGGCTCGTCGACCTGGCCCGCGTGGCGCGCGGCGGAGGCGCCGCGGGGCGCGCCCTCATCGACGACCTGGTGACCCAGGTGGAGCGCCTCAACGGGGACGCCCTGACCGATGACCTCGCCGTCCTGCTGCTGTCCCGGCAGGAGGGGACGATCTCCGCGCGACGTTGACCACAGGTCCCTGACCTCCGTCAATGTCGCCTGGATCACCCGATCGGAGAGTTCCCGGCCGTCCTGTGAAGTCACTCACCGGACCGGACGTCACGGAACGGCCACAACCGCCGGTCGGCATGCGTTCATAGCCTGCGGCTATCGCCACCAGTGCGCTGATGACTTGGAACTATTCTCTGATCCGGACATAACGTGCAGGTCGTGGCTATAGCGATACCTGCGATCTACCGATCGACCGTCGGCAAGAAGGCCGTCATGGCCGTCACCGGCGGCGTCCTCGTGCTGTTCCTGATCACGCACATGCTCGGGAACCTGAAGATCTTTCTCGGCGCGGAGGAGTTCAACCACTACGCGCACTGGCTGCGCACGATCGGTGAGCCCGCGGTACCGCACCGGACCGTCCTGACGCTCCTCGAGGTCGTGCTCGCCGTCTCGGTCGTCCTGCACATGTGGTCGGCGGTGTCGCTCGGCAAGCGCGCCGCCCACGCGCGCCCCGTGAAGTACCAGTCGAAGAAGAAGTCGCACGCGCAGGGCTACGCCGTCCGCACGATGCGCTACGGCGGCGTCATCATCGCCTTCTACATCGTCTGGCACCTGCTCGACCTCACGTTCTTCGTCGTGAACCCCAAGGGCGGCGACGCCACCCCGTACGAGCGGATGGTCGCCGACTTCGACGCCTCCCGCTGGTACATCACCGTCTGGTACGTCGTGGCCGTCCTGCTCGTCGGACTGCACCTCAACCACGGCATCTGGAGCGCGTTCCAGACCCTCGGGCTGCGCGGCCCGCGCAGCCACAACGCCCTGCGGGGCCTCGCCGCGACCGTCGCCGTGCTGGTCACGCTCGGCTTCGTCGCCGTCCCCGTCTCCATCACGTTCGGATGGGTGAGCTGACCATGACCGACGGCTTCTACAAGTCCGGCGAGCCGATCGCCGACAGCAAGGCCCCCGTGGGCCCCATCGAAGGCCGCTGGACGACGCGCAAGTTCGAGGCCAAGCAGGTCAACCCGGCCAACAAGCGCAAGAAGAAGATCATCATCATCGGCACGGGGCTCGCCGGCGGCTCCGCCGGCGCGACCCTCGGCGAGGCCGGCTACCACGTCCAGCAGTTCTGCTTCCAGGACTCGCCGCGCCGCGCCCACTCGATCGCCGCGCAGGGCGGCATCAACGCCGCCAAGAACTACCGCAACGACGGCGACAGCGTGTACCGGCTCTTCTACGAGACGGTGAAGGGCGGCGACTTCCGCTCCCGCGAGTCGAACGTGTACCGGCTCGCCGACATCTCCCGGAACATCATCGACCAGTGCGTCGCGCAGGGCGTCCCGTTCGCCCGCGAGTACGGCGGCCTGCTCGACAACCGCTCGTTCGGCGGGACGCAGGTCTCCCGCACCTTCTACGCCCGCGGGCAGACGGGGCAGCAGCTGCTCCTCGGCGCCTACCAGGCGCTGATGCGGCAGGTCGAGGCCGGCAACGTCGAGCTGTACCCGCGGCACGAGATGCTCGACCTGATCATGGAGGACGGGCGGGCGCGCGGCGTCGTCGTCCGCGACCTGATCAGCGGCGAGATCAAGCACTACACGGCGGACGCGGTCGTGCTCGCGTCCGGCGGCTACGGCAACGTGTACTTCCTGTCCACGAACGCGATGGGCTCGAACGTCACCGCGTCCTGGCGCGCGCACCGGCACGGCGCCCTGTTCGCCAACCCGTGCTACACGCAGATCCACCCGACGTGCATCCCGGTCAGCGGCGACCACCAGTCGAAGCTGACGCTCATGTCGGAGTCGCTGCGCAACGACGGCCGCGTGTGGGTGCCGAAGCAGGGCGGCGACACCCGCAAGCCGTCCGACATCCCCGAGGACGAGCGCGACTACTACCTGGAGCGCATCTACCCGTCCTTCGGCAACCTCGTCCCGCGCGACATCGCGTCCCGCGCGGCGAAGAACGTCTGCGACGAGGGACGCGGCGTCGGCCCCGGCGGCCTCGGCGTCTACCTCGACTTCGCGGACGCCATCGGGCGGCTCGGCCGGGACAAGGTCGAGGCCAAGTACGGCAACCTCTTCCAGATGTACGAGCGCATCACCGGGGAGAACCCGTACGACACGCCGATGCGCATCTACCCCGCCGTCCACTACACGATGGGCGGCCTCTGGGTGGACTACGACCTGGAGTCCTCCATCCCCGGCCTGTTCGTGATCGGCGAGGCGAACTTCTCCGACCACGGCGCCAACCGGCTCGGCGCGTCCGCGCTGATGCAGGGCCTCGCGGACGGCTACTTCGTGCTGCCGAACACCATCGGCGACTACCTCGCCCGCAACCCGTTCGCCCCGGTCTCCGAGGCGGCGGTCGGCGAGGCCGAGGAGCGGGTGCGGTCCCGGATCGAGCGGCTCCTCGCCGTCGACGGGGACCGCTCCGTCGACTCCTTCCACCGCGAGCTCGGCCACATCATGTGGGAGTACTGCGGCATGGAGCGCACCGAGCAGGGGCTGCGCAAGGCCCTCGAACTCGTCCCGGCGCTCCGCGCGGAGTTCTGGGCGCGGGTCAAGGTCACCGGCAAGGGCGAGGAGCTGAACCAGCAGCTGGAGAAGGCCGGCCGCGTCGCCGACTTCTTCGAGCTGGCCGAGCTGATGGTCGTCGACGCGCTGCACCGCACCGAGTCGTGCGGCGGCCACTTCCGGGGCGAGAGCCAGGACGAGGACGGCGAGGCCAAGCGCGACGACGACAACTTCGGCTACGTCGCCGCCTGGGAATGGGCCGGGGAGGGCGAGCAGCCCGTCCTCCACAGGGAGGCCCTGGACTTCGAGAACGTCAAGCCGTCGCAGCGGTCGTACAAGTAACAGAGGTCGTACACGTAATCATGAAGCTCACACTGCGCGTCTGGCGCCAGAGCGGCCCCCGGGACAAGGGCAGGATGGTCGAGTACAAGCTCGACGACATCTCCCCCGACGCCTCGTTCCTGGAGATGCTGGACGTCCTCAACGAGAAGCTCATCGCGGACGGCCTGGAGCCGGTCGCGTTCGACCACGACTGCCGCGAGGGCATCTGCGGCATGTGCTCGCTCGTCATCAACGGCACCCCGCACGGCCCGGAGCGCGCCACCACCACGTGCCAGCTCCACATGCGGAAGTTCGAGGACGGCGAGGTCATCGACGTCGAGCCGTGGCGGGCCAAGGCGTTCCCGGTCGTGAAGGACCTGGTCGTCGACCGGTCGGCGTTCGACCGGATGATCCAGTCGGGCGGCTACATCACCGCCCCGACCGGCACCGCGCCCGAGGCGCACTCGACGCCCGTGCCGAAGCCGGACGCCGACCGCGCGTTCGAGGCCGCCGAGTGCATCGGCTGCGGCGCGTGCGTCGCTGCCTGCCCGAACGGCTCGGCCGCGCTGTTCCTCGGCGCCAAGATCACCGCGCTGGGCCTGATGCCGCAGGGCCAGCCGGAGCGCTGGGACCGCGTCGTGTCCATGCTGGAGACCCACGACGAGGAGGGCTTCGGCGGCTGCACCAACACCGGCGAGTGCACCGCGGCCTGCCCGAAGGAGATCCCCCTCGACGTCATCGGCCGCCTCAACGGCGACTACCTGAAGGCGACCGCCGGCGGCCGGAAGCGGTAACCCGCCCTGCCCTCGGCCCATGGTCTCGGCCCCGCCCGGAGTACCGGGCGGGGCCGTTCTAACCTGGACGCATGATCACTCTGGTCCCGTACCACCAGGACGAGCGGATGCCCGACGCGTCCTTCCCCCTGCCCGGCCCCGCCCCCGTCCCGATCACCCGCGACCTGCCGGACGGGGACGTGTGGCAGCGCCTCGCCGCGCTCTTCGAGATCGTCACGGCCGAGGTCGCCGACCAGGTCGCGGGCGGCACGCGGCCCACCGTGGTCTCCGGCGACTGCCTCACCGCCGAGGCCGTCCTCGCGGGCCTCCAGCGCGCGGGCGTGGACGCGTCCATCATCTGGTTCGACGCGCACGGCGACATCCACACGGCGGCGAGTTCGACCTCGGGCTACATCAGCGGGATGCCGCTGCGCCAGATCCTCGGCGCCGACCCCGGCCTGCTCGCCGACCGCCTCGGCCTGCGTCCGCTGCCCGAGGAACGCGCCGTGCTGGTGGACGCCCGCGACCTCGACCCGGCGGAGGCCGAGTTCCTGGCGTCGTCCAAGGTGCGGCGCTGCCCGGTGGACGACGTGGTCCTGCCCGACGGGCCGCTCCTCCTGCACATCGACGTCGACGTCATCGACGAAAACGACCTGCCGGGGCTGAAGTTCCCGGTGGCCGGCGGCCCCTCGTCCGACGCGGTGGTGGCGTCCGTGCGCCGCATCATGGCGACCGGCCGTGTGGCCGCCCTGGACATCGCCTGCCCCTGGCATCCGCCCGCGGGCGACGACACCACCGTCCGTGCCCGGCTCCTGCAGGATCTACTGGACGGCTGACGGATCACCGCGGTGAACGTGCCGCGGGGGCCGGGAACCTAGGCGTCGACCAGGTTCTCGACGCCGGCCGGGAGGGTCCCTGCCACGCCGGCCTCTGCGAGGAACGTCTGCAGCGTCTCCTGGAAGGCGCGTGCGGCGTGCGTGAGTTCGACGTCCTTGCGATGGGCGAGGGCGATCGTCCGGAGGAGGCCCGGACCGTGGCGTCCGCGGCGCGCCTCCTCGTCGGCCAGGACGAGCGGCGTCCCGCGCAGGCCGGGCCGTCCGGCCAGGACCATGCTCGGGACGACCGCGATACCGAGACCGACCTCGACGAAGCGCAGCACGGCGTCCATCTCGCCGCCCTCCACGGCGAACCGGGGCTCGAACCCCGCCGCCCGGCAGGCGCTGATGGTCGCCTCGCGCAGGTCGTATCCGGGACGGAACATCACCAACGGACGGTTCTGCAGATCCTCGATGCGCAGGTACGAGCGGCGCGGCAGCTGCGCCGGGTTGTCGGCCCCCGCCGGAGAGGCCACCACGAGGTGTTCGCGCAGTATCGAGGTCGCGTCCAAGGGCGGGTCGCCGTGGAGGGGCAGGATGACCAGGGCCAGGTCCAGGGAGCCGCGCGTCAGCTCCCGGACGAGGTCTCGCGAGCCGCCCTCTTCGACGATGAGCTGAATCCCCGGGTACATGTCGTGGAAGCGGCGCAGGACGTCCGCCAGCAGGCCCGCGCAAAGGGACGGCGTGGCGCCGAGCCGGACGCGCCCGCGCTTCAGGCCCGCCAGCTCCTGCACCTCCAGGCGCGCGGTGTCGACGTCGGCCAGAATGCGCTTGGCCAAGGGCAGCAGCGCCTCACCGGCGGGCGTCAGCGTGATGTTGCCGCGCGCGCGCCGGAACAGGGAGACGCTCAGCTCGCTCTCCAGCGCCCGGATCTGCTTGGACAGCGACGGCTGCGCCACCCGCAGGAGCTCCGCGGCCTGCGTGAAGTGGCGCACCTCCGCGACCGCGACGAAGTAGGCGAGCTGCTGCAACTGCATCCTGCACAGGGTACGGGCCGTCCCTCCGCCCGGTGCGCACCGGGTCAGCGGGCGTGCCTGCGGAGGGCCTGGAGGTCGTGCACGATCAGCCGCCGCCGCCCCGTCTCGATCCAGCCGTGCCGGCGCAGCGTGCGCAGCGCCTTGCTCACCGCCTCGCGGGACGCGCCGACCCAGCCCGCCAGCTCCTCCTGCGACAGGTTCAGCGTGATGCGGACGCTCTCCTCGCCGGCGCCCGTCCGGTGCGGCACGCCGAACCGCTCGGCCAGCTCGACCAGCCGCTGCGCGACCCGCCCCGTGGCGTCGAACATGCCGAACTCGACGCGCTTGCGGTCGGCGTCGCGCCAGCGCTGGCACAGCATCCGCATGATGATGATGGAGACGCGGCCGTGCGCCTGGAGGAACGCCGTGAACTCGTCCACCGTGAGCGCGAGCGCCCGCACCGGCTCCAGCGCCTGGACCGTCGCCGACCGGGGCTCCCCGTCGATCGCGGCGACCTCGCCGAGCAGCGCGCCCGCGCCGCGCACCGCCAGCAGCGCCTCGCCGCCCTGCTCGTGGTAGGAGAACGCCTTCACCCGGCCGTGCAGCAGGACCGCGACCCAGCCGGGCGCCTCCCCCTCGCTGAAGAGCGTGTCCCCCCGGGCGAAGTCGCGGACGCGGCCACGTGCTTCCAGGTCCTGGCGTTCCACCGGGGTGAGGTCGGCAAGGAACGAGCCCGGTTCGAGGGCGCTCATGCCCACCACGCTAAAGGGATCCGGGCCCGGCCGCCCCCGGGAGGCAATCACGGTTCAGTATCGCGTTGTGTGCACTATTCCCTACTCCGCCGGGCGGGCGTGCGTCACAGTTGCTCCCGGCGTGCGCATTCGGAGGGCCGTCCGGTGTCCACGGCGTCCACGGGGAACGGCGGGGACGGCGGGCGGCGGTCCGGGGGCGCGCCGCCCGCCGTGTTCCGGGAGCGCCGCACGCCAGAGCGCCGCTCCCGCAGCGGAGACCGGCGGGAAACGCGAACGCCCCCCGTCGCGCGGGGCGGCGGGGGACGTTCGCGAGAACCTCGGGACGCGTGGACCTCAGGCGGACGGGGTGTCCTGGCCCTTCTTCACGATGCCGAGCTTGCTGCCGAGCCACACCACCGGGTCGTACTTGCGGCCGACGACCCGCTCCTTCATCGGAATCAGGGCGTTGTCGGTGATCTTGATGTGCTCGGGGCAGACCTCGGTGCAGCACTTGGTGATGTTGCAGAACCCGAGGCCGTGGTCGTCCTGCGCGATGTTGCGCCGGTCGGCCTGGTCGGCCGGGTGCATCTCCAACTCCCCGATCCGCATCAGGAAGCGCGGGCCGGCGAAGTTCTCCTTGTTCTCCTCATGGTCGCGGACGACGTGGCAGACGTTCTGGCACAGGAAGCACTCGATGCACTTGCGGAACTCCTGCGACCGCTCCACGTCCACCTGCTGCATCCGCAGCTCGCCCGGCTTGGCGTCGCCCGGGTCGAACGAGGGGACCTCCCGGGCCTTCTGGTAGTTGAACGACACGTCCGTGACCAGGTCGCGGATGACCGGGAACGTGCGGATCGGGGTGACCGTGACCGTCTCGTCCGGGTCGAAGGTCGACATCCGGGTCATGCAGAGCAGCTTCGGCATGCCGTTGATCTCCGCCGAGCACGAGCCGCACTTGCCCGCCTTGCAGTTCCACCGGACGGCGAGGTCGGGCGCCTCCGTGGCCTGCAGCCGGTGGATGATGTCGAGGACGACCTCGCCCTCGTTCACCTCGACCGTGTAGTCGGTGAGCTCGCCGGAACCGTCGTCCCCGCGCCAGACCCTGAACTTGGCCTCGTAGCTCATCGGTCGCCCTCCTCGTCGTCCGCGGCGCCGGCGGCGGTCGCGCCCGACCCGGCCGCGTCCTCCGCCTCCTCCGCCTCGACCTCCTCGGCCAGCCCCTTCGGCAGCTCCTCGGCGGTCAGGTACTTCTTCAGCTCGTCGTTCTCGAACAGTTCGAGCAGGTCCTCGCGCATCGGCGACAGGGACTGCCGCGTCAGCTCGACGTGGGGGGACGCCGGGTCGCCGGCCAGCGAGCAGACCAGGTTGACCTTGCGCCAGTCCGCCGACATCCCCGGGTAGTCGTCGCGGGTGTGGCCGCCGCGGCTCTCCTGCCGCTCCAGCGCCGCCTTCGCGACCGCCTCCGACACCAGCAGCATGTTGCGCAGGTCGAGGGCCAGGTGCCAGCCCGGGTGGTAGCCGCGGCCGTCGTTCACCGCGACCGGCTCGACGGCGACGTTCGCGACGCGCTCGCGGAGCTCGCCGAGCGCCTCGATGGCCTGCTCCAGCTCCTCTTCCTTGCGGATGATGCCGACCAGCGTGTTCATCGTCTGCTGCAGCTCGGCGTGCACGGCGTAGGGGTTCTCGCCGTCCTTGCGCCCGAACGGGGCGAGGGCCTCGGCCGCCGCCGCCTCGATCTCGGCGTCGGGGGCGGCCGGCCGCGCGGCCAGCCCGTCCACGTACTCGGACGCGCCGAGCCCGGCGCGCCGCCCGAAGACCAGCAGGTCCGACAGCGAGTTGCCGCCGAGCCGGTTCGAGCCGTGCATGCCGCCGGACACCTCGCCCGCCGCGAACAGGCCGGGGACCTTCGCCGCGCCGGTGTCCGGGTCGACCTCCACGCCGCCCATCACGTAGTGGCAGGTCGGGCCGACCTCCATCGCCTCCTTGGTGATGTCGACGTCCGCCAGCTCCTTGAACTGGTGGTACATCGACGGCAGCCGCTTGACGATCTCGGCGGCGCCGCCCGGCATCCGGCCGACGACGGTGAGGAACACGCCGCCGTGCGGTGATCCCCGCCCCGCCTTGACCTCGGAGTTGATGGCGCGCGCCACCTCGTCGCGGGGCAGCAGCTCGGGGGGCCGCTTGTTGTTGTCGGGGTCGTCGTACCAGCGGTCGCCCTCCTCCTCGGAGGTGGCGTACTGGTCCTTGAAGACCTCGGGGATGTAGTCGAACATGAACCGCTTGCCGTCGGAGTTCCGCAGGACGCCGCGGTCACCGCGCACCGACTCGGTCACGAGGATGCCCTTGACGGACGGCGGCCAGACCATCCCCGTCGGGTGGAACTGCACGAACTCCATGTTCAGCAGCGTCCCGCCGGCGAGCAGCGCCAGCGCGTGCCCGTCCCCGGTGTACTCCCAGGAATTGGACGTGACCTTGAACGCCTTGCCGATGCCGCCGGTCGCCAGCACCACCGCCGGGGCCTCGAACACCACGAACTTGCCGGTCTCGCGGACGTAGCCGAACGCGCCGCAGATCTTGCCGTCGGCGTCCTTCAGCAGCCGGGTGACCGTCGTCTCGGCCCACACCTTGAGGTTGGCCTCGTAGTCGCCGTGCTCGGCGTGGTCCTCCTGCTGGAGGGCGACGATCTTCTGCTGGGTGGTGCGGATCAGCTCCAGGCCCGTCCGGTCGCCGACGTGCGCCAGCCGCGGGTACTCGTGCCCGCCGAAGTTGCGCTGGCTGATCTTGCCGTCCTTGGTGCGGTCGAACAGCGCGCCCCACAGCTCCAGCTCCCAGATCCGCTCCGGGGCCTCCTTGGCGTGCAGCTCCGCCATCCGCCAGCTGTTCATGAACTTGCCGCCGCGCATGGTGTCGCGGAAGTGGACCATCCAGTTGTCGTTGGCGTTGACGTTGCCCATCGCGGCGGCCGCGCCGCCCTCGGCCATCACCGTGTGGGCCTTGCCGAACAGCGACTTGGAGATGATCGCGGTCTTCTTGCCCTGGAGGCGCGCCTCGATCGCCGCGCGCAGACCGGCGCCGCCGGCGCCGATCACCACGACGTCGTACGAGTGCCTCTCGATCTCAGTCATGATTCCTTGGCCTCAGTTGAAGATGCGCGGGTCGTTGAAGGCGCCGCCGGCGACGAGTGCGACGTAGGCGTCGGCCACCACCAGCGAGCCCAGGGTGATCAGGGCGTACATGCCGTGCCGCTCGTTGATCTTGGACACCCAGCCCCACATCCGGTACCGGAACGGGTGCTTGGAGAAGTTCTTCAGGCGTCCGCCGACGATGTGCCGGCAGGAGTGGCACGACAGCGTGTACAGCCACAGCAGGACCACGTTCGCCACGAGGATGAGGGTGCCGAGACCGATGCCGATCCCGCCGTCCTTTCCGTGGAAGGCGCGGATCGCGTCGTAGGTGTTGACGAGGGAGATGAGGACGGCGGCCAGCCAGAAGTAGCGGTGCAGGTTCTGGCCGATCAGGGGGAAGCGCCGCTCCCCGGTGTACTTGGCGTGCGGCTCCTTGACCGCGCAGGCGGACGGCGACAGCCAGAACGACCGGTAGTACGCCTTGCGGTAGTAGTAGCAGGTCAGCCGGAACAGCAGCAGGAACGGCAGCGAGACCGCCGCGAACGGGATCCAGCCGCGGGTGCCCGCCGGGAGGAACGTCCCGAACTCGGCCGCGTTGCCGCGCTGGCCGGTCTGCCCGACCACGTCGTTGCAGATCTCGTTCAGGCACGGTGAGTAGAACGGCGTCAGGTAGTGGTACTCGGGCACGTAGAACGCGGAGCCCCAGAAGGCCCGGACGGTCGCGTACACCACCCACGCCGTGAAGATCACGAAGGTCGTGATCGGATACAGCCGCCAGTTGTCCTTCCGGAGGGTGCGTTCCTTGATCTGGGCGCGCGTTTTGGCGGGCGCCTCCACAGTGCTCATCGATCGCTCTCCTGAGCTCGGGTCGTCGTGTCCCCGTACCACGGTCCGCGCGCACCGTCCGGCCGTCGCGCCCGGCCGCCGGCTCATCGCGCCCTCGCGCCATAAGCCGCCGGCCATGCGTCCGGCCGGGGGCCGCGCTCCGGCGGCCGGGGCCGTGCCGCATGCGGGCGGTGACGCCTCGTGTGCGCTTCCAGCGAAGCGACCCTATGCCACTTACCGGGAGCTGTGACATACATAACAGCCAGACCCGCATGTGAGCCTGACCACAGACTTTAGCCCGGCAGGGGACGCCTCGCACGGGCCTCCGTCCATAACCAGTTGTTATGGCGGAGGGGAATCGAGACGAGCGCGCTACGGAATGACCGAGCGGTCGCCGAGCACCCGGCCGAGGACGGTGCGGGCGAAGTGGGCCTCGGCCTCGCTCGTCCGGCCGGTGCCGTACACCCGGAGGACCTCGGCGAGGTCGGGGAAGCGGTCGGCGATGAGGGCGGCGGCGTCGTCGATCTCGGCGGCGGACGCGACTTCGCGCAGGAGCGCCTGCACCAGGCGGGCGGGCTCGGCCTCGGGCGGCCGCCCGTCCGGAGGGAGGGAACGTCCCGTGTCGGTACGGCCGGTCGCGCGTCCGGCGCCGGGGGCGCGTTCGGACGCGGCCATGCGCAGCCCGGAGGTGGTGGCGGCCGTCTCCCCCCTGATCTCCGCCAGGCGCTCCTTGACCTCCGCGGCCGGCAGCGCGCCGAACGCGGGATCGGCGACGAGGTCTTCGACCGCCATCAGCCGGTGCAGGACCGCCGGGTTGCTGATCTTGGCCCGCTGGCCGGACATCAGCTGCGACAGCATCGGCGCCGACAGCCCGAGCACGCCGGCGAGACCGGACTGGGACAGGCCGAGCCGGTCGAGCAGCGGCCGGACCCGGTCGCCGAGCGGCTCGCCGTACCACTCGGTCTGCAGCGCGCGGTTCCGGGCGACCGTGTCCTCGGCGACGCTCACCTCTTCGCCCCTCCTTGACGATTCGCAAATGCAAACGCTAGATTAACGTCCGCACACGCCGATGCGGCTCCGCAGGCCATGCTGCCACGGAACGCGCTGTTTGCATATGCGACAAACCGGAGAGGATCGACCATGCGCCCGACGTTTCGCCTGGTGGCCGCCAGCGCCGCGACCCTGCTGCTGGCCGGCGGGCTGACCGGCTGCTCGATGCTCGGCTCCGACGAGTCCGGCTCGGGTTCGTCGTCCGGGAGCGGCTCGGCCGCCGAGGGCGGCTCCAACGTCTCGCTGGGCCGGGCGGGCTTCGACAACGCCGCGAAACCGGTGGTGAAGGGCACGTTCGCCAGCCCGGCGGGGAAGGACGCCACGATCGACATCGCCGTCATGGGCCTGCGGGCGAAGGGGCGGCTGGCCACGCTGAGCGTCCAGCTCACCCCGCACATCCCCGCCCCCACGACGGATCGGATCAACGCCTACGCCCTCAACGGCGAACACGGCCTCGGCACCTCGCTCATCGACCCGGTGAACCTCAAGCGGTACGTCGTCGTGAAGGACTCCGGCGGCAAGGAGCTGGAGACGGACGACATCTTCACGAAGATGACGAACCACCAGGCCACGCCCTTCTTCTTCACCTTCGCCGCCCCGCCGGAGAACGTGCAGGCCATCGACGTGCAGATCGGGACGTGGCCCACGTTCCGCAACATCCCGGTCGGGCGGTGAGCCGCATGCGCCGACCGGTCGTCCTCGCGGGCGTCCTCGCCATCGTGCTCGGCATCCCGGCCGTCGCCGGCGCCGACCCCGGCGTTCCGGACGTCAACCTGGCGAAGAGCACCCTGTCCATCGACGCCGGCAGCGCCGTGCACCCCATCGACCTGTCCAAGTCGGTGCTCCCCCTCGAAGAGGAGGAGCGCAGCGGCGCACGGGTCACCGTCCGCATCTCCGCGGACGTCCTGTTCGACTTCGGCAAGGCCACGCTGACCGACGGCGCCCGCCGCCGCATCGCCGCCCTCGCTCCCCGGCTGCGCGACGTCAGGGGCACCGTCCGGGTCTCGGGGCATTCCGACTCGATCGGCGTCCCGGGCTACAACCTGGCGCTGTCCGAACGGCGCGCCGAGGCGGTCAGGGCCGAGCTGCAGGACGCGCTGAAGGGGTCGAACCCGCGGATCCAGGCCACGGGCTACGGCGAGACCAAGCCCGCCGCCGCCAACGAGCAGGGCGGCAAGGACGACCCCGAAGGCCGCGCCAAGAACCGGCGCGTGGAGATCACCTACGAAAAGGGGTGAGCGGCCACCCGCGCACCTCGCGGCCGGTCTCGGCCGGTCGTGGG
Organism: Actinomadura sp. GTD37; assembly: GCF_041951365.1. NCBI lineage: Bacteria > Bacillati > Actinomycetota > Actinomycetes > Streptosporangiales > Thermomonosporaceae > Actinomadura > Actinomadura sp. GTD37. The sequence continues at coordinate 263,700 of NZ_JBGNUS010000007.1, forward strand.
TGGTCTCGGGCAGTCGTGGGTGGTCTCGGGCAGTCGTGGTGGTCGTGGGCGGTTGTGGGCGGTTGTGGGCGGTTGTGGGCGGGGGCGGTCAGCGGGGTGGCGGACCGAGGTGATCGAAGATCTGCAGGGGTTCGCCGTCCAGCGTCCGAACGGGGAACCGCAGCTCCAGGCGGCACCCGGCCAGCGCCCGCCGCGCCATGTCGGCGTTCCCCGGGCGCTGCGCGGGATCGTCCGCGCACAGGCGGCCGACGACGGACCACAGCATCGGCGGCACCCCGGCGGGCGGCGACCCGACCCGCTGCCGGGGCGCGGGGTCGCCCGCGCCGGTCAGCATGCGCCAGCAGACCATGCCGGCGGCGTACAAGTCCTGGCGCGGGCCCGGACGGTTCCAGTCGAGCACCTCGGGCGCCAGGTATCCGGGCGTGCCCATGGTGAACCCGGTCGTGGTGAACCGCATCCCGTCGTCCCCCAGCGCGATCCCGAAGTCGGCCAGCCGCACGTGCGGCGCCCCGACCGGGCTCGGCTCCAGCAGCAGGTTGGCGGGCTTCACGTCCCGGTGGACGACCCCGGCCCCGTGGATGTGGCTCAACGCGGCCAGCAGCTGATCGAGCACCTCGGCCGCGTACTCGGGCGGCAGCCTGCCGTAGTCCCCGAGGAGCGTCTCCAGCGAACCGCCGCTCATCAGGTCCATCGCCAAGAGGACGTCGTCATCGGTCATGCATGACGCGTACGGCGTCACCACATGCGGATGCGCCAGCCGCAGCGCCCGCTCCCGGACGACCCGCTGCATCAACGCCGGCCCCCGCCGCCGGACGAGCTTGGCCGCGCAGTACCGCCTCTCCGCATGGTCGTAGGCGCGCCACACACGACTCGTCCCCCCGGTCCCGATCCGGTCGAGCATGGTGAACCGACCGCCGATCACCCACCCCTCGTTCACGGCACCGATCGTACGGAACCCGGCCCGATCCGGCCGCCCGGGTATTCCGCCCTCCTGTCAACAGAAAGGGCGCCTCAGGCATCCAATAGGAGGAGCCCGCTCCCCCGCCTCCATAGAATGATCAATCACCCGAACCACCCGCCCTCGACAGGGCCCGCCCGAAACGGGACCGATGAGCGACAAAGACCCCGGCCACGACGACCTCGGACCGGACAAGGCCGCCCATGACACCCCAGAGGCCCCCGACGCCGCGGGGCCGCCCGAAGCCGAAACCGAACCGGCGACCGGGGACCAAGGCGAGAAGCCGCACACCGCCGTCCCTCCCGAGCCCACCCAAGCCGCCCCCGCCCCGGACCGCCCCGCCGAACCCGCTACCGAGGTCGGCTCCGAGCAGCGCGACCCTGCGGTAGATGAATCGGCGGAAGCCGAGGGCACTAGTAAGGCTGGAGCCGGGTCGGAGCGACGCGGGCAGGCGGCGGGTGAAAAGGCGGAGGGTGCGGACGCCGGTGAGGCCACGGTCGTCGTTTCGGCGGCCAAGCGGGGCGGTGCGGAGGATTCCACGGGCGAAGGCGAGGCGAAGGGCGGGGGCGCGGACGTGCCCTCGGCCGAGCAGGGCGGGGCTGGGAGCGGCAAGAAGGGTGAGGGGCGGCGGCGGAGGGTCTGGCGGCGGGTCGCGGTCGGGGTGGTCGTCGTGCTGCTGCTCGGGGGCGGCGGGGCGGCGTGGCTGTACCACGACATCATGGGGGGCATCGAGAAGGAGCACGTCAGCGACAAGCTCGGGACGGACCGGCCGAAGAAGCTGAACAAGTCGCTCAACATCCTGCTGATCGGGTCCGACACGCGGGAGGGCGACAACGCGCGGTACGCGGTGCCGGGTATGTCGGGGGCGCGGTCGGACACCACGATGCTGCTGCACCTTTCCCCGAACCGGGACCAGGCCGTCGGGATCAGCTTTCCGCGCGACTCGATGGTGAAGATGCCCGCGTGCAAGAAGGAGAAGGGCGGGACCGTTCCGGCGCAGTTCGGCATGTTGAACGCGGCCTTCGCGTACGCCGGCCCGACCTGCACGTGGAAGACGCTGGAGTCGCTCACCGGTATCCACATCGACCATTTCGTCCAGGTGGACTTCGCCGGGTTCAAGCGGATGGTCGACGCGCTGGGCGGCGTCCAGATTTGCGTCGACAAGCCGGTGAACGATCCGCGGGCCGAGCTCTACCTGAAGGCGGGGAAGCAGACCGTCAAGGGCGATGAGGCGCTCGGCTACGTGCGGGCCCGCTATTCGCTCGGCAACGGGTCCGACCTTGAGCGGATCGAGCGCCAGCAGAAATTCATGGCCTCGGTCGTCGACAAGGCCACCAGCGGTTCCGTCCTCACCGATCCGGCCAAGACGTACAAGTTCCTCAAGGCCGCGACCAAGTCGATGACGACCGACGACGACCTCGACCTCGCGGCGATGCGGAAGCTGGCGGACGGACTCAAGGGGATGAGCGCGGGGCAGGTGCGGTTCGTGACCGTCCCGGTCGAGGGTTACGCGCCGGACCCGAACCGCGTCCAGTGGAACCGGGAGCTGGCGAAGCCGCTGTTCGAGGCGATCCAGCACGACGGCGAACTGCCCGCCGAGCCCACGGGGCCGGCGAAGCCCGCGCAGGCCGAGCCGCCCGCGCCCGGCAAGGTGCACGTCACCGTCGTCGCGGCCGGGGCCAGGGACAAGCTGGTCGAGCGCGTCGTCAGGCAGCTGAAGCTGCGCGGTTACAAAGTCGCGAAGAAGGTGGAGAAGGGCGCCGGGACGGCGGAGAGCCGCCTCGTCTACGCGCCGGCGGCGGAACCGCAGGCGTCGGCGCTGGCGCGGGACGTCCCCGACGCGGTGCTCACCGCCGATGCGAAGGCCCCGCCGGACGAGGTGCGGCTCGTCCTCGGCACGAACGGCGTCCGGCTCGCGCCGCCCGCCATCAACAAGATCGGCGGAGGAGTGCAGGCCGGTGCGAAGCTCTGCGGCTGACCGGCCTCAGCCGGCGAAGGACAGGACGGAGACGAGCGCCCCGGCGAGCATGTAGGGGCCGAAGGGGAACTCGCCCTTCCGCGTCCGGCGGACGATCATGATGCCGACGGCGACCAGGCCGCCGAGGACGTAGGTCGCGAGGAGGCCGAGCACCCAGGCGTCCCGTCCGAACCAGCCGAGGCAGAGGCCGAGCACGCCGGACAGCTTGACGTCGCCCATCCCGATCCCCGCCGGGACCGCGAACGCCTGCGCGAAATAGAGGACGAACAGCGCCGCCATGCCGATGAGCGCGTGCCCGAACCGCGGCCATCCGTCGTCGGCGAACGGCGCGGCCACCGCCAGCAGCGCCGCCGCGATCCCGTAGGACGGCAGCGTGAACCGGTCCGGGAGCCGCTTGACCTCGACGTCGATGAAGGCGAGCAGGGTCCCGGCCGCCGCGAGGTAGAGCAGCGCGGGCAGGACGGGCTCCGCCCCGGCCCGCCACCCGAGCAGCCCGAAGAGGACGGCCGTGACCAGCCCCGCCAGGATCCGCCGGCGGCGCGGGACGGCGCCGACGTACGGGGCCGCCATGGGCGCCAGGAGCATCCCGACGGCGAACCCCGCGGGCGGCAGCACGAACATGATCATCGATTCTCGTCCCGTCCGCGCGTCACGTCAGCTCACGCCGGTTCACGTCGCGTTCGCGTACAGCAGCGCGATTCCGATGGCCGTGAACACGCAGCCGACCGCGACCATCCCGATCGAACCTGAAAGTGCGCGTCCGGAAGAGGTGTTCATTCGCGCCGTCCGGGGGTTCCGCGGGTCGTACAGGACCTCGACCTGGTGTCCCTTGAGCCGGAAGAGCTCGTAGGATCCCGCCCTGGTCTGGCCGACCGTCTCGATGTCGGCGCCGTCCAATGTGCGGAAACGCAGGACCGGGAAGTATTCGTAGGAGTCCGTGGTCGACGTTCGATGGACCCCGGCGACGATTCCGGGAACGCGATATGCCGAGGCGAGGAACGCCTTGGACGTGCGGTAACGGTGAACGCCGCCGATGCCGAGAGCCGGTCCCAGCAGCAGGGGCACGATTACGAGAAGCCAGCTCGACACCACCAGTACCGCCGCGCTCTTCCGATCCGACGCCAATGCGGATGGTCGGGCCCAGACCCGCCGCCATCCCCGTGACTCCCCACAACGTACAGGCCGCCTGAGAAGAAGGAACCGGTTTCCACGGGGGTGGCCCCGACCGGACGACCGCGATTCCGAGGAGCCCGGTCCGTGGCGTCGGCGACACGGGAGGGAGGCGACGGGGACGGCAGCGCGTGGCTGGGCCGGGTGCCGGACGGGTGCAGGCTCTAGAGTCTGTCTGTAGGCCCCACACTGGAGACGACGGCGATGACGAATCCTTCGGACCCCGGTCACCCTTCGCGCCCGCAGGCGCCCGGCCCGCCGGGGGGCCCGTACGGCGGACCGCCCGGTCCGCGGCAGCCTGGGCCCGTCCCCGGCCCCCGCCCGCCGGGCCCGGTCGGTCCCGCGGGCCCGCCCGAGCAGCAGAGCTGGGCTCCGCCCGAACGAACCGACAAGGGCCTGCTCGGCGCTCTCCTGGACGCCAACTTCGACTCGCTGGTGACTCCGAAGCTGCTCAAGGTCTTCTACGCCCTGTCGATGGTGATGGTCACCTTCGAGTGCCTCGCCATCGTCGGGCTCGCCATCTGGATCATCTCCCTGGACTTCTATTGGGCCGTGGCCGTTCTGCTGATCATCGCGACGCCGCTGATCTGGTTCTTCCAGATGCTGTTCGTCCGGATCCTCATGGAGGCGGTGGTGGTCCGCTTCAAGCAGGCCGAGTATCTGCGGATCATCAAGGACAAGGTCTAGACGGGGCTGCTGGTGGGCGAGTTCGACGGGACGCCGCCGCGCGACACGCGGCGCGACGCCGGGGCGACGCGGCGCGAGGGCGCGCGGGTGCCCGGCCCGAGGTCGGCGGCGGAGACGGCGCGGGACGGGACGGCGGCGGGCGGTTCGCTGATGCGGCTGCCCGCCGTGCTCGGCGAGCGGTACGCGACGGTCGCGGAGCTGCCCGTGCAGGGCGCCGAGTCGGATCTGCTGCTGGTGCGGGACGCGCGCGGCGACGCGTACGTGGTGAAGATCTTCCGCCGCGGCTACCGGGCCGACCGGGACGTGTGGGCGAAGCTGCCCGCGCTCGGCTCGCCGAACGTCCTGCGGATCCTGGAGACCGGGCACGCGGACGGGCGCGACTACGAGATCACCTCGTACGTGCCGGACGGCAACCTGCGGGCGCTGATGCAGGAGGGGCCGCTCCCGGAGGAGGGGGTCCGCGAGGCCGCGGCGCAGCTCGCCGCGGGACTGGCGGCGCTGCACCGGGCGGGCATCGTCCACCGCGATCTGAAACCCGAGAACGTCCTGGTGCTGGGGACGGGCCCGTTGCGGCTGGCGATCGCCGACTTCGGGCTGAGCAAGGTCCTCGACCAGAGCGTGGTGTTCGCGTCGTCGTCGCGGACGCTCGCGTACGCGGCCCCGGAGTCGCTGTCCGGGCAGGTGTCGCCGGCGCGCGACTGGTGGTCGCTCGGCATGATCGTCCGGGAGCTGGCGACGGGGCGGGCGCCGTTCCAGGGGCTCAGCGAGACCGTGGTGGTCGACCATCTCGCGACGCGCCCGGTCAGCGCGGACGACGTCCCCGACCCGAGGCTGCGGATGCTGTGCCGCGGCCTGCTGGCCCGGGATCCGCGCAGAAGGTGGACGGGCGAGCAGGTTCGGGAGTGGCTGGACGGGGGCTCGCCGCCGGTCGCCGAGGAGAGCCCGCAAGCGGAGGCCGGCAGCGGCCTCCCTTTCCAGGGCCACCGCTACACCAGGCGGGACGAGCTGGCGCGCGCGCTTGTCGAGCACTGGGATCACGCCGCGCAGTACTTCTTCGGACGCGGCGAGTCGGGCGAGGCATGGCGGAGCCTGCGCGAGTGGCTCGCGGACGTCCCGGACGACAGCCGCATCGGCCTGATCGACGGCTACCTCATGACGCGGCTCCCCCCGGACGTGAAGCTGCTGCATCTGGTGCGCTGGCTGGATCCGGCGCTCCCTCCGCACTTCCTCGGCCGCCGGGTCGCCGCCGGCGATCTGCCGGGGCTCGCCGCGCTGGCCGGCGACCACCGCCACCCCGACCACGGGACGGCCCGCCTCATCGGCCGCGCGTTGTGGGAGCACCACCTGCTGCACGTGCTGGCCGGTTTCGAGGGCGCGGAGGAGCTGGGCCGGATCGACGACCAGTGGCGCGCTCACGTGACGGCGTGGAACGACCTCGTCCGCTGGCTGCGCGAGCAGGACGCCATGCCGCCGGGCGTCGCGCGGCGGCTGCCGGACGCGGAGGCCGAGGAGCCGCCCGCCGTCCTGCTCACGCTGCTCGCGCTGGCGGCGCGTCCGGCGGAGACCGACCGGCTGATCTCGGAGGGCGCGGCGCGGGCGCGGGAGGCGGTCTCCGGGCCGGTGCCGTGGTTCACCTGGATGGCGGACGGGGCCGGTGACGATCCGCTGCGCCTCCTCGCGGTGACGCGCGCCGCTCCGGAGGCCGTCCTGGAGAGCGAGTCCCGGGCGCGCGACCGGCGCACCGCCGAGCAGCGGGACGAGGAGTTGCGCGCGCAGTGGGCGGAGCGCGAACGGCGGCGGCTCGCCGGCCGCAACGCGGCCATGGGCAAGGCCGTCCTGTGGACGCTGCCGGCGCTGTTCTTCTGGCTCGCAGGCAGCTGGGTGGTCGGCTCGCTGTTCGGCGGCGGCGGCAGTGACAGCGGGACGACGTCCGTCGGCGTGCACGGCTCGTCGTCGGGCTTCTCCTTCGGCGCGCTGGCCGTCGTGTCCGTCCTCGCCTGGGCGGTGCAGTGCGGCAGTGAAGTGCTGCTCGCGCGCGCGCAGGGCGAGGACTACCTCCGCAACGGCCCGTGGTCGATGCTGTCGGGGGTCCTCGGGGCGGGCGGCCGGGGCCTTTCGAAGGCGTCCCAGACGATGTCGGGCGCCGCGCGGCGGACGGGGCGGCGCGGCTGCGGCGTCCTGCTGATCGCCGTGACGCTCCCGCTGCTGCTCCTCCTGCTCCTGCTCGCGGCGCTGACGTCGGTCGCGAGCCTGCTCTGGCTTCTCGTCCTCATCGCCGTCCCCGCCGCGCACGCCGTCGCGGCGGGTGTGCGGCTGCACCGCTGGCGGCAGGCCCGCACGATCGGAGGCACTCCTTGAGCAGCGGAATCGACGCCGACATCGCGCTGGACGCGGCGGTCGTGCTCAGCCTGGGCATGAACCGGGTGCTCGGCCGCGGCGCCGGACTGGCCGGACGCGGCGCGGAGGCGCTCGCGGCGCTCGCCGCCGGGCGGGCCGAGGCGCGGGCGGCGGCCCTCGCCGAGGTCGAGTCGCACGAGCGCGCCCTGCGCGAGGTCGTGGAGCGCAACGCGCGCATCGCGGCGCTCGCCGAGACCCGCGCGAAGATCGGCGCGGAGGTGCCGCTGCCCGAGCGGCTGCGGCCGGACGAGCAGACGCCGGCGGAGCTGGCCGCCTGGTGCGCGGCCGCCGACCAGGCCCTGGACGAGGCGGAACGGCGCCTGTCCGAGCACCTCGCCGCCCAGGTCAGCACGCAGATCTTCGCCGTCCCCGCGGAGGGCCTCACAGCCGCCGCGGCGCGGCCCGCGCCCCCGCCGGCCGGCGGCGACGACGACGACGTCCAGCGGAACCTCGAACGGATCATGGCGCGGCTGCTGCCGGACGCGGCGGACGCGGAGCGGCGGGCCGTCGCGGAGGCGGCCCGGCTGCTCGCGGAGGCCGGGACGGCGGAGGAGGCCGAGGGCGTCCTGCACGAGGTGCGGCTGCGGATCCAGTCCGCCAACCGCCGCACCGAGGAGCGGCGGGCGGAGGAGCGGCGGCTGGCGGCCGAGCGCGACGCCGCCGAGCAGGCCGGGGCCGAGCGCCGCTACGTCCTCGACTCGATCACCGCCGCGTTCGAGGACATGGGGTACGAGGTCCACGCCGGGTTCGAGACGCTGACGGCCGAGGACGGCACGGTGACGCTCACCAAGGGCGCCTGGCCCGACCACAGCGTCCGGATGCGGGTCGACGACGCCGCGCACGTCCGGGCCTCGATGATGCGCGAGCGGCCCGCCGAGAGCGAGGACGACCGGCGGGTGGACGTGGAGCGGGAGCGGGAGTGGTGCGAGGCGTTCGAGGCGGCGCGGGCCCGGCTGGCGGACGCGGGGATCCGCGCGGACGTCGGGTGGCGGCTGGAGCCCGGGGTGCGCGAGCTGCCGGTCTCGGCGCGATCACGGCAGACTAGGGGACGTGCCGGGCAACGCGAGCACCATCGCGAGCGTCATAACTGAGATGCCGGGGGACGGGGATATGGAGCGGGGCCGCATGAGGCCGTCTCCCTGTGACGGCCGTCACCCCGCGGGGGAGCGCAGATGAGCATTGATTCGCCGACTCTCGGGGGCCGGCTGCAGGGCTGGCCGCCGTTCATCCGCGAGCTCGACGCGACCCTCTCGGTGCACTCCCAGTACGTCCTGTCGGGGAACCTCTACGACAGCTTCCTCGCGCCGCCGGCGGAGGGCGCCGGCCCGGCGCGGCTGCTGCCGCTGCGCGGGCTGCTCTGGGAGACGCTTCACTCCAGCGGCGCGTCCTGCATGATCGTGTACGACCCGGTGGACGGCCTCCAGGTCTACCCGGACGGCGACGACGCGGCGGCGCAGGCGGCGCAGCGGCTGCTCGGCAAGACCAAGCCGGACGAGAAGCCGTCGCTGGAGGGGCTGACCCGGCACCTGGCCGCGGTGGCGCGCCCCGGCGAGGACATCCGCGCCGCGTTCGTGATCGACTCCGCGTCGCGGATCGCCCGCACGCCGACCGACCTGGAGCCCGGCGAGCGCGACTTCTTCCGGTTCTGCGCGAAGCTGTCGCGCAGCGCCCGGCCCGTCCGGGTGACGGGGGCGCGGCCGAAGCCGCTCTACAACCCGGTCGTCTGGCTGGTGGAGCGGCCCGGCGATCTGCCGCCGTGGCTGACGGCCGACAACGAGAACATCCGCGAGATCACGATCCCGCGCCCGCACCTCGGCGACCGGCAGGAGACGGCGCGGCTGCTGGCGCGCGCGTTCGGGGTCACCGACGCCGGGACGGACGAGGCCGCGGCCGCGGCGTGCGACGCGTTCGCCGAGCAGGCCGACGGGCTCACCCTCCAGTCGATGATCGAGGTGACGCGGCTGGCGAAGGAGCGCAACGTCGACCTGGCCGACCTGCCGGACGCGGTGCGCACCTACAAGCTCGGCGTCCTCGACAACCCGTGGAGCCGGGGCCATCTGCGCCGCCGGGTGCTGGAGGGCGAGAAGCGCGTCCCGGAGCGGGTGATCGGGCAGCCGCAGGCCGTCACCAAGACCCTCGACATCCTGAAGCGGGCGGTGCTGGGGCTGTCGGGGGCGCAGGCGACCCGGTCCGGCAGCCGGCCGCGCGGCGTGCTGTTCTTCGCGGGCCCGACCGGCACCGGCAAGACGGAGCTGGCGAAGGCGATCACCGAGCTGGTGTTCGGGGACGAGTCCGCCTACCTGCGCTTCGACATGAGCGAGTTCTCCGGCGAGGGGTCCGGCGACCGGCTGATCGGGTCGCCGCCCGGCTACGTGGGGCACGAGGCCGGCGGCGAGCTGACCAACGCCGTCCGCGAGGACCCGTTCCGGGTGATCCTCTTCGACGAGATCGAGAAGGCGCACCCGCGGATCCTGGACAAGTTCCTCCAGATCCTGGAGGACGGCCGCCTCACCGACGGGCGCGGCAACACCGTGCACTTCTCCGAGTCGATCCTGATCTTCACCTCGAACCTCGGGATGTACGTCCCGGGGCGCGACCTGACGACCCGGGACGCGTTCCCGTACGGCACGGCCGACCGTGTGCAGAACATCACACCCGGGATGGCCTACGACGAGGTCGAGCAGCGCATCAAGGGCGCGGTCGCCGACCATTTCACCGAGGTCCTCAACCGGCCCGAGCTGCTCAACCGGTTCGGCGACAACATCGTCGTGTTCGACTTCATCTCCGCCGGGGCCGCGCACAAGATCTTCGACCTGCAGTTCGCGAACATCTGCCGGCGGGTCACCGAGGAGCACCGGCTCTCCCTCGCCGTGAAGGGGGACGCGCTGACGACGCTCCGCGAATGGTGCACGGGCGAGCTGGACAAGGGCGGACGCGGCATCGGCATGGCGCTGGAGTCGCATTTCGTCAACCCGCTGGCGCGCGCGATGTTCGACCGGGAGCTCGTCCCGGACGAGAAGGTCACGGTGACGGGCATCCGGCGCGAGGGAAGCATCGTCCATCTGGAACTCCAGTGACCGGCGAGACCGGCACGGCCGGCGGGGAGGGCTCGGGGGGCGGCGGCGAGGCGCTGCTGCTCGCCAAGGCGCACTATCCGGTGACCACACTCGGCCCCGGAATCCGCGCCGGCATCTGGACGCAGGGCTGCACGCTGCACTGTCACGGCTGCCTCTCCACGGACACCTGGGAGGCCGACCCGCGCCGCGCGGTGCCCGTCGAGACCGTTTTAGGATGGCTCGCGTCCCTGCCCGGACCGGTCGACGGCGTCACCATTTCCGGTGGTGAGCCGTTCCAGCAGCCGGCCGCGCTGGGGGCCCTGCTGCGCGGTATCCACGCGTGGCGGGACACCCTCGACCGTGAGACGATTGCGTTGGACATATTGGTATATAGCGGATATGTCTACTCTCGGCTCTCCCGCGGCGGCGAGACGCGCGAGATCCTGGACATGTGCGACGCCGTGATCACCGGACCGTACGTCGACCGGCTCAATCCGGGGGGGCGACACCCCGCCGACGGCTCCCTACTCTGGAGGGGGTCGGCCAACCAGCGCGTCGTGCCGCTGTCCCCGCTGGGGCGGCGGCGGTACGGGGCACTGGCCGACATCGGCAAGACTGGAGAAGCAACAGGGCCCCGAGTACAGGTGTCCGTGGACGAAGGGCCGGAGGGAAGGCGGGTGTACTACATCGGGATCCCGCGAAGGGGTGACATGGAGCACCTGACGTCGAGGCTCGACCGCGCCGGGGTGCGCTCGGGGGATGTGTCATGGCGACCTTGAACTGTCCTGTCTGCGGCGAGCCGCATCAGCAGGGCGACCTGCTCTGCATGAACTGTGGGGCCAACCTGGCGCGCGGCGGGGGCGGCGCCCACCGGCAGGGTCCGGGCGGGTACGACGACCAGCAGCGTCCCGGCGGCCCGCCGCCCGGGCAGCCGCAGGGCGGCCAGTACGGCGCCCCGCAGCCCGGCCAGCAGCAGTACGGCCAGCCGCAGCAGCCCCACGACCCCTACGGCCAGCAGCAGCAGCCGGGCCCGCCCGGCCAGCAGCCCGACCCGTGGGGCGCGCCGCAGCAACAGCAGGCCGACCCGTGGGGGCCGCCGGCGCCCCAGCAGCAGGCACCCGACCAGTACGGACAGCCACAGCACGGCGCGCCTCCCCAAGGCGGTCCCCCGCAGGGCGGGCCCCAGCAGGGCGGTCACGGGGGCCAGTCCCCGATGCAGCAGCAGCCGCCCGCTGACCCGTGGGGCGCGCCGCAGCAGCAGCCTCAGGACCAATGGGGTCCCCCGCAGCCTCCTCAGGACCAGTACCAGCCGCGCGAGCAGCAGCAGCAGTACCAGCCCCCTCAGGACCAGTACGGCGCTCCGCAGCCTCCTCAGGACCAGTACGGCGCCCCCCAGCCGGCCCAGGACCAGTACGGCGCCCCCCAGGACCAGTACGGGGCACCGCCGCAGGAGCAGTACGGGGCCCCTCAGGAGCAGCAGTACGGCGCCCCCCAGGACCAGTACGGGGCACCGCCGCAGGATCAGTACGGCGCTCCGCAGCCGGCCGAGCACCAGTTCGGTCCGCCGCCCCAGCCGCACGGGCAGCCGCCGCAGGGCGGGCCCCAGCACGGTGGGCCTCCGCACGGCGGCCCGCAGCACGGCGGCCACGGCGGTCCCCCGCTCGGTGGCCCCCCGCAAGGCGGTCCCCAGCACGGTGGCCAGCCGCCGCTGCCGCCGCACGGCCGTGAGGCGACGCTGCTGCCGCACGACCACAACCAGGGCCGGCCTGCGCCCGACAGCACGGCGTTCATGTGCCCGTACTGCGAGGCGGTGCTGAGCAACCCGGGCGCCGCGCAGTGCGACTCGTGCCTTCGGCCCCTGCCGAAGCAGGGCACGCCCGTCCTGCGGGTGCTGTTCCCCACGGGCGAGCTGAAGGTCTCGGTCGGCCAGCACCTCGTGCTCGGCCGGGACGTCGGCCAGTCGCCGGTGGCGGCCACGTTCACGCAGTACGACAACGTGTCGCGGCGCCACTCGACGGTGTGGCTCGACCCGTCCGGCACGGCCTGGGTGCGGGACGAGGGCTCCACCAACGGGACGTTCGTCAACGGCGAACGCCTCCCCCGGGGCGTGGAGGCGCCCCTCCGCGACGGCGACCAGCTCCGCCTGGCCGCCGACGTGACCGGGACCGTCCAGCTGAAGTGACCGGTACGTGAAAGGGCGGCCCCGGGGTTCTCGGAACCCCGGGGCCGCCCCCCTTTCACACGGCGGTGAAGGTCAGCCGGCGCGCTTGGTGCGGGCGCGGGTGCGCTCGCGCTCCTTGGCGTCCAGCACGACCTTGCGGATGCGGACGTTCGCCGGGGTCACCTCGACGCACTCGTCCTCGCGGCAGAACTCCAGCGCCTCCTCCAGCGACAGGTTGCGGGGCGGGGTGAGCCGCTCCAGCTCGTCGCCGGTGGACGACCGCATGTTCGTGAGCTTCTTCTCCTTGGTGATGTTGACGTCCATGTCGTCGGCGCGGGAGTTCTCCCCGACGATCATGCCCTCGTACACCTCGGTGGTCGGCCCGACGAAGAACGTGCCGCGCTCCTGCAGGTTCGTGATCGCGTACGCGGTGGCGACGCCGGTGCGGTCGGCGACGAGCGAGCCGGACGGCCGGGTGCGCAGCTGGCCGAACCAGGGCTCGTAGTCCTCGAAGACGTGGTGCGCCATGCCGGTGCCGCGCGTCTCGGTCATGAACTCGGTGCGGAACCCGATCAGGCCGCGGGCCGGGACGAGGAACTCCATCCGGACCCAGCCGGTGCCGTGGTTGGTCATCTGCTCCATGCGGCCCTTGCGGACCGCCATCAGCTGCGTGACCGCGCCGAGGTGCTCCTCGGGGATGTCGATCGTGAGCCGCTCGACCGGCTCGTGCCGCTTGCCGTCGATCTCGCGGGTGACGACCTGCGGCTTGCCGACGGTCAGCTCGTAGCCCTCGCGGCGCATGTTCTCGACCAGGATCGCGAGGGCCAGCTCGCCGCGGCCCTGCACCTCCCACGCGTCCGGCCGCTCGGTCGGCAGCACCTTGATCGACACGTTGCCGACCAGTTCGCGGTCGAGCCGGTCCTTGACCATGCGGGCGGTGACCTTGGTGCCCTTCTCCCGGCCGGCCATCGGCCCGGTGTTGGTGCCGATCGTCATCGAGATCGCGGGCTCGTCCACGGTGATCAGCGGCAGCGGGCGCGGGTCGTCGGCGTCGGCGATGGTGTCGCCGATCATGATGTCGGGGATGCCGGAGATCGCGATGATGTCGCCCGGACCCGCGTCGTCGGCGGGCTTGCGGGCGAGCGCGTCCGTCATCAGCAGCTCGGTGATCCGGACCCGCTCGACGCTGCCGTCGTGCCGGAACCAGGCGACCTGCTGGCCCTTCTTGATCGTCCCGGCGTGGACGCGGCAGAGCGCGATCCGGCCGAGGTAGCTGGAGGCGTCCAGGTTGGTCACGTGCGCCTGCAGCGGCGCGTCCGGGTCGTAGGACGGCGCCGGGATCGTCTCGGTGATGACCGAGAACAGCGGCTCCAGGTCTTCGCTGTCCGGCATGGCGCCGTCGGCGGGCTTGGCGAGCGAGGCCCGCCCGGCGCGGCCGGACGCGTACACGATCGGGAAGTCGATCTGGCCTTCGTCGGCGTCGAGGTCCATGAACAGCTCGTACGTCTCGTCCACGACCTCGTCGATGCGGGCGTCGGGACGGTCGGTCTTGTTCACGACGAGGATCACGGGCAGCCGGGCGGCGAGCGCCTTGCGCAGCACGAACCGGGTCTGCGGGAGCGGGCCCTCGCTGGCGTCCACCAGCAGGACGACGCCGTCCACCATGGACAGCCCGCGCTCCACCTCGCCGCCGAAGTCGGCGTGGCCGGGCGTGTCGATGATATTGATCGTCAGCCCGTTGTGCTTGACGGCGGTGTTCTTCGCGAGAATGGTGATGCCCTTCTCGCGTTCCAGGTCGTTGGAGTCCATGACCCGGTCGTCGACGTCCTGGTTCTCGCGGAAGGCCCCGGACTGCCAGAGCATGGCGTCGACCAGCGTCGTCTTGCCGTGGTCGACGTGGGCGACGATCGCGACGTTCCGGAGGTCGTCGCGCGTGGAGATGGGCATGCGGGTTACCTTGCGTGAGGTTTCAGGAGAGTCGCCGCAGAAACGCGGCAGCACTCCATTCTACGCGCCGCCGTGCGCCGCCCCATCCCGAGCGCGTCCGTCCCGTCCGCCACAGGGCCTCCCGCGCCTTCACACGGGCCTCCGATTCGCCATCTTTGCTCGTTCTTTGTAATCTGCCCGAGATCCGGTCGTGCGGAGCCCCACCCCCACGGGGCTGCGACCGGGACGCCGAATCTCCCCTCCGCGGGGAGAACCGGGGACCCACGCAACTCGGGGTGAATCGACGCACGTCGCAGGACGCGCGCCGTAGGGCGACTCCTGGCCCGAACCCGTCAGCTAACCCGGTAGGCGCGCGAGGAGAGGAGAACACCGGCTTGGCACCGGACCCCCACCGGCGGCGTCGCGTCACGCCCGCCGCCACCGCGGCGACCATGCTCCTGATCGGCCTCGGCGCCACCGCGCCCGTCGCCGCCCACGCCGCACCGCCGTTCCGGACGGCCGCCGCCGTGGCCGCGCCGAACCCCACTCCGACGACGGAGAAGGGGCTGCGCAAGAGCCTGAACGCGCTGAACGAAGAGGCCGAGATCCTCACCGAGAAGTTCAACAAGACCCGCGTGGACCTGAAGGCCGCGCAGAAGGCCCAGCGGGACGCCGCCAAGACGGCGCAGACCCTGCGTTCCCAGGCCGCCCCCTCCCGCGAGCAGCTCGGCCGGATGGCCGCCGCGAACTACATGGCCGGCGCCCCCGACGCGATCTTCGGCGCGACCGGATCCCCGGACGGGCTGTCCGACGGCGCCTACCTCGTGCAGAACCAGGCGCACGCCGTCCTCGCCCTGCGCAAGCAGATCGAGCGGGCCGAGGCCGCCGAACGCGACGCGAAGGCCAAGACCGCCCGGGTCGAGAAGGCCTGGGACGACGCCAAGAAGGCGCGCTCGGCGGCGAAGGCCAAGGTCGCCGAGGTGATGAAACGCCTCGACAAGCTCTCCACCACGCACGCCAGCGACCCGCGCACCGGCCTCACCGCGACCATCAAGGGCTCCGACCTGCCCGCCAAGATGGCCCGCAAGGCCTACGGCAAACTCGGCTCCCCGTACGTGTGGGGCGCCGCCGGCCCGAGCAGCTTCGACTGCTCCGGCCTCGTCGTCTGGGCCTACGCGCAGGTCGGCAAGTCCGGCCTGCCGCACTACACCGGCGACCTGTACCAGCTCGGCACGAAGGTCTCCCAGAGCCAGCTGCGCTCCGGCGACCTCGTCTACTTCGGCAGCAACCTCCACCACATGGGCATCTACCTCAGCGGCGGCAAATACCTGCACGCCCCGCAGACCGGCGATGTGGTGAAGATCTCCAAACTGTCGGACCGGTCCGACTTCGCGGGCGCCAACCGAATCACCTGATTCGCGCCCCCCACGAGCGTCGGGGGCTTCCTGCGGCGCGGCAGGAAGCCCCCGCGGTTCTTATTGCTTCGCCCTCGGCGTCAGGCGCTGGCGCGCCCTCCTTCAACGGCCGAAGCGGCGATCGCTCTGTTCATCGCTTCGCCCTCGGCGTCAGGCGCTGGCGCGCCCTCCTTCAACGGGCAAAGCGGCGATCGCTGCATCGCTTCGGCTCGCCTGGCGGCTCGCTGCGCGATCAGGTTTCTCGCAGGCTCGAAACCTGCCTTCGGACGCGATCGCAACGTTCAGGTCGTTGCCGGCTCAGGTTACGGACGTTCATGCTCAGGTCGTTGCGTGGTTGCGGCCCTGGGGCTAGGCGAAGCCCTCTTGGGCGATGACGTCTATGACGGGGCGGTCGCCTGGGAGCCAGTCGACCTCGTAGAGCTCGTGCGGGGACAGCCAGCGGAGCGCTAGGTGCTCCAGGGCCCGGGGCTCTCCCTCGGTGATCTCGGCCGTCCACACGCGCAGGAGGCTGCGCCCGCTCAGCCGCCAGTCGCCGCCGATCCGGCGGCCGAGCCGCACCTTGATCGCCAGTTCCTCGTGGCACTCGCGGACGAGGGCGTCCTCGTCCGACTCCCCCGGGTCGACCTTTCCGCCCGGCAGCTCCCAGCCGCCCGCCATGTGCGGCGGCTCGGCCCGCTGCGCGCTGAGCAGCCGTCCGTCCGCGATGATCGCCGCACCTACGACAACGAGATCGATCGCAACCAGCCCCTCTCCCTAACGCTCCGAAATCGCGGCCTCGGTCCCGCGGACCGACTCGACCAGCCGGACCGAGGCCCGGACGATCTCCTCCAGGTGGCCGCCGTGCGCGCCGCGCCAGTAGAGCTGCCCGCAGTCGGCGCAGCGGCCGTAGACGTCGTAGTTGCGGCGCGTCCCCGCCTCCAGGTCGCCCGCGATCTCGCTCTTGTCGACCGGGACCAGCTCGCCGTTGCAGGCGGTGCAGCGCGTCCACGGCCGGAGGACGGGGGCGAACCGGCCGAGGAGGTCGCGGAGCTGGTCGTCCGGCCGGGAGCCGCGGACGTAGGCGCCGAACCACAGCGCGCGGCGGCGGAGGAGGCCGCGGTCCTGGGTGAGGAGGACGCGGCGCTCCGCGTTGGCCTGGACGACCAGCGCCGGGTCGTCCATGTCGTTGTGGTAGGCGGTGTCGAGGCCGAGGAGGCGCATCCGCCGGGCCAGCGTGCCGAGGTGCACGTCCAGGAGGAAGCGCGGCGCGGCCTGGCCGGGCTCCAGCGGGACGGGCTGCGGACGCGGCACCGCCGCCACGTGGACCTCGTCGCCCCCGTCCGGCCGGGCGGACGGTTCGACCCGCGCGCCGCCGATGGTCATCGGGCCCGCCTCGGGCAGCGGCACGCCGAGCGACTCCACGAGGTGCCCCAGCGTCGACGTCCCGTCGCAGGGCACGCGGGTCACGGGCTCGCGCCGCGTGGCCGGCAGGAACATCAGCAGTTCGCCGGCGACGCGGATGGTTATCTCCGACTCCACGCCGATCAGCATGCCACGCGGCCCCGACGGATTTACGCGTGCGCCACGTGCGCCGCGGACTCGGCCAGCGAGCCCAGCAGTGCCGGGACGTCGTGGCCGCGCAGCACTCCGCCGCGCTTGACCGCGCGGCCGCCGACGAGGACGGTGTCGACGTTGCGGGTGTCCGCCGACAGGACGACGGCCGCGACGGGGTCGTGGGCTGACGCCGCGCCGAGCGTGTCGGTGCGGAGCACGAGGAGGTCGGCCTGCTTGCCGGGGGCCAGCGAGCCGGTGACGTCCGCGAGCCCGGCGGCCTCGGCACCCTCGATCGTGGCCATCCGCAGCACGTCGGCGGCCGTGAACCCGAGGCCGGCGCCGCCCGGACGTCCGCGCTCCAGGACGTAGGCGGCCCGCATGACGCCGAACATGTCGCCGGGGCCGCTCGCGACCGTGTCGGCGCCGAGCCCGGTCGCGACGCCCGCGTCCCGGGCCCGCCCGGTCGGCGGCGGGCCCATGTCGAGGGCGGCCTCGATGAAGGGCGTGACGGACGCCGTCCCGCCGCTGCCGGCGATCCGCTTGAGCGCCTCGCCGGTGTAGTGGTTGGCGTGCACGTAGTTCGTCGGGTGCTCCAGCAGCCCGTGCTCGTCGAGGAACGCGAGGCCGCGGGCGGCGCTCTCGGGCCCGTGCCCGCCCATGTGCGCGGTGACCGGCAGCCCGAGGTCGCGGGCCAGCCGCCATTCGGCCAGCGCGCGGTCCGCGCCCGCGATCTCCGGGCCGAGCGCCGCCATCGCCATGGTGAGCGGTCCGGCGGGCGCGCCGGAGTACGCGCGGTGGACGCGGCGGGTCTCGGCGCCGAGCGCGTCGAGGTCGCCGCCACCGCCGTAGCAGTAGCCGAACACGGCCCTGATGCCGGACGCGCGCAGCGCCTCGACGTTCGCGTCCGTGTGGCCGGGGCCCAGCTGGATGTGCGCCCAGTCGACCAGCGTCGTGATGCCGGAGTCGAGGCATTCGAGCGCGCCGGCGAGCGTCCCCGCGTACACGTCGTCCGGACGGTGGCGGGGCGCCAGTTCGCCGAGGACGCGCTCCAGGTAGGCGGGGAGCGTGGCGTCCGGCAGGATCGCGCGGATTCCGGCCTGCCAGGTGTGCCGGTGGGCGTCGACGAAGCCCGGCATGACGATGCGTCCGGTCGCGTCGATCACTTCGGCGTCCGGGGGCGCGGGCAGTCCTGGGCCGACTGCGGCGATGCGGCCGTCCTCGACGAGCACGTCGGAGTCCGCGAGCACCGTCGGGACGGGGTCGGTGTCGATGACGGTGCCGTTCCGGAGCAGGAGGGTGGGTGTCATGGCATGAAGCTTAGGAAAAAGCTTTTCCAAAAGCAATATGCGGAGCGAGTACGCTCTGGCTGTGCACGTGGACGACGACGGACGGCGGCGCGACGACATCGACGCCGCGGCCGAGACGTGGCGGCGGGACGGCCTCGCCGAGCCGCTCGTCGCGATGCTGGAGGTCAGCAAGCGGGCCGGGCGGATCGCCATGCTCGTCCAGCAGGCCATGCGCCCCGAACTCGCCGGGCTCGGGCTCACCTACGCCGAGTTCGAAGTGCTGACCGTCCTGCGCCGGGAGGGCGAGCCGTACCGGCTGCGGCCGAGCGAGCTGACCCGGTCGGCGTTCCTCACCTCCGGCGGGACGAGCAACGTCCTGCAGCGGCTGCAGAAGGCCGGGTACGTCGAGCGGGAGGCCAACGCGGGCGACGCGCGCAGCCGCTTCGTCCAGCTGACCGGGGACGGCCTGCGGGTCACCGAGCAGGCCCTGCGCGCGGCCGGGACCGCGCACGAGGAGGTCATGGCCCGCGTCCCGGCGGAGGACGTCCGCGCCGCCGCCGACGCACTCCGCGAGATCCTGCTGGCCGTCGGCGGGCGCCGGTTCCGCTGACCGCGCCGGTCAGGGCCGCCGGGCGGCCAGCTCGCCGACCTTCTTCTTGAAGTCGGGCCGCGCGAGCGGACGGGTCACGCCCACCCAGTCCGGCCGCTTGTACGACTTCACGCCGATCGCGGGGACGCACGTCGAGCAGCTCGCCACGATCATCTTGCCCTTGCCGATGACCATCCCTACGTGGCCCGGATTGTCCGACGACGTGCCCGGCCCGGAGTTGAAGAACACCAGGTCGCCCGGCTGCTCCTTGCCCTTGCCGACCTTCACGCCGAACGGCCACTGCTCGAACGTCGTGCGCGGGATGCTCAGACCCGCCTTCCGGTAGGCGGCCTGGAGGAGGCTGGAGCAGTCCCACGCGTCCGGGCCGTTCGCGCCGAACACGTACGGCTTGCCGCGCTGCGCCAGCGCGAACTCGATGATCGTCTGGACGAGGCCGCCGACGTTCGCGGGCAGCTCGTTGTCCTCGCAGTTGACGCCGTTCGCCTGGACGACCCTGAAGTCGCCGCCCACGTAGCGCTTCGCCCAGTCGAGGACGAGGTCCACGTAGTCCGACGAGTGGTTGTACTGGAAGATCGCCGTCTTCATCCGCTGCGGGGCGCCGTTGTGCTTGAGGTAGGCCGCCGCCGAGGGGATCGCGTCGGCCGGGTCGTAGCGGTCCTTCTTGCCGTCCTTGTTCCCGTCGACGCCGAACGACTTGAACGTCGCGGCCAGGAACTGCATCGGGCCGCCCGCGCCCGCGTAGTTCTCGCCGCCGGCGACGCCGGGGAGCGTCGACCGGCCGTGGTCGGTCTCGACCTTGCCCACGCCCGCCAGCACGTTCCACGGGATGCCGTACTTCTTGCCCGCCTCGTGGTACAGCTCCAGGTAGTTCGCCGGGACGGCCTTGGCGTCGTCCGCCGCCGCGGGCTGCGCGTCCGCGCCGGCGACGTCCACGCAGCCGCCCCCGCCGACCCCGCCGCCGAACATGAACTGGCTCGCGCCGAACAGGATCGGGACGAACACCAGCGCGACGAACAGCGTCGCGGCGACGCCCAGGCCGCCGGCGATCAGCAACCGGCGGGGGGTCATCCGGTGTCTCCCGCCTGACCTGCGTCGGCGGGCTCGAACGCGTACACCTTCAGCGAGCCGCCGTCGCGCGCGACCGTCACCGCGTACTGCTTGCTCCCGCTGCTCTCCTTGCCGCCCTTCGTCAGCCGCTGCCGTCCCGTGACGAGGAAGATGACCGAGTTGTCCTCGATGGTGCGCATCCGGTCGAGGGACGCCGACCCCTGCGCGACGACCTGCTCGCGGCGGCGCTCCTCCAGCAGGCCCGGCGTCGCCGCGTCCCGTCCGAGCTGCTGCGCCAGGTCGTCGGTGGCCAGGCCGGACAGGCGGCCCACGTAGGCGTCGGGAGTCTCGTCGTAGCGGTAGGTCTCGTAGGCGGAGACGAACCGCTGGGCCAGGTCCGCCGCCGTGGCGAACTCCTGCCGGGAGAACGGCAGCAGCCGGTAGATGTCGAAGTCGCCCGGGTTCACGGCCTGCTGGATCCCCGGCGGCGGGGACTCCGGGCCCGGCGACCCGGGGGTGGCCGTGGCGCTCGGCCGCGCCTCCGGACGGTCGTCACCCTGCTCGGGCGCCGCGACCGTCAGGTAGACGCCGACGGCCGCGAGCACCACGACGAGCCCCGCGAACAGGAGCTTGCGCCGGCGGTCGTTCAAGTTCATCACTCGTCCCGTTCCGGCTCACCGGCCGGACGGTCCACCGGGCGCAGCCAGAACGGGATCGGCGGATCGTCCTCGGCGCCGCGCCCGCCCCACAGCGGCGGGGGCCGCCGCCCGCCCGGCCCCGGGGCGGGCGGTGCGCCGTTGGACGCGCCGCCGCCCGAACCGCCGCGCTGCTTGGGGACGTTCGTGGCCGGCGCCCCGCCACCGGAGCCGCCGGAACCGCCGCCCGAGCCGCCGCCCGCTCGACCGCGGCCGCGGTCGCCCGAACCGGACGAACGGCCGCCACCGGCGAACCAGCCGCCACCGCCACCGGAGCCGCCGCCGCTGCCGCCGCCGTTGCCGCCGTCGCTGACGCCGCCCCGTCCCGACCAGGCGGTCGGCCGGACCGTGCCCGCGCCGGGACCGGCGCCTGACGACGGCTTGCCGCCGCCGGCCGCCGCGCCCGCACCGCCGCCGCCCTTCGCCGCCGACACGCCGCCCGGCCGGCTGTTCGCCGCCGCTCCGTCGTCCGAGCGGCGGTCGCCGAGCACGCCCGCGCGCGTCGGCAGGTTCAGCGGCGGCGCGCCGCGCCCGGACCGTCCCTGCCGCGCCACCACGGCGCCCGCGCCGCGCGGTTTCGCCGCCAGGACCGGCGCCTCCTCCGGCGACGGGCCCTCGCCCGCCCCCGCGACGGCGGCCCGCCGGTCGGCCGCGACCGCGGTACCGGGCGCGGCGTCGCCCTGCGTCGCGGGCGCGACGCCCTCGGACCCCGCCTCGCGCTTCGCCCACCGGGCCAGCCGGTAGCCGGTCGCGGCCGGCACGGCGGCGCCCGCGACGGCGGTCGTGCTCCGGCGCGCCTCCGCGACCGACTTGTTCAGCTGCGCCTCGCTCTTCTCCCGCGACCCGACCGCCGAGTAGCCGACGGCGGAGAACAGGTGCTGGAACGGCTTGCGGTAGATGAACGCCGCGAACGTCACCAGTGCGATGAGCAGCACTTGCAGGCCCCACGGCAGCGTCTCGCCGAGGATCAGGCCGTACGCCCACAGCAGCAGCGACAGGACGCCGATCAGCGCCGCCTGCTTCAGCAGCATGGACAGCAGCAGTTCGAGCCACCGGACGGCGATGACCCGTCCGATGCCCGGATGTATCCCGATGCCGAGGAAGATCGGCCCCGCGACGAGCAGCAGCAGGAACGCGATCTTCACGACGATCAGCGCGATCGCGATGACCATGATGAGCAGCCCCGCGACCAGCGCGGCGAACAGCCCGCCGAACGCGACCGCCAGCCGGTTCTGCCAGTTCTTGCCCTGATACAGCGAATACGTCTGCGGGTAGTTGTCCTTGATGTTCTTCGTGACGTCCTTGTAGGCGTCGGCCTTCTCGCCCAGGTCGACCTTGTTGCCGCCGTACGTCTCCGGCAGGTCGACCGCCTGCGACCACAGCAGCTTGTCGGCGTTCTCCTTGACGATCTTGGCGTTGGGGTCGGTGGTGCCGAACTCGCCCTGCAGCCACGGCTTGCAGACCAGCGCCACCCACAGCCCGTTGGCGTTGCGGGTCGTCGCGTCCAGGTTCTGCGAGGCGGCCGGATCGGGCTTGCCGTCCGGCCTCGGTATACAGGTCGCGCCCTTGGTGTCGCTCTGCGGCAGCGCCGCGTTGAACGCGGCGCTCGTCGCTTCGGACGTCTTCGTCCCCAGCGTGGTGAAGTCCGCCGGACGCGCGACCAGCCAGATGAGCGCCACCATCGCGGCGACCATCCAGATCACGCCCTCGGTGACCTTGCTGGCCCGCTTGCGGACGAGCCCCCACCAGGCGAGCCACATCGCGCCGAGGATGACCACCCACGACCAGTAGCGCGCGTTGAACGTCTTGCCGATGTTGCTGATGACGCCGTCGACGGTGTCCTTCAGCCAGCCGAGCAGCGATTCGGACGCGGCCGCCTGGTACACGCTGATCGTCGTCCGGTCGACCGCGCGGACGATGGTGAACGTGGTGTTGGCGAGGGCGTTGCCCATCAGCGCCATGCCGTCCGAGCAGTCCATGTCGACCGCGTACCACGTCTGCCCGGCGGTGCCGTACCGGTCGTAGTAGGTCAGCTGCTCGACCTTGCTCTTCTGCAGCTTCTCGTTCGGGTAGTCGGGCGGCTTGATCATGCCGTCGGTGCCCGACCCGTACTGCTCGGGGGGCGGGTTGTCTGCCGGGCGGCAGGGGCTGTTCGGGGAGAACGGCCCCGCACTCGCCATCGGTGAGAGGACGAGGACGAAAAGCGCCGCCACCAGCATGACGAGGACCGAGCGGCCGGTGCGCGGAAGCCGCCGGCGGCGGCCGCGGCGGTCGAGGACCGTGCGGTCGAGCCCTTCGCCGGGCGAGCGCTGCAGGCGCGCCGCCACCCGGTCGCGGGGACCCCTCATCGACTGACCTCCTCGACCTCTGCCCCCGCGACGGTGAGTTCGGACGCGCCCGGACGTGACCGGGTCGGGTTGGTGTCCAGCCAACGCTGCAGTTCCTCGGAGATCAGGTCGACGCCGATGCGCCCCGCTCGGCCGTCGAGGTCACGGAAGATGCATTCGCCGTTGCCGAGATTGCGCAGCACGGCCTTGTGCTCGTCGGACGCCTCGACGCCGAGTAGCGACATGACGTTGCCGACCTCGACCCGCTCGGTGGAGCGGAACGAGAACACCGACGACAGGCAGTTCGTCACCTGTTCGTTCAGCAGGTCCCCCGCGTTCTGGGAGACCAGGATCAGAGCGGTGTTCCGGGAGCGTCCCATGCGGGACACCTCCGGCACCAGCTTCGCGCCCTCGGGTGTCGAGGTGATCGCCCACGCCTCGTCCAGGAAGATCGCCTTCGGCAGGCGCCGGTCGAGGCCGTGCATGAGCCGCCGCGCGAACTGCGACACCAGGTACATCAGCGCGACCGACAGCCGCTGCTCGTAGGAGTAGTCCTCCCGCGGGATGGCGACGTCCGGCAGCGTGAGGCCGCCGAGCGTGAACACGGTCGTCCAGCCGGCGGTGTCGATGCGCTCGCCGCCGGACGGGTCGAAGCACAGCCGCGCGAGCTTCATCTCCGACATGGAGCGGAGCACCGCGCCGAGGTTCTTGGACGCGGGATCGTCGGCCGCCTCCAGGTGGTCGACGACGCGTCCGAGCGACGGACGTTCGGCGTTGGCGACAGCGCCGACCGCCTGGATCATCGCGGACTCGCGCTCCTCCGACATGCGCGGCAGCAGCAGCCGCAGCGTCTCGGTCGCCATCGTCTTCATCGTCGCGAGGTCGTCGCCGAACGAGAACGGGTCGAGCAGGCCGGGCGCCGCCGAACCGAGCGGCAGGATCCGCGCCTTGCGCCCGCGCGCCTTCAGCAGCTGGACGAGCGACTCGGCGTCGCCCTTCGGGTCGATCGCCGCGATCGTGACGCCGCGCAGCGCCATCTGGTAGATCAGCAGCAGCGCGAGCGTCGTCTTGCCGCCGCCCGGCTCGCCGGTGATCGCCACCGCCGTCGGGCGGTTGCGGGCCGCGGCGACGAGCGGGTCGAAGTGCACGATGGACCGGGCCCGGCCGAGCGTCTCGCCGATGTACGGGCCGATCCAGCCCTCCTGCTCGTCGTCCGGGCGGTCGCCGAGGTCGACGGTCGCGACCGGCATGCCGCCCGCGATCGTCCGCAGCGGCTGCCGCTGCGCGTACGCGTTCAGCCGGATCTGGTCGCCGGGCAGCGACTCCAGGAACAGCGAGAACTGGTCGCCGGTCGAGTTGACGACGTCGATGCCGATGTCGCGGTAGTGCTCCACCACCGCGTCCACCCGCTGGGCGAGCAGCTCCTCGGTCGGCGCCGACACGATCAGCCGGTGCCACCCGTACACGAACGGCAGCCGCTCCTTGGTGATGCCGTGCTCCAGCATCCGGGCCGCGTCGATCTGCTCCGCGAGCGCGATCGGCGCCTCCGCGCCCGCCTCCCGGATGTGCTGGTCCATGTCGCGGGCGTGCGCCAGCTTCCGCGAGACGTCCTTGGACGCCTTCGCCGGCGGGATCAGCTTCATCCGCGCACTGATCTCCACCGGGAACGGGAGCGCGTCGGCGTAGTGGAGCCAGGGCTCGCCGTCCGGGAACGGCATCATGTCGGGGAACCGGGCGAACGACAGGTACGCGACATACGACGCGGCGGTGGCGCCGCCGCCCGCGCCCGTGAAGTTCGGCTGCTCGATCCGCAGGTACGAGCGCCCGTTGTGGATGGCGCCCTCCACCAGCGACTCGATCTCGCCCTTGCCCCACGTCCTGCGCGAGACGGCGGACGGCGGCGGATCGGCGAGCGACCCCGTCACCGCGTGCTGGAACAGCCACGCCACCTCGGTGGACGTGGCGTGCCTGGCGTAGAGGGCCGACCCGCCGAGGGCGCGCCCGACCCGTTCGGCCTGCTCCGTCCAGCGCGCGATCTCCTTCTTGTCGATCGCGTCGTCGTGGACGCCGAGCACGTTCTCGCTGCGCTTGTAGAACCCGAGCAGCTGCGACAGGGCGCCGCCCGACAGGTGCGCGCCCATGCCGCGCGGCCCGAGCCGCACCCCGAGGTAGACCTCCTTGGTCCAGAAGTCCTTCGCCCACACGTGCGCGTAGGTCTCCTCCAGGTACTCCCGCCACCCCGTGCCGCCGTCGGACGTCCGGTCGAGGGCCAGCGCCCACTCCGCCGCCGGGTACGTGCGGTGCGCGATCCGCAGGTGGACCTCGGCGTCCTGCATCCGGATGCCCGCGAGCGCGATGGTGATGTTGGTGGCGAGCGCCTCGCGCTCCTCCCCGGTGGTGAACTCGTACGACACCGTGGGCAGCCGGAAGTACGCCCAGGCCGCGTTGTCGGTGAACAGGACGCGGTCGTCGAAGTACCGGACGGCCAGCCGGCTGGACTTGCTCATGCCGTCCTCCCGCCCTCGGTTCCGAGCATTGATTCTCCCGGCGCCCGGGCGGCCGCGCAGGGCTGCCCGGGAGACTCTTTGACGTCCGGACGGTCATGAACGTCGAACGCGCCCGCCAGGATCACCCGGCCCGGCCCGGTCTCCGCTCGATGCCCGCGAGGGGCGCTCATCGGGTGGCCTCCTGCTCCTGCTGAAGCTCCTGGTAACGCTCGGGCATGACGGTGAATCCGCCGGCGACCACACCGGCAAGGGCAAGGTAGGCACGCCGCGTCGGCGTCCGCAACGATTTCAGCTCGTTGCGCGGCGCGCGGTCCATGCTCAGGTGATCATCCCACGGGATGCGGACGAGGGCCCGGCAGCGCCCGCGCGCCACGGCCTCGGCCTGTTCGACGTCGTCCATGCTGCGGCGGCTCACCCCGTTGATGACGGTCACCGCGCGGGACCGGAGTTCCTCGTAGCCGTGGCCGTCCAGCCACTCGAACGTCATCGCGACGGCGCGCGGCGCGTCGGCGCTGGCGGGCGCGACCAGCACGATCTGGTCGGCGTACGGCAGGACGCGCGCGACGACGGCGGCCGCCGCGTCCAGCAGCGTCACCGAGTAGAACCTGTCGATGGTGCGGATCGCGAGCGCGTAGTCGCGGTCGTCGAGCGCCTGCAGCGGGTTCTTGCCCGCCGCGATGACGTCGAGGCCCGACTTGGCCTGCGAGGTGTACCGGCGCATCGCGGTCAGGCTGCCGACCTGGTCGGCGCGCGTGATGAGCCCGGTCAGCGTCTCGTTCGTGTCGCTGCGCGTCCGCCGCGCCAGCGCGCCCGGCCCCGGGTTCACGTCGATCGCGACGACGGGCTCGCCGTTGTGCTGCGCGAACGTGTGCCCGAGCATCAGCGCCGTGACGGTCTGCCCCGCCCCTCCGGTGCATCCGAGGACCACCACGTGCCGCGTCCCGTGGAACGGCTGCTGGAGCCGCTGCTGGTACTCGGCGTCGACCTCGCCGTGCCCGCCGCCGACCGCGTGGATGAGCCGCCGCAGCCCGCCGGTGCTGACCTCGTGCTCGGGCCCCGGCGGCGTGATCGCCGGACCGGACGGCGGCGGAGCCGGTGGCGGCGGCAGCGGCCGCGGCCGGACGGGCGACGCCGGCTGCGAGCGGACCTCCCGCGGCGGCGCCTGCTCCTCCAGCGGCGGCACGGGCTCCGGCACGGGCGGCGCGGCGGGTACGGGCGGCGCGGCGGCCGGCGGCGCCGGGGCCTCGGCCGCCGGACGCTGCGGCCTGGACAGCCCTTCCGACCACGGCTTCGGCGGCTCCCGCCTCGGTGCGGGCGCGGGCGGCTGCGGTTGCGCGCCCCGCGCGCCGAACGCCCCGGGCACCATCGGCACATCGGGCCGCGTCGCGGGCGGCGGCGCCCACGGCGGCGGCGGAGGATTCCGCACCCCGGCGACCTTCTTGTCCCCGGGCTCGCCGCCCTCGGGCACCCCGGCGCCACCGGGCTCCCGGGCGGCGCCCTGTGCCCCGATCGGCCGCGCACCCGCGGGCGGCCGCGCACCCGCAGCGCCCGGACGCTGCGGAACCTGCTGCTGGAACTCACCCGGACGCTGGGACGGCGCGCCCGCCGGCCCCGGCACCGCGGCGGCACGCCCGGCCACCCGGACATCAGCCGGATCGCCCGCGCCCGGAACCCCCGGTACCGGCGAGCCTTCACCCGCCGCTGCGGGCCCGGCGGCGGCCGGAGACACCGGCTCCGCCGCCTGAGCGGCGCCCGACTCGGCCGGACCACCCGGCCGCTGACGAACCTGCTCCCCCTCACGCTCGGACGACTGCGCACCCTCCCCGGCCACCGACGCCTGCCCGGTCGGCTGACCGCCAGGCGACTCAGCCCGAACCTCCGGCCCCTGCTGCCGACGCTCATACGTACGCTCGGACGACGGAACACCTCCGCCGACCGCCGACGCCGCCTGCCCAGACGGCTGGGTCCGGGGCGACTCGCCTGGAACACCCGGACGATGAGGTGCACCCTGCTGCGACTCCCGCTCCGGCGACTGCACGCCCTCGCCGGCCGCTGACGCCGTCTGCCCGGTGGGCTGCACGGCGGGCGACTCCGCCGGAGAACCCGGGCTCAGCGGCTCAGGCGCACGCTCGGACGACTCCGCGCCCTTGGCGGCCGTCGATGCCGCCTGCCCGGACGGCTGGGTCCGGGGCGACTCGCCTGGAACACCTGGACGATGAGGTGCACCCTGCTGCGATTCACGCGCACGCTCGGGCGACTGCGCTCCTCCGCCAGGCGCCGGTGCTGCTTGCCCGGTGGGGGGCTTGGCCGGGATGCCGGGGCGATGGGGCGTCTGCTGCTGCGGTTCGCGTGTGCGCTCGTCGGCTGCGGGCAGGCGGTGGTCGGGGGGCGGCGGGACGCGCGGGGTCTGGTTCGCCGGGGCCGGGACGGGGTTCGTCGCGGAGGTGCGAGGGCCGTTGGCTATTTCCTCGGCGGCGCGGCGGATGCCGGCGGGGTTCTGCTGGGGGATGTCGGGACGGGTGGCCGGGGCCGCCTGCCAGAACTCGGCGGGGGCGCCGGGGCGGCGGACGCCGGAGGCGAAGGCGCGCTTGCCGGAGCCCGCGGGCGCCTCCAGTTCGGGGGTCGCCGGGGGCTGCTCCATCTCGGCGGCGGGGACGGGCAGGACGTCGTCCTCGTGGGAGATGTCGCGGGTGGTGCGGCGCCAGGGCTTGGGCGGCGCGGTGGCGGCGGCCGGTTCCCGCCCGGCCGCGTACTCGACCAGGGGCGGGGGCGCCGCGACGGCGGACGGGCGGGGCAGGCGGGCCGGGACGGCCACCGGCTCGGCCACCGGCTCGGGGGCCGCCTGCCTGCGCTTGCGGCGGGACTTGACGGCGGCGCGCTCCATCGCGGCGACCGGGGCGGGGGCGTCGGCGCGCCGCCAGACGCGGGCGACGATGACCACTTCGCGGGGTTCGCGGATCGGGGTCAGCCGGCACCAGGTGCGGGGCTCGGCGAGGTAGCGGCCCTGCGAGAGCAGCAGCTCGGTGAGCCGCTTGCCCTCGATGACGGGGCGCGTCGCCATCCAGGTCAGAACGCCCGGCGGGACGATGTACAGGACGTGCCAGGGCGACTCGAAGGGGATGCCGACGAGCCTGAGCAGCAGGATCCACGGCACGAAGACGCCGAGGAACACACCGATCTGGACGAGCGGCAGCGGCATGGGCAGCCGCAGGTCGTACAGCTTGTAGAGCCGCTTCTCGATGCGCCAGATGTTCGTGTACGTGGGTAGATCCACGCCCCTACTCCCCTCGCTGCGCGAGCGCCGTGCCTCCCCGGGTCAGGAGACGTCCACACCGAGGGCCTTGGCGATCGCCTTGGCCGTGGTCTCGATGATGTTCGGCACGTAGAAGACCACTCCGATTCCGATCGCCAGCACGATGAATTGAACGAAACGCGTGATCTCCCGGGTGAACAGGAAGAAGATCGCCACAATGGAGACGATCACGAGGAAGAGCGGACCGAATATCTGGCGGAGCCAATCGGCGAGCTGGTCGGTCTTGAGTTCGTCGTCGGGCGCCGCCAGGATTTCCATCGGAATCGACGCCATGAGGTGATGCAGCATCGACTGACTACCTTCCTTGGTCGGCTGATTCGGGGGTCGGGTTCTTCAATTCGCGGCCTCTCATGACGCGCTCGGTTCGGTGGTGCCGCGAATGTCGCGCACGAGCCAGGTCGTGCCCTTCTTGACCATGGCGAGCTGGTAGCTCTGCTCCAGCTCGCCGCCGCCGCCCCCGGCGGGCTGCCACACCACCGTGGCGGTGACGGTGCGCTCACCGTTCGGGCCCTTGGCCGCGATGACCTCCTTGACCTGCATGAAAGCGACGGATCTGGCGAGGCCGGTGATGGCCGTCCCGGCGGAGAAGCGGGACAGGGCCTCCTGGTTGCCGTCCGCGTACTCCTTGAAGAAGGTGCCGAGGAAGGGCTTGAGCTCGTTCTCGAGCGCGGTGTCGCGGTCTTCGACGCCGCCCTGGGGAAGCTGCGCCTTGGTCGGCGGGGGAAGCAGGGCGGGACGGGCGGACACGACCAGGGACCCGCTCTTGTCGGCGTACACGGGAACGGCGAGCCGCAGCCACCGGTCGGCGGTGCGGGCGAGCAGCGTCACGGTCGCGTTGCCGGCGTCCCGCGCGTCCACTCCGGCGACCTGGACGGACTGCACCTGCATCTTCCCGACGCCGTTCCAGCCGAATTGGGCGTCGGCGCCGTCGGGCAGGAACGTGCGCAATTGCGCCTCGCGGGCGGGCGCGGTCTTCTGGTCGTAGTTGAGATAGACGTTGGCGAACTGGATGGCGAACGCGCCCGCCGCGCTGCTGGGGAATCCGGCGCTCTTCGGCGGCTTGGACGCGGTCCCCGCGCCGCCGCCGGCGGACGAGTCGTCGGCGGTGAACCGCTCGAACGGGGCCCGGACGCCGTTGACGAGGATGACGAGGATCAGCGCCCACAGGACGGCGCGCCCGGCCCACACCCACCAGCGCCCGCCGGAGCCGCCCCAGCGGCCGCCGGTCCGCCCGCCGCCGCGGCCCGGCCGTCCGCCGTGCCCGCCCGGCTCGGTCAGGCCCCACGACGGGTCGGCGGAGGAGGCGAGCGCCCGGCCGGGCGCCGCCCTCTCCTCGACTACGGCGGTGTCACGGCCGCGTCCCGCGGCCGACCTGCGAGCCATCCTGCCTCCGCTCGCGCCTCGCCCCCGGTCGGCGCGGTCTGTTGCCTGGTCGTGTTCCGGTGGCTTTCTGAACCCACCTCGGGCCCAGGGTAACCACGGGCGTCAATTGTTCCAGCGCATCGCAGCGAAGCACAGCCCCGGCACGCGGTTGTGGATAATGCAATCCACCTCAGCAGGAACGGGGAAGATTGCCAAACGGTGACGATCCCCTATCCAAGGCTCCGAAGAGTGCGCAGGTCCAGGTTCCGGACAAGCGGCACGACTCGGCTGTTGCTTGGTTACCGGGTGACGGCGACGGCCGCAATCTGTTCCCGAAATAACGTGACAAACTGTCGCATTCGCGACATCTCACTACAAAACACCCAGCTCACCGGCCACCCCGGTCTCACCGGGACCCGCTGTTGCCAAAATCACACTGGTCGCGGCGGGTCACCGCGCCCTGGGACCACCGGCCGCGCGGGACCCGCCGGCCGCGAAGCCGCCGCACCGGCCCGTCAGACGTTGAAGCGGAACTCCACGACGTCGCCGTCCTGCATCACGTAGTCCTTGCCCTCCATGCGCACCTTGCCCGCGGTGCGGGCGGCGGCCATGGAGCCGGCCGCGACCAGGTCGCCGAAGGAGACGGTCTCGGCCTTGATGAAGCCGCGCTGGAAGTCGGTGTGGATGACGCCGGCGGCCTCCGGAGCGGTGGCGCCCTTGCGGATCGTCCAGGCCCGCGCCTCCTTCGGCCCCGCCGTCAGGTACGTCTGGAGGCCGAGGGTGCCGAACCCGATCCGGACGAGCTGCGACAGGCCGGACTCCTCCTGGCCCATGCCCTGCAGCAGTTCGAGCGCCTCGTCGTCCGGCAGCTCGATCAGCTCCGCCTCGATCTTCGCGTCCAGGAAGATCGCCTCGGCGGGGGCGACCAGGTCGCGCAGGCGGGCGCGCAGCGCCTCGTCGGTCAGCTCGCTCTCGTCGAGGTTGAAGACGTAGAGGAACGGCTTGGCGGTGAGCAGGTGCAGCTCGCGCAGGAGCTCCGGGTCGATGCCGGCCTTCGCCGCGCCCGCGAAGAGCGTCACGCCGTCGTTCAGGAGCTTCTGGGCGGCGTTGACGGCGTCGAGGACGGCGAGCTTCTCCTTGTCCTTCTTGGTGCGGGCCTCCTTGTCGAGACGCGGCAGCGCCTTCTCGATCGTCTGGAGGTCGGCCAGGATCAGCTCGGTGTTGATCGTCTCGATGTCGCGGGACGGGGCGACCTCGCCGTCCACGTGCGTGACGTCCGGGTCCTCGAAGGCGCGGATGACCTGGCAGATCGCGTTGGTCTCGCGGATGTTGGCGAGGAACTTGTTGCCGAGGCCCTGCCCCTCGGACGCGCCCTTGACGATGCCCGCGATGTCGACGAACTCCATCGTCGCGGGGATGATCTTCTGCGAGCCGAAGATCTCCGCCAGCGTGTGCAGGCGCGGGTCGGGCACCCCGACCACGCCGACGTTGGGCTCGATGGTCGCGAACGGGTAGTTGGCGGCCAGCGCGTCGTTCTTGGTCAGCGCGTTGAACAGGGTGGACTTGCCGACGTTGGGCAGCCCGACGATTCCGATGGAGAGGCTCACGGCGGTCAAGTTTATGGGCCGCGAGGACCCGTCGCGCTGCCTGGAACCTCCGCTGGACCGCCGAATGTCCGGGACGGGGCGTCCCGCGGCATCCCGGCGCGTCGCGATCCCGCTTCGCCGCCGCGCTGTCACGATGAGCGGATGGACCTCGCGCTGTTCGCCGGCCTGCTCGTCGGCGCCGCCTTCGGCGCCGTCGCCGGATACGCGCTCGCGACGGGCCGGCAGGGCGCGCTGATCGCGCGGGCGCGGGCGGCCGAGGAGAAGCTCGCCTACGCCGAGGAGCGGATGGCCGAGCACTTCGAGAGCCTGTCCGCGAAGGCGCTGGACGCCAGCAACCAGCGGTTCCTCGAGCTGGCGGACGCGCGGCTCAAGACGGCGGGGGTCGAGGCGGCGGGCGAGTTGCAGCGCCGCCAGCAGGCCGTCGAGCACCTGGTCGCGCCGCTGAAGGAGACGCTCGCCAAGGTGGAGGAGCAGCTCCGCGAGGTGGAGACGGGCCGCCGCGAGTCGCACGCGATGCTCGCCAAGCAGGTCGACTTCGTCCGGCAGAGCTCCGACCAGCTGCGCCGCGAGACGCAGTCGCTGGTGCGGGCGCTGCAGCGGCCCGAGGCGAGGGGGCGGTGGGGCGAGCTGCAGCTCCGCCGGGTGGTGGAGCTCGCCGGGATGACGCACCACTGCGACTTCGAGGAGCAGGCGAGCGCCTTCACGGTCGACGGCACGGTGCGTCCCGACATGGTGGTGCGGCTGACCGGCGGCAAGAGCATCGTGGTCGACTCCAAGGTCTCCCTGGCCGCCTACCTCCAGGCCGCCGAGAGCGGCGATCCCGTCCGGCTGGACGCGCACGCCCGTCATCTTCGCGACCACGTGGACCGTCTCGCGGCCAAGTCGTACTGGCAGGCGTTCAGCCCGGCGCCGGAGTTCGTGATCCTGTTCATCCCCGGCGAGGCGTTCCTCGCGCCCGCGCTCGACCGCGACCCCGGCCTGCTGGAGTACGCGATGCGCCGCCGGGTGCACATCGCGACGCCGACCACGCTCATCACCATGCTGCGGACGGCGTCCTACGCGTGGCAGCAGGCCGCGCTCTCACGGAACGCGCGCGCGGTCTTCGAGCTGGGCAAGGAACTGTACGAGCGTCTCGGCACGATGGGTCAGCACGTCGACGAACTGGGCCGCGCGCTGACCGGGGCCGTCAAGTCCTACAACCGGACGGTCGGCTCCCTTGAGACGCGCGTGCTGGTCAGTGCGCGCAAGCTGAACGAGCTGGGCGTGGTCGAGGACGGCTTGGACGGCCCGCGTCCGGTGGAGGAGAGCCCCCGCGCGCTCTCCGCGGCCGAACTGAGCACGGCGGACGACCCCCGCGGACGCCCCCTGGAAGCCCCCTCGGACGCCCCTCTCGACGGCGGCCCCCCGGACGAGGAACCCGTCGACGACGAGCGGGCCAGGCCCGGCCCGGCGGCGGAAGCGGTAGGTTTCGGCGCACAGCCCGTCCCCGAGCAGAGGGATGTGGAGGGCCCCGCGGAGGCGCGTCCCCCCACGGCGAAGGGATGGCGATGAGTTCATCGACGGTACGCGACGCGCCCGGCGGCGCGCCGCCGGCTCCGGAGGGTCCAGTGGGACGTCAGCGCGGCGCCGCCCGCCGATCGCGGTCGGCCGCCGCCGGGGCGAGCCCGGTCACGCTGACCGGGCGCGGGGGCATCGTCGTCATGTTCGCCGCCGGGGTGCTGTGCGGGCTGCTGTCGCACTGGTTCGGGGTGCCGCTGCTCGCCGGCGCCGGGTTCGCGATCGGCTGCGCGCTCGCCGGGTTCGCGACGCGCCCCGCCGACCTGCTCACGCTCGTCGTCAGCCCGCCGCTGGTGTTCTTCGCCGCCACGTTCACGGTCGTGTTCGCCACCACGCTCGGCCAGGGCTCGCTGCTGCGCGGCCTCACGGTCGGCGTCCTGGCCGCGCTGGCGGCCACCGCGCCGTGGCTGTTCTTCGGGACGCTGCTGGTCGTCGTGATCTGCCTGGCCCGCGGCATGATGACGAACGTCCGCGAGCTGCGGGACAAGCTCGTCGGGGTGCGCCTCTTCGAGAAGGAGGAGAACGAGAACCCCGTCCGGTGGGACGAGTCGCCCGCGACGGCGCAGGACCGCCGCCTCCACCACGGCGAGGTCGACTGACCGGGCGGCCGGGCCGCGGCGCCGGGTCTAGACCGGCGTGATGCGGAGGTCCTTGCGGAGTTCCTTCGGGAGGGAGAAGCGCATGTGCTCCTCGACCGACTCGATCTCCTCCGCCTCGCCGAACCCGCGCTCGGCCAGCCAGGCCAGGACCTCCTGCACCAGCTCGTCCGGGACGGACGCGCCGC
Organism: Actinomadura sp. GTD37; assembly: GCF_041951365.1. Taxonomy (NCBI): domain Bacteria; kingdom Bacillati; phylum Actinomycetota; class Actinomycetes; order Streptosporangiales; family Thermomonosporaceae; genus Actinomadura; species Actinomadura sp. GTD37. The sequence continues at coordinate 298,076 of NZ_JBGNUS010000007.1, forward strand.
TGGTGACGCCGACGGTGGCGACGCCCTCCAGCCAGGCCGGGTCGATGTGCTCGGCGTAGTCGACGAGGTGGGCGTCGTCGGCGCCGTGCTCCTTGGCGACCTCGACCAGCCGCACGGAGTTGGAGGAGTTCGTCGACCCGACCACGATGACGAGCTGCGCCTGCGCCGCCATCTCCTTCACGGCGACCTGCCGGTTCTGGGTGGCGTAGCAGATGTCGTCGGACGGCGGGTCCATCAGCTTGGGGAACCGCTCGCGGAGCTTCTCGACGGTGGCGACGGTCTCGTCGACCGACAGCGTGGTCTGGGAGAGCCAGGCCACCTTCTCGGGGTCGCGGACGGTCACGTTGGCGACGTCGCCGGGGCCGTCCACGAGGTGGATGTGGTCGGGGGCCTCGCCGGTGGTGCCGATGACCTCCTCGTGCCCCTCGTGGCCGATCAGCAGGATGTCGTAGTCCTGGTCGGCGAAGCGCACGGCCTCCTTGTGGACCTTGGTCACCAGCGGGCACGTCGCGTCGATGGTGCGCAGGTCGAGGCCCTTGGCCTCCTCGTGCACGGCGGGCGCGACGCCGTGCGCGGAGAACACCACGATCGCCCCTTCGGGGACCTCCTCGGTCTCCTCCACGAAGACGGCGCCGCGCTCCTCCAGCGTCTTGACGACGTGGACGTTGTGCACGATCTGCTTGCGGACGTAGATCGGGGCCCCGTACTTCTCCAGGGCGATCTCGACCGTCTGGACGGCCCGGTCGACGCCTGCGCAGTAACCACGCGGCTTGGCGAGCAGGACACGGCGCTGGCTGTTGGCGGTCATGGCTCTATCGTACGAGTGACCGGGTCGTACGCGTGACCGGGCCGTGACCCGCTCCACGCCTCCTTGGGACAGAAATCCGTTGACCCGGGGTGACCGCCGTCGAACCCATGGGGCAGAGTGAGGTTCAGGAGACGATGCAGGAAGAGGAAGAGTCGATGACGAAATCGCCGCGCCGCCTCAAGGAGCAGGTCCAGGACACGGTGGGCGAGCAGGTTCGCGATCTCCCGCTGCACGCCGTCCGGCTGGCCATGTTCGGTGTCGGCCGGGCGCTGCTGCTCGGCGACCGGGTCACCCGCGACTACAAGGAGATCACCGAGGGCGCCGGGGTGAAGCCGGTGCTGGGGCGGCTGCGCGACGACGTCCAGAGCACGGCCGAGAAGGTCGTCGGGCGCGTGGTCGAGCGGGTGCGGGGCGAGGAGCCCGAGCCGGAGCCGGAGCCCGTCCGCCGGACGAGGCCCGCGCGGCCGGCCGCCGCGCGCGCCGCCGGCGAGGAGATCTCCGTCGGCAAGCCCGGCGCGGGGGCGCCGCACGCGCCGAAGCACGCCAGGCCGGGGGTGCCGCCGAAGCCCGCGAAGCCGGGCGCGCTCGGACGCCGGCACGCCAAGGTGGACGAGCAGGGGCCGGTCGCCGAGCCCGCGCCGAAGCCGGAGCCCGCCGAGCCGAAGCCGGAGCCCGCTCCGCAGGCCGTGCCCGCCCCGAGCCCGAAGGCCGCCGAGCCCGCGCCCGCCAAGGCCGAGCCCGAGAAGCCCGAGGCCAAGAAGCCCGAGGCCAAGACAGCCGAGGCCAAGAAGCCCGACGCCAAGAAGCCCGCGGCCGGGAAGCCCGCCGAGGGCGAGCCCGCCGAGGCTTCGGACGAGGCGACGAGCGAAGCGGTCGCCAAGGACGAGAAGGCGTTCGAGCCGAAGCCGGAGAACAAGCCCGCCGCTCCGGCGGAGGCCGCGCACATCGCCGAGGACCTGCCGGTCCCCGACTACGACACCGCGACGCTGCCGCAGCTGCGCGCGCGCCTGCGCGGCCTGTCCGTCGAGCAGGTGAAGCTGCTGCGCGAGTACGAGCGCAAGCACGCCGCCCGCGAGGACGTCGTCCGCATGTACGAGCGCCGCATCGCCAAGCTGAACGGCCTCAGCTGACCGAGCGACCACCGACGAGCCCCCGGCCGGCGCCGGGGGCTCGCGGCGTTCTCAGGGGCCGCTGAGGAGCTTGTCGAGGGCGGGCAGGGCCGCCGCGACCAGCGCGCGCTCCTCGTCCGTCAGGTTCGCGAGCCGCTCGCTGAGGAACGTGAGCCGGCGCTCCCGCCCGGCGGCCAGCCGGTCGCGGCCCGTCCCGGTGAGCCGCGCGGTGACGACGCGGGCGTCGGCGCCGTTGCGGCCGCGTGCGACGAGCCCGTCCCGTTCCAGCCGGTTGATCTGGGCGGTCATGGTCGGCAGCCGGACGCCGTGCTCGGCGGCCAGCTCCGTCATCCGGCGCGGCCCGTGCTCCAGCGAGCCGAGCACGGACAGCTGCTGGCCGGTGACCGGCTGGTCGGCGGCGGCCTGCCGCAGCATCAGCACGACGTGGCGCAGGCGCAGGTTGAGCTGTTCGGCCAGCTCGCGTTCGGAGGCGGTCACGGGTCACTCTCCTCGGGGTCGTAGTCAGTAGTGTTCCTGCATGGCGATGGAGACCACGGCCGAATCCCCGGTTCCGGTGCGGACGGTCCTGCAGGCGGTGAGCGGCTGGATCGGCCGGCTCGGCCGCATCTGGGTCGAGGGCCAGATCACCGACCTCAACGCCCGGGGCGGGACGGTCTACATGACGCTCCGCGACCCGGTGGCGAACATGTCGGTGCGGGTCGTCGGGCCGCGCGCGGCGTTCGAGGCGGCGGGCCCGGCGGTGACCGACGGGGCCCGCGTCGTCGTGCACGCCAAGCCGGACTTCTGGATCAACCGGGGGACGTTCTCGCTCAGCGTCCTGGAGATCCGGCCGGTCGGCGTCGGGGAGCTGCTGGCCCGGCTGGAGCGGCTGAAGCAGGTCCTCGCGTCGGAGGGGCTGTTCCGGCCGGAGCGCAAGCGCCCGCTGCCGTTCCTGCCCGGCAGGATCGGGCTGATCTGCGGGCGCGACTCCGACGCCGAGCACGACGTCCTGCAGAACGCGCGGCGGCGCTGGCCGGCGGTCGCGTTCCGGGTGGAGAACACCGCGGTGCAGGGCTCGTACGCGGTCGGCGAGGTCATGGAGGCGCTGCGGGCGCTGGACGCCGATCCCGAGATCGATTTGATCATCATCGCGCGGGGCGGGGGCGCGATGGAAGACCTGCTGCCGTTCTCGGACGAGGCGCTCGTGCGCGCCGTGTCCGCCGCCCGGACGCCGGTGGTGAGCGCGATCGGGCACGAGCAGGACGCCCCGATCCTCGACCTGGTCGCGGACGTCCGGGCGTCCACGCCGACGGACGCGGCGAAGAAGGCCGTCCCGGACGTGCGGGAGCAGCTCCAGCTCGTCCGGCAGCTGCGCGACCGGGGGCGGCGCTGCCTGGCGGGCGCCGTCGAGCGGGAGCTGGCGTGGCTGAGGGCGGTCCGGTCGCGGCCCGCGCTGGCCGACCCGGTGCGGGAGATCGAGCGGCAGTCCGAGCAGGTCGCGGCGTTGCGCGACCGGACGCGGCGGTCCCTGTCCGGGGCGCTGGACCGGGCCGGCGACGAGCTGTCGCACACCCGCGCCCGGCTGCTGGCCCTGTCCCCCGCCGCGACGCTGGAGCGCGGCTACGCGATCGTCCAGCGGGAGGACGGGGCGGTCGTGCGGGAGGCCGCGGCGGTCGCGGACGGGGAGGCGCTGCACGTCCGGCTGGCCGGCGGGCGTCTCGGCGTGTCCGTGACCGGGCGCGAGAAGTCCTAGGGTGGGGCGGGTGGCGGACGACGAGGGGACGGCGGAGAAGCCGTCGTACGAGCAGGCACGGGACGAGCTGACCGAGGTCGTCAAGCGGCTGGAGGCGGGCGGGCTGACGCTGGAGGAGTCGCTCGGCCTGTGGGAGCGCGGCGAGAAGCTGGCCGCGGTCTGCGAGGAGTGGCTGGAGGGCGCCCGCGCGCGGCTGGCGGCCGCCCTCGACCGGCCCGGGGACGGCGACGCCGCCGCCCCGTTCTGACGGTCAGGGGGCGGGCGTCGCCGCCGGGGACGGCGCCAGCGTCGCGCCGTCCCTGCTCTGCGGCTTCAGCGACGCCGCCAGGACGGCCAGCTCCGCGTAGGACGCGGTGCCGGTCACCACGATGCTCGTGCCGTCCGGCAGGGTGCGGGCGAGGGAGTTCGCCTTCTTGTCCTTGCGGTGGTACTTCGTCCAGGTGACGCCGTCGATCTGCTGCGTCCCGACGGGCAGGCTGCTGTTGGTCATGCGCGGGACGTACTCGGACGCCTTCTCGTCGCTCTGCTCCAGCGCCGCGTACTCGTCCTTCGGCGTCACGAACCCGAGGTGCCAGGCGACGGGCTCCTTGCCGCCGGACCCGAGGCCGTGCAGCCGGGAGCTGTTCGGGCGCCAGCCGGCGGGCAGCCCCTCGGGCGCGACCACGGTGTAGGGCGCGTCGCCGCGCATGGCCCAGAGCTGCGAGTTGTAGTCGACGGTCGGCAGGACCTCCTCGTCGCCGCCGCGCGGCGACACGAGGTAGATCGCCAGCACCAGCAGCATGCACGCGGCCATGGCCAGGGCGAAGCCGCCGAGGCCCGTCGTCAGCCGCTTGTGCACGGCCGGGCTGACCTCGACGACGGGCCGGCCCGCGGGGTCCCGCGGGGACGGGGACTCCTGCCGGGCTTCGGTCTCGGCCTGCTCCGCGGAGGCGGCCTCCGCGGCCGAGGTGTCCGGGGCGGCGGTGTCGGGGGCCGGGGTCTTGTCGGTCACCCCTCCAGGATCCCCCACGGTCAGCGCTGCTCGGTACCGGGGTTCCTTATCGTGCCGACGATGCGCATGACCTTCTCGGCGAGCCGGCGGGCGGCGTCCTCGTCGTCCATGAGGGAGATCTCGGACACGGCGCCCGCCATCGCGCCGGTCAGCACGGTGACGAGGGCCTCGTCCACGCCGCCGTCGGCGGTGTGGAACAGCGCGGCGTTGCGGCGCGCCCACTTGGTGAGCCGCTGCCGCATGACGCGGTCGAACCCGGGCGGGCCGTCGCCGGAGATGAACAGCCGGGCGACGTCGCGCTCGTCGAGGCAGCCGTTCAGGTAGGCGCCCGCGCCGGCGATGAACTGCCGCATGGGGTCGGTCTCGCCGGCCTCCCGGACGGCGCTGATCGCCTCCCGGGTGCGTTCCTGCTGGCGGCCCTGGAAGTCCTCGAACAGCGTGAGGTACAGGTCCGCCTTGCCGTTGAAGTGGTGGTAGAGGCTGCCGACGCTGGCGCCCGCCTTGGCGACGATGTCGGTCACCGCGGCCTGGGCGAACCCCGACGCACAGAAGACGTCCCTCGCCGCGGACAGCAGTGCGCCGCGCGTGGCGGCGCCGCGGTCGGAGGTCCGCGCGGGGGAGTCTGCGGGCCGCCCACCCCCGCCGCCTGCCGCCTCGCCGGACGAGACGTCGATGTCGCTGCTCATGACGCCTGAGGTTACGCCCTCTCCCATGGGGAAACGATCCCTTGCCCGCGCGACCGTCAAATACCGGGGGCGCGCGGGCCGCTACCACGGGTGCCGGCACGCTCCGCCCGCGGCTGGTCTGGTCCAATTTGTGGCCCGCCGTCCGGTCCACGGAGAATCCGAGGCACCACCGACCGAAGGGGCTGCCCCGCCATGTCCGATGAGACCACCGTTTCCTCCCCGCTCACGACCGAGCCGGCGGCACCGGACCGCAACCTCGCGATGGAGCTCGTCCGGGTGACCGAGGCCGCCGCGATGGCCGCGGCGCGCTGGGTCGGCCGGGGCGACAAGAACGGCGCCGACGGGGCCGCCGTGAACGCGATGCGCCAGCTGATCAACACCGTGTCCATGCAGGGCGTCGTCGTGATCGGCGAGGGCGAGAAGGACCACGCGCCGATGCTGTTCAACGGCGAGGAGGTCGGGGACGGCTCCGGCGCCGAGTGCGACGTCGCCGTCGACCCGGTGGACGGGACGCGGCTGACCGCGCTCGGCATGGGCAACGCGGTCGCGGTCCTGTCGGTGGCGCCGCGCGGATCGATGTTCGATCCGTCCGCGGTGTTCTACATGGAGAAGCTGGTGACGGGACCGGAGGCGGCGGACGCCGTCGACATCGAGCGTCCGATCGCCGACAACATCCGCGCGATCGCCCGCGCGAAGGGCTCCGCGCCGAACGACGTGACCGTCTGCATCCTGGACCGCCCGCGGCACGAGGGCATCGTGAAGGAGGTCCGCGAGGCGGGCGCGCGGATCAAGTTCATCCTGGACGGCGACGTGGCGGGCGCGATCATGGCGTCCCGGCCGGGCACCGGCGTGGACCTGCTGGTCGGCATCGGCGGCACCCCGGAGGGCATCATCGCGGCGTGCGCGATCAAGGCGCTCGGCGGGGTGATCCAGGGCCGGCTCTGGCCGCAGGACGACGCGGAGAAGCAGAAGGCGAAGGACGCGGGGCACGAGCCGGGCCGGGTGCTGACCACCGACGACCTGGTCACGTCCGACGACGTGTTCTTCGCCGCGACCGGGATCACCGACGGGGAGCTGGTCGACGGCGTCCGCTACAGCAAGGGCACGGCGGTCACGCATTCGCTGGTCATGCGCTCGCGCAGCGGGACGATCCGGACGATCTCCAGCGAGCACCAGCTGAGCAAGCTCCGCGCGTACAGCGCGATCAACTTCGACACGGCGGTCTAGCGGGGGCCGCGTCCGGCCGGGCTAGCGGCCCCGGCCGAGGCGGTCGCGGACGCGGGTGCGCAGCGAGCGCTTCGGCGCGCGGGCGCGCACCGAGCCGAAGATCATCGTGCCGCCGACCTCGACCGTGGGCCCGTCCTGGGCGGGGCGGGCCCGCAGGTCGCGGGTGCTGAGGATGGTGCGGCCGGTGACGTGCACGCTGACGCCCTCGGGGACGAGGATCCGGATCCGGCCGCCGAACACCAGCGAGTCGACCACGATGTGCCGGCGCTGCATGACGGCTTCGCGCAGGTCCAGTTCGACCGTTCCGAAGAGGGCGAGCAGTGGCAGTTTCACGGGGACGACCCAGCGCCCCTCCCTGCGGGTGCGTCCGAAGAAGACCGAGACCGGGCGGTCGTCCACGAGGATGGGCTGCGCCTCCTCGGGGCTGAGGTCGTGGGTGAGGCCGGTCAGCTCGCCCAGGGTGCGGGCGGCGTAGGCGCGGGACGTGCGGTCGGAGTGCTCCTCCAAGGTGAGCCGTCCGTCGGCGACGGCCTCGCCCAGAACGGCGACGACGCGTTCCCGGTCGGCGTCGGACGCGCGCAGCTGGCGCACGCTGGTGGCCTTCTCGGCCGGGCGATGGGGGACGTCCACACCTAGAGATTAACCTCCGGGCGGCGCGCGGCCCGCCGAAAACCTGTGGGGATGTGTCCGTCCGTGTCCTTAGTGTGAGGGGTATGACCTTGCAGCGTGCCCAGATCACGGGCGCCCGGGACGAGGCCGGCGCGGCGGCGATCAGCCTGCGCGGCGTCGTGAAGCGGTTCGGCGACTTCACCGCCGTGGACGGGCTGGACCTGGAGGTCCCCGCCGGGGTCTGCCTGGGCCTGCTGGGGCCGAACGGCGCCGGGAAGTCGACGACGATGAAGATGCTCACCGCGCAGGCGATCGCCGACGAGGGCAGCATCGACGTGCTCGGCTTCAGCATTCCGAGGGAGTCCAAGCGCGCGCGGGCCGTGATGGGGGTCGTCCCGCAGCAGGACAACCTCGACGAGGAGCTGACCGCCCGCGAGAACCTGGAGGTGTTCGCGCACCTGTACCGGGTGCCGCGCAAGGAGCGCCGCAAGGCCGTGGACGACGCGCTCGCGATCGCGCACCTGACCGAGCGGCAGCGCACGAAGGTGGACGACCTGTCGGGCGGCATGCGGCGGCGGCTGCTGATCGCGCGCGGGCTGGTGCACCGGCCCGCGCTCGTCCTGCTGGACGAGCCGACCGTCGGCCTCGATCCGCAGGTCCGGGCGGAGCTGTGGGGGCTGATCGACGGGCTGCGCGCCGGGGGCACGACCGTGCTGATGTCCACGCACTACATCGAGGAGGCCGAGCGGCTGGCCGACGCGTGCGCGCTGATGTCGCACGGCCGGGTGATCGCGCGGGGCTCGCCGTCCGAGCTGGTCGCCGAGTACGCGGGCGAGCGGGTCGTCGAGCACTACGGGCCGCCCGGCCGGCTCACGGAGGTGGAGCGGCTGGCGAGGGGCGCGGGGTTCCCGACGCGCCGCACCGGCCCGTCGGTGTCGGTGCTGAAGGCCGAGACGATCCCGCCCTCGCTGGAGGACGAGCTGGGCCCCGACGGCGTACGCCGCGCCGCGAGCCTGGAGGACGTGTTCGTGGTGCTGACCGGGGAGCGCGTGGAATGAGCGAAGCGAACCGGGGGGTGCGGGGGGTCGCCCCCCCGCAAGGAACAGGAATGAGCGAAGCGAACCGCGGGGTGCGGGGGGTCGCCCCCCGCAAGGAGCAGCAATGAGCGGAGGAGTGGAGCGGGCGCCGCGGCTCCGGCGGTTCGAGTTCGCGCCCGTGCGGGGCATCTGGCGGCACGAGCTGGCCCTCTACAAGCGGTACTGGAAGTCGCAGTCGTTCGCCTCGATGGTGGAGCCGACGTTCTTCCTGCTCGCGTTCGGCTACGGCTTCGGGTCGATGGTCGCGGTGATCGGCGACTACCGGTACCTCGACTTCGTCGCGACCGGCGTGGTCGGGACGGCGGCGCTGTTCACGTCGGTGTTCCCCGGCATGTTCAACGGCTACATCAGGCGCGTGTTCCAGCACACCTACGACGGGATGCTGGCGACGCCCGTGGACGTCCACGAGCTGGTGACGGCCGAGGCGCTGTGGATCGCGGCCAAGTCGGCGGTGTACTCGTGCACGCCGATCATCGTGGCGCTGTTCTTCGGCCTCGATCCCGCGTTCGGGATGCTGCTGGTGCCGTTCGTGACGTTCTTCACCGCGCTCGGCTTCGGTCTGTTCGGCATGTGGACGTCCTCGGTCGTGCCGTCGATCAACTCGTTCGACTATGTGATCACCGGCGTGGTGACGCCGCTGTTCCTGATCGCCGGGACGTTCTTCCCGGTGGACGCGCTGCCCGCGTGGGCGCAGAAGGTCTGCTACCTCAATCCGCTCTACCATTGCGTGGAGCTGGTCCGGGACGCGGTGTTCGGGCTGCGCCCGCTGGCCGATCTCGGCCACCTGGGCGCCCTGCTGGCGTTCGCGGCGCTCATGTGGGTGATCGCCGTCCGGGGGATGCGCAACCGCCTCATCGACTGACGGTTCCGGGGAACATTGACCTGGTACGCACCCTGTCCCTACGCTGACGCGAATCTTCTTCACGTTGCGCAGCTCAGAGAGGTCGGGCCGCATGACCCAGGGCACCACCGCGCGGGACCGCCAGGCCCGGTACGCCGCGTACACGGCCTTCGCCGTCCAGGGGCTCTGCTTCGCCTCGCTGGTGACGCAGGTCCCGCAGATGCAGAAGGCGCACCACCTGAGCGACGCCATGCTGTCGCTGGTGCTGCTGATGGTGCCGCTGGTCGCCGGGGTGGGCAGCGTCGTGTCCGGCGCCCTGTTCCAGCGGCTCGGCAGCGGCCCCGTCCTGCGGGTCGCCCAGCCCGCGGTGGCGGTCACGATCGCGCTGATCGGCCTCACCGGCGACAACGACATCGCGCTCTACGTCGCGGTCGCGGCGTTCGGCCTGTTCGTCGGGGCCGTGGACGCGTCGATGAACGCGCAGGCCGTCGCCGTCGAGCGCCGCTACGGCGTCAGCCTGATCACCGGCTTCTACGCGGTGTGGAGCGTCGCGGGCATCCTCGGCGGGCTCTGGGCGTCGCTGGCCAACAAGGTCGACCTGCCGCTGGCCACCTGCTTCGGGATCGCCGCCGCCGTGGGGATCGCCGGGTCCCTGGCCACCGGCCACCGCCTCTACCGGCGCGCGGAGGAGGGCGACGGGCCGACCGCCGAGGAGCTGAAGGCGGCGGGGCGCAGCGTCCCGTGGCGGCCGATCCTCGTCGTCGGCGCCGCGATGGCGGTCGCCTACCTCGCCGACGCGGCGATCTCCAACTACGGCGCCAAGTACCTGGACGACGAGCTGTCGGCGAGCGACTGGGTCGCGCCGCTCGGCTACGTCGCCTACCAGATCACGATGGTGATCAGCCGCGGCGTCGCCGACTTCGCCGTCCGGCGCTCGGGCGCCGTCCAGGTGGTGCGGCTCGGCGGGCTGGTCGGCATCGTCGGGATGGCCGGGGTGGTCGCGGCGCCGAACGCGGGCTTCGCCATCGCCGCGCTGGCGGTCGCCGGGCTCGGCCTCAGCGTGATCGCCCCGGTGTCCTTCTCCGCCGCCGGACGGGTCGACCCGACCGGCCTGGGCGTCGCCGTGTCCCGCGTGAACATCTTCAACTACGTCGGGTTCGTCCTGGGCGCCGCCGTGGTGGGCGCCATCGCCCCGCTGAGCGCCGACCACGGCCTGCGCATCGCCTTCATCATCCCCACGGCCCTGATCCTGGTCGTCTTCGTCACCGCCAAGGGCTTCGCCCCACCCCCCGTGAAGGGCGCCACCCCGGACGCCCCCGCCATAGAACGCCCCATGGCCTGACCCCCACCCACCCCGGGCGTGGACCTCAGCCGGGGGCACGGGTCGGGCGGCCGGAGGGCGCTCCAGCGCCCGGAGGCCGCCCGACCCGCCGAGCCGGGCGACCGCAGCGACGCCCGACAACCCGCACGGTCACAGCAACCGCAACAGCGGCGTGAGGATCGACCGGCTCGCAACGGGGGTTCCAGGGGGTCGCCCCCCTGGGAAACTACGCGTCTTCCAGGCTCCTCAGTGCCTTTTCGCCTTCGGCCTGGGCCTGCTCCGGCGTCATGTCCTTCAGCGCGCGGCTGAGCGCCACCTCGGCGGCGTCGGCGGCGGCGCGGAGGGTCACCGCGTGCTCCTGTGCCCTTTCGAGGTCGCCCAGGCCGATGCAGTCGAACGCGACCTGCGCGTCGTGACCGGCCATCTTCAGCTGTCGTGCGGCCTCATCCAGACTCATCCGTGCCTCCTACACCGGGGATGTCGGTCCTACCCATCGGCACCGGGGGTAATCGCTTGACCCAGCAGTTCCGCGGCCTTGACCAGGCGGGTCTCGCCGAGTCCGGCGTAGCCGAGGACGAGCGCGGGCGGCGCGGAGGCGGCGCGTCCGGCCGACCACATGCTCCGGGCGCCGGCGACGGCGACGCCTGCTCGGGCCGCGCGGGCCACGACCTGGTCCTCGTCGCGTCCGGGGGGCAGTTCCACGTAGAGGTGGATGCCCGCTGACACGCCGTGAACCCTCGCGTCGGGGACGTGGGCGTCCAGCGCGCGGGCGAGGGCGTCGCGGCGGGCCCGGTACCGCCGCCGCATGGTGCGCAGGTGCCGGTCGTATCCGCCGCCGGCGATGAACTCGGCCAGCGCGTACTGCTCCAGGACGGGCCCGCCCAGGTCGGTGCCGGCGCGGTGGCCGCGGAGCCGCGCGGCGACGGACGGCGGCGCGACGGCCCAGCCGAGCCGCAGCGCGGGGGCGAGGGACTTGCTCACCGAGCCGAGCAGGACGACCCGGTCGGGGTCGACGCCCTGGAGGCAGCCGACCGGGTCGCGGTCGTAGCGGAACTCGGCGTCGTAGTCGTCTTCCAGGACGAGGCCGTCGACGTCCCGCGCCCAGGCGATCAGGGCGGCGCGGCGGGCGGCGGACAGGACGACGCCGGTCGGGTACTGGTGCGCGGGCGTGACGAGGACGGCCCGCGCTCCACTGCGGGTGAGCGCCGCGACGTCCAGGCCCTCCTCGTCGACGGGGATGCGGGCGAGCCGCAGCCCGGTGGACTCCATCATCGGCAGCTGCCGGGCGCTGGTGGGGTCCTCGACGGCGATCGCGCGGTGCCCGGTGGCGCTCAGCAGGGCGAGCAGGGCGGACAGCCCGTGCGCCACCCCGTTCATGATCACGACGCGGTCGGGGTCGGCGTGCGCGGCGCGGACCCGGCCGAGGTAGCCGGCCAGCCCGGCGCGCAGTTCCGCGACGCCGCCGGGGTCGGGGTAGGCGAACGCGTCGTGCGGGAGGGTGCGCAGCGCGGCGCGGGCGGCGGCGATCCAGCGTTCCCGGGGGAAGGCCGACAGGTCGGGGCGGCCGGGCAGCAGGTCGTAGGAGGGCGGGGGCGGGGGCGCGGCGGGCCGGGGCGGCGCGCCCGGACGCGGCGGCGGCGCGGGTTCCCCGTCGGGGCGGGCGAGCGGCGCGATCCGGGTGCCGTCGCCGCGCCGGGCGATGAGGAAGCCCTCGGCGGTGAGCTGCTCGTAGGCGGTCACGACGACGCCGCGGGAGACGTCCAGGTCGCGTGCCAGGTCGCGGCTCGACGGCAGCCGGGTCCCGGCGGTCAGCCGGCCGCTGCGCACGGCCGCGCGGAAGCCGGCGGCGATCTGCGCCGCCAGCCGGCCGGCGGACCGGTCCAGGGAAAGGTGAAGGTCGGTCACACCACTCTCAGCGCCGTGGGGGACTCCGGACGTCACGGACACTCTATTGGTCCACGTTCCAACGCTTTGATTGGCCCTGTCCAGTAGACCAAGGGTTTTCTAGCGTTCCCTGCATGAACACGTCTCAGAAGCGCGGCACGCTCGGCGCGGGCGCCGCGATGTTCCTCGTCGGCACGCTGACCGCCGTCTCGGCGACCATCTCCGGCTATCCCGTGTTCGGCGGCCAGGCCGTCCGGTACGCCGTCGCCGCGCTGATCCTGCTCGCCGTGGCGCGCTTCGCCGGCGGGCCCGCGCGGCGGCCGTCCGCGCGGGACTGGGTCCTGCTGGCGGCCCTGGCGGCGACGGGCCTGGTCGCCTTCAACGTCTGCATCGTGGCGGCGACCGAGCACACCGGCCCGGCCACCATCGGCACGGTGATCGCGACGGTCCCGATCGTGCTGGCGCTGGCCGGGCCGCTGCTGGAGGGGCGCCGCCCCGCGCCCTCGGTCATCGTGTCGGCGTGCGTGGTCGCGGCCGGCGCGGCCCTCGCGAACGGGTTCGGCGGCGGCAGCGCCCGCGGACTGCTGCTCTCGCTCGGCGCGCTCGCCGGCGAGGTGTGCTTCTCGCTGCTGGCCGTCCCGCTGCTGCCGCGCCTCGGCCCGCTGCGGGTCTCCGCCTACTCCGCCGCGCTGGCGGCCCCGATGCTGCTGGCCGCCGGCCTGGCCGTGGACGGGGCGGCGGTCCTGCGCGTCCCGACCGCGGGCGAGCTGGCGGGCTTCGGCTACCTGTCGGTCGTCGTCACCACGATCGCGTTCCTGCTCTGGTACGACGCGATCGGACGCCTCGGGGCCGACCGCGCCGGCCTGTTCGCCGGCCTGATCCCGGTCAGCGCGGTGATCACGACGGTCGTGCTCGGCATCGACCGGCCGGGACCCGCCGACCTGGCGGGGGCGGCGCTGGTCGCGGCGGGCGTCGTGGTCGGCCTGCGCACCCCGTCCGCCCCCCGCGAGGCCGCTCCCCCGCAGCCCGTAACCTGTGAGGCGGCCCCCATCGGAATCGCGCGAGGATCTGCCTGAGATGCCTGAGTTCTCCTACACCGACCTGCTGCCGCTCGGCCCGGACGAGACCGACTACCGGCTGCTGACCTCCGACGGCGTGTCCACGTTCGAAGCGAACGGGCGGACGTTCCTCCAGGTCGAGCCGGAGGCGCTGCGGCTGCTCACCGAGACCGCGATGCGCGACATCGCGCACCTGCTGCGCCCGGCGCACCTCGCGCAGCTCCGCCGGATCCTGGACGACCCGGAGGCGTCCCCGAACGACCGGTTCGTGGCCCTGGACCTGCTGAAGAACGCGGGCATCGCGTCCGGCGGCGTCCTGCCCATGTGCCAGGACACGGGCACCGCCATCGTGATGGGCAAGCGCGGCCAGCACGTCCTAACCGACGGGAACGACGAGGAGCACATCTCGCGCGGCGTGTACGACGCGTACACGAAGCTGAACCTGCGCTACTCGCAGATGGCGCCGGTCACGATGTGGGACGAGAAGAACACCGGCGACAACCTGCCCGCGCAGATCGAGCTGTACGCGGCTCCCGGCGACGCCTACAAGTTCCTGTTCATGGCCAAGGGCGGCGGCAGCGCCAACAAGTCGTTCCTGTACCAGGAGACCAAGGCCGTCCTGAACCCGAAGCGGATGATGTCCTTCCTGGAGGAGAAGATCCGCTCGCTGGGCACGGCCGCGTGCCCGCCGTACCACCTGGCGATCGTGGTGGGCGGGACGTCCGCGGAGTACGCGCTGAAGACCGCCAAGTACGCCTCGGCCCACTACCTCGACACGGTCCCGTCCGAGGGCTCCCCGCTCGGGCACGGCTTCCGCGACCTGGAGCTGGAGCTCCAGGTGTTCGAGCTGACGCAGAAGCTCGGCATCGGCGCGCAGTTCGGCGGCAAGTACTTCTGCCACGACGTGCGGGTGATCCGGCTGCCGCGGCACGGCGCGTCCTGCCCGGTGGCGATCGCGGTGTCGTGCAGCGCCGACCGGCAGGCCCAGGCGAAGATCACCGCGGAGGGCGTGTTCCTGGAGCGGCTGGAGACCGACCCGGCGCAGTACCTCCCGGAGACGACCGCCGAGCACCTCGAGGGCGTCAGTACCGGGGCGGGCGGGAACGCGGTCCAGATCGATCTGAACCGCCCGATGGCGGAGATCCGCGCCGAACTGGCCAACTACCCGGTGCGGACGCGGCTGTCGCTGACCGGCCCGCTGGTCGTGGCCCGCGACATCGCGCACGCCAAGATCAAGGAGCGGCTGGACGCCGGCGAGCCGATGCCGCGGTACCTGCGCGACCACGCCGTCTACTACGCGGGACCGGCCAAGACGCCGGAGGGCTACGCGTCCGGGTCGTTCGGCCCGACCACGGCCGGGCGGATGGACTCCTACGTCGAGCAGTTCCAGGCCGCCGGCGGCTCGCTGGTGATGCTCGCCAAGGGCAACCGCTCGAAGCAGGTCACCGACGCCTGCAAGGAGCACGGCGGCTTCTACCTCGGCTCGATCGGCGGCCCGGCGGCCCGCCTCGCCCAGGACTGCATCAAGAAAGTCGAGGTCCTGGAATATCCGGAACTCGGGATGGAGGCGGTCTGGAAGATCGAGGTCGAGGACTTCCCGGCCTTCATCGTGGTGGACGACAAGGGCGAGGACTTCTTCGCCGACACCACCGGACCCGTCCTCAGCATCGGCAGGCGCTGACATTCGGCAGCCCCTGACGGCCCTTGGCGAAGGCCGTCCGGAGGGCCGTCCGGGGCCGGTTCGGGGCCTGTTCGGGAAGTTTCCCGTCGGTAGGTCACAGTATTGGGCCAAAAACCTAGTTCCTCCTGAGGTCTCCCCGATGACCGCCTGGCCACTCCGGTATCTTTTCCGCCATGTCACAGTCAGAGCGCCTCGTTCTAGCGACGCGCTACCGGCTGGTCTCGGAAATAGGTCAGGGTGCCAACGGCACCGTCTGGAGAGGGCACGACGAACTCCTCGATCGCTCAGTGGCGATCAAGGAGCTGCGGCTGCCCGAAGACCTCACCGAGGACGACCGGGTGGTCTTCTACCGCCGCACCCTCCGGGAGGCGCGCGCGCCCGCTCAACTGCGCACGCACTCCATCGTCGAGGTGTACGACGTCGTCATCGAACAGGGCCGTCCCTGGATCGTGATGGAGATGATCGAGGCGCCGAGCCTCGAACAGCTCATCGAGCGCTCGGGCCCGCTCCCGCCCGAACGCGTCGCGCACATCGGCCGCGCGCTGCTGGACGCCCTCAACACCGCGCACAAGGCCGGGATCGTGCACCGCGACCTCAAGCCCAGCAACGTCCTGCTGGACGGCGACAGGGTCGTGCTGACCGACTTCGGGCTCGCGTTCTCGTCCGGCTCGGCGAGCCTGACGAAGACGGGCCACTTCATGGGCTCGCCCGCGTACGTGGCGCCCGAGGTCGCCGCCGGGGAGAAGGCCACGCCCCGGTCCGACCTGTGGTCCCTCGGCGCGACGCTGTACGCGGCGCTGGAGGGCCGCCCGCCGTTCGAGCGCGAGAACGTGATGGCGACGCTGTCCGCGCTGGCGAACGAGTCGACGCCGTCCCCGCAGAACGCGGGCGCGCTCGCGCCCGTCATCACCGGGCTGCTGGAGAAGAACCCGACCCGGCGGCTCAGCCACGCCCGCGCGGTCGACCGGCTGGAGCGGGCCCTGACCGGTCCCCGGTCCGGCCGCCGCCCGCCGACGCCCCGGTACCGGCTGATGGCCGTGATCGCGCTGATCGGCGCGACCGTCGCCTCCTGCGGGATCGGCGCGACCGCGCTCATCGTCGGCATGATGCGCGAGAGCCCCGGCCCCTCCCCCACCGCGTCCGCCACCGCCGCCGGCCCGGCGGACACCGCCCAGGCCACCGCGCCTCCCGGCGTCGCGGACAGCACGCTCGTCGTGCGGGCCCGCACCGGCAAGTGCAAGATCTTCGTCTCCATCCCCGGCGCCTCGATGACCGTGCTCACCGACGGGCCGCTGTCCCAGGGCGAGCTGCGGCAGTACGACCAGCCGCGCCTCAACGCGGTCGTCTACGACGCGTCCGCCTGCGACGTCTGGGTGAACGGCGAGCAGCAGCCGGCCGGCAAGCCGGACCAGCGCAAGAACTACACGATCAACAAGGAGTGAGACGGGCCACCCCCGGGAATGCGGGAGCCACCTGACGGGCTGCCATGAAGAAGGGCCGGCGAGGCGAAGAGGAGGCTTCCATGTCCGAGCGGGAGTTCCGGGTCGAGCACGACTCCATGGGCGAGGTGCGGGTGCCCGCGGCGGCCAAGTGGCGGGCGCAGACGCAGCGCGCGGTGGAGAACTTCCCGATCTCCGGGCGGACGCTGGAGGCCGCGCACATCGCCGCGCTCGGCCAGATCAAGGCCGCCGCGGCGACCGTCAACGCCGAACTCGGGGTGCTCGACGAGGACGTCGCCGGCGCGATCACCGAGGCCGCCCGCGAGGTCGCGGACGGCCGGTGGAACGGCGAGTTCCCCATCGACGTGTTCCAGACCGGGTCGGGGACGTCGTCCAACATGAACGCCAACGAGGTCGTCGCGACGCTGGCGCAGGAGCGGCTCGGACGGCCCGTCCACCCCAACGACGACGTGAACGCCTCTCAGTCGTCCAACGACGTGTTCCCGTCCTCCATCCACATCGCGGCCACCGGGGCCGTCCTGAACGAGCTGATCCCCGCGCTGCGGCATCTGGAGGCCGCGCTGGCGCGCAAGGCCGCCGAGTTCGCCACGGTCGTGAAGTCGGGCCGCACCCACCTGATGGACGCGACGCCGGTGACGCTGGGCCAGGAGTTCGGCGGGTACGCGGCGCAGGCACGGCACGGCGTGGAGCGGCTCGAGGCCGTCCTGCCGCGGCTCGCGGAGCTGCCGCTCGGCGGCACCGCGGTCGGCACCGGCATCAACACGCCGGAGGGCTTCGCCGCCCGCGTCATCGCGGAGATCGCGCGGGTCACCGGGCTGCCGCTGACCGAGGCCCGCGACCACTTCGAGGCGCAGGGCGCGCGGGACGGCCTGGTCGAGGCGAGCGGCGCGCTCCGCACGGTCGCGGTGAGCCTCCACAAGATCGCCAACGATCTGCGCTGGATGGGCTCCGGCCCGCGCGCCGGGCTCGCCGAGATCCGGCTGCCGGACCTGCAGCCCGGCTCGTCGATCATGCCGGGGAAGGTGAACCCGGTGATCCCGGAGGCGGTGACGCAGGTCGCCGCGCAGGTCATCGGGAACGACGCGGCGGTCGCGTTCGGCGGCGCGTCCGGCAACTTCGAGCTGAACGTGATGCTGCCGATGCTGGCCCGCAACGTGCTGGAGTCGATCACCCTGCTGGCGAACGCGTCGCGGCTGCTCGCCGACCGCTGCGTGGACGGCATCGAGGCCGACGTAGACCGGATGCGCGAGTACGCCGAGTCGTCGCCGTCGATCGTGACGCCGCTGAACCGCTACATCGGCTACGAGGAGGCGGCGAAGGTCGCCAAGCAGGCCCTCCGGGAGCGCAGGACGATCCGCGAGGTCGTGCTCGAACGCGGCTACGTGGACGACGGGAAGCTGACCGCCGAGCAGCTCGACCGGGCGCTCGACGTGCTCGGCATGACCGGCGCGTCCGGCGGGCCCGCCGGAGGCTGACGGCCGAACGCGTCCCGGCCGCTCTGGCGGCCGGGACGCGCCGGACCGGGATCAGTACCAGCCGGCCGACTGGAAGTGCGACCAGCCGCCGCAGGGCGTCTTGTAGCGGTCCTTGATGTAGCCGAGGCCCCACTTGATCTGGGTGGTGGCGTTGTTGCGCCAGTCGGGGCCGGCGCTCGACATCTTGGAGCCGGGCAGCGCCTGCGGGATGCCGTACGCGCCCGACGGGTTGGCGGCGTGGGTGTTCCAGCCGCTCTCCCTGTCCCAGAGCTTCACCAGGCAGCCGAACTGCCCGTCGCCGGTGAACCCGAAGCCCGGCATGAGCTTCTTGGCGATCTCCTGCGCCTCGCCCTTCGGCACCGGGTCGCCCACCGGGGCCGCGGCGCCGCCGCCCGTCTTCTTCTTCTCGGGCTTCTTGGTCGGGATGGGCGTGCCCTTGGGGAGCAGGGACGGGCCCTTGCCGCTGTCCTCGCGCGTCGCGCGGGAGGCGCGTTCGAGGGCCAGCTCGCGCCGCTGCTGCTCCAGGACCTTCGGGTCGGTCTTGGGCGCGGCGGCGTCGGCCAGTTGCCGGTTCGGCTTGACGGTCGTGCCCGCGTCGTCGGAGCCGCCCGTCAGCGCGAACGCGGCGACCGCGCCGCCGCCGAGCACGACGGCCGCGCCCGCGGCGACCGCGGCGATCCGCAGGCCGTTGCGGCCGCCGGAGCCGCCCGCGCGGGCCGGACCGGCCGGACGGCGCCCGTGCCGGTTCGAGCCGATCTCGTCGTGCGGCTCCTCACCGAAGGCGTCGGCGCGACCCGGTCCGGGCTGCATGGCACTGGACGGCAGGGCACTGGACGGCAGGGCTTCGGACGGCATGGCCTGGAAGCCGAGGGTGTCACCGGCGGGGGCCTGGGCCCGGCCGGTGCCGGCGACCCGCACGTCGTCCTCGTGGGGCGCGGCCTGGGCGGCCGGCCCGAAGGCGGCCATCGCGTCCACCGCCGGGGACGGGGGGTCGAAGTTCTGTCGTTCGTCTCGCCTAGGGGACCCGGGATGGTCTCCGTACAAGGCGGTCCTTCCGACGGTCGCACGCGCATGGACACGCGCCCGAGCTGTTTCCACCCCCGGCCCGGCGGGCCGCCGGGAGGTCGGCGCGGCTCCGGGCCCCGGTCCGGCGCCGCGTCCGGTGCGCGTCTTCAGGGGGCCGCGCTCCGGCCTGGCACCGTTCGGGGGTGCTTACGGGGAGACACAATGCCGGAGTCGGCGGGCTGCTTCGCAACCGAAACGAGACAAATGCGGTCGGTGGGGCCGTTGTCAACTCCCCGGAAAGGCACCGAAACCCGCGACCGGCCTGGGCTTCTCCGCAACCGTACGAACGAATGTGACCTTAATCACAGATCCACGGTCCGGGGTTTGATGATCACGTTCCGTAGGGAAGGGAGGGGTGTTCTGAGACACGAGACCCCGGCGCCCGAGCAGGGCCCGCCGGGGTCTCGCCTGGTCCGCGCGCGCCCGCCCGCTACGCGCCCACGTCGCCGAGCATGTCGGTGACCAGCTCGGCGATCGGCGAGCGCTCCGACCTGGTCAGCGTCACGTGCGCGAACAGCGGGTGGCCCTTCAAACGTTCCACCACGGCCGCGACGCCGTCGTGCCGCCCCACCCGCAGGTTGTCGCGCTGCGCCACGTCATGGGTCAGCACGACCCGCGACCCGGCCCCGATCCGCGACAGGACGGTCAGCAGCACGCCGCGCTCCAGCGACTGCGCCTCGTCCACAATCACGAACGCGTCGTGCAGCGAGCGGCCCCGGATGTGCGTGAGCGGCAGGACCTCCAGCATGCCGCGCTCGAGGACCTCGTCGATGACCTCCGGCGTCGTCAGCGCCGACAGGGTGTCGTAGACCGCCTGGGCCCACGGCGACATCTTCTCGTTCTCCGAGCCGGGCAGGTAGCCGAGCTCCTGGCCGCCGACCGCGTACAGCGGGCGGAACACCACGACCTTGCGGTGCCGGCGCCGCTCCATCACGGCCTCCAGCCCCGCGCACAGCGCGAGCGCCGACTTGCCCGTGCCGGCCCGCCCGCCGAGCGAGACGATGCCGACGTCCTCGTCCATCAGCAGGTCGAGCGCGATCCGCTGCTCCGCGGACCGGCCGCGCAGCCCGAACACCTCCCGGTCGCCGCGCACCAGCCGCACCGACTTGTCCGGCAGCGTCCGGCCGAGTGCGGAGCCGCGCTCCGACAGCAGCCGCAGGCCCGTGTGGCAGGGCAGGTCCCTGGCCTCCTCCAGGTCGGCGCTTCCGGAGTCGTAGAGTTCCTCGAGCGCCGCGGCGGGCACCTCCAGCTCCCGCATCCCGGTCCAGCCGGACTCCACGACCGCCAGTTCGGCCCGGTACTCCTCGGCGGCGAGCCCGACCGCGGACGCCTTCACCCGCATCGGCAGGTCCTTGGAGACGAGCACGACGTCCCGTCCCTCGCGGGCGAGCCAGCCGGCCACCGACAGGATCCGGGTGTCGTTGTCGCCGAGCCGGAACCCGTCCGGCAGCACGCTCGCGTCGGAGTGGTTCAGCTCGACGCGGAGCGTGCCGCCCTGGTCGCCGTTCGGCCCCGCGACGGACACGGCCTCGTCCAGCCGCCCGTGCCGCAGCCGCAGGTCGTCCAGCGTGCGCAGCGCCTGCCGGGCGAAGTACCCGAGCTCGGGGTGGTGGCGCTTGGCCTCCAGCTCGGAGATGACGACGATGGGGAGTACGACCTCGTGCTCGGCGAACCGGGTCAGCGCCCCGGGGTCGGCGAGCAGGACACTGGTGTCGAGGACGTACGTGCGCCGATCAGAACCGCTGTGGGGGGACGACCCCCCACTCCCCCCGGAAGGGCCCGGAACGGACGTTCCGGAGGTGTTCCCGGACGTGCCGGGACGGCGCGCGGAGGATGTGGCCACTCGATCTCCCTGACTATGGGGAACCAACCGGTGGCGCGCAGGTCCGCCGCGTGGGCGGTGGTCCGCAGGGGACGGTCAGGTACCGTAGCGCCGGTGCCGCGCGGCGTAGGAGCGCATCGCCCGGAGGAAGTCGACCTTGCGGAAGTCCGGCCAGTGGACCTCGCAGAAGTAGAACTCCGAGTGGGCGCTCTGCCAGAGCATGAAGCCGGAGAGACGCTGCTCCCCCGAGGTGCGGATGACCAGGTCCGGATCCGGCTGGCCGCGCGTGTAGAGATGCTCGGCGATGTGCTCCACGTCGAGGGACTCGGCGAGTTCCTCGATGCTGGTGCCCCGGCTCGCCTGCTCGATGAGCAGTGAGCGCACCGCATCAGCGATCTCACGCCTACCTCCATACCCAACCGCGACGTTCACAATCAGGCCGGGGGCGCCGGATGTGGTCTCACCCGCGTCTTTCAGGACGCGTGCGGTCTTATCGGGCAGCAGGTCGAGGGCGCCGACGGGCTTGACGCACCAGCCGTCGGCGGCGAGCTTGCGGACGGTGTTCTCGATGATCTCCAGCAGCGGCGCGAGCTCCCCGGCGGGACGGTTCAGGTTGTCGGTGGACAGCAGCCACAGCGTGACGACCTCGACCCCGGCCTCCGCGCTCCACTGCAGCAGCTCGGAGATCTTCTGCGCGCCGCGCTGGTGCCCGGTGTTGACGTCGGCCAGCCCCATCGACCTGGCCCAGCGCCGGTTGCCGTCCAGTATGACGCCGACGTGCCGGGGGGTGACGTCGGTCGGCAGGTCGGCCTCGACCCGGCGCTCGTACAGCCGGTAGACGACGTCCCGGACGGCCGCGTACGGTCCGCTGCGGCGGAGGGCGGAGACCAGCCGCCCGCCCTCGGCGGGACGGCGGCGCGCACCCTCGCTCCGGCCCTCGCGCGGCGGCGCGATGCGCGGCCTTCCCGTACGCCGAACCCCCATGTGGGCTTCCCTTCGAGCGACCCGTCCCTGCCGGGAGGACGCTCAATTATGGCCCGGCGGCCATACTTCTCCCGCCCGTTCCGGTGAAGCCAGGCTAGTGCGGGGGTGTCCGGAACGGGCCGGAAGATCCATTCTGGGCGCGCGGGCGGCGGGAGGCCGGTACAGGCGTCCGGTGCGGGCGGCTCAGGCTTTCGGGCCGGCGGCGCGGGCGCGCTCGACGTGCTGCAGCGCGGTGCGCAGCTCGGAGAGCCACGTGTCGGTGTTCTTGCCGACGAGCCGGACGCACCAGGCGAGCGCGTCGCTGCGGCTGCGCGCGACGCCGGCGTCCACGAGGGTGTCGAGGACGCGGCGCTCCGGCTGCCGCAGCCGGGTCATGACCGGCACCGACAGGTGGGTGAACATCTCGCGCTCGCCGTCGCAGTCGACGCCCCAGGAGACCTTGTAGCCGAAGCGCTGCTCGGCCTCGCGCGCGATCCCGATGCGCCGCTCGCGGGTCTCCTCCCGGAAGCGCTGGACGTGCCCGGAGACCACTCCGGCCCGTTCCGCGCCCGTGACGTCCTCGGCGGCCGCGGGCAGCGGCAGCCGCCCGATGACACTGGCCTCCTCGCGGTCGAGGACGACCTCGGGCGCCCCCTCGAACCACTCGTCCGGCAGCCGTCCCGAGAACCAGCCGCGCAGCTCCTCCGCCACTTCAGTACTCATGTAATCAAAATTACAACGTTCCGCTGCAATGGCGCTAGCATGCCCGAGATTTGACATACACCATCTTTTGAAAGTTACTGTCATTTCCAAGTAACCATCATTCGAAAGGGGATGCCATGGAACGGACGGGCACACGCCGCTGGTTCGGGCTCGGCGCGCTGGCGCTCTGCATGCTGGCGCTCGGCTTCGACATGACGATCCTCAACGTGGCGCTGACCACGCTGTCCCGGGAGCTCGACGCGAGCACCAGCGAGCTGCAGTGGATCGTCGACTCCTACCTGCTGGTCTTCGCGGCCGTCCTGCTCCCCGCGGGGCTGCTCGGCGACCGGCTCGGCCGCAGGCGGCTGCTGCTGGCCGGCCTCGGCGTCTTCGGCGCGGCCTCGCTCGCCGGCGCGTTCGCGGACGGCACCGGCGGGGTCGTCGCCGCCCGCGCGTTCATGGGGCTCGGCGCGGCGGTCGTGCTGCCGCTGTCCATGTCGATGCTGCCGGCGATCTTCCCGCCGGAGGAGCGGACCCGCGCCGTCGCGGTCTGGTCGGCGGCCAACGCGCTCGGGCTGCCGCTCGGCCCGCTGCTCGGCGGCTGGCTGCTGGAGAACTTCTGGTGGGGCTCGATCTTCCTGGTCAACGTCCCGGTCGTCGTGGTCGGCGGGCTCGCGGTCGCGTTCCTGCTGCCCGAGACCCGGGACCCGGCAGCCCCGCGCCTCGACCCCACCGGCTCGCTGCTGTCGATGGGCGGGCTCGTCGCGCTGGTGTACGGGGTGATCGAGGCGCCGGTGCGCGGCTGGACGGACGCGGTCGTGCTCGGCTCGTTCGGCCTCGCCGCCGCGCTGCTCACCGCGTTCGTGCTCGCGGAGCGGCGGGCCGCGGAGCCGATGCTCAACCTGCGGCTCTTCCGGGACCCCGCGTTCGGCTGGTCGGTCGTCGCCGCCGTCGCCGCGAACCTCCTGCTGGGCGGGCTCCTGTTCGTCCTGCCGCAGTACCTGGAGGCCGTCCAGGGCAGCGACGTCCTCGGCACCGGACTCAAGATCATCCCGATGCTGGCCGGGCTGCTGGCGGGCGCGGTCGCCACCGACCGGATCGCGGCCCGCGCCGGGCACAAGCCGATCATGGTGGCGGGCCTGCTGGTCCTCGCCGCGGGCCTCGGCTGGGCCGCGCTCACCTCCGCGGGCGACGGCTACGGCGCCACCGTCCCGTGGCTGGTCGTCATCGGGCTCGGCAGCGGCCTCACCCTCATCCCGGCGATGGACGCGCTGCTCGCCGCCCTCCCGGCCGAGGAGGCGGGGCGCGGCTCCGGACTCGTCCAGACGCTCCGCCAGACCGGCGGCACGCTCGGCGTCGCGGGCCTCGGCAGCCTGCTCGCCGGCGTCTACCGCGACCACGTCGCCACCGGGCGCCTGCCCGCCGACGCGGCGGCCGCGGCCCGCGACTCCATCGGCGGCGCCGTCCGGGTCGCCGCCCGGCTGGACGACGGCGCGCTGCTCGCGTCCGCGCGGGACGCCTACGTCCGGGGCATGGACGCGGTGTTCGCCGCGTGCGGGGCCGGGGCCCTCGCCGCGGCCGTCCTGCTGTGGCTCTTCATGCCCCGCCGCCCCGGCGGGGGCGCGGCCGGGGGTGCGGGCCCGGCCGCCGATGCCCGACAATCGACGCATGAGCACGTCGTCCCCTGAGCACGCGATCGACCGGCTGGAAGACCGGCTCTCCCGCCTCCCGCTGCGGGAGCGCAAGAAGCTGCGGACCCGGAGGGCGATCCAGGACCACGCCCTCCGGCTCTTCGGCGAGCAGGGGTACGACGAGACGACGGTCGAGCAGATCGCGGCGGCGGCGGAGATCTCCCCGAGCACGTTCTTCCGCTACTTCCCCACCAAGGAAGACGTCGTGGTCACCGACGAGTACGACCCGATCATGGCGCAGGTCATCCGCGACCAGCCGCCCGGAGTGCCCCCGATCGAGGCGCTGCGCGCCATGCTCCGGGAGATGCTCCCGCAGCTGTACGCGACCGACCTGGAGGCCCTCAAGACCCGGCTCCGGCTCACCGCGGACGTCCCCGCCCTCCGCGGCCGCACGTTCGAGTCCATGCGGGTCACGTTCACGCTCATGAGCGAGGTCGTCGGCGAGCGGACGGGACGCGCCCCCGACGACCCGGACGTGGAGGCGTTCAGCTGGGCCGTCCTCGGCGTCATGCAGGCGGCGCTGTACCGGCTGATCGACGGCAGGACCACCTACGAGGAGCTCCCGGACCTGATCGACCGCAACCTGGAGTTCCTCGGCCGCGGCTGCCCGCTGTGACTCAGCCGCCGATGGCGCCGGCGACCCTGGCGGCGGTCCGCGGGCTGACCCGGACGGCGCCGCGCATGTTGCGGGTGTAGACGTTCTGGATCTGCACCACGGTGCCCCGGCGCGGCGCGGCGATCATCTTGCCGTTGCCCAGGTACAGGGCGATGTGCGAGATGTAGCCGGGGGCGGTCGGGTCGTTCGCCCAGATCAGCATGTCGCCCGGCTCGGCCTTGCTGTAGGGGATCACCCAGCCGGCGCGGGCCTGGTCGGCGGCGACGCGCGGCAGCCTGATGCCCGCCTTGGCGAACGCGAACTGCATCAGGCCGGAGCAGTCGTAGCCGCCCTCGGCCTCGGACTCGCCGCCCCACACGTACGGCCAGCCGAGCCGCGTGTACGCCGCCTTGATCACCGTCTGCACCTGCCGGGCCGTCATGACCTGGCCGTTGGAGGCGGGGGCGTCCGCGCCGGGGACGCCCGCCCCGGCCTTGGGGAAGTCGATCTCCGGGTTGACCGCGACGGCCTTGGCCTGCTTGGGCAGGACCTTGCGCAGCTTCTTGATGAACGTCTTCGGCTCGGTCTTCGGCACGCTGATCAGCATCGCGTTGCCGCTCGGCATCCCGAGGGACTGCGCGGCGGCGTGCGAGATGACCGCGTCGACGTCGCTGACGCCCATGGTCGCGTAGGCGCCGACGCGCAGCTGCGACTGGCGCTGCTTGCCGCCCACGGGGATCTGGCTGCCGAGCGCGACGCCGCCGTCGCTGCCCATCGTGAAGGAGATCGCGACGTCGCCGGACGCCACGTTGCGCCAGAGCGCGTCCGACTTGGCGGTCGGCTTCGGCGTGTAGTTGCGGAACGTGGACGGGTTCACGCCCATCAGCCCGACCTGCTTGCCGCCGACCATGCCCTGCACGGCGTCCACGACCTCGACGCCCTTCACGCCCTTGGCGCCGCGGATCCGCTGGACGACGTCCGCGGGCAGCGTGGACGGGGCCGCCACCAGCACGTGCGGGGTGAGCCGCCCGCCGAGCGGCGCGACCGCCGTGGGCGACAGGCTCGTGCTGCCGGACGCGGCCACGTAGCGGGCGCTCTTCTCGGCCTTCCGGTCGTTCCCGGGGGTGTCGTCATGGGCGACGAGGACGGCCACGTTGGCGGCGAGGGTGGTCAGCACCGAGACGCCGATGATCGTCGGTAGGATCCGGCGGTTCGGCTTTCCCACTGCCACACTCCTCGAAGGTCGCCCTGCGCCCTGACCGTCCCGGTACACGACTATGACTCAGCCGGCCGGCCACCGTCCAGATACCCGGGACGCCGCCCGACACCCTCGTCCGCCGCGCCGGTTCGGGTCAGGCCCGGCTTTACTACTCATTGGTAACACCAAGCGATAACGAGATCAAGGTCACGTTGCCACAAAGTGGACCGTCAGTCCAATTGCCCGCGTAGCTCGCGGGCCAGCTCGGCCCGCGTCGTCACGGGCAGCCGGCACACGAAACCGCGGCACACGTACGCGGACGGCACCCCGTCGACCAGGCCGCGCCCCTCCAGCAGGGGCACGCCCTCCGCGTCCGGCGGGCCGACGCTCACCACCGCGCCGGGCGCGACCGCCATGAGCGCCGTGCGGTGCAGCTCCCGCGTGCGCTCGTCGGCCGGGTCGCCGATCACCGCGATCTCCACCGGGCCCGTCGCGAGCGCCTCCGCCACGGCCAGCCCCCAGCCCGCGAACCGCGCGTGCTTCTCGGCGAGCGTCCCGGCCGGGGCCAGCGCCGCCTCGGCGGCCTCCCGGTGCCAGTCCGAGCCGGTCAGCGCGGCGAACGACAGCAGCGCCCCCGCCGCCGCGAACTGCCCGGACGGCGTCGCGTTGTCGGTCGGGTCCTGCGGGCGGCGGAACAGCCGCTCCGCGTCGTCGGCGGTGTCGTAGAACCCGCCGTGCCCGTCCGCGAACCGTTCGAGGACGGTGTTCAGCAGCTCGCCGGCCAGCCGCACGTGACGCGGGTCGCCGGTGACGCCGTGCAGCGCGATCAGCCCCTCGGCCACGTCGGCGTAGTCCTCCAGGACGCCGGAGTTGGCGCCCGCCGTCCCGTCCTTGGACGTCCGCACCAGCCGTCCGCCGCGCTCGTGCACGTCCAGCAGCAGCCGCGCCGTCTCCTCCGCCGCCCGGACGAGGTCGGGCCGGTCGAACAGCGCGCCGCACTCGGCCAGCGCGGCGACGGCGAGCCCGTTCCACGCCGCCACGACCTTGTCGTCCCGTGCCGGGGGGATCCTGTGCGCGCGCGCCGACAGCAGGGCGGTGCGCACACGCTCGTACCGGTCGACGTCCTCCGGGTCGGCCAGCAGTTGCAGGACCGACGCGCCTTGCTCGAACGTCCCCGTCACCTCGAACAGGTCCTCGGCGAACGCGCCGTCCTCCTCGCCGAGGACCTCGCGGAGCAGCGCCGGCGTCCACACGTAGTACTTGCCCTCGACGCCCTCGCTGTCGGCGTCCAGCGCCGACGCGAGCCCGCCCTCGTTCGTGCGCAGGTCGCGGAGCATCCAGTCGCACGTCTCCAGCGCGATCCGCCGCGCGAACGGCGACCCGGTGAGCCGCCACCAGTGCGCGTAGACCCGCGCCAGCAGCGCGTTGTCGTACAGCATCTTCTCGAAGTGCGGGACGACCCACTGCGCGTCCACGGAGTAGCGCGCGAACCCGCCGCCGAGCTGGTCGTACATCCCGCCCCTGGCCATCGCCTCCAGGGTGTGCGACGCCATCGCCAGCGACTGCTCGTCCCCCGTCCGGGCGTGGTGCCGCAGCAGGAACTCCAGGGCCATCGACGGCGGGAACTTGGGCGCGCCCCCGAACCCGCCGCGCGCCGCGTCGTAGGACCCGGCGAGCACCTTCACCGCGTGCGCGAGCGCCTCCTCGCCGGGCGCCCGCGTCCCGGTCAGGCCCGACCCGCGCGAGCCGAGCGCCGTGACGACCTGCTGCCCCTGCCCGACCACCTCGTCGCGCTGCTCCGTCCACGCCTTGTGGACGGCGTGCAGCAGCGCCTGGAACTGCGGGCGCGGGAAGTACGTCCCGCAGTAGAACGGATGCCCCTCCGGAGTCATGAACACCGTCATCGGCCACCCGCCCTGGCCCGTCATGGCCTGGGTCGCCTCCATGTAGACGGCGTCGATGTCCGGCCGCTCTTCGCGGTCCACCTTGATGTTCACGAACAGCTCGTTCATGACGCGCGCGGTCTCACCGTCCTCGAAGGACTGATGAGCCATGACGTGGCACCAATGGCAGGCGGCGTATCCGACGGACAGGAGAACGGGGACGTCGCGCCGCCGCGCCTCGGCGAGCGCCTCGTCGCTCCACTCCCACCAGTCCACCGGGTTGCCGGCGTGCTGGAGCAGGTACGGGCTTGTCGCGTCCTTGAGCCGGTTCATGCCCCCGATCCTGCCCGATCGGGCCGCGGCCTCACCCCTCAGGCGTCGAGGTCGGCGAGGGCGGCCTCGATGGCGCGGTGGAAGGTGGGATAGGCGTAGATCATGTCGCGGAGGACGGCGGTGGGCGTCTCGGTGTGCACGGCGACGGCGAGGAAGCCGAGGACCTCGCCGCCGGACGGGCCGACCGCGGTGGCTCCGGCCAGGGTGCCCCACTCGGCGTTCTCGACGAGCTTGATGAAGCCGTCGTTGCCGGCCTTGTGGATCCAGCCGCGCGCCGACTCGGGGATCTTCGCCATCCCGGTGCGGACGGACAGGTTCTGCTCCCGGGCCTGCGCCTCGGTCAGGCCGACCGAGGCGATCTCGGGGTCGGTGAAGGTGACGCGGGGGACGGCGCGGTAGGCGGCGGGCGATCCCTCCTCGCCGAGGATGTCGCGGACGGCGATGGCCGCCTGGTACATCGAGACGTGCGTGAACGCGCCCATGCCGGTGATGTCGCCGATGGCCCACACGCCGTCGGCGGCGCGCATGTGGCCGTCCACCTGGATCTGGCGGGCCTTCTCGTCCAGGCCGACGTGCTCCAGGCCGAGGCCCCTCAGATTGGGGCGGCGGCCGGTCGCGACGAGGAGGCGCTCGGCGGAGACGGCCTCGTCCCCCAGGCGCATGGTGAACTCGACGCCGTCGTGGCTGACGGCGGTGACGTCCACACCCGTGCGGACGCCGATGCCCTCGCGCTCGAAGACGTCCTGGATGAGGGCGCTCGTCTCCGGTTCCTCGTTGACGAGGAGGCGGTCGGCCGCCTCCACGATGGTGACGCGGGTGCCGAACCGGGGGAAGACCTGCGCCATCTCGGCGCCGACGACACCGCCGCCGAGGACGAGGAGCGACTCCGGGGCCTCGGCGGCCTGCACTGCCTCCCGGTTCGTCCAGAACGGCGTGTCGGCGAGGCCGTCGACGGGCGGGGCCGCGGGCGACGTGCCGGTGTTGAGGAGGATGCCCCGGCGGGCGCGGAAGACCTGGCCGTTCACCGTGACCTCGTCCGGCGCGGTGATGCGGCCCTCCCCGCGCACGAGCCTCGCGCCCTTGCCGGTGAGGCGGTCGGCGGCGACCTTGTCGTCCCACGAGTCGGTCGCCTCGTCCCGGATGCGGGCCGCGACCGGCGTCCAGTCGGGGCGGACGGTCGCCCCGCCCGCCATCCCGGGGACGCGGCGGGCCTCTTCGAGCAGCCCGGCCGCGCGCACCATCATCTTGGTGGGGACGCAGGCGTAGTACGGGCACTCGCCCCCGACCAGCCGGGACTCCACGGCGACGACGGACAGGCCCGCCTCCGCCAGCCGCCCCGCCGCGTCCTCTCCCCCGGGCCCGGTACCGATCACCACGACATCGACTTCGTCAGTCATGACGTCCTTCTTGCCCACGTTCCGGCCTGGTCAGACGGCGCGCCGGCATCGGGATCCGATCGAGGTCGTGAACGGCGGTGACGTCTCCGGCGAACACGGCGGACGCCTCGTCCGCGAAGCGGTGCCCGTCTTCGGCGGGGTACCGCTCGGAGAAGTGGGTGAGGACCAGGAGCCGGACGCCCGCCTCCGCCGCCACCGCGCCCGCCTGCGCCGCCGTCAGGTGCCCGTACTCATCGGCCAGGCCCGCGTCCTCGTGCAGGAACGTCGACTCGATGACGAGCATGTCCACGCCGTCGGCCAGTTCGCGGACGCCGTCGCAGAGCCGGGTGTCCATGACGAACGCGACCTTCTGCCCCGGCCTGGGCACGCTGCACTCGTCGAGGGTGACGGTGCGGCCGTCCGGCGCGGTGACCCGGCCCTCCTCCTGGAGCCGCCGGATCAGCGGCCCCCGGACGCCCCGCGCGGCGAGTTCGGCGGGCAGCATGGTGCGGCCGTCCGGCTCCTCCAGCCGGTAGCCGTACGCCTCGACCGGGTGCGACAGCCGCCGCGCGACCAGCGTGAACGGCGCGTCGCCGGTGTCGAGCGGCATCCGCTCGCCGGAGACCGGACGCTCACGGATCACGTCGGTGTCCCGGAAGGCGGTCGCGTGCCGCAGCCGCTCCCAGTAGGGCGCGCCGCTCGCCGGGAACGCGGCGTCCACCGGGTGCTCGACGCCGTCGCGGGCGATCCGCTGGACGATGCCGGGCACGCCGAGGCAGTGGTCGCCGTGGAAGTGCGTCACGCAGATCCACGTCACGTCGTTCGCGGACACCCCGGCGCGCGCCATCTGCCGCTGCGTCCCCTCGCCGGGGTCGAACAGGACGCCGTGGCCGTCCCAGCGCAGCAGGTAGCCGTTGTGGTTGCGGGTCTTGGTGGGGACCGCGCTGGCGGAGCCGAGGACGATCAGATCGCGAGCCGACATCCCCCCATGGTGCCGGGTCGGAGGGCATGCAAGCGCTTGGTTATTCTGTGCGCGATACAGACGAGCCGGGGAGGCACCCGTTGGCCGGGAGCAAGCGCGACAAGATCAAGATGACGCCGGAGGAGGTGGCGTCCTACCTCGCGGAGAATTTCAAGGTCCAGGTCGCCACCGTCGGCAAGGACGGCGAGCCGCACCTCGTGACGATGTTCTACACGCTGCTCGACGGCAAGATCGCCTTCACCACCTACAAGGCGTCCCAGAAGGTGCTGAACCTGCGCCGCGACCCCACCATGACCTGCCTGGTCGAGGACGGCGTCGAGTACAACGAGCTGCGCGGCGTCGCCCTCTACGGCCGCGGCCTCGTCATCGAGGACCCCGGACCGCGCACCAAGGTCGGCATGGTCGTCGGCTCCCGGATGGCGGGCCTGCCCGTCCCCGAGATCGGCGAACCGGTCGACCCGGTCATCGCCGAGGGCATCGAGCAGGCCCTGGCCAAGCGCGTCCTCATCGTCATGGAGCCCGACCGCCTGGTCAGCTGGGACCACGGCAAGGCGTGACCACAGCCCCCCGCGGATTCACGGGGGGCCGCCCCCAGGCGGCAGCAGGGCCCGGAGCAGCGCGGCGGTCTCGGCGGCGTGGTCGGCGCGCTGGTGCGCGGCGTCCGCGATGTGGGCGAACATGGCCGCCTGCTCGTCGGGCGTGCCGTGCCTGCGCAGGATCTCCAGCGCCTGGCCGAAGAAGTTGGTGGCCGCGACGGGACGGCGCGCGCGCAGGTACGCCTCGCCCAGGGCCGTCAGGGCGCGGGCGCGGTTGCGGTCGTCGGGGTCGGGGAGGGCGGCGAACTCGTCGGGGAGCGGGCCGAGCAGCGCGATGGCGCGCTCCAGGGCGTCCGTCCTGATGAGGGCTCGGGCCAGGTCGAGGCGGGACACGAGGACCGCGTGCGGGTCGCCGCCGGACTCGGCCCGGTCGAGGCGCTCCCGCATCACGTCGGCGGCCTCCGCCCAGCGTTCGCGGTCCAGGAGACCACGCGCCGGGGACTCGTCCCCTTCGGACGCGGTGGCGAGCGAGTGGTCGAGGAGGCGGCGGAGGGCGGCGATGCGGCCGGCCTCGCTCTCGTCGTGCCCGGCCCGCTCGCGCGCGAGGACGCGGACCGGGCCGGGGAGCCGGAACCGGCCGCCGGACGCGCCGGCGAGCCCGGCCGCGGCCAGCGCCTCCAGCAGCTCGCGGGCCTCGGCCTCCGGCACGCCGGCGAGGGCCGCGGCCGCCGCGGGCCCGATGTCGTCGCCGGGCGGCAGGCTCAGCAGCCTGAGCAGCCGGGCCGCCGCCGGGGCGAGCTCCCGGTAGGCGTCCTCGAAGTTCGCGCGCACGTCGAGGGTCCTCCCCGGCCGCGCCCCGATCGAACCGGCCGGCCCCGCCGCCGGCCCGTCAGGCGTCCTCGGCCGGCTTGGCCGCCGCCGCGGCGCCCCTGGCCTCCTGGGCGCGTTCCCACTCCCGCTGCTTCAGGTCCTGCTCGCTGGGCGCCTGGATCTTCTTCATCTGCTTGCCCATCGAGCGGATGAGGAAGACCGTCGCGACGGCGAGGGCGACGAAGACCGCGAAGCCGAGGAGGCCGGGGCTGACCGTGGTGTCGTTGAGCGGCATGGCGATGAGGGGCGGCATTACAGACACACCTTCTCCCGGATACCGGCGAACAAGTCGTTCTCCGGCACCTCGGTGTCGACGAGGGACCTGGCCAAATGGTAGTCCTCGGTCGGCCATGCCTCGCGCTGGACGTCCAGCGGGACGACGAACCAGAACCCGTTGGGGTCGATCTGGGTGGCGTGGGCGATGAGGGCGCGGTCGCGGGTCTCGAAGTGGTCGCCGCACGGGACGCGCGTGGTCACCTCCCACTTCGCGCGCGGGCCGCTCTCCTCGTCGAAGCGCTTCATCCAGTCGCCGTAGGGCGACTCCAGGCCCGCGTTCTCCATCGCCGTGTGGAGGGCGAGGATGCGGTCCTTGGTGAAGGTCATGTGGTAGTAGAGCTTGAGCGGCTGCCAGGGCTCGCCCGCGTCCGGGTAGCGCTCCGGGTCGCCCGCGGCCTCGAACGCCTCCACCGACACCTCGTGGCACTTCACGTGGTCGGGGTGGGGGTAGCCGCCCTTCTCGTCGTAGGTGAGCATCACGTGCGGGCGGAAGTCGCGGACGGCGCGCACCAGCGGCTCGGACGCGGTCTCCAGCGGCTCCAGCGCGAAGCAGCCCTCCGGCAGCGGCGGCAGCGGGTCCCCTTCGGGGAAGCCCGAGTCGACGAAGCCGAGCCAGCGCTGCCGGACGCCGAGGATCTCGCGGGCCCGCGCCATCTCCGCCTCGCGGACCTTGCCGATGTCGGCCTTGATCTCCGGCCGGTCCATCGCGGGGTTCAGGATGTCGCCGCGCTCCCCGCCCGTGCAGGTGACGACGAGGACCTCCACGCCGTCGGCGACGTACTTCGCCATCGTGGCCGCGCCCTTGCTGGACTCGTCGTCGGGATGGGCGTGCACCGCCATGAGCCGCAGCGGCCCGGCGCCGCCGCCGCACGGCAGGTCGAGCGTCGTACCGTCGATGACCTCGGACACGGATCTTCCTCTCGGGACTCTCGTGGCGCCCCCCGGTTCGAGGCACGCGCCGGCACAGACGAGAATTGTCCCTGACAACGTCCGCACACCGCACGGAGATTCCCCGCCATGACGACCAGTGTGTCGAAGACAGCGGCGCCCGCCGAGCCCCGGCGCGGACGGCTCGGGATGGTGGTCGCCGGGCTCCTCGCGGCGCTGATGGCGACCGGCATCGGGATTCTCGCCGCGCACGCGGGGCAGACTCCGGGCATCGTCCCGCAGACCGTCTCCTACGACATCACCGACGGCTCGGTGGTGATCAACTACACGGTGGCCAAGAGCACCGGCGACGAGGTCCGCTGCACGGTCGACGCCTACGACACCGATTTCGCCGTCCTGGCGAAGAAGGAGGTCTCCGCGCCCGCCGGGAAGTCCGGCGTGAAGGGGACCGAGACGCTGACGACGCCGCGGCGGGCCACCGGGGCCCGGATCCACGACTGCCGCAAGGTGTGAGCCGTCCGGGCGGACGGTACGGACGGTGAACGCCGAACCGCGATTGGCGGATTGCGGACCCCGTGTTCAGGGAACCTTTACCCGCAACCACCGGATAGGCTAGAGGTTTCACCCGCCGCACTTCATGTCGATGTGACACCCACCCGCGTGGGCGGGTGAGGATCGCAACATGTGGATGAGGAGTACCCGTGACCGAGACCCGCGCTGACAACGTCACCTGGCTCACCCAGGAGGCGTACGACCGGCTCAAGGCTGAGCTGGACCATTTGTCGGGCCCGGGCCGCATCGAGATCGCTCAGAAGATCGAGGCGGCGCGGGAGGAGGGCGACCTGCGCGAGAACGGCGGCTACCACGCGGCCAAGGAGGAGCAGGGCAAGATCGAGGGCCGCATCCTGCAACTCCAGGCCATTCTGGAGAACGCGCGCGTCGGCGAGGCGCCGCGGACGGAGGGCGTCGTCGGGCCGGGCATGACCGTCACGGTCTCCTTCGAGGGGGACGACGAGGAGGTCACCTTCCTGCTCGCGTCCCGCGAGGAGGTCGGCGCCCCCATCGACGTGTACTCGCCCAAGTCGCCCCTCGGCGCCGCGATCGACGGCAAGAAGGTCGGCGAGAAGGCCACGTACAACCTCCCCAACGGCCGCTCCATGACGGTGGAGATCATCGACGCCACCCCCTACGGGGCCGCGTAGCCGCTCGGCGAGACGAACGCGGAAGCCGCCGGACGGGAGGTCCCGTCCGGCGGTTTTTCGCGTCACCGGGCGGCGGCGCGCACCAGCGGGAGGGTCCGGTAGGGGATCTGGGTGGCGAGGGAGATCACCGAGGAGGCGCGCTCCACGCCCGCCACGTCCACGATCACGTCGATGACGCGCTGCAGGTCGGTGTTGCTGCGCGCGACGATCCGGCACAGCATGTCGCCGGGGCCGGTGATGGTGTGCGCCTCGATCACCTCGGGGACCTGCGCGAGCCGCGCGGCGATCGGGTCGTGCCCGCCGGCCTGCCGCAGTTGCAGGGTGACGAACGCGGTCACGCCGTAGCCGAGGGCCGCCGCGTCGATCTCCGGGCCGTGGCCCGCGATGACGCCGTCGCGGGCGAGCCGGTCGAGCCGCGCCTGGACGGTGCCGCGCGCGACGCCGAGCCGCCGGGACGCCTCCAGAACGCCGACGCGCGGTTCGGCGGTGAACACCTCGATGAGCCGGGCGTCCAGTTCGTCGATCGCCACGGGGCCTCCCGGGATCGTGGTCAGGATGTACAGAGATACCGGTCGGCACCAGAGTGCACTGTACAGATTGCCCAGTGATTCGAGCCACTCTTGCGCACCTTGTAGCCGTATGCCGACATTAGGTGGCATGGATGAGTTTCCGGTCAAGGGGATGGACGCCGTCGTCTTCGCCGTCGGCAACGCCAAGCAGGCCGCCCACTACTACTCGACCGCGTTCGGGATGCGCAGGGTCGCCTACCGGGGCCCGGAGAACGGCAGCCCCGACGAGGCGGTGCACGTGCTGGAGTCCGGTAGCGCCCGGTTCGTGTTCCGCGGCCCGGTGAAGGCGGGCACGGAGATCGGCCGGCACATCGCCGAGCACGGCGACGGGGTCGTCGACCTCGCGATCGAGGTCCCGGACGTGGAGCACGCCTACCGGCACGCGCTCGCGAAGGGCGCCACGGGACTGGAGGAGCCGCACGTCCTGGAGGACGAGCACGGCAAGGCGACGGTCGCGGCGATCGCCGCCTACGGCGAGACGCGGCACTCGCTCGTCGACCGCTCCAACTACACGGGCCCCTACCTGCCGGGGTTCGCGCCCGCCGACCCGGTCGCGGAGCCGCCGGAGAAGAGGTTCTTCCAGGCCATCGACCACTGCGTCGGCAACGTCGAGCGCATGGACGAATGGGCCGAGTTCTACCACCGGGTCATGGGCTTCACCGACATGGCGGAGTTCATCGGCGACGACATCGCGACCGAGTACTCGGCGCTGATGTCCAAGGTCGTCGCGGACGGCTCCCGCAAGGTGAAGTTCCCGCTGAACGAGCCCGCGGAGAGCAGGCGCAAGTCGCAGATCGACGAGTACCTGGAGTTCTACGGCGGGCCGGGCGTGCAGCACATCGCGCTCGCCACGAACGACATCCTGGCGTCGGTCGACCGGATGCGCGCCGCGGGCGTGGAGTTCCTGGACAGCCCCGACTCCTACTACCGGGACGCCGAGCTGCGCGAGCGCATCGGCGAGGTGCGGGTCCCGATCGAGGAGCTGCAGAAGCGCCGGATCCTCGTCGACCGGGACGAGGACGGCTACCTGCTGCAGATCTTCACCAAGCCCGTCCAGGACCGTCCGACGGTGTTCTTCGAGCTGATCGAGCGGCACGGCTCGCTCGGCTTCGGCAAGGGCAACTTCAAGGCCCTGTTCGAGGCGATCGAGCGGGAGCAGGAGCGCCGCGGCAACCTGTGAGCCGCGCCCGACCCGAGGGGGCCCGGCCCCGGACGCGGCCCGCGTCCGGGACCGGGCCCCTTCCCGGTGACCGAATCGTGGCCGGTAGCGGGCACACTGTGGGGGCATGAGCGAACCGCCGCAGAACCCCCCGCCCTCGGACGGCGACTGGCAGGCCCCCGACCCCCGGCCCGCCGCCGGGGAACCTTCCGCCGAGAAGGCCCCGGCCCCGGAAGCGCCCGCCGCCGAGGCCCCCGCCTCACCCGACCGTCCGCCGCCCTACCAGGGCACGTACGGCGCCCAGCCCGGCTCGGCCCCGCCTCCCCCGGCGGCCGGCTACGGCCCGCCCGGCCCCCCGCAGCCCCAGTACGCCCAGCCCGGATACGCCCAGCCGGGCTACGGCCCGCCGCTTCCGCAGGCGCCGCCCCTGCCCGGCTACGGCGCCCCCGGCGGCCCGCAGGACGCGCTGGCCGGACGCCTCGCCCGCCTCGGCGCCGGCATCCTGGACAGCGTCCTCCTCAGCATCGTGGCCGTCCCGGCGGCGCTGGTCTCCATCCGCTGGGACAAGCTGACGGAGTCCGTGGAGTCCGGTGAGCCGATCACCGACCCGCTGGACATGTACAACATCCCGGTGCTGCTGGCCGGGTACCTGGTCGTCTTCATCCTGGGCTTCGGCTACTTCACCGTCGCGCACGCCAAGTGGGGCCAGACGCTCGGCAAGAAGGCGTTCAGCATCCGGGTGGTGAAGGCGGCGGACTGGTCCGCGGTGACGTGGGGGCAGTCGGCCGTCAGGGAGGCGGTCGTCTACGCCATCGCCCTCGTGACGGTCCTGCTCAACTTCCTCGCCGCGGGCGGGGCGCTGCTCGGGATCGTCGGGCTGCTCGACAACGCCTGGATCCTGTGGGACGAGCGGCGCCAGGCGCTGCACGACAAGGCCGCCGGCACGGTGGTGATGAAGGCGACCCCGTGGACGCCGAACCCGTACGCGCGGCCTCCCGGCTCCGAGCACGCGGGCGGCCCCGTCCAGAAGTGACCGGGCACGCGACGTCCGATCGAGCGGGGGCCTGCATTCCGGACGATCCCGGACGCGGCGATGTTTGGACGGCGGTGGCGTGGCCACGCTGTCGGCATGACGCAACCGCCGAGAGACCCCGCGTCCGGGGGAGGGCCGGAGGAGAACCGGCCGCACGGGCAGGAGCCCGGACGGCCGGGACCCTACGAAGGGCAACCGTACGGCGGCCTGCCGCGGTACGGCGACCAGCAGCCCCAAGGAGGGCGACCGCCCTACGGCGACCAGCCCCCCGGGGGCCAGCAGCCTTACGGCGGCCAGCCGCCTTACGGAGAGCAGCAGCCCTACGGCGGCCAGCAGCCTTACGGAGGGCAGCAGCCCTACGGGGGCCAGCCCGGATACGGGGGCGTGCCGGGGCACGGCGGGGCCGGCTACGGCGCTCCGTCCGGGGAGCTGGCGAGCCGGTGGGCGCGCCTGGCCGCCGGGATCCTCGACCTCATCCTCATCGGGATCGTGGCGGGCCTCATCTCGATCCCGTTCATCAACTGGGACCGCGTCGTCGATCCGGAGCCCGGCGCGTCGGTGTACAACGGCGCCCAGGTCGGGACGAACGCCATCAGCGTCGTCGTCGCGTTCCTCTACTTCTGGCTGATGCACGCCAAGTGGGGGCAGACGCTCGGCAAGATGCTGCTGCGGATCCGCGTCGTCCGGGACGTCGACGGCCAGGCGATCACCAACGGGCAGGCGCTGGGACGTTCGGCGTTCTACAGCGTGCTCGGCGGCATCTGCGGCTGCATCGGTTTCATCGACGTCCTGTGGATCCTGTTCGACTCCCGCAAGCAGGCCCTCCACTGCAAGGTGGCGCACACCGTCGTCGTCAAGGCCGGACCCCACCTGCCGAACCCGTACGATTTCCGGTGACGTGAGCAAGTACAGCGGCGTGAGCGAGTACCGCTGACGCGTACGCGTGACAGGGGCCCTCGCGGCCATCCGAGTTGCCCGGCGGGTACCGGTACGGGCAGGCTGGGCGGGTGCATATGGCCGGAAAGTCCCCCAGTCCCCGCCTTCACGGGTCTCGGGCCGTCCGCGGAGCCGCGGGACTGGCCGCCCTCGCCGTCGCGGGATCGCTGGCCGCCGCCTGCCAGTCGCCCCTCGGCGACGACCCGGGCGGGCCCGGCGGATCGTCGAAGGGCGCCGCGACCGGGCCGGCGGGCCCGACCACGGCGGGCGACGACTACGTGCCGGGCGACGGCAACGGCGGCTACGACGTCCAGCACTACGGGCTGAAGCTCACCATCGACCCGAACGGGCAGAACCAGCTCGACGGCACCGCGACGATCACCGCGACCGCGACCGAGCGCCTCGCCCGCTTCAACCTCGACCTGACCGGCCTGGACGTCTCCTCCATCGAGGTGGACGGCGCGCAGGCGCGGCAGCAGCGCGCGGGCAGCGAGCTGGAGGTCACCCCGGCCAAGACCCTGAGCAAGGGCGCGAAGTTCACCACGGTCGTCCAGTACTCGGGGACGCCGAAGCCGGTGTCGGACCCGGTGCTCGGCAAGTACGGCTGGATCCGCACCCCCGACGGGGTGTTCGTGGCCTGCCAGCCGAGCGGCGCGCACACCTGGTTCCCGAGCAACGACCACCCGAGCGACAAGGCCACGTTCGACTTCGAGATCACGGTCCCGCAGGGGCTGACGGCGATCGCCAACGGCGAGCCGGACACGCCGCCTGAGGGGACGGGCGGGACGCCCGGCCTGCCCGGCGGGCCGCCGACCGGGGCCCCGACCACGGAGGGCCCCGGCGTCGTCCCGGTCGCCCGGCGCGGCATGGCGACGACGAAGTGGCGGGTCAAGAACCCGATGGCCACCTACCTCGCGACCGTCGACGTCGGCCGGTTCGGGGTGGCGACGGGCAAGACGCCGAGCGGGATCCCGGTCATCACCGCGGTCGACCCGTCGGTGTCCGGCGTGAGCCTCGACCAGTTCCACAAGCTGAACGCCGACGTCACCGAGGAGTGGTCGAAGCTGTTCGGCCCCTACCCGTTCTCCTCCACCGGCGGGCTGATCGACAACGCCGACGTCGGCTTCGCGCTGGAGGCGCAGACCCGCCCGGTGTACGGGGCGTTCGGCCTCCAGCCGACGATCGTCGCGCACGAGCTGGCGCACCAGTGGTTCGGCGACAGCGTGAGCGTCACCCGCTGGCAGGACATCTGGCTGAACGAGGGCTTCGCCACCTACGCCGAGTGGCTGTGGGACGAGAAGACCGGCGGCCAGACCGTCAAGCAGCACTTCGACGAGACGTACGGGGGCCTCGGCGCGAACGAGCTGTGGAACGTCCCGCCCGGCAACCCGGGACGCAAGCAGATGTTCGGCCGCTCGGTGTACGACCGGGGCGGCATGGCGCTGGTCGCGCTGCGCGGCCGGGTCGGCGAGGCCGTCTTCTACAAGATCCTCCAGACGTGGACGAAGGAGCGCGCGCACTCCAGCGGGACCACCGAGCAGTTCATCGCTGTGGCGAACAGGGTGTCGGGCAAGAAGCTCGACGCATTCTTCGACGACTGGCTGTACCAGAGGGGCCGTCCCGCCAAGTGACCGTGCGGGCGGTGTGACCAGTACCGGAAGAACACCGCCGCCCAGCCATTTCGATACCGAATCGCGCTTGCCCCGGCCCGCTCCGCAGGAAAGTCTTGATCACGGTTGTGACGGCTTACCGAGGTAGCGAGGACGAGGTCGATGAGCAGAACTCCACGAGCCCTGGCCGCCGTGTCGCTGGGCGTCGCCGCGAGCCTCGCGGTGACCGCCGCGCCCGCGGGCGCGGCCGCCGCGCGGTTCACCCCGGGCGCGCCCGGCGCGGGCGACCCCTACTTCCCCGACATGGGGAACGGCGGCTACGACGTCGCCCACTACGACATCGGCCTGAAGTACGACCCCGCCACCAAGGCGATCCAGGCCGTCACCAAGATCAAGGCGACGGCGACGCAGGACCTGTCCCGGTTCGACCTGGACTTCCTCGGGCCGCTGAAGATCTCCTCGCTGCGGGTGGACGGGCGCCGGGCGTCCTTCGAGCGGACCGGCGCGCAGGAGCTCGTCATCACGCCGCGCAAGGGGCTGCGCAAGAACCGGCACTTCACCGTGACGGTCGCGTACTCGGGCGTC
The DNA here is from genome assembly GCF_041951365.1 of Actinomadura sp. GTD37. Lineage (NCBI taxonomy): Bacteria > Bacillati > Actinomycetota > Actinomycetes > Streptosporangiales > Thermomonosporaceae > Actinomadura > Actinomadura sp. GTD37. The sequence continues at coordinate 338,350 of NZ_JBGNUS010000007.1, forward strand.
CCGCAGACGATCGACGACGCGACGCTGGGCACGTCCGGCTGGATCCCGACGGCGGACGGCGCGGTGATGCTCAATCAGCCGTTCGGCGCCGCCACCGTCTACCCGGTGAACGACCACCCGACCGACAAGGCGACGTACACGTTCACCCTGTCGGCGCCCAAGGGCCTCACCACGCTCGCCAACGGCGACCTGCGCGCGACGCGGACCAAGGGCGGCTGGACGACGACGCGATGGGACGTCCGCAACCCGATGGCCAGCGAGCTCGCCATGCTCGCGATCGGCAAGTACGACGTCCGCACCGGGCGGACGAAGGCGGGCATCCCCAACCTGACCGCCACCGACCAGGCGATGGCCATCAAGCCGGACGACGCGCAGAAGTTCCACGACCAGACCGCCGAGGTCACCGACTTCCAGAACGGGATCTACGGGCGCTACCCGTTCACCTCGACGGGCGGGATCGTGGTCAAGGCGGGCGTCGGCTACGCGCTGGAGACGCAGGGCCGCCCCGTGTACGACCTCGGACGCCGGCCGGGCAGCATCCCGAACGGCGGCCTCCTCGCGCACGAGCTGGGCCACCAGTGGTTCGGGGACGCGGTGTCCCCCGCGAAGTGGGCCGACATCTGGCTGAACGAGGGCTTCGCGACGTACTCCGAATGGCTGTGGGCCGAGCACACGAGCGGCACGCCCGTCCAGAAGAGCTTCGACGACGTGTACGCGACCCCGGCGGGCGACGGCCTGTGGAAGGGCAAGGTCGCCGACCCGGGCCGCGACCACATCTTCGACGGGCTGGTGTACGACCGCGGCGCGATGGCCGTGCACGTCCTGCGCACGGCCATCGGCGACGAGGACTTCTCCCGGCTGCTGAAGGCGTGGCCGGCCGCGCACCGGTACGGCAACGCCTCGACGGCGGACTTCGTCCGCTTCGCCGAGCGCCTCTCCCACGAGAACCTGGACGCCTGGGCCAAGGCGTGGCTGTACTCCGAGGGCAAGCCCGCCCTCTAGCCGGTTCAAGGCCGGGTCAGCTCAGGGTGAGCGTGTAGCCCTTCTCGCGCAGGCGGCCGATCACGTCTTCGGAGTGGTCGGCCCCTCGCGTCTCCAGGTGCATGAGGACCTCCGCCTCCTCGACGTGCAGGCGGGCCGCGACGCGCTCGTGCATCACGTCCAGGACGTTGACGCCCAGCCCGGCGAGTTCGCTCAGCAGGGTCACGAGCGCGCCGGGACGGTCCTTCAGGCGGCAGCGGACGACGAGGTACCGTCCGGTGCCCGCGAGGCCGTGCCGCAGCACCTTCGACAGCAGCAGCGGGTCGATGTTGCCGCCCGACAGCAGCACCACCACGGGCGGCTCCACCGCGTACGCGTGCTCCAGCATCGCCGCGACGCCGGCCGCGCCGGCGGGCTCGACGACCTGCTTGGCGCGTTCGAGGCAGAGCAGCAGCGCCTGCGAGATGGACTCCTCGGTCACGGTCACGACGGCGTCCACGAGTTCGGTGAACATGCCGTAGGTGAGGTCGCCGGGACGGCCGACGGCGATTCCGTCCGCCATGGTCGGCTCTATCTCGATCTGGACGGGCCGTCCGGCCGCGAGCGAGGGCGGGAACGCCGCCGCGCGCTTCGCCTGCGCGCCCAGCAGCTTGATCTCCCCGCCGCCGGCCTCCTTCGCGGCGCCCTTCGCGGCGGCCGCGATGCCGGACAGCAGGCCGCCGCCGCCGACCGGCGCCACGATCGTCCGGACGTCCGGGCACTGCTCCAGGATCTCCAGCCCGATCGTGCCCTGCCCTGCGACGACGTCGGGATGGTCGAACGGGTGGATGAACACGGCGCCGCACGCGTCGGCGTGCTCCTGCGCGGCGATGAGGCAGTCGTCGACGGTCGGGCCGGGGAACACGACCTCGGCGCCGTAGCCCCGCGTCGCGGCGATCTTGGGGAGCGGGGCGCCGACCGGCATGAACACCGTGGCCTTGCAGCCGAGCATGGCGGCGGCGAGCGCGACGCCCTGCGCGTGGTTGCCGGCGCTGGCCGCGACGACGCCGCCGGCGCGCTCTGCCTCGCTCAGCCGGGCGATCCGCACGTACGCACCGCGGATCTTGAAGGAGCCGGTGCGCTGCAGGTTCTCGCATTTCAGCAGGACGGGCCCGCCGATCTGCTCGGACAGCACCCGGGAGGGGAGGAGGGGGGTGGGCACGGCGACCGTGCTGAGCAGGTCTTGCGCAGCCCGGACGTCGTCGACGCTGACGGTGGTCATACGCTCAGTCTGCACCCCAGTAGCGATCTTGGGCGAAGACGAGGGCGGCGGCGCCGACGAGCCCGGCGGCCTGCCCGAGCGCCGCGGGGACGATCCGGGCGCGGCGGGCGAAGTCCATCCGGGCGTGCGCGCGGAACGCCTCCTCCATCGGGTCGAAGAGCAGCGCGCCCGCCTGGGACAGGCCGCCGCCGATCGCGACGACCTCCAGGTCGCACAGGTGCGTCGCGGACGCGATCGCGATGCCGATGGCGCGTCCGGCGCGCCGCATCGCCGACCCGGCGACCGGGTCGCCGCGGCGCGCGTCGGCGGCCAGCTCGACCCCGGTGACGTCGGTGCCGCCGGGCCGCCAGCCCTGCTCGCGCGCCCACGCGACCAGCCCCGGGCCGCGCGCGATGGCCTCCAGGCAGCCGCGCCCGCCGCAGGCGCACGGCGGCCCGCCGGGGTCGACGACGACGTGCCCGATGTGCCCGGCGTTGCCGCTGGCGCCGTCGACGAGGCGGCCGCCGAGGACCAGCCCGCCGCCGACGCCCGTGGACACCACCATGCCGAGGACGTTGTCGTGCCCGCGTCCGGCGCCGAGCCAGTGCTCCCCGACCGCCACGCAGATCGCGTCGTTGTGGATGCGGACGGGCAGCCCCGGATGGCGGGCGCGGAGCCGCTCGCGCAGCGGGAAGCCCCGCCACGCCGGGATGTTCAGCGGGGACACCTCGGCGGCGGGCCACGTCATCGGCCCGCCGCAGCCGACGCCGACGCCCGCGAGCGGCGGGTCGCCGGCGCCGGCGACGAGCTTGGCGAGCAGCGCGTCCAGGGCCCGCCACAGCTCCTCGCCGTCCACGCCCGGCCCGTTCGGGGTGGGCGCGCGCTCGTGGGCGGCGACGCGCCCGCCGGGTTCGACGAGGGCGGCGGCGAGCTTCGTCCCGCCGATGTCCACGGCGAGGACGCTCCGCGCGCTCAAACGGGGTCCCCCGCCCGGCCGAAGGCGAGGATGGACGCGGTGAACCCGTGCACGTGGTTGCGGCCCGAGACCGGGCCGATCTCGCCGGCGGCGAAGAACCCGCCCACCCCGGCCGGGCCGAACGCGCGGTCGAGGACCTTCGCGTCGTGGTCGGAGTCGGGGAACATCGCCTGCCCGCGCCCGTTGCAGGAGAACAGCAGCGCGCCCTCGACGGGCGCCAGGTCGAACCGTTCGAGCAGCGCGGCGAGGTCCTCCTCGGCGGCGCCCGCGTCCCGGACCTGGAACCGGACGGTGCGGCCCACGTCGACGACGTCGCCGATCGCGATGGCGCCGCTGTCGGTGTCGGCGCCCACCACCCCGCGGACGAGGAAGTCGCCGTGCTCGTGCTCGTCGGCGTACTCGTCCATCGCGACGCCGATCAGCAGCCCGCGCCCGGCCAGCTCCTGCTCCTCCTCCGGCAGCCCGACCACGATCTGCTCCAGCTTCTCCAGCGCAGGGACGCCCGCCAGCTCGTACAGGACGTTCTCCTCGGCCTTCGTCACCACCATGTCGGGGCCGATCGGGCGGGCGCCCTGGCTGACGACCGTCGCGGCGGCCACGGACCCGCCGATCACGACGCCGACCGCGCCGTCCCGGTAGATCTCGCCGCCGACGAACAGCCGCGCCTCACCGTGCCCGCCCTCGCCGAGCGCGCTCTCGCCGAGCCCGCCGCCGGGGCCGCCGCCCTCGGCGAGCCCGCCGACGAGCGGCAGACCGGGCAGCGCCTCGTCCGAGCGCTCCACGAACGCGTCCACGGGGAAGCTGTACGGATCGGCCAGCAGCACGCCGACCACGTCGTCGTCCTGCCCCTCCGGCATCCCGACCACGACGAGGCGGTCGTCGGCCTTGAGGGTCTCCAGCCGGAACGCGTCGAGCCGCGCGCCCGGCAGCACCGCCGCCCACGCGCTGACCGCGCCGCGCTCCTCCACCCCGCGCCCGGCGCCGATCACGCCGGACGCGCTGCAGCCGAGCAGCATCGCCGGCCCCGCCGCCCGCTCCGCGGCCGCGGCCGCCGCCTCGATCTCGTCCGCGTCGTCGCCGGTCACGAAGACGCACACCAGGTCCGGCGCCGCGCTGAGCGGGGCGAGCGCCTGCTCGACCGCCGACGCGGCGGCACTGGACAGATCGGGCCCGAGGGCCAGGCCATCACCGAATCGCGCCATCGGCGCCGCCTCCCTCTCCGTGTCGGCCGACTCCGTGTTCGCCGGCTCCCGTTCACACTTCCAGTCTCCCCCGCGGCGCGCATCCCACCCAAACACCGGCTAGCCGGGCATGCAGGGACGAAATTCCGGGCGCGCACGAATCCGCGGCGGGAGGGTGCGATTCCGCGCACCCGCGACGTAGTGTCGGTCGCGTGCGTCCATCCACACCACGCGAATCCATGCCCCATGGATCAACACTGGGCGAGCTGCGCAACAGCGGCCACGTCCAGCTCTCCGTCAAGGCCGAGATCCGCCGCAACCTGCTCGACCGGCTGCGATCCGGCGAGCCCCGCTTCCCCGGCATCCTCGGGTTCGACGACACCGTCCTCCCCCACCTGGAGCGCGCCCTGCTCGCCGGGCACGACCTGGTGCTGCTGGGCGAGCGCGGCCAGGGCAAGACGCGGCTCATCCGCACCCTCGTCGGGCTGCTGGACGAGTGGACCCCGGTCGTGGCCGGCTGCGAGATCAACGACCACCCGTACGCGCCGGTGTGCGTCCGCTGCCGGCGGCTCGCCGCCGAGCTGGGCGACGCGCTGCCGGTCGAGTGGCTGCACCGCGACCGCCGGTACGGCGAGAAGCTCGCCACACCCGACACGAGCGTCGGCGACCTCATCGGCGACGTCGACCCGATCAAGGTGGCCGAGGGCCGCACGCTCGGCGACCCGGAGACCGTGCACTTCGGGCTCGTCCCGCGCACCAACCGGGGCGTCTTCTCCATCAACGAGCTGCCCGACCTCGCCGAGCGCATCCAGGTCTCGCTGCTGAACGTGCTGGAGGAGCGGGACGTCCAGATCCGCGGCTACGCGCTGCGGCTGCCGCTGGACGTGCTGCTCGTCGCGTCCGCCAACCCCGAGGACTACACCAACCGCGGCCGCATCATCACCCCCCTGAAGGACCGCTTCGGCGCCGAGATCCGCACCCACTACCCCCTCGAACTGGACGCCGAGCTCGCGCTGATCCGGCAGGAGTCCGACTTCGCCGACCTCGCGGGGCTGCCCGCCGAGGTGCCCGACCACCTGATCGAGGTGATCGGGCGGTTCACCAGGCTCGTCCGGGAGTCGACGGCGGTGGACGCGCGGTCCGGCGTGTCGGCGCGGTTCGCGCTCGCGGGCGCCGAGACGGTCGCGGCGGGCGCGGTGCGCCGCGCCGCGCTCACCGGCGAGGAGCACGCGGTCGCGCGGGTCTGCGACCTGCCGTCGGTCGTGCCGTCGCTGATGGGCAAGGTCGAGTTCGAGGTCAGCGAGGAGGGCCGCGAGCAGGAGGTGCTGGAGCACCTGCTCCGCCGCGCGATCGCCGAGACCTACCGGCGGACGCTCGGCGCCGCCGACCTGACCGGGCTGCTCGACAAGTTCGACTCCGGCGAGCGGGTCGAGTCGGGCGAGCTGGTCCCGGCGAACGAGCTGCTGCGCCGCATCGGCCAGGTCCCCGGCCTCGCCAAGATCATGGAACGGCTCGGGCTGAGCGGGGAGTCCCCCGGCCAGGCCGCGGCCGCGCTCGAGTTCGCCCTCGAAGGGCTGTTCCTCTCCCGGCGGCTGTCCAAGGACGCCGCCGAGGGCCGCTCCGACGGGACGGCCACCTACCGGACCTGATGCCCGGACCAGAGGTCTCCACGCGAAGGGAGCTTCGATGAGCCGATATCGCTACGGGGCCTACGAGGACGGGCCCGACCCCCTCGCCCCGCCCTACGACGTCCGCGACGCCCTCGACGCGGTCGGCGACGCGGTGCTGGACGGCGCCCGCCCCGACGACGCGCTGCGCGAGCTGCTGCGGCGCGGCCTGCCCGGCGCCCGCGACCGGCGCGGGCTCGACGACATGCTCCGCCAGGTGCGGGAGCGGCGCCGCGCGCTGCGCGACCGGGGCCGCCTCGACGGCACCCTGGAGCAGGCCCGCGCGCTGCTCGACACCGCGATCGGGCAGGAGCGCGCCGAGCTGTTCCCCGACCCGGGCGACGAGGCGCGGCTGCGCGAGGCCGAGCTGGACACGCTGCCGTCCGACACCGCGCAGGCGATCCGCCGCCTGTCGGACTACGACTGGCGCTCCGCCGCGGCGCGCCGCACGTTCGAGCAGCTGAAGGACCTGCTGCGCCGCGAGGTCCTCGACGCGCAGTTCCAGGGCATGAAGCAGGCCCTGGAGAACCAGGACCCGGCCGCCATGGAGCGGGTCAAGGACATGATGGCCGCGCTGAACCAGATGCTGGAGAGCGACGCGCGCGGCGAGCACACCCAGGACGACTTCGACCGGTTCATGGAGCAGTACGGGGACATGTTCCCCGACGATCCCCAGAACCTGGAGGAGCTGGTCGACTCCCTGGCCCGGCGCGCCGCCGCGATGGACCGGCTGCTCGCCTCGCTCAGCCCCGAGCAGCGCGCCGAGCTGGGCGGGCTGATGGAGCAGGCCATGCAGGACGCGGGCCTCGCCATGGAGATGACCCGGCTCGGCGACGCGCTCCGCGCCCGCCGTCCCGACCTCGGCTGGGGGCAGCCCGAGCAGATGACCGGCGACGACCCGCTCGGCGTGGGCGACGCCACCACCGCGCTCGCGGAGCTGGCCGACCTGAGCGAGCTGGAGGCCGCCCTCGGCCAGGACTACCCCGGCGCGCGGCTCGACGACATCGACGAGGACGCCGTCCGGCGGGCGCTCGGCCGGCAGGCCGTCGACGACCTGGACGCGCTGCGCCGCATCGAGAAGGAGCTGGAGCGCCAGGGCTACCTGCGGCGCAACCGGGGCAAGCTGGAGCTGACGCCGAAGGCGGTGCGGCGGCTCGGCGAGACCGCGCTGCGCCGGGTGTTCTCCCGGCTCACGTCCGGCCGGCAGGGCGACCACGACCAGCGGGACGCCGGCCAGGCGGGCGAGCTGACCGGGGCGAGCCGCGAGTGGCGGTTCGGCGACGAGCAGCCCCTCGACGTCGTCCGGACGGTGAGCAACGCGATCCGCCGCAGCGCCATGGAGGGCGGCGCAGGGCTCGTCACCCGCCCGGCGCTCGCGAAGGTGGTGGAGCCGGCCACGGCCGACGTCGCCGAGATCACCGGCGCGGGGCGGCCCATGAGTGTGCGACCCGGCGGCGTGCGGCCCGGCGGCGTGAAGCTGGGCGTGGACGACTTCGAGGTGCACGAGACCGAGCGGCGCACCGGCGCGGCCGTCTGCCTGCTGGTCGACCTGTCGTACTCGATGGTGCTGCGCGGGACGTGGGCGGTCGCCAAGCAGACCACGCTCGCCCTGCACACGCTCGTGACCAGCAAGTTCCCGCAGGACGCGATCCAGATCATCGGGTTCTCCAACTACGCGCGGGTGCTGCACCCCGAGGAGATGGCCGGTCTCGACTGGGACATGGTGCAGGGCACCAACCTGCACCACGCGCTGATGATCGCGGGACGGCACCTGGACCGGCACCCCGACTTCGAGCCGATCGTCCTCGTCGTCACCGACGGGGAGCCGACCGCGCACCTGCGCCCGGACGGCCGCTCGCTGTTCGACTACCCGCCGTCCACCGACACGCTCGTCCTCACCCTCGCCGAGGTCGACAAGATGACCCGGCGCGGCGCCTGCATGAACTTCTTCATGCTCGCCGAGGACCGGCGGCTCGTGTCGTTCGTGGAGGAGGTCGCGCAGCGCAACGGCGGCCGGGTCTTCGCGCCCGACGCCGACCGCCTCGGCGAGTACGTCGTCAGCGACTACCTGCGGGTGCGCCGCGGCTGACGCCGTCGCCGGCGGCCCCGCTCCACCCGCCTCCGCACGGGGCGGGGCGGGGGTTAGGGTCGGCACATGTCGACTTCCGATCGCATCCTGCTGATCCTGCACATCGGCTTCGCGATCTTCACGCTGGGTCCGCTGACCGCCGCGACCATGTCCACGCCCCGCTACATCCGGAAGCGGAACGTGGCCGTGGTCCGCTTCCTCAACCGGACCACCCGCGTCTACGGGCTCGCCGCGCTCGGCATCTTCCTGTTCGGGCTGGGGCTGGCCGACGGCGATTTCGCGCAGGTGTGGCTGACGGTGTCGATGACGCTGTTCATCGTCGCGCTGGTGCTGCTGCTGATCGTCGAGCGCGACCAGCGGAAGGCGGCGCACCTGCTGGAGCTCGCGGCGGCCGAGGAGTCGCGCGCGGCGGCGCCCGCCCGCGCCGACGCGGGTGAGGCTCCGGACGGCGAGGAGAAGCCCGCGGAGCCCCCGGCCGCCGCGACGGCCGCCACCGCGGGCGGCGAGATCGCGCAGGTGGAGCGCGGCCGGCTGGCCGCCATCTCCGGCGTCATCGCGCTGCTGTGGCTGGTGATCCTCGTGCTGATGGTCTGGAACGGCTGAACCCCGTCCCGGACCCGGCTCACCCGCCGTCCGGGCCCGGGCCGGTTCGCCCCGGCCCGGTTCGCCCCGCCTACTCGGCCGAGCCCGGCTTCAGGCGGTTCTTGAGCCAGCTCACGATCGTCGGGTAGGTGTTCTCGTCGGTCAGCAGCTGCGCGGCGTGCAGACGGCCCTCGACGGTCTTGACCGTCGTCTGGACGCCCGCCGCGCGCAGCGCGCCCGCCAGCCCGGTGCTCTGGGCGACCGGGACGAAGTCGCCGGTGGCGTGCATGAACAGCATCGGCGCGTCGCCCGGCGAGACGTGCGTGACGGCGCTGGCGTCGTCCAGCCGCGGCCAGCAGTCCGCGCCGGCGCCGGCCTCCCCGGTCTCCGTGCCGGCCTGGACGCCCGGCTCGCAGTTCATGAGCCCGATGACGGCCTGCCGCAGCTTGCGCTGGCTGGGGGTGGCGCCGGGCTTCGCACCGTCCTGGTAGGCCAGGTACGGGTTGTTGGGCGGCGACAGCGCGACCACGCCGCGGACCTGCCGGGTGCCGGTGCCGAGCGTGCCGAGCTGGGTCGCGAGCTGCCCGCCCGCCGACGAGCCGATCACGGCGACGCGCGACGGGTCGGCGTTCCACACCCGGGCGTACTTCTTGATGAAGGAGAGGGCGGCCATCGAGTCGTCGCGCTGCGCCGGCCAGTGCGCCCGGGGCGCGAGCCGGTAGTTCGCCGACATGACGACGAACCCCTCCTCGGTCAGCCGCCGCGCGAAGTACTTCCAGCCGCCGCCCTTGTCGCCCTGCAGCCAGTAGCCGCCGTGCAGGAGCAGCACGACCGGCCGGGGCGCCGCCCGGGGCCCGGTGGCGCGCCAGTACGCGTCGACCTTCTGCTCGGCGGCCTTCCCGTAGGCGTAGGTGCGGAACTTCGGCAGCTCGGGCGTGACCATGACCGCCTGCGCCTTGACGGTGCCGTCGGGCTCGCCGTCCGGGACGCCCTGCCCGTTCTCGGGGAGGGTCGTCGACGACGTGGACGGCGACTCCGACCCCGGCGCGCCGGTCTCCGGCCCGCCGGAGGGCCCGGTCGTGCCGGGGTCTCCGGTAGGCGTCACCGACGGGACGGTCGCGGACGGCGTCGGCGCCGGGGCGTGCGCCTGCGCGCCTCCCGGGACGGCCACGGCGGAGACACACGTCGCGGCGAACGCCGCCCCACACACCAGTACTTTGCGCACCCGGGGCCCCTCCTTTAAGAACCTGGCGCGCTGAGTATAGATGTTTTGATCAAGTACGGGCGGGAATGGTCAGCTGATTCTCAGCCGAGCGCCTGCTCGAGATCGCGGCGCAGGTCGTGCACGTCCTCGATCCCGACGGAGAGCCGTACCAGGTCGGAGGGCACTTCCAGCGGCGAGCCGGCGGCCGAGGCGTGCGTCATCCGGCCCGGATGCTCGATCAGCGACTCGACGCCGCCGAGCGACTCGCCGAGCGTGAACAGCTTCGTCCGCTCGCACACCCGGACGGCGGCCTCCTCCGACTCCATCCGGAACGAGACCATGCCGCCGAACGCCTTCATCTGCTTGGCGGCGACGTCGTGGCCGGGGTGGCCGGGCAGCCCCGGGTAGAGGACCTGCCGGACGGCCGGGTGCCGCTCCAGCATCTCCACGATCCGCTCGGCGTTCGCGCAGTGCCGGTCCATCCGCACGCCGAGCGTCTTGATGCCGCGCAGGGTGAGCCAGGAGTCGAACGGGCCGGCGACGGCGCCCATCGCGTTCTGGTGGAACGCGAGCCGCTCGCCGAGCGCCGGGTCCGACACGACGAGCGCGCCGCCGACGACGTCGGAGTGCCCGCCGATGTACTTGGTGGTCGAGTGGACGACCGCGTCCGCGCCGAGCTCCAGCGGCCGCTGCAGGTACGGGGACGCGAAGGTGTTGTCGACGGCGAGCAGCGCGCCCCCGTCGTGCGCGACGGCGGCGAGCGCCGCGATGTCGGCGATGGCGAGCAGCGGGTTCGTCGGCGTCTCCACCCAGATGATCTTCGTTTCGGGGCGGAGCGCGGCCCGCACCGCGGCGATGTCGCTCAGCGGCACCGGGTCGAACGCGACGCCCCACGGCTCGGCGACCTTCGCGAACAGCCGGTAGGTGCCGCCGTAGGCGTCGTCCGGGATGATCACGTGGTCGCCGGGCCTGCACACGGCGCGCAGCAGCGCGTCCTCGGCGGCGAGCCCCGACGCGAACGCCAGGCCGCGCGCGCCGCCCTCTATCCCGGCCAGGCATACTTCCAGCGCGGTACGCGTCGGGTTGGCCGACCGGGAGTACTCGTAGCCGCCGCGCAGGCCGCCGATGCCGTCCTGCTTATAGGTGGAGACCTGGTAGATCGGCGTCACGACCGCGCCCGTGGCGGGATCGGGTTCCTGCCCGGCGTGGATGGCCAGGGTCTCGAACCCATGCTGAACCTCGTTGTCCATGGGTACGAGGCTATCCACCCGCCGCCCCTCCTAGAGGAGGAGGCACTCCCCCGGAGGTATCACCCCCTATTTCAGCGCAGGGGGTGACCCCAAACCGCCCGGGGGTCTCTACCGTTCTAGTGGTATCCCTACGACCTTGATTAAGGAAGTCCCATGTTCGCTCGGCTCGCGCGCTTCGTCGTGAGACATCCGTGGTGGACGATCGTGGCGTGGCTCGTCGCCGCGGTCGTCATCATCGCCTTCTCCCCCAAGCTCACCACCGAGTCCGACCAGGGCGACTTCCTGCCCTCCAAGTACGAGTCGGTCCAGGCGATGGAGATCGCCGAGAAGGCGTTCCCGCAGCAGGAGGACACCTCCTCGCTGATCGTCGTGAAGCGCTCCGACGGGCAGCAGCTGACGCCCCAGGACACCGCCAAGGTGACCGAGGCCGCCAAGTCGCTGAACGCCGACAAGCCGCAGACGGTGCTGAACTTCCTGACCGGCCCGCAGACCGTGGCGCCGAACAAGGCCGTCCAAGTGGTCATGGTGCCGATGAAGGGCACCTCGATGGACGACAGCACGAAGCAGGGCGACGCGGTCAAGGAGATCCGCAAGGACCTGCCGGGGCTGCTGAAGGGCAGCGGGCTGGAGGCCAAGGTCGGCGGTGACGTCGCGAGCTTCGTCGACAACGAGGACTCCTTCAACAAGTCCTTCGAGATCGTCGGCATCGCCACCTTCGTGCTGATCATCGGCCTGATCCTGCTGATCTTCCGGGCCCCGCTGGCGGCGGTGCTGCCGATCGTCGTGATCACGGTGACGATGCAGGTCGCGATGGGCCTGATCGGCGTCGCCTCGAAGATCTTCGGGTTCTCCGGCGACGACAGTCTCAGCACCATCATCTTGATCGTCCTCTTCGGCATCGGCGCCGACTACTACCTGTTCCTGATGTTCCGGTTCCGGGAGCGGCTGCGCGCCGGCGACGACAAGAAGACCGCGATGATCACCGCGGTGGAGCGGGTCGGCGAGGTCATCTCCTCGGCCGCCGCCGCGATCGCCGTCACGTTCCTGGTGCTGCTCCTCGCGACGTTCGGGGTGTTCAGCGCCTGGGGCCCGTCCCTCGCCATCGCCGTCATCGTGATGGGCATCACCTCGCTGACGCTGATCCCCGCGCTCGTGTCGCTGCTCGGCACCGCCGTGTTCTGGCCGTCCAAGGCGTGGAAGAAGCAGCCGAAGGGCACGGTCTCCGCGGCCATCGGCCGGGGCGTCGGCAAGCGCCCGGCGGTCGCCGCCGCCGCGTCCGGCCTCGTGCTGGTCGTGCTGGCGCTCGGCGCCCTCGGGTTCAAGGCCGACTACGACTTCGCCGCCGGCTTCCCGCAGGACACCGAGTCCGCCCAGGCGACCAAGGACATGGAGAAGGGCTTCCCGCCCGGCCTGACCACCCCGGTCCAGGTGTTCATCAAGAGCCAGAACGGGCAGCCGGTCACCGAGCAGCAGCTCGCGTCCTTCAGCCAGGCCGCCAAGACCGCGCCCGGCGTCGGCCAGGTGCAGCAGGCGATCCCCGGCCAGGACAAGTCCGTCGCGCGGGTCGACCTCGTGCTGAAGACCAACCCCATGTCCAACGAGGCGATCAGCCTGGTCAAGGACGACCTGACGCCGGCCGTGCACAAGGCGGCCCCGGAGGGCACCCGCGCCTACGTCGGCGGCGCGACGGCGATCTTCTCCGACATCAACACCGTCAACAACCGCGACCTGTCGGTGATCCTGCCGGTGGCGGCGGTGCTGATCGCGGTGATCCTCGCCCTGCTGCTCCGCTCGATCGTCGCCCCGCTCTACCTGGTCGTCTCCGTCCTGCTGGGCTTCGCCGCGACGCTCGGCTCCGCGGTGTACGTCTTCCAGGTCGGCATGGGCGAGGCGGGCGTCACCTTCCAGTTGCCGATCATCCTCTACCTGTTCGTGCTGGCCATCGGGACCGACTACAACATCCTGATGACCGCGCGGCTGCGGGAGGAGGCCAAGGAGGGCAACGAGCCGCGGCAGGCCGCGGCCTTGGCCGTCCAGCACGGCGGCCCGACCGTCGCCGCGGCGGGCCTCATCCTCGCCGGCACGTTCTCGGTGATGATGCTCGCGCCGGTCTCGATGCTCAAGCAGATGGGCTTCTCCGTCGCGATCGGCATCGCGCTGTCGGCGTTCGTCATGTCGACGTTCCTGGTGCCGGGCATCACCGCGTTGCTGGGCCACAAGGCCTGGTGGCCGGGGCACGGCGACGAGCCGAAGAAGAAGCCGGTCGGCCCCGCCGACACGCGCGAGGACTACGTCCCGTCCGGGTTCAGCCAGTAGGGGCCCCCTAGACGCCGGGTTGCGGAGCACGGCCTGAAACGCCGCCCACCGGCCGGCTCCGCAACCCGGCACCCGTTCGACGAAGAAGCGCCCGGTCTCCCGGGCGCTTCTTCCGTTCGCGGGGTCAGCCGGTGGCGGACGCCAGGAAGGACAGGAGGTCCTGGCGGGTGACGAGGCCCTTCGGCTTGCCGTCCACGAGGACGACCGCCGCGCCGGACTTCTCCAGCACGCCGACGGCCTTGCTCACCGGCTCGCCGTAGCCGAGCGTCGGCAGCGGCGGCGCCATGTGCAGCTCGACCGGCTCGGACATCTTGGCCTCGCCCTTCACCATGATGTCGAGCAGGTCGGTCTCGCCGACCGAGCCGACCACCTCGGCCGCCATGACCGGCGGCTCCTCCTTCATCACCGGGAGCTGCGACACCTCGTACTCGCGCATGACGGCGACCGCGGTCTGCACGGTCTCGTGCGGGTGGACGTGCACGAACTCCGGCAGCGTCCCGCCCTTGCGGGTGAGCACCTCGCCGACCCTGGCCTCCTCGGTGTTCGGGGTGAGGAAGCCGTAGTCCGCCATCCAGCCGTCGTTGAAGATCTTGCCGAGGTAGCCGCGTCCGCCGTCCGGCAGCAGCACCACGATGACGGCGTCGGGGTCCGCCTTCTCGGCGACGCGCAGCGCCGCGACCACGGCCATCCCGCAGGAACCGCCGACGAGCAGCGCCTCCTCGCGGGCGAGCCGCCGCGTCATGGTGAAGGAGTCCTTGTCGGACACCGCGATGACGTCGTCGCAGATTCCGCGGTCGTAGGTCTCGGGCCAGATGTCCTCGCCGACGCCCTCGGTCAGGTAGGGGCGGCCCGAGCCGCCCGAGTACACCGAGCCCTCCGGGTCGGCTCCGATGATCCGCACCCGGCCGCCGGAGACCTCCTTGAGGTACCTGCCGGTGCCGCTGATCGTGCCGCCGGTGCCGATGCCCGCGACGAAGTGCGTGATGCGGCCCTCCGTCTGCTCCCACAGCTCCGGCCCGGTCGTCTCGTAGTGCGACCGCGGGTTCTGCGGGTTGGTGTACTGGTTCGGCTTCCACGCGCCGGGGATCTCGGCGGCCAGCCGGTCGGAGACCGAGTAGTAGGAGTCGGGGTGCTCGGGGTTCACCGCCGTCGGGCAGACGACGACCTCGGCGCCGTACGCGCGCAGCACGTCGATCTTGTCCTTGCCGACCTTGTCGGGGCAGACGAAGACGCAGCGGTAGCCGCGCTCCTGGGCGACGATGGCGAGGCCCACGCCGGTGTTGCCGGAGGTCGGCTCGACGATCGTGCCGCCCGGCCGCAGCTCGCCCGACTTCTCCGCCGCGTCGATCATGCGGACCGCGATGCGGTCCTTCACCGACCCGCCGGGATTGAAGTACTCCACCTTGGCGAGCACCTGCGGCCGTAGGCCTTCGGTCACCTTGCGCAGTCGAACGAGCGGGGTGTTGCCCATCAGCTCGACGAGCGAGTCGTGTACGTTCACCGCGACTTCCTTGTCGTTCAGTGTTGATCTGAGCACAGCGCCGCCGTCCCGCCGACGGTAACGCGGCGGAACGGACGCGGCTCCGGAAGGTTTCCCGTTTCCGACGGTAGCCGACATCGACCGGGCAGGCATCAAACTCCCTTCGCGCGGGTAGGAACTTAATCACGGAGGGTCAACTCGGTATGTTGAGAGCATTCACCGCGCGCCGGATCGCCGCCGCGGCGGCCTACGGAGGCGGCGGCATCACAGCCCTCGGCGGCATCACGTTCGGCCTCATCATGGCGGAGGCGAGGCTCGCCCGCCGGATCATCCAGGCGACGCCCTACGGCGACCCGCCCGTGTCGGACGGCCTCTACGGGGAGTCGTTCGGCGGCGCGCCGCTGTCGCTGGTCATGCTCGGCGATTCGACCGCCGCCGGCCTCGGCGTCCACACCCCGGAGGAGACGCCCGCCGCCCTGCTCGCCACCGGGCTCGCCGCGACCGCCGGGCGTCCCGTCCGGCTGACGAACGTGGCGCGCTCTGGTTCCCGGTCGCAGGCCCTCGGCGGCCAGGTCGACCGCGCCCTGCAGACCCGTCCCGACATCGCCGTCATCATGATCGGCGCGAACGACGTGACCGGGCGGGTCGCCCCGGCCGAGTCCGTCCGGCACCTCGCGGACGCCGCCCGGCGGCTGCGCGCGGCGGGCGGCCAGGTCGTCGTCGGCACCTGCCCCGACCTCGGCTCGGTGAAGCCGCTGATGCAGCCGCTGCGCTGGTTCGCGCGGCGCGCGTGCCGCCAGCTCGCCGCCGCGCAGACCATCGCCGCCGTCGAGTACGGCGCCCGCTCGGTCTCCCTCGGCGACCTGCTCGGCCGCGAGTTCGCCGCCGATCCGCTGTCGATGTTCAGCGAGGACCGCTACCACCCGTCCGCCCGCGGCTACGCCGCCGCGGCCGCCGCGATCCTGCCGTCGGCGGCGTCCGCGCTGGGCCTGGAGCCGGAGCTGCCCGGCGAGATCGCCCGGCCGGTCTCCGAGGCCGCCGCGGAGGCGGCCGAGCGGGCCGGGACCGAGGTCAGCGGCGCCTCCGTCGCGGGCGACGACCGGGGGCCGCGGGGCCGCTGGGCCACGCTGCGCTACCCGCTGGACCACCCCTGGCGGAGGGCGCTGGGGCGCCGGCTGTCCACGGGCGTCGCGGCGGTCGCCGCCGTCGCCCCGGCCCGCCTGGCGGCCCGCTGCGCGACCGGTGTCGCGCAGGCCCGCGACCGGCTGCGGACGCGATCGCGGGACGCCCGGGTCCAGCCGGGCGAGACCGGCGGCTGAGCCCGGCCGGAACCGGGGACGGCCGCCGGAACGGGGCCCGTCACAAGGGCCGGCGGGGGCGGGACGGCCGTCCGGCCGCCAAGCTGCGTAAGCCCGCACTTATTGGATGTGATGTCCACCAAGACCGGGGGCGGGCTGCACCGGCCGGGACGCCGGCGGTTAGATTTGCTGGTGACCGGTGAGTAACGCAGCAACGTCCCAGGCCGTGAACAGGAGACCCGCCATGCCCGAGGCAGTCATCGTCGCCACCGCGCGCTCGCCCATCGGCCGCGCCTTCAAGGGCTCGCTCAAGGACATCCGGCCCGACGACCTCACCGCGCAGATGATCACCGCCGCGATGGCGAAGGTCCCGCAGCTCGGCCCGGACCAGATCGACGACCTGCTGCTCGGCTGCGGGCTGCCCGGCGGCGAGCAGGGCTACAACATGGCCCGCGTCGTGTCCGTCCTGCTGGGCTGGGACAACGTGCCCGGCGCCACCATCACGCGGTACTGCTCGTCCTCGCTCCAGACGACCCGGATGGCGCTGCACGCGATCAAGGCCGGCGAGGCCGACGTGATCGTCTCGGCCGGCGTCGAGACCGTCAGCCGGTTCGCCAAGGGCAGCAGCGACGGGCTGCCCGACACGCAGAACCCGCTGTTCGCCGACGCCCAGGCCCGCACCGCCAAGGCCGGCGAGGGCGGCGCGCCCGTGTGGCACGACCCGCGCGAGGACGGCGCCCTCCCCGACATCTACATCGCGATGGGGCAGACCGCCGAGAACGTCGCCGGGATGCGGGGCGTCAGCCGCCAGGCCCAGGACGAGTTCGGCGTCCGCTCGCAGAACCTCGCCGAGAAGGCGCTCTCCAACGGCTTCTGGGAGAAGGACATCACGCCGGTGACGCTGCCGGACGGCACCGTCGCGGCCAAGGACGACGGCCCCCGTCCCGGCACCACCTACGAGAAGGTGTCGCAGCTCCAGCCGGTGTTCCGGCCGGACGGGACTGTCACCGCGGGCAACTGCTGCCCGCTGAACGACGGCGCCGCCGCGGTCGTCGTCATGAGCGACACCAAGGCCGCCGAGCTCGGCATCACCCCGCTGGCCCGGATCGTGTCGACCGGCGTCACCGGCCTGTCCGCCGAGATCATGGGGCTCGGCCCGGTGGAGGCGTCGAGGAAGGCCCTGGCCAAGGCCGGCATGACCATCGACGACATCGACCTCGTCGAGATCAACGAGGCGTTCGCGGCGCAGGTGCTGCCGTCCGCCGAGGACCTCGGCATCGACCACGACAAGCTGAACGTGAACGGCGGCGCGATCGCGGTCGGCCACCCGTTCGGCATGACGGGCGCCCGCATCACGTCCACGCTCATCAACGGGCTGGAGTTCCACGACAAGCAGTTCGGTCTGGAGACCATGTGCGTGGGCGGCGGCCAGGGCATGGCGATGATCCTGGAGCGCCTCTCCTGACCCTCGGCCCGGTGGCCCGCACGGCACCGCCCTCGGGCGGCGCAGTGCGGGCCACCTGCGCGTTTCCGGGGGACATCCCCGTTACAAATGATCTACGTAACGCAAAAGATAGGTCCCCGTTAGGGTCTTGTCACATGCGGAGACGTGTTGCAGAGTCAGCAGGAAGAGCCCCGCGACCTGGAGGTGCCAATTGTCACTGAACCACTCGCCGGAGACGCACAGCAAGCTGATCGCCCGTATTCCGCAAGTCACAGGACGTGACATCCCCGAGTGGTTCACCACCATCGAGAACGGCCCCTCGTTCACCCGCTGCGAGGAACGCAGCTCGTGGCTGGCCGACGAGCACAACCTCTCGCACGGCTACGCCGCCGCACTGGTGCGCGAGCACGAGCGCGCGCGCCGCGCACGCCACTACTGAGTAGCCGCACGTACCCCATACGGACCCGGTGGGATCCCGCCGGCGGACGCCCCCGCAGTCGTGCCGCCGTGACGTCACGACCCTGGCGCTGAGATCCCGCACGGATCAGCCCCGCACCGCACGGCGCGGGGCTGATCGTCGGAGCGGTCGATCTCCCGCCCGGCTCAGTCGCGCCCGCTGAAGTAGCTGACCAGCCGCAGCATCTCCAGGTAGATCCACACGAGGCTCAGCACCAGGCCGAACGCGCAGTACCAGGCGAACTTCTCCGGCGCTCCCTGGCGGACGCCCTGCTCGACGGCGTCGAAGTCGAGCAGCAGGAAGAAGCAGCCGACGAGGATCGCGACGACGCTGAACACGTAGGCGAGCGGGCTGCCCGGGTCGCGGATGCCGATGCCCTCGTCGCCGCCGAACGCGTGCACCAGCAGGTTGAGGAACATCAGCGCGACGAGCGCGGCGCCCGCGGCGATGACGAACCTGGCGAACTTCGGCGTCACCCGCACGATGCGCAGCGCGTAGACGGCGAGCGTGCCGCCGAAAGCCAGCGCGGTACCGATCACTGCCTGGAAGACGACGCCGTGAAAGTGGTCGTTGTAGGCGTGGCTGATGATGCCGACGGCGACGCCGTAGACGGCCGCGAACGCCAGCACCAGCGGCGCGTTCGCCTTCTGGCCGAACGTGATGAACGCCCAGATGCCGATCTCGGCGATGAGCGCGACGACGAGGACCGGCATGGCGACCTCGGTGGGCACCAGCGTCCACGCGAGCGCCGCGGTGACCACCAGGACGGCCAGCGTCAGGAATCCGCGGACGACGACGTCGTCCATGGTCATCGGCCGGGTGGCGGGCGGCGCGTATCCGGGGGCCGCATAGCCGGGCGCACCGTACTGCTGCGCCCCGTAACCGGGTGCGTAACCGGGTGCGCCATAGGCGGCGCCCCCGGCCCGCTGGTCGAAGGCGTTCCCCCGGAACGCGGGGTTTCTGCTCTCCATCAGAGCCTCCACTTTCGGCCGACGTGGCCCTCAGTCTAAACGCGAAACCCCCGCATGATCAGCCCGAACCCGCGCCGAGCACGGCCAGCACCTGAGAGAAGCAGAACTGCCGATCCCCGGCCCCGCGGCCCCGCGAGGGCGAAGCCCTCGCTCGGGGGTTCCAGGGGGTCGGCCCCCTGGGTAAACAATGCGGGCCACCCGCGAGTTGATCGGAGATCAACGAGCATGGTGGCCCGCCCTCGGGGGTTC
>NZ_JBGNUS010000008.1:0-343725 GCF_041951365.1 Actinomadura sp. GTD37
CCGCGCCCAGCATCTCGTGCCCCTCCCGGAACACCGTCGCCGACACCTCGACCGTCTCCCCCACCACGGCCTTCGCCGGCCACCGGCCGCACCCCACCACCGGCGCCACGTCCAGAATCGGAATGCGACCTAGCCCCGGAAAATCGGTCATACGGGACGTTCCGGACTCGACGTGCATGTGTCCCCCCTACCCGAGCGAGACTTCCGAAACGTCCCATGCCCGCGATGCGGCGCCTCCCGCACTGCGGTTGGGGATAACTTTACGTACCCCTCCAATCGCGGAAAGTAAGCTCCGGAACGGCTGAAGTCCCTGCGCAGGACGGGGTTCTCGCGGTCGCGGGACGCGCCGGCACGACCGAGCGGCGAGGTGACGGTCCGCTCCCCGCCGTCGCGCTCACGCGACACGAGCGCATAGCGTGGCGTCGTGTGAAGGCAATCCGACGATTCACGGTCCGCACGGTGCTTCCCGAGCCGCTCCGGCAGCTCGAGGAGCTGGTCCTCAACCTGCGCTGGTCCTGGCACCACGAGACGCTGGACCTGTTCCGCGCCGTTGATCCCGCGCTCTGGAAGGCCGTCCACCACGACCCCGTCCGGCTGCTCGGCGAGGTCGCGCCGGAGCGGCTCGCGCAGCTCGCCGACGACCGCCGCTTCCTGCGCCGCCTCCAGGACACCGCCGAGGACCTGCGCGAATACCTGACCGCGCCGCGCTGGTACCAGTCGCGGCCCGGCGCGCCGTCGTCCATCGCCTACTTCTCGCCCGAGTACGGGATCACCGCCGCGCTGCCGCAGTACTCCGGCGGCCTCGGCATCCTGGCCGGCGACCACCTGAAGACGGCGAGCGACCTCGGCGTCCCCATCCTCGGCGTCGGGCTGCTGTACCGGCACGGCTACTTCTCGCAGTCGCTGTCGCCGGACGGCTGGCAGCTGGAGCGCTACCCGCCGATCGACCCGAACGGGCTCCCGCTCACCCTGCTCCGCGAGCGGGACGGGACGCCGGTCCGCGTCGCGATCGGCCTCCCCAAGGGCGGCGAGCTGCACGCGCAGGTGTGGATCGCGCGCGTCGGGCGCGTCCCCCAGCTGCTCCTCGACTCCGACGTCGAGGACAACGACCAGGCCGCCCGCGACGTCACCGACCGGCTGTACGGGGGCGGCGGCGACCACCGGCTCCTCCAGGAGATGCTGCTCGGCATCGGCGGCGTCCGGGCGATCCGCGCGTACTGCCGCATCACCGGGCATCCCGCGCCCGAGGTGTTCCACACCAACGAGGGCCACGCCGGGTTCCTCGGCCTGGAGCGCATCCGCGAGCTGGTGTCGGAGGACGGGCTGACGTTCGACGAGGCCCTGGAGGCGACGCGGGCGGGCACGGTGTTCACCACGCACACGCCCGTCCCGGCCGGCATCGACCGGTTCCCCCGCGACCTGATCGGCCGGTACTTCGGCGGCGCGAACGAGGAGGAGCAGGCCCCCGTCGACCGGATCCTCTCGCTCGGCAGCGAGGACTACCCGGGCGGCGACCGCACCGTGTTCAACATGGCCGTGATGGGGATGCGGCTCGCGCAGCGCGTCAACGGCGTCAGCGAGCTGCACGGCGAGGTCAGCCGGGAGATGTTCGGCGGCCTGTGGGGCGGGTTCGACACCGCCGAGGTCCCCGTCGGATCGATCACCAACGGGGTGCACGCGGGCACCTGGGTGGCGCGCGAGGTGCTGGAGTTCACCGCCCGCGAACTGCCGTCGGTGATGGAGACCGGGCGCGGCTGGGAGGGCGTCCGCGCCGTGTCCGAGGCGGAGATCTGGCGGATGCGGGGCCTGCTGCGGCGCCGGCTCGTGCAGGACGCGCGGCGCCGGCTCCGCGAGTCGTGGCGGCAGCGCGGCGCCAGCGAGGCCGAGGTCTCCTGGATCGACGACGCGCTCGACCCCGACGTCCTCACGATCGGGTTCGCGCGGCGCGTCCCGTCCTACAAGCGGCTCACGCTGATGATGACCGACCCCGGCCGGCTCCGCTCCATCCTGCTCGACCCGGACCGCCCCGTGCAGATCGTCATCGCCGGGAAGGCGCACCCGGCGGACGAGGGCGGCAAGCGGCTCATCCAGCAGATCGTGCGGTTCGCCGACTCCGAGGACGTCCGGCACCGCATCGTGTTCCTGCCCGACTACGACATCGCGCTCGGGCAGCTGATGGTGCAGGGCTGCGACGTGTGGATGAACAACCCGCTGCGCCCGCTGGAGGCGAGCGGCACGTCCGGGATGAAGGCGGCGCTGAACGGCGGCCTGAACCTGTCCATCCTGGACGGCTGGTGGGACGAGTGGTACGACGGGCAGAACGGCTGGGCGATCCCGTCCGCCGACGGCCTCGCCAGCCCCGACCGGCGGGACGAGCTGGAGGCCGCCGCGCTGTACGAGCTCATCGAGGACCACGTGTCCGTCACGTTCTACGACCGCGACTCGGCGGGCCTGCCCCGCCGCTGGCTGGAGATGGTCAAGCACACCATCGCCACCCTCGGCCCGAAGGTCCTCGCGACCCGGATGCTGCGCGACTACGTCGAGGACCTCTACACCCCGGCCGCCGCGTCGGAGCGGGCCATGGTCGCCGACGAGTTCGCGGGCGCCCGGACGCTGTCGGCGTGGAAGCAGCGCGTCCGCAAGGCGTGGCCCGGCGTCGCCGTCGAGCACGTCGAGTCCAGCGGCGAGGAGAGCCCGCAGGTCGGCGCGCGGCTCACGGTGCGGGTCGTCGTGAACCTCGGCGGCCTCGACCCGGACGACGTCGCCGTGGAGGTCGCCTACGGCCGGGTGGACGACACCGACGCGCTCGTCGACCCGTCCTACCTGGAGCTGGCGGAGGCCGAGCCGGCGGAGAACGGGCGGCGCCGCTACGCCGGCGAGGTCCCGCTCGGGCGCAGCGGCGCGTACGGCTACAGCGTCCGGGTCGTGCCGAGCCATCCGCTGCTGTCGGGGCGGGCCGAGATGGGCCTCGTCGCGCTGCCGCCCGCGCCGCAGGGCATGACGAACGGCGACCTGCGCTAGGCGGCGCTCTCCTCGTCCGCCTCCTCGTCGGCCTCCTCTTCGGCGGGCGGGTCGGCCGTCTGCCAGGCCGCGACGACCAGGGGCAGCAGGACGTGCGTCGCCAGCAGGGCGAACAGGATCAGGAAGAGCGCGGCGCCGGGGATCTGCGACTCGCGCCCGTCGCGGTCGGCGATCATGGTCGCCGCCAGCACCGCGATGAGCACGTAGGTCGTGGCCCGGTGCGCGGTCGCGAACGCGCGGAGCCGCGCGGTGAGCTGCCGCTCGTCCAGCTCGCGCTCCCGCTTGGAGGTGAGGCCCCGGGTGACCGCGATCAGCTGGCCGGCAAGCGGGATCCCGACCACCACCAGCACGCCGCAGATCACGAAGTTGACGATCATCGCGGTGTCGCTGGGGGCCAGCGCCCACGACACGGCGGCGTCCACCCAGAGCAGGCCCAGCGTGACCGCGCCGGCGCCCGCCAGCATCCGGCGGGGGCGCTGCCGGGCGTAGCGGGCGGGCATCCGGCGCTCCAGCTCCTCGTCGAGGGCCGCGAGGCGGTCGGCGCGCTTGGTCATGACGTGTCTCCGATTCTCGGGAACGGTTTCAGGGAGAAGACGACCTCGACCGGCACTTCGAAGTACTCGGCGATGCGCAGGGCGAGGTGCAGGCTGGGGCTGTACTCGCCCCGTTCCAGGTAGCCGACCGTCTGGTAGTGGACGCCCAGCGCGACGGCCAGGTCGCGGCGCGAGACGCCGCGCTCGGCCCGCAGCACCGGGATCCTGTTGTAGACGGTCTCCTTGTCGGCGGACACCGCGTCAGCCTTGCGGATCACGGGACGTCCCACCGCCGTTCGGAACGCGCCCCGGGCGGCCGGTCGCTCCCGGCTCCCGCCATGCGTCCGTCGGTTCGCTCACGCGCACCCCCTCTCTACGACCCTGTACGGGTTCTTGAACGGATCGTCATAGCTCTCTAACTGTTGATAGTAGAAGTACTACATTCCATCGCAGATGTGCAAACCGGCGGGTCCTGGCAGGATGGACGTGTGCGACTAGCGAACCCCCGCGAGCGTCCCGTCCCGTGGCTGCCGGCCGGGCGCACGGCGGACGCGGTCCTGGCCGCCGGTTCGTTCGCCGTCCTCGGCGTGCTGGCGATCGTGTCGACGCACATGGGCGCGCCCTCGCGGATGCCCGTCTACGGCTGGACGCTGATGGCGGTCGCGTGCGGCGCGCTGTACTTCCGCCGGAGGCGCCCCGTCGCGGTCGCCGTCGTCACGTTCGCGGCGTGCGGCCTCTTCTACCCGCTGACGGAGCCGGACGGCCCCCTCGTGATCACCTTCGTGATCGCGTTGTACACGGCCGCCGCCGAAGGGCACCTGGCGTCGGCCGGCGTGCTCGCCGGGGTCTCGATCGCCGCGTCCCTGGTCGCCGACCGGCGCGACGACATCAACCACCTCGCGGACGCGGCGTCCTTCCTGCTCGCCGGCTGGTTCGTCGCCGTCATCGCCATCGGCGGCGTCGTCCGCAACCGCCGCGCCTACCTGCGCGAGGCCGAGGAGCGCGCCCGGGTCGCCGAACGCGGCCGCGAGGCCGAGGCCCGCCGCCGCGCCGTCGAGGAGCGGCTGCGCATCGCCCGCGAACTGCACGACGTCCTCGGCCACAACATCTCGCTGATCAACGTGCAGGCCACCGCCGCGCTGCACGGGCTGCGCCGCGAGCCCGAACGCGCCGAGGACGCACTCACCGCGATCAAGCAGGCCAGCAAGGACACGCTCCGCGAGATGCGCGCCACCCTCGGCGTCCTCCGCCAGGTCGACGAGGCCGCCCCGGTCACCCCCGCCCCCGGCCTGGCCCGCCTGGACGAGCTGACGAACGGCATCGCCGCCGCCGGCCTCACGATCCGCACCAGCGTCGAGGGCGAGCCGCGCGCGCTGCCCGCCGAGGCCGACCTGGCCGCGTACCGCATCGTCCAGGAGGCCCTGACGAACGTGGCGCGCCACAGCACCGCGTCCACCGCCGTGGTCCGCATCGCCTACACCGACGACGGCGTGGCGGTCAGCGTGGAAGACGACGGAACCCCCACGGCGGCGACCTCGGCGGACGGCAGCGGCATCCGCGGCATGCGCGACCGAGCAGAATCCCTAGGCGGCACCCTCGAAGCCGCCCCCGGCGCGGACGGCGGCTTCACCGTCCAAGCCCACCTCCCCCTCTAGCTGTGCCGCGCGAGACGAGCTGCGGAAGTAGGCGGGTGCCCGGCTGGTGCCACTGCCCGGTTCCGTGTCCCGCGCTGAAGCGGGGGCGGGCGATGAGTTTTCGGTGGGGGTGGAGTCGGCATGGGCATGATGACTTCGCACATGCTCGAAACGGACGGGGCCGTGCTCGCCTATGACGTGTCCGGGCCGCTGCCGGCCGCCGGCGGGCGTCCGGCGCTGTTCATGATCGGGCATCCCATGGACGCGGGCGGCTTCCGCACGCCGGCGTCGTACTTCGCCGAGCGCACCGTGATCACCTACGACCCGCGCGGCCTCGGCCGCAGCACCCGCACGGACGGACGGGACGACCATGTGCCCGAGGTCCAGGCCGCCGACGTGCACGCCGTCATCGAGGCGCTCGGCGCGGGCCCGGTCGAGATGTTCGCGAGCAGCGGCGGCGCGGTGACCGCGCTCGCCCTCGTGGCCGCGCACCCCGGGGACGTCACCATCCTGGTCGCGCACGAGCCGCCGCTCATCCCGGTGCTGCCCGACGCCGGGGCCGCCCGGCGCGCCCGCGCCGGCGTCCGGGACGCCTACGAGAAGAACGGCTGGGGAGCCGGCATGGCGGCGTTCATCGCGATGACGTCATGGCGGGGCGAGTTCACCGACGCGTTCTTCGCCCAGCCCGCGCCGGACCCCGCCATGTTCGGGATGCCCGCCGACGACGACGGCTCCCGCGGCGACCCGCTGCTGTCCGACCGCTCGTGGGCGGTCAGCGACCACCGGCCCGACGCCGCCGCGCTCACCGCGGCGGCCACGCGCGTCGTGATCGCCGTGGGCGAGGAGTCCGCGGGCGCCATGACCGGACGCGCCTCGGTGGCGACGGCCGAGCTGCTCGGGCAGCGGGCGACGGTGTTCCCCAGCCACCACGGCGGCTTCGGCGACGGCGGGTCCGGCCATGGCGGACAGCCCGAAGCCTTCGCCCGCAGGCTCCACGAGGTCCTCGACGGCGCCGGCTGACGGCCGGCCTTCGGCCGTGCCGGCCGCGTGAACAGCGCGGATCCGGCGATGTGCCAATGGCGCGGCTCCGAGGTTGCTCACTTTTCACCTATTCGTCCGGTAAGTCCGGGGGTTAGGGATGGTCGGCAGATCGAGTCCGACCACAAGGAGCCCCCGCCATGTCCGACACCTCCTTGGCCCGGCGCGACTTCCTCGCCAGGGCCGGCGCCGTCGCGAGCGGCGCCGTTCTGCTCGGCGCCGCCGACCTCGGCGCGGCACGTCCCGCCCACGCCGCACCGTCCGTCTACACCCGGGCGCAGTGGAACGCCCGGCCGCCGGCGTCCCCGGCGCAGATCATCGCCGCTCCCGACCACCTCGTCGTCCACCACATGGCCTTCCCGAACTCCACCGACTACTCGCTCGCCCACGCGTTCCAGCTGTCCCGCGACTGCCAGGACCTCCACATGGACGCCAACGGGTGGGCCGACACCGGCCAGCAGCTCACCATCAGCCGCGGCGGACACGTCATGGAAGGCCGCAACCGCTCCCTCGAAGCCATCGGCCAGGGCGCCAACGTGATGGGCGCGCAGACCGCCGGAAACAACGGCCACACCCTCGGCATCGAGAACGAGGGCACCTACATCACCGCGCTCCCCACGGCGGCGCTGTGGAACGCCCTCGTCCAGACGCTGGCCTGGCTGTGCGACGTCTACGGCCTCGACCCCGGCGCCGCGATCGTGGGCCACCGCGACTACAACGCCACCCAGTGCCCCGGCGACGCCCTCTACGCCGAACTGCCCCGGCTGCGCGACGAGGTCGCCGGAGCCCGCGGCACGGCCCTCACCGGCGAACGCCCGGCGCCGTTCGTCCGCACCGGACTGCCCGGACCGAGCCGCCGCGGTGACCACGGCCCGGCGCTGGCCGCGAACGAGCGCCCCTGACCGAGACCGGGCGACCCAGGCCCGTGCGGCGACGCCGAGTCGTCACACGGGCCGGTCGTCGGCGTCCTGCGCGGCCAGGGCCTGGTAGGCGGGGGCCAGGACGTCCGGGAGGGGGCGGCGGCGGATCCGGACGGGCGGGGGAGCGGCCACCTGGAGGACGAAACCGGGCGGCACGGGCGGCGTCGGCCGGCGGTCGCGGAGGCGGGCCAGGCCGGACGGGGGCGTCCAGAAACCGGCGGCGGCCAGCGGCTCGTCCTCGATGTCGAGGGGGTCGGGCCCGGCCGCGCCCGCGCGCCGCAGGCCGGCGAGCAACCGGTCCTTGCCGCGCCCGTTCCACTGGAGGATGAGGAACGGGTCGTCGTCGAACGCCTCGGCCAGGATGTAGAGGACGGCGGCGGCGTGCTTGCACGGGTCGCCCCAGTCGGGGCAGTCGCACATCAGGTGCAGGTCGGACGCCGAGCCGGGGAAGAGGGCGAGGCCCAGTTCGGCGAACACCCACTCGATCTCTGGCGGCATCTCACCGGCGAGGAGGCGGGCCCGGAACACCGCGCGGGACGCCAGCTCCTTCTCGACGGCCCGCCAGTCGGCCTCGTCGATCACGTCGATGCCGAGCGCCACCTCGTACGGGTCGGGCGCCGAGCCGTGCACCTTGGCGGTCACCTCGTACGGGTCCACGCGCAGGTCGAAGACGTTGCCCTTGCGCGCGTAGGTCCGGCCGCGCTGGAGGCGGCCCTTGTCGGCGAACGACTCCACGAGGTCGATGAACCGGCGGGACCACCACTCGGCGCCGATCGATCCGCGCTTGTTGCGGGCCTTGATCCCGTCGCCCATCAGTCGCTCACCGCCTCGGGGGACAGCCGCAGGACGTCGCGCAGCTCGGCGACGGACAGTTCGGTCAGCCAGTCCTCGCCGGTGCCGACGATCGACTCGGCGAGGGCCTTCTTGCGCTCGATCATCTCGTCGACACGCTCCTCCATCGTCCCGACGCAGATGAACTTGCGGACCTGGACGTCGCGGGTCTGCCCGATGCGGAACGCGCGGTCGGTGGCCTGGTCCTCGACGGCGGGGTTCCACCAGCGGTCGACGTGCACGACGTGGTTGGCGGCGGTCAGGGTGAGGCCCGTCCCGGCCGCCTTGAGGGAGAGCAGGAAGACCGACGGCTCCCCGTCCTCCTGGAAGTGCTGGACGAGGTCGTCGCGCGCCTGCTTGGACGTTCCGCCGTGCAGCCACAGGACGGGACGTTCGAGACGGGCGGCGAGGTACGGCTGGAGCATCGAGCCGAACTCGGCGTACTGGGTGAAGACGAGCGCCTTCTCGCCCTGTTCGAGGACCTCGGCGCAGATCTCCTCCAGGCGTTCGAGCTTGCCGGAGCGGCCGGGGAGGCGCGAGCCGTCCTTGAGCAGCTGCGCCGGGTGGTTGCAGACCTGCTTGAGCTTGGCCATCGTCGCCAGGACGAGGCCGCGCCGCTGCTTCTCGTCCGCCTCGGCGATCTGCTGGAGCATGTCGTCCACGGTCGCCTGGTAGAGCGACGCCTGCTCGGTCGTGAGGTTGCAGTAGACCTTGATCTCCTGCTTCTCCGGCAGGTCGGAGATGATCGACTTGTCGGTCTTGAGGCGGCGCAGGACGAACGGCTGCGTCGCCCGCTTCAGCGCCAGCGCCGCCTGCTCGTCGCCCTCCTTCTCGATCGGGATGGCGAACCGCCGCCGGAACGCGGTGCGCGGCCCGAGCAGGCCGGGGTTCGCGAACTCCATGATCGACCACAGCTCGGTGAGGTGGTTCTCGACCGGGGTGCCGGTGAGCGCGATCCGGGTGCGGGACGGGATGCTCCGCACCGCCCTGGCCTGCCGCGTCCCGCTGTTCTTGAGCGCCTGCGCCTCGTCGCAGACGACCCGCTCCCACGCGATGGGGGCGAGCGTCTCCGCGTCCCGCGCGGCCGTCCCGTACGTGGTCAGCACCAGGTCGGCGCCCGCCACGGCCTCGCCCAGCTCGGCGCCGCGATGCCGCCCCGTCCCGTGGTGGACGTAGACGCGCAGCTTGGGGGTGAACCGCGCCGCCTCCCGCTGCCAGTTCCCCACCAGCGACATCGGCAGGATCGCGAGCGTCGGGTCGGGGCGGGCGCCGCTCTCCCGCTCATGGACGAGGAGCGACAGGACGGAGATCGTCTTGCCGAGCCCCATGTCGTCGGCGAGCAGGGCGCCCAGCCCCAGATCGTTCATGAAGGCCAGCCAGGCGAGGCCGCGCTCCTGGTAGGGGCGCAGTTCGGCGTCCAGCTCGTCGGGGGTGCGCATGGGGGTGAGGCGGCGGTCGGCCTCGCCGGAGAGCAGGTCGCCGAGGGGGCCGCCCGCGTCGACCCCGGTGAGGGGGAGGGCGTCGTCGCCGGCGTGGACGATCGCGCGGACCGCCTCGGCGGCCGTCATCCGGCCGCGGCGCGGGTTGCGGAGGAAGTCGAGGGCCGCTTCGAGCTGCCGCTCGTCGAGCTCGACCCACTGGCCGCGCAGGCGGACGAGCGGAGTCTTGAGGCGGGCCAGCTCCTCCAGCTCGGCCTCGTCGATGCTCTCGTCGCCGATGGCCAGGTCCCAGCGGAAGTCGACCATGGCCTTCAGGTCGAAGCCCGAGGACGCCGCCGCTCCCGAAGACGCCTCCGGGTCCTCGTCGCGGGTGGTCAGCTTCATGCCGAGCTTCGCCTTGCCCGCCCACTGCGGGAGCAGGACGCCGAACCCGGCGGCGGCGAGCATCGGCGCCGCCTGGCGCAGGAAGCGGAACGCGCCCGCGGTGTCGAGGAGCAGTTCGTGCGGGGACGGGCCGTCGAGGGCGGGGGCCATGTCGGGGAAGAGGCGCAGGGCGCGGCCGAGGCCGGCGAGGAGCGTCTCCTCCGCGTCGGGGATCGAGGTGGCCTCGCCCTCCCAGACCATGGCGGCCGGGACGTAGAGGCTCGGGTCGTCGGTGCCCTGGAGGGCGAACTCGACCCGCCAGGACTCGTCCGCCGGTTCCTCCGTCCGGCCGAACTCCGCGACCTCGCCGAACTCCGCGATGTCGCCGAACTCCGCCGCGCCCGGCTCGGCGAGGCGGAAGCAGACGCGCAGCGGGCCGGACGGCCGGCGCGCGGCGGCGGCCCACGCGTCCAGCTCGGCGATCAGGTCGCCGGGGTCGTCCCGGGGTTCGCGGGCCACGGCGGCGGACGGGCCGGTCAGCGCCGCCACCCAGCGTTCGGCGAGCGGCAGCCGGTCGGGCTCCTTGCGCCGCGACACCAGCAGCGGGTGCGGCACCACGCCCCGGACGGCGGTGTCGACCAGCCCGGACAGCGCCTCCCGCAGGACCTCGGCGGCGGGGCGCCCGCCGTCCGCGGCGCGGCAGGCGGCGGGCATCGCGCGGGCGAGGTCCCGAAAGCGGGCCGGGTCGTCGATCACCGGGCGCCAGCGCGCCACGAGCTCGCCCTCCTCGCGCAGGAGGGCCGGCAGGACGTGGCCGCGCGAGGTGAGGTGCACCGCCTCGTCCGCGATCACGCACAGGTAGCGCAGGTCGGTGCCCGGGACGACGTCGGCGCTGTGCTCGGCGGCCTGGAGCAGCGCCATCGCGGGGAACGGCTCCAGGACGAGGGCGGGGACGCGCCACGGGCGCAGCTCGGGCTCGCCCGGCGCCGGCTCGGGGCCCAGCTCGGCCGAGGGCAGCGGGTGGTCGCCGGACGTGGGGAGCGCCATCGCCAGCTCGACGCGGAACGCCGTGCGGACGAGCGGCTCGTACGACGTCCCGCCGAAATCGCAGGTCGCGAACGGGTGGACGGCGGCCGACGGCTCGTACGGGCCGGTGCGCTCGGCCCAGAGGCACAGCGCACCGCCATGCCAGGTGGCGTGGGCGACGAGCATGGTCCCCGAAGCTACCAGCAGCCTCCGACGGCATCGTCCGACACGGCCTGGCTAGGCTCGTCGCGTCCGCCACCGAGTTTGCGCAGGAGGATCGCCGTGGGCGAGTTCGTACGGGTAGAGGTCGAGGACCGGGTCGCGACGATCAGGCTGGACCGCCCGAAGATGAACGCCCTGAACGCCCAGATGCAGCGGGAGCTCATCGACGCGGCCAGGCAGGTCACCCAGGACGACGCCGTGAGCGCGGTCGTCCTGTACGGCGGGGAGAAGGTGTTCGCGGCGGGCGCGGACATCAAGGAGATGGCCCCGATGTCCTACGCCGAGATGTCGGCGGGCCATTCGCGGCTCCTCCAGGACTTCACCAAGGCGCTCGCCGCCGTCCCGAAGCCGGTCATCGCCGCGATCACCGGCTACGCGCTCGGCGGCGGCCTGGAGGTGGCGCTGACCGCCGACTTCCGCGTCGCGGGCGAGGGCGCGAAGGTGGGGCAGCCGGAGATCCAGCTCGGCATCATCCCCGGCGCGGGCGGCACGCAGCGGCTGGCCCGGCTCATCGGCGCGTCCCGCGCCAAGGACCTGATCTTCTCCGGGCGGCACGTCAAGGCCGACGAGGCCCTCGCCATGGGCCTGGTCGACCGGGTCGTCCCGGACGCCGGCGTCTACACCGCGGCCAGGGAATGGGCGGCGACCTTCGCCGGGGGCCCGGCGATCGCGCTGCGCGCCGCCAAGCAGGCGATCGACAGCGGCCTCGGGGTCGACCTCGACACCGGCCTGGAGATCGAGCGGACGCAGTTCGCGGCCCTGTTCGCCACCGACGACCAGGCGAACGGCATGAGGAGCTTCATGGAGGAGGGCCCCGGCAAGGCCGAGTTCACCGGACGCTGAGCGCCGCGGCGCCGCTGCGCCGGTGAATGACGGTTAAACCGTTATTTGTGTTTTTGGGTGTGCTGCCGGGGTTCGCGAGGGGCGGCCGCTAGCATCTCCCGCCATGCGACACGCGTACCGAACCGCGCTCGTGACGGGCGCGTCCAGCGGGATCGGGGAGAGCTTCGCCCGCCTGCTGGCCGGCCGCGGCACCGATCTGGTGATCGTGGCGCGCCGGGCCGACCTGCTGGACGGGCTGGCCCGCGAGCTGGTCGAGCGGTACCGGGTCGCCGTCGAGGTGGTGGCCGCCGACCTCACCGACCCCGCGCAGCGCGCCGAGGTGGAAGGGCGGCTGAGCGCCGACCCGGTCGAGCTGCTGGTGAACAACGCCGGGTACGGCGCCTTCGGCGCGTTCGCGGACCTGCCGCTCGACGACCACCTCGCGCAGATCGAGCTCAACGTGACGGCGCTCGTCCGGCTCACGCACGCCGCCCTGCCCGGGATGGTCGAGCGCGGCCGCGGCGGGGTGCTGAACGTCGCGTCGATGGCGGGCTTCACGCCGTCCCCCGGCAGCGCGAGCTACGGGGCGAGCAAGGCGTACGTGGCGTCGTTCTCGGAGAGCCTGCACTCCGAGGTCGCGGGCAAGGGCGTCCACGTGACGGCGCTGTGCCCGGGGTTCACCCGGACGGAGGACGAGCGGCCCGGCGCGCACGGCCCGGCCGACCTGCTGTGGCTGCGCCGCGACGACGTGGCGCGGGCGGGGCTGGACGCCGTGGCCGCCGGACGCGCGCTGTGCGTCCCCGGCATGCAGTACAAGGCGGCGCTCCCGGCGCTGAAGCTCGTCCCGAGGCCGCTGCTCAGGGCCGCCGTGAACCGCATGTGGCAGCAGGCCGCCGACACGCGGTGACGGGACGCCGCGCCGTTTTTGCTCAGGTCTACAAAAGTTCCCGGGCCTTGATTGTCGCGATGCCGACTTGACGGGGATCACGGTGAGTGGCGACGATCGAACCTACGCTTGAGTAGGTTGTGTGTGGCCTGCTGGGCGCCCCAACCGAGCCGCGTCCGCGGCGGCATGTCCGGCAAGACCACCTCGTCCAGCGAAGGAACCGCATGTCCGTGACCCCCGAAGAGACGTTCCAGACCGGCATCCTGCGGGATCTCGAGCCGGTGGTCGAGAAGGAACTGAACCGGCACCTGTCGATGGCCAAGGAATGGTTCCCGCACCAGTACGTCCCGTGGGGCGAGGGCCGCGACTACGACGGCCCGCTGGACGGCGAGGCATGGTCGCTGGAGCAGTCCAAGCTGAGCGTCGAGGCGCGCGAGGCGCTCATCGTCAACCTGCTCACCGAGGACAACCTCCCCGGCTACCACCGCGCCATCGCCACCGTGTACGGCCGCGAGGGCGCCTGGGGCACCTGGGTCAACCGCTGGACGGCGGAGGAGAACCGGCACGGCATCGCCCTGCGCGACTACCTCACCGTGACCCGCGCCGTCGACCCCATCGCCCTTGAGCGCGCGCGCATGCACCACATGGAGGCGGGCTACGAGGCCGACCACGGCGACTCGTTCCTGCACGGGTCGGCCTACGTGTCGTTCCAGGAGCTCGCCACCCGCGTCTCCCACCGCAACACGGGCAAGGCGTCCGGCGACCCGGTCTGCGAGCAGATGATGACCCGCATCGCCGCCGACGAGAACCTCCACATGATCTTCTACCGGAACATGCTGGGCGCCGCCCTGGACCTCGCGCCGAACGAGACGATGCGGGCGATCACCGACGTGGTGAAGTCGTTCCAGATGCCGGGGCACAGCATCCACGGCTTCCTCCGCAAGTCCGTCATCATCGCCAACGCCGGCATCTACGACCTGCGGCTGCACCACGACGACGTGCTCGTCCCGGTGCTGCGCAAGTGGAACGTGTTCGACCGCACCGACCTGACCGGCGACGGCGAGAAGGCCCGCGAGGAGCTCGCCGAGTTCCTGGAGCAGCTCGACGCCGCCGCCACCAAGTTCGAGACCCGCCGCGAGGAGCGCCGCGCCCGCCAGGCCGCCCGCAAGGGCTAGTCCGGCTGGTCACCGCGCCGCCCGCGCGGGCTTGTCACGGCCAGTTCGCGGGAACGCGAACCCGATTCCCGGCGTCAAAGGGGACATGGGGACGCATCGGCGACTGGGCGGGTATCGGTTGCTGGACGAGATCGGCCGGGGCAGCACCGCCGTGGTGTACCTCGCCATGGACTCCCATGGCCGCGAGGTCGCCGTCAAGGAGCTGGTCCCGGAGCTGACGGGGGTACCGGAGGCGATCGACCGGCTGGCACGGGAGATGCAGGCGCAGGCGCGGGTGCGCAGCGCCTACGTCGCCGGCCTGCTGGACGGGGCGATCACGGCCGAGCGGCCGCACGTGGTCATGCAGTACGTGCCGGGCTGCCCGCTGAACGACCTGGTCCCGGCGTACGGGCCGCTGCGCGGCGAGCGCCTCGCCCGGTTCGCGCGGCGGCTGGCGCTCGCGCTCGGGGACGTCCACGACGCGGGCGTCCTGCACCGCGACGTGTCGCCGGGCAACGTCATCGTGCTGGGCGACCGGCCGACGCTGATCGACTTCGGGATCGCGCACGAGTCCGGCGCCGACCAGATCACCCGGCGCGGCATGGTCGTGGGGACGCCCGCCTACCTCGCCCCCGAGCTGATCGAGGGGGAGCGCGCCACCACGGCGTCGGACGTGTTCTCCTGGGCGGCGACCGTCGCGTACGCGGCGACGGGCCGCCCGCCGTTCGGACGCGGGTCGCTGCACGGGGTGTGCTTCCGGATCCTGCGCGGCCAGGCCGACCTGGACGGCGTCCCCGAGCCGGTGGCGGGGCTGCTGCGGGCGGCGCTGCTGCGCGACCCGGTGCGGCGTCCGGCGGCCCGCTGGTTCGCCGGAGCGCTCGCCGGCGCGTGCGGCGGGACGGCGGCGGCCTGATGACGATTAGATCTTCCGGGCCGGATCGGCGAGGGTAGGGTTTCGGAAACGATGAAGGGAGCCGTCACGTCCGGGGACCGAATCGGCCACTACAGCGTCCAGCAGACCCTGGGAGAAGGGGGCATGGGCGTCGTCTACCTCGGCGCCGACCCCGAGGGGCGCAACGTGGCCATCAAGGTGCTGCGGCCCGCGGTCGCGGGCGACGCCACGGCGCGCCGCCGGCTGGCCCGCGAGGTCGACTCGATGCGCAGGGTGCACAGCCCGCACGTCGCCGAGATCCTCGACGCCGACGTGACGGCCGACCAGCCCTACATCGTGACCCAGTACGTGCCCGGCCGCACCCTCGAAGAGGTCGTCGAGGACGCCGGGCCGATCTACGGGCAGGGGCTGCAGCGGCTCGGGGTGGGGCTCGCGTCCGCGCTGTCGGCGATCCACGGCGCCGGGATCGTGCACCGCGACATGAAGCCCGGCAACGTGATGCTCGTGGACGGCGAGCCCGTCGTGATCGACTTCGGCATCGCGCAGGCCGCCGACGCGACCCGGCTCACCGCGACCGGGATGGTCATCGGCACGCCCGGCTACCTCGCCCCGGAGATCATCGAGGGCGAGGACGCGGGCCCGCCGTCGGACGTGCACGCCTGGGCGGGCACCGTCGCCTACGCCGCCACCGGCCGGCCGCCGTTCGGCTCCGGCACCTTCGAGTCGATCTTCTACAAGATCATGCAGGGCGCGCCGGACCTGGAGGGCGTGCCGGACGCGCTGCTGCCCGTGCTGCGGTCGGCGATGGCGCGGCACCCGGCCGAGCGCCCCACCGCGGTCGGCCTGGTGCAGCTCACCCGGCGGATCCACCTCGAAGCGACGATCACCGACCAGACCCGCGTCGACCGGCACTACCCGTCCCCGGACGCCGCCGCGGCGGGCATGGCCGCGGCCGGCACGTCGCTGGACGAGCCCGCCCCCGACCACTCCCGGCTGTTCTCCATGCCGGCGACCGGGCCGCAGGACGCCCGGCCCGGGGACGCCCCGGCGCGGCCCACCGCGCCCGGCGGGTCGCCGGTCCCGGCGCCCGCGCCCGTCCCGGCCCAGCCCAGGGACTTCGTGGGCCAGCTGCCGCCCGCCGCGCCGCCGCCCCCTCCGCCGGGCCCGCCGCCCGCGCAGTTCAAGGCCGGCGAGCAGTTCGGGCCGCGCGGCTACGGCCCGCCCGACCCGTACGCCCAGGGCGGCTACCCGCCGCCCTACGGGCCCCCGCCGAACCAGCCGCCGCCGAACCAGCCGCCACCGGGCGCGCTGCAGCGCGGCCCCTACGACGCGCAGACCCAGGACGCGCAGCGCCGCGTGGCCGACCAGGCCCGCGCCGACCGCGCTCAGCCGGACAAGGACCGCCGCAAGCCCTACGGCTGGTACCGGGTGCTCAGCTTCATCGTCCTGGTGGCGCTGCTCGGGTTCGCCAACATCGCGCCGCTGCTCGCCCTCGCCGCCACCGTCGCGGGCGTGTTCGTCCTGCGCGCGGGCGACAAGGCGGCCAAGGGCATGGAGGGGCGGCAGACGCGGCGCGGCCCGCGTTCCGGCGACGCCGTCGCCGCCGCGTTCCGGACGCCGCTGCACCTGCCCGGCGCCCTGATGTCCACCGTGCTGTGGACGTCGCTCAGCCTGTTCGCGGGGCTGGTCCTGCTCGGCGTGCTGATCTTCGCGCAGTCGGACATGACCGCGTCGAAGGCCATCGCGTACTCGTCGATGGCGGTGATCGGGCTGCTGTGCCTCGCGCCGGGCAGCGGCGCGCCGCGCCGCCAGCTCGCCCGGCTCTGGGGCGCGCTCCTGCCGCGCGCCGAGGCCGCCCTCGCCGGCGCGCTGATCCTCGGGGTCTTCGCGACGGTGCTGGTCGTGCTGTCGCAGAACCAGCCGCCCGACACCACTCCGCTGGACGGGATGAGCCAGAGCCTCGAAGGGCTGCGGGCGGACGTCCGCGAGCTGGTCTCCAACATCCCCGGCATGTGACCGGCCCGTCCCCGGGCGGCTTCGTCGGTAGGGTGGCGACCCATATGAGCGGTGAGGCGAGCCACCAGGAGCACATCGGCCCGTACCGGCTGCTGGCGCGGCTGGGCGGCGGTCCCGTGCCCGGCGCGCCGGGGCCGGACGGCGCGGGGGCCGTGCACCGCGCCGCCGGGCCGGACGGGCGCGACGTGGCGATCCGGCTGCTGCCGCCCGGCGTGGCGCCCGACGTGGGGCGGATGCGCGAGGTGCTCAGCCCCTACGTGGTGGACGTCCTGGACGGCGATCCCGCCGGTCCGCGCCCCTACATCGTGTCCCGGTTCGTCCCGGGCAGGCCGCTGGCGGAGACGGTCGCCTCGGGCGGCCCCATGTCGGGGGACGCGCTGCGCGGCCTGGCGGTCGGGCTGGCCAAGGCGCTCGCCGCCCTCCACCGGACGGGGCTCGCACATGGCGAGCTGGGTCCGGGGACGGTGCTCGTCGTGGACGACGCCCCCATCGTCGTCGACTTCGCCCTCGTCGCCGGCGCCGGCGCCTCCGGTGACGTCCGCGCGTGGGCCGCGACGGTGGCGTACGCCGCCACCGGCCGGCACGATGCTCCCGCCAGTGCGCTGCCCGCGGGCCTGCGCTCGCTGGTGGAGGCCGCTTCGCACCCCGATCCGGGGTCGCGTCCGGCGGCCGGGGAACTGGCCGAGGCGGCGTCGCGGCTCGACCTTCCCGCCGTCCCGGGCGCCCGTCCCGCGCCCGACCGGGCGGCCGGTCCCGTCCCGCACGCGAGGCGGGCGGCGGAGGCCGCGGCGCCGTCGCGGGCCGCCGGGGCGCCCGAGCTGGCGGTGGTGTTCGGGTGGGCGCGGCTGCTCACGGCCATGGTCGTGGTGATCGCGGTCGCCGTCGCGATCATGGCGCCGATCGCGGGTCTCGTCCTGTCGCTCGCCGCGGTGACGCTGCTGCGGCTCGCGGGCGCGCCGGCGGAGGGCCGGGCGCGCGGCCGGGCGGCCGCCGTCGGGCGGACGCTGCTGACCGTCCCGTACGCGGCGGTGTTCACGGTGGCCGTCCCGCTCGGGCTCGCCGCGGCCGCGGCGGTCGGCGGGCGGATCGACTCCCTCGCCGCCTGCGCGTTCGGCGCCGGGGCGGGGGCGGCGGCGCTGTGGACGGCGCCGGGCGTGCACGGCCCGCGCCGGGGGCTGGAGCGGCTGCTCCTGCCGCTCGCGCGGCGGCCCCGGCCCATCGCCGCCGCGGTCGCGGGACTCGGCCTGCTGGCCCTGCTCGCGGGGGTCGGGGCGTTGACGCTGACGCCGAGCTTCGCTCCGGCGTACGGGCTGCAGCAGACGCTGGAGAGCGCCTTGGACCGGCTGCAGCACGCCGTCAACCGGTGAGGCGGAGTGAAGTGCGTCACGTCCGGTTCGGGACGAGGAAAGGCCCGCAAACGCCCCGTATGCGTGGGTAAGGTCTCACGAGCTGGGATTTGCCAGCGGGCTACTGGCTAGTAACATTGCTCGTGCACGGCCCAATCAGGGACCCGGGTCCGAAGGGCGTTCGGGGATTTGGCAGGCTGTGACTTCGAAAGCGCATGTCCGCGTCGACCCGTCATGGGCGGCGCCCCTCTGCCGCTCACCAGCGGCCAACTGAGTGCAGGGAGGTCGGCCACCGGCCATGAACATCGTCGTCCTGGTGAAGCAGGTTCCCGATACGGAGAGCCCGCGCAAGCTGAAGTCCGATGACAGCACGCTCGACCGCGCCGCGGCGGACGGCGTCATCAACGAACTCGATGAGTACGCGATCGAAGAGGCGCTGCGCATCAAGGAGGCCCAGGGCGGCGAGGTGACCGTCCTGACCATGGGCCCCGACAAGGCCACCGACTCGATCCGCAAGTCCCTCGCCATGGGCGCCGACAAGGCCGTCCACCTGCTCGACGAGGGCCTCGCCGGCTCCGACGCGCTGCAGACCTCCTACGCGATCCAGCAGGCGCTCGGCCGCACCGGCTTCGACCTGGTGATCCTCGGCTCGGAGTCCACCGACGCGCGCACCGGCGTCCTCGCCGCGATGCTCGCCGAGCGGCTCGGCGTCGCGCAGGTGTCGCTCGCCAACAAGGTCGAGATCGACGGGACGTCCATCAAGGCGCAGCGGCAGACCGACTACGGCTTCGACCGGGTCGAGGCGGCCCTGCCCGCGGTCGTCAGCGTCGTCGAGAAGATCAACGAGCCGCGCTACCCCTCGTTCAAGGGGATCATGGCGGCCAAGAAGAAGCCGGTCGAGACGCTCGGCCTGGGCGACGCCGGCATCGACGCGTCCCAGGTGGGCCTGGCGAACGCCGCCACCGAAGTGGTCGACTTCGCCGAGGCGCCGCCGCGCGCCAAGGGCGAGATCGTCACCGACGAGGGCGACGGCGGCGCGAAGATCGCCGAGTTCCTCGCGTCGAAGAAGTTCGTCTGACCGGGGAAGGGAATTAGAGACCAATGGCTGAGATTCTCGTCCTCGTCGACCATGTCGACGGTGAGGTCAAGAAGGTCACGCTCGAACTGCTGACGCTGGCGAACCGGCTCGGCGAGGCCGCCGCGGTATGGGTCGGCCCGGGCTATGAGAACGCCAGGGACAGGCTCGGCGAGTACGGCGCCGGCAAGGTCTACGTGGCCGCCGACGAGGAGCTGGCCTCCTACGTCGTCGCCCCGAAGGCCGCGCTGCTCGCCCAGCTCGTGAGCGAGAAGTCCCCGGCCGCGGTGCTCGTCGCCGCCACCGCCGAGGGCAAGGAGATCGCGGGCCGCCTCGCGGTCAAGACCGGCTCCGGCGTGCTCACCGACGTCGTGGACGTCACCGACGGCTTCGTTGCCGAGCACTCCATCTTCGGCGGCGGCATCATCGCGCACGCCAAGGTGCGGACCGGCACGCCGATCATCGCCGTCCGGCCGAACTCGGTCGCCCCCGAGGCGTCCGCGGCCACCCCGGCCGAGGAGCAGGTGTCGGTCGCGCTCACGGACGCCGACAAGGCCGCCAAGATCGTGGAGAAGGTCGTCCAGGAGAAGGGCGAGCGCCCGGACCTGACCGAGGCCGCGATCGTCGTCTCCGGCGGCCGCGGCGTCGGCGGCGCCGAGAACTTCAAGATCATCGAGGGCCTGGCCGACTCGCTCGGCGCGGCCGTCGGCGCCTCCCGCGCCGCGACCGACGCCGGCTGGTACCCGCACTCGTTCCAGGTCGGTCAGACCGGCAAGACGGTGTCGCCGCAGCTGTACATCGCGGTCGGCATCTCCGGCGCCATCCAGCACCGGGCCGGCATGCAGACCTCGAAGACCATCGTCGCCATCAACAAGGACCCCGAGGCGCCGATCTTCGAGCTCGTCGACTTCGGCCTCGTGGGCGACCTCTTCCAGGTCGCGCCGCAGCTCACCGAGGAGATCACCAAGCGCAAGTGATCTTCCGCGGAGGCCCCGGCGACGCGCGTCGCCGGGGCCTCCGGCCTGTCAGGAGCGCGCCGGCGACGGGTACGGGACGGCCTTGAGCAGCGCGGGCTTCAACATCTCGCCCACCTCGCCGTACGGGACGACCGTGTCCTGCAGCCCGCACGCCGACGCGTAGCCCAGGATCGATCCGTAGAAGGCCACGCGGACGCCCTTCGGGGTGAGGGCCATGGTGACGGAGCCGTCCTTGACGAACTTGGACGGGTCGTCGGTGCCGCGCTCGACCACGGCGCCGCCCGGGGTGCTCTGGCCGCTCCAGCAGTACACGCCGTCGGGCAGATGCGCCTTGATCTTGTCGTCCAGCGGCTTGAGGCCCTGCCCGGTCGGGACGCGGAACAGTCCGGGCGCGGTGTAGGACGCGCCCGTCCTGAGGTCGACGGTGGCCGCCTGGGACTGGTCCCAGCCCGTCCCGCGCTCGCCCCGCAGGCCGACCGTGTACCAGACCGACAGCAGCCGGTCGTTGCGCAGCAGGATCTGCGGCTTCACGACATCGGTGTAGGCGCCGCGGCCGATGTCCTTCAGGCCGTTGAGAGTCTTCGTCCAGCGCTGTTCGAGCGGGGCCCGCAGCGCCTCGTTGATCTTTCGGGTGACCGCGGGCTCCCCGCCCGTGACCCGTACGAGCTGCCCCTGGGCCTGGAACGTGACCCCGTTCCCGAGGTCCCGCGGCGGTTCGCTGAGTGCGGCCAGGCGCGTCGCGATCGGCTTCGGCGCCTCGTCGGCCGTGGCCACGTACACCGCCGCGCCGCCGCCCACCGCGACGGCGGCGGCCCCGCCCGCGATGGCGGCCGCGCCCTTGGCCCCGAGCGCGCCGACGACCCCCTGGCCCGCGGCCCCCGCCCCGCCGGCACCCGCGCCCGCCGCACCCGCCCCTGCACCCGCTGCGCCCGCGCCCGCACCCGCGCCGGCCGTCCCCGCCGCCGCGCCGCCCGAGCCGAGGCCGAGGGCGGTCAGCGGGAACAGCATCGACAGCGCGGCGGCGGCGCCCGCGAGCGTCCGGACGCCGCGCCCCTCCCAGTCGGTCCCGTACGCGCCGGACGCGACCGACTCCAGCTCGGAGACGAACGCGGCCGCCCCCATCGGGCGGTCCCACGGGTTCTTGGCGAGGCCGCGCTCGATGAGCGGGCGGAGCGGCTCGGGGACGCCGTCCACCGGGACCGGGGCGGTGAGGTGGCGGCCCATGAGCCCGGCCGGGTCCTCGGCGGTGTACGGGCGGCGCCCCGTCACGCACTCGAAGAACACGCACGCCGCCGCGTATACGTCGGTCGCGGGGGAGGCGGGCTCGTCCCGCCACTGCTCGGGCGCCATGTAGACGGGCGTCCCGGACCGTCCCGACGCGCCCGCGTCCACGGCGATCCCGAAGTCGATCAGCTTGCTCAGCCCGTCCCCGCGCACGATCACGTTGGCGGGCTTGTAGTCGCGGTGGACGATCCCGAGGTCGTGCGCGGCGGCCAGGCCCAGCAGCGAGCCCTTGAGGACCGCCAGCGCCGCCACCGGCTCCAGCGGCCCCCGCTCCGCGAGCACCGCCTTGAGGGACGCGCCGTCCACGGACTCCATGACGATCGCGGCCCCGTCCGGCGTCTCGACGAGGCCGAACAGCTGCGCGACGAACGGGTTGCGCAGCCGGCTCAGCAGCCCGGCCTCGGCCCGGAACCGCTCGCGGAACACCGCGTCCGCGGCCAGCGGCTCCCCGAGGTACTTGATCGCCGCGGGCCGTCCGGTCCCGTCGTGCCGCGCGAGGACGACGCGCCCCTGCGCGCCCTCGCCGAGCACCCGCAGCTCGGTGTACCCCGGAACCCGCCACCCGCTCATGGACCGCCCCCCATCACCTGCGAAGATCCCGAATGGGTTATATCGGATCACGACCCGGCCCACGACCCTTTCGCCCGGAGGACTCCGTCCGGCGGGCGGGGGCGGTGGCGTGCGGCGAGGTCAGGCGGCCACGGGCTCGGGGCGGGTGTCGCCCGCATCGCCGGAACCCGGCGCCGCCTCCGGCGCCGCGGCGACGTCCGTCGACGTGCGGAGGGGCACGAAGCGCGCCCCCGCGGCGATGAGGAGGGCCAGCACGACGACGGTGGCGACGCCGACGCGCAGGGACGTGGCGTCCGAGAGGAAGCCGACCACGACCGGGCCCAGCAGCAGGCCGCCGTAGCCCATCGCGCCGACCTGGGCGACGGCCGCGGCGGGACGGTCCGGCGCGGCGGTCCCGGCCAGCGAGATCGTCGTCGGGACGACCGTGCAGACGAGCAGCCCGGTCACGAAGAACCCGCCGATCGCGACGGCCGGCGACGGCGCCAGCACGACCACGGTCATGCCGGCCGCGGTGCCGAGGCCCGCGCCGGTCAGCAGGCGGCGGGTGCCGACGCGCGTCCGGACGCGGTCGCCGACCAGCCGGCCGAGCAGCATCGCCAGCTCGAACACCGGGTAGCCGACGGCGGCCACGGCCTCGGTGGCGCCCATCTCGTCGTGCAGGAGCAGGCCGCTCCAGTCGGCGATCGAGCCCTCGGTCATGAACGCGATGAAGCCCAGCACGCCGATCAGGTAGACGGCGGGCGGCATCCGGCGCGCCCTGCGGCCCGTCCCGGACGCGGCGGGCGCCACGGGGTCGGGCAGGTAGCTGCGGCCGAGCGCGAGGCCCGCGGGCAGCGCCAGCAGCGCGGCGGCCAGCACGGTCTCGGTGAAGCCGAACCCGGCGGCGGCCGTGGCGACGCCGAACAGCCCGCCGCTCATCGCGCCGACGCACCAGCCGGCGTGCATGCCGCTCATGATGGGCCTGCGGTACGCCTGCTCGACGACGCTGCCCTGCGCGTTCATCGCGATGTCGGTGATCCCGAACGTCATGCCGAACAGCGCGACGGCGGCGAGCAGCATCCCGTAGGTGGGCGCGAGCGCGACCGCCACGTAGGACAGCGCCGTCAGGGGGAGGGCCGCCCGCAGCACCGCCCGGCTGCCCGCGCGCGCCATGACGCCGCGCAGCGCCTGCATGGCCGCGATCGCGCCGAGCCCCCAGACGAGGACGACGATGCCGATCTCGCCCTCGGTCGTCCCGAACTTCCCGGCCAGCGCGGGCATGCGCGCCACCCACACTCCGGTCAGCAGACCGGCCAGTGCGAAGGTCAGGAACGTCCCGGAACGGGCACGGAACAGCATGGTTCACCTCTTTCTCGGCTCGGCCGGGCGCAGCCCGGCGGCGCCGCTCGCGCGGCGTCGTGACGAAGGCCGCCCCGGACCCGGGAAGGTCCGCAGCGCTCAGGGTTCAGGGGTTCATGGGGGCGCGGGGCCCCGGCGTCATCGCTCCAGGAGGTCCAGGAGCCGCCGTTTCAGCGCTTCGAGCTGCCGCGCGTCGTACAGCCCGGGGGCGTGGCTCACGACCTCCCAGAGGCCCTCGGCCGCCAGCCGGACGACCATCGCGGTGCCCGGGTCCGGGTCGTCGGCGGGGTCGCGGCCGTGCCAGCGGCGCATCGCCTCGTTGAGCGGCTCGGCCTGGTCGGGGTCCGCGGCGGCGGCCGTGATGGCCGACCAGCGGCGGTAGGCGCGGGCGTCGCCGCCGAGGATCTCGAACGTGGCCTCGACGTAGGCGCGGGTGTAGGAGCCCGGCGCTCCGTCCCCGTGGGAGTCGATGTAGGAGGCGATCAGGTCGTCGAACTCCTCGATGACGCGCGCCACCATCGCCCGGACGAGCGCCTCCTTGGTGGGGAAGTGGTAGAGCAGCCCCCCCTTGCTGACGCCGGCGCGGTCGGCGACCGCGGTGAGCGTCAGCGCCTGCGTCCCCTGCTCGGAGAGGACGGCTTCGGCGGCGTCCAGGAGGGCTTCCTTCTTCATGATCCCCCCACTGTACCGGCTGGACGGTACAGACGGTGAACCCGGTGCCCGCGTCGGCTATTCCCGGCGGCCGTTACCGGCGCGCGCAACCGCATGGGCACCGGAGGGGAACAGGGCGGGCGCGGATACTGTTGACCGCGTGGTGACCTACCTCGACCATGCGGCGACGACCCCGATGCTGCCCGAGGCCATCGAGGCGATGACGGCGGAGCTCCGCGAGCTGGGGAACCCGTCCTCCCTGCACGCGGTCGGCCGGCGCGCCCGCCGCGTCGTCGAGGAGTCCCGCGAGATCATCGCCGAGGCGTTCGACGCCCGCCCGAGCGAGGTCGTGTTCACCTCCGGCGGCACCGAGGCCGACAACCTCGCGGTCAAGGGCCTCTACTGGGCCCGCCGCGGCGCCGACCCCGCGCGCACACGCGTGCTGGCCGGGGCCATCGAGCACCACGCCGTCATGGACGCGGTGCAATGGCTCGCCGACCACGAGGGCGCCAAGGTCGAGTGGCTGCCCGTGGACGGGCTGGGCCGCGTCCGTCCCGAGACGCTCCGCGAGGCGCTGGGCGCCGGCGACGACGTGGCGCTCACCACGGTGATGTGGGCCAACAACGAGGTCGGGACCGTCCAGCCCATCGCGGAACTCGCCGCCGTAGCGCGCGAGCGCGGCGTCCCCCTGCACACCGACGCCGTCCAGGCCGCGGGGCAGCTGCCCGTCGGCTTCGCGGCGAGCGGCGCGCAGGCCCTGACCATTACCGGCCACAAGCTCGGCGGCCCGATCGGCGCCGGCGCGCTGCTGCTCGCCAAGCCCGAGGAGCCGGTGTTCCTCGACCCGGTGCCGCTGCTGCACGGCGGCGGGCAGGAGCGCGACGTCCGGTCCGGGACGCTCGACGCCCCCGCCATCGCCGGGTTCGCCGCCGCCGTCCACGCCGCCGTCGCGCACCGGGACGCCGAGGCCCGCCGCCTCGCCGAGCTGCGCGACCGGCTGATCGACGCCGTCCGCGCCGCCGTGCCCGACGCCGTCCTGAACGGCGACCCCGTCGACCGGCTGCCCGGCAACGCGCACTTCTCCTTCCCCGGCTGCGAGGGCGACGCCCTGCTCATGCTGCTGGACGCGCGCGGCATCGCGTGCTCCACCGGGTCCGCGTGCTCGGCCGGCGTCTCGCAGCCCAGCCACGTCCTGCTGGCGATGGACGCGGGCCCCGAGCGGGCCCGCGGCTCGCTGCGCTTCACC
Source organism: Actinomadura sp. GTD37 (assembly GCF_041951365.1). Classification (NCBI taxonomy): domain Bacteria; kingdom Bacillati; phylum Actinomycetota; class Actinomycetes; order Streptosporangiales; family Thermomonosporaceae; genus Actinomadura; species Actinomadura sp. GTD37. The sequence goes on from NZ_JBGNUS010000008.1 coordinate 25,285, forward strand.
CTCGGCCACACCTCCACCGAGGCGGACGTGAAGGCGCTCGCCGACGCCATCGGCCCGGTGGTCGAACGCGCACGTCGCGCCGGTCTCAGCTGATCCGCCCAGGTTTGACCGTTCCTTGAACGGGGACTGCGTTGCCCGTGACGACGACGACGGACATGACCGACGGGATCAAGCAGGCGGCGGGACACCCCTGGTTCCACCGCATGTCGCGCGTGGGCCTGGTCGCCCGCGGCCTCCTCTACCTGCTCATCGGCTGGCTCGCCCTCCAGGTGGCCTTCGGCGGCGACGGCAGGGAGGCCGACCGCAAGGGCGCGCTCCAGGCCGTCGCCGACAAGCCCGGCGGACCGGTCGTCCTCGGGCTCATGGTCGCCGGATTCGCGGCGCTCGCACTCTGGCAGTACGCCGAAGCCGTCTACGGACGCCCCGTATCGGGCGGCGACAAGCCGACCGAACGGCTGGGCTCCGCCGCGCGCGGCGTCATGTACACGGCGGGGTGCGCGGGGACGCTGGCGTTCCTGTTCGGCCACCAGGGCACGTCGAGCGACCAGCAGTCCAAGACGATCACCGCGCGGCTGATGGGCGAGCCCGGCGGGCGCTGGCTCGTCGCCGCCGCCGCGGCGGGGTTCGTGGTCTGGGGCGCCGTCGTGATCGTCGGCGCCGTCCGCCGCGGGTTCCTCGACGAACTCGAGACCGCCGGGATGAGCGGCCCCGCGCGCCGCCTCGTCCAGACCCTCGGGATCGTCGGCAACGCCGCCCGGGGCCTGATCGGCCTCGCCGTCGGAGCCTTCCTCGCCCACGCGGCCGTCACCTTCGACCCGGAGAAGGCCCGCGGCCTGGACGGCGCCCTCCGCGAGTTCGCCGGCACCCCCGCCGGCGCCTGGGGCCTCGCGGCCGTCGCCGCCGGCGTCCTCACCTTCGGCCTCTACTCCTTCTGCGAGGCCCGCTGGCGCAAGGTCGACGCGACCCGTCAGGGCTGATACGGCGCGAGCGCCTTCCAGGCGGGGTCGGCGGTGGAGGCGACCTTGGCCTTGCCCTCCGGCCAGCCCGCCGCGAGCTGGTCGAGCTCGGAGATGACACCCGAGTCGGGGTCGGCGTACAGGTGGAAGACGCGCAGGCCGTCCCCGGTCTCCCGGACGGCGAGGACCGCGCGGTCGCCGAGCTTGCCGAGCTTCTTCTCGAAGGCGCGCAGCGCGCCCGCCGACGGCTCGACCGGCAGCCGGTCGGGGTTGCTGTTGGCGTACGGGACGCTGATCGCCACGTGCAGGTCGCAGAGCGGGTAGTCCTGGCGGTGCAGCGGGAACCGGGCGCCGAGGCGGGCGGGATGCCCGCGCGGGGTGCGGCCCTCGCCGGTCAGCCAGGCGGGCTCGGCGAACGGCTCGGCGACCTGCTCGACGACGGCGGGCAGCATCGACGGCGGCAGCGAGTCGATCGGCGCCTCCGTCGCGATCGTGACCTCGCCGATCCAGCGGGCCACGTCGTCCTCGCCGAGCGCCCAGTGCAGGACGTTCAGCGCCACCTGGAGCTGCTGCTCCTCGGCGACGAACAGGAAGTCGGGATGGTAGGCGCCGATGTGCACGCGGGCGCGGTCGGTGTCGGCGCGCATGCCCAGCCGGACGTACTCCAGGTCGAACTCGTGGTCGCCGAGGACGAGGTCCTGGGAGAGCATCTCCGGATCGGCCTGCCGCGCCGGGTGGAAGGTCCAGCCGGCGGCCGCCGCGCCGGTCGGCGCGGCCCGCGCCCAGCGCTCGGTCACGCCGCGCAGCCCGGGGTCGCCGCCGCCGGTCACGGTCAGCGACGGGTTCCGGTCGTCGGCGCCGCCGATCTCCCACTGCAACCCTGAGTGGATCTTGTGGACGCGGCGCGACAACTCCTCGATCGTCTCCGCCGACAGCCCCTCACCGGGCGCGGCGGCCTCCGGCGCGTCGGGCTCGGGCCCGGCGGCCAGCGACGCCTCGATCGTCGGGCGGGCCTGCGCCCACCACTCCCAGAACTCGCTGATGGCGGGCGGTGCGACGGCGGACGCCTCGCGCGGACGGCGGAAGATTCCCATAGCGGCCCCAATCGTACGCGGAAATGCAGGCGGCGGACCCGGCCGCGCCGCGTACGCTCGGAGGACTATGACTCTGCGCGTACTCGCCGCCATGTCGGGCGGCGTCGACTCCGCCGTGGCCGCCGCCCGCGCCGCCGAGGCCGGGCACGACGTCACCGGCGTCCACATGGCCCTGTCCACCAACCCCCAGTCCTACCGTACGGGGGCGCGCGGCTGCTGCACCCTGGAGGACTCCCGGGACGCCCGCCGCGCCGCCGACGCGATCGGCATCCCCTTCTACGTATGGGACCTCGCCGAACGCTTCCACAAGGACGTCGTCGAAGACTTCGTCAGCGAGTACGCGGCCGGCCGCACCCCGAACCCGTGCCTGCGCTGCAACGAGAAGATCAAGTTCGCCGCGCTGCTGGACCGGGCGATGGCCCTCGGCTTCGACGCCGTCTGCACCGGCCACTACGCGCGGCTGGACGGCGGCGTCCTGCGCCGCGGCGTCGACGAGGGCAAGGACCAGTCCTACGTGCTGGCCGTCTGCACGCCCGAGCAGCTCGCGCACGCGCTGTTCCCGCTCGGCGACACGTCCAAGGCCGACATCCGGCGGGAGGCGGCGCGGCGCGGCCTCCAGGTCGCCGAGAAGCCCGACAGCCACGACATCTGCTTCATCGCCGACGGCGACACGCGCGGCTTCCTCGCCGAGCGGCTCGGCGCGGCCCCCGGCCCCATCGTCGACGCCGACGGCAACGAGGTCGGCGAGCACGACGGCGCCTACGCCTACACGATCGGCCAGCGCAAGGGCCTGCGGCTCGGCACCCCCGCACCCGACGGACGCCCCCGCTACGTCCTCGACATCTCCCCCGTCACGAACACGGTGACGGTAGGGCCGCGCGAGGACCTGGACGTCCGCGTGATCACCGGCGAGCGCCCGGTGTGGCTGAGCGAGCCCCGCGGCGGCCCGTTCGCCTGCGACGTGCAGCTCCGCGCCCACGGCGAGGTCTACCCCTGCACGGCCGAGCAGGACGGCGAAGACCTGCGCATCCGTCTGTCCGAGCCCGCCCGCGGCGTCGCACCGGGCCAGGCCGCCGTCCTCTACGACGCCGACCGCGTCCTGGCCTCATCCACCATCGCGGCGACCGCCACCGTCCCCGCCTGACCTGGGCACGGAGGAGGGCCCCAGGGCCCGACGCCAAGGGCACTACAGTGGGCGCGTGCAATTTGGTGTTTCGACGTTCGTGACCGATGACGGGATCGGGCCGGCGGCGCTCGGGCGGGCGCTGGAGGAGCGCGGGTTCGGGTCGCTGTTCCTGGCCGAGCACACGCACATCCCGGTGAAGCGGGAGTCGCCGTGGCCGGGCGGGGCGGAGCTGCCCCGGATGTACTACCGGACGCTCGACCCGTTCGTGGCGCTGACCGCCGCGGCGGCGGTGACGGAGCGGCTGCGCGTCGGGACGGGCATCGCGCTGATCGTCCAGCGGGACCCGATCGTCCTGGCGAAGGAGGTCGCCTCCCTCGACCTGGTCTCCGGCGGGCGCGCCGTGCTCGGCGTCGGCGCGGGCTGGAACCGGGAGGAGATGCGCAACCACGGCACCGACCCGGCGACCCGGATGCGGCTGCTCCGCGAGCGGGTGCTGGCGGTCAAGGAGCTGTGGACGAAGGACGAGGCCGAGTTCCACGGCGAGTTCGTCGACTTCGACCCGGTGTTCTCCTACCCGAAGCCCGTCCAGGACCCGCACCCGCCCGTCATGATCGGCGGGGCCGGCCCGACGACGTTCGACCGGGTGGTCGAGTTCGGCGACGGCTGGATGCCGATCCACGGGCGGGGCACGGACGCGCTGGCGGCGCAGATCGCCGAGCTGCGGGAACGGGCCGGCCGGCGCGTCCCGGTGACGGTGTTCGGCGCGCCCGGCAAGGCGGAGGCCGTCGCCGCGCTGGCGGCCGCGGGCGTCGACGAGGTGCTGTTCAACCTGCGGACCGAGCCGGAGGGCGACACGCTCCGCTACCTGGACCGGCTCGCGCAACTGGTGTGATCACCGCCGGATAGGGTTCGGGGTGTGACGAGTTACCCCTGGCAGGCCGGTACGGCGACCGGCGTCGGATCCTATCCGGGGGACGATCCGGCGGAGGCGCTGCGGGTCGTCCTCGGCGAGCTGCCCGAGCTGCCGCACCTGCCGGAGCTGCCCGCCCGCGGCCCCGGCGCCGACCTGACCGGGCGGACGGCCGGGCTGCTGGTCGACATGCCGGTGCGGGTGGAGCCGTCCGGCTGGCGGTTCTCCGACCGTCCGGGCCGCGACACGCTGCGCGCCCACGACCACATGGCGCGCGACCTGGACGTCCTGGAGGAGACCGCGGGCGGCCACGACGGGCCGTTCAAGATCCAGGTGTGCGGGCCGTGGACGCTGGCCGCCACGATCGAGCTGCGGCACGGCGACCGGGCGCTGAAGGACCCGGGCGCCGTCCGCGACCTGGCCGCCTCGCTCGCCGAGGGCGTCGCCGCGCACGTCGCGGACGTCCGGCGGCGGCTCCCCGCGGCGGAGATCGTCCTTCAGCTGGACGAGCCGGGCCTGCCCGGCGTGCTCGCCGGGACGGTCCCGACCGCCAGCGGGTTCTCCCGGCTGCGCGCCGTCGAGGAGCCCGTCGCCGAAGAGGTGCTGCGCACGGTGGTCGACGCGGCCGGCGCCTACCCGGTCGTGCACTGCTGCGCCCGGAACGTCCCCTACGGGGTGCTGCGCGGCGCGGGCGCGAAGGCGATCTCCGTCGACCTGCGGCTGGTGCCGGAGCGCGACGACGACGCGGTGGGCGAGACGATCGACGCGGGGATCGGCCTGTTCCTCGGCGCGGTGCCCGCCGCCGACGGCGTCCTGCCGTCCCTGCGGACGACCGGCGAGCCGGTGCGCGGGCTGTGGCGGCGGCTCGGCTTCCCGGCCGCGCAGCTCGCGCGGCAGGTCGTGATCACTCCGGCCTGCGGCATGGCGGGCGCGTCCCCCCGCTACGTCCGCGAAGCCCTCAAGCGCTCTCGCGACACGGCGAGGATGCTCTGCGAAGCGGCCGAGTGAATGTCGGTCCCGTTGGCGACAATGAAGGCATGACCATGAGCGAGGGCGTTCCCACCGAGGCGCGGCAGCGGCACCGCGAGCTGAGCGAGGAGCTCGAAGACGCCAACTACCGGTACTACGTCCTCGACCAGCCGACGCTCACCGACGCGGAGTACGACCGGCGGATGCGGGAGATCGGCGCGCTGGAGGAGAGCCATCCCGAGCTGGTCACGCCCGACTCGCCGACGCAGAAGGTCGGCGCGCCGATCGTCACCGACTTCGCGACCGTCCGGCACCTGGAGCGGATGCAGAGCCTCGACAACGCGATGAGCGCCGACGAGCTGCTCGCGTGGGACGAGCGCGTCGTCAAGGAGGTCGGCGAGGTCGCCGGCTACCTGTGCGAGCTGAAGATCGACGGTCTCGCGATCGCGCTGACCTACGAGAACGGGCGGCTCACCCGCGGGGTCACCCGCGGCGACGGGCGCACCGGCGAGGACGTCACCAACAACATCCGCACCATCGCCGACATCCCCGACCGGCTGGCCGGCGGCGGCTGGCCGGACGTCCTGGAGGTCCGCGGCGAGGTCTTCCTGCCCGTCGAAGGGTTCGAGCAGGTCAACGCCGCGCAGGTCGAGGCCGGCAAGGAGCCGTTCGCCAACCCGCGCAACGCGGCGGCGGGGTCCCTGCGGCAGAAGGACCCGCGGGTCACCGCGCACCGGCCGCTCGGCATGCTCGTCCACGGGTTCGGCGCCTGGCGCGGCGGGACGCAGCCGGAGAGCCAGTCCGGGGCCTACGAGCTGATGCGCGGCTGGGGGCTGCCGGTCAGCGACCGGTACAAGGTCGTCGGCGGGATGGACGCCGTCCGCGAGTACATCGCCGAGTACGGCGACGACCGGCACGGCACCGCGTACGAGATCGACGGCGTCGTCGTGAAGGTCGACCAGTTCGCCCTGCAGCGGCGGCTCGGGTCGACGAGCCGGGCGCCGCGCTGGGCCATCGCGTGGAAGTACCCGCCGGAGGAGGTCAACACCAGGCTCCTCGACATCAAGGTCGGCGTCGGGCGGACGGGGCGCATCACCCCGTACGGCGTGATGGAGCCGGTGAAGGTCGCGGGCTCGACCGTCGACCGCGCCACGCTGCACAACGCGGGCGAGGTCAGGCGCAAGGGCGTGCTGATCGGCGACACCGTGGTGCTGCGCAAGGCCGGCGACGTGATCCCCGAGATCGTCGCGCCGGTGACCGCGCTGCGGGACGGCTCCGAGCGCGAGTTCGAGATGCCGTCGCACTGCCCCGAGTGCGGGACGGAGCTGGCGTACGAGAAGGAGGGCGACGCCGACATCCGCTGCCCGAACGCGCAGTTCTGCCCCGGGCAGCTGCGCGAGCGGCTGTACTTCGTCGCCAGCCGCAACGCGCTCGACATCGAGGCGCTCGGCTACGTCGGCGCGACCGCGCTCACGCAGCCGCTGGAGCCGGACGACCCGCCGGTGAAGAACGAGGGCGACCTGTTCCACCTGACCGTCGACCGGCTGCTGCCGATCCGGAGCCTCGTGCTGGACCCCAAGACCGGCACGGCCAAGACCGACCCGAAGACCGGCGAGCCGAAGGCCGTCTCGTTCTTCGCCAACAAGGAGGGCGAGCCGAAGAAGACGGTCGAGATCCTCTTCGAGGAGCTGGAGAAGGCCAAGAGGCAGCCGCTGTGGCGGGTGCTGGTGGCGCTGTCGATCCGGCACGTGGGGCCGTCCGCCGCGCGCGACCTGGCCCGCGAGATGCGCTCGATGGACGCGATCGCGGACGCGACCGAGGAGGAGCTGGCGGCGGTCGACGGCGTCGGGCCGACGATCGCGGCCTCGATCAAGAACTGGTTCGCGGTCGGCTGGCACCGGGAGATCGTCGACAAGTGGCGGGCCGCGGGCGTCCGGATGGAGGACGAGGGCGCGGCGGGCCCGCGTCCGCTGGAGGGCGTCAGCGTGGTGATCACCGGTTCGCTGGAGGAGTACAGCCGGGACTCGGCGACCGAGGCGGTGCAGCGGCTCGGCGGCAAGGTGTCCGGCTCGGTGTCGAAGAAGACCGGCTTCGTGGTCGTGGGCGACAATCCAGGGTCGAAATACGACAAAGCCGTCAAGTTGGGCGTGCCGGTCCTAGCGGAGGAAGGCTTCCGCGTCCTGCTCGCCGATGGGCCAGATGCGGCCAAAGACGTAACTTTGCGCGCCGACGAATAACGGCACGTGTTCGCGCGGGTCCCACCAGGGTTGCGTTACTCAGGGGTACACTTCAACTACCCAACGGTGAGCGGCGGGTGCGGACCGGCATAACGGAACGTACGCAATCGGTTTCGCGAAGTTGAGCAAAGGCCGTACTCTCCCACTCATCACGACCTACACCTGAATCTCCGGACGTAACACCCGGGGGGCGTCCCCCGAGGTCGGGGACGCCCGGTGCCGGGGGACGGCCCCCCGAACCCCCCCGAGGATGTGATGAAGGACCCGAACAACACCCGGAACACGGCCCCGCGCCGCGGCTCCCCGTTGTGGATCTACTTCGTCGTGGTCATCCTGCTCGGCATCACGGCCGGCGGGGCCGCGTTCTCCGGGCTGAGCGCGGCCGACCTGGACGCCCTCGTCAGCTCGCCCGTGTTCTGGATCCTCGGCTGCTTCATCATCTTCGGCGAGCTCCGCCCGATCATCACGCCCGGCTCCACCGAGAACAACGGCGCCACCACCTCCACCACCTTCTCCTTCGCCGCGCTCCTGTACGCCGGCCTGCCCATCGCCGCCGCCCTCCAGGCCGTCGCCGTCATCACCTGCGGCATCCTCCGCGGCCGCGCCCCGCACCGGATCGCGTTCAACGCCGCCCAGTACACCCTCAGCCTCGCCGCCGCGCAGCTCGTCCTCGCCCTGTTCGGCGACCTCGCCACCCCGTCCAGCCTGTGGGTGCCGCACGGCTCCGACCTGCCCGCGATCGCGCTCGCCGGCGCCGTCTACTTCGCCTGCAACGACACCCTCGTCGGCTCCGCCGTCGCCCTGCACGCGCGCGTCTCCCTGGTCAAGGCGCTCCGCCTGGACCTCGCCTACCAGGTCCTCGTCCACCTCGCGCTGCTCGGCCTCGCCCCGCTGATGGTCGTCGCCATGGACCGATCGGCCCTGTTCGTGCCGCTCATCGTGCTGCCGTTCATCGCCGTCTACATGAACGCCTCGGTGTCCGTCCGGCGCGAGCACCAGGCCCTGCACGACGGGCTGACCGGGCTGCCCAACCGCAAGCTGCTGATCGTCCGCACCGAGGAGGCGCTCGCCGAGGCGCGCGGCGCCGAGCGGCGCCGCGCCAGCGCCCTCGCCGCCCGCCGCCGCAAGGCCGCCGAGCCGCCCGGCCACCGCGCCGGGCTCTTCCTCCTCGACCTCGACCGCTTCAAAGAGGTCAACGACACCCTCGGGCACCCCACCGGCGACCGGCTGCTGCAACTCGTCGCGCACCGGCTCACCCACAGCGTCCGCCCCGGCGACCTCGTCGCGCGGCTCGGCGGCGACGAGTTCGCGGTGCTGCTCCCGTCCGTCCGCGACGAGGCCGCCGCCCGCGAGGTCGCCGTCCGGCTGCGCGCCGCGCTCAGCGAACCCGTCCGGCTGGACGGCATGTCGTTCGACCTGGAGGCCAGCGTCGGCATCGCGCTGTTCCCCGACCACGCGCCCGACTTCGAACTGCTCCTGCAGCGCGCCGACGTCGCCATGTACAACGCCAAGGAGGCGCGCACCGGCGTCGAGATCTACTCCCCCCGCAGGGACCGCAACTCCCCGGAGCGGCTCGGCATGCTCGGCGACCTGCGCCGCGCCATCGACCGCTCCGAACTCGAACTCTTCTACCAGCCGAAGGTCTCGCTGCGGGACGGCCACCTCGTCGGCATGGAGGCGCTGCTCCGCTGGCGGCACCCCGACAAGGGGCTCCTCGAACCCGCCGCGTTCCTGTCCGTCGCCGAGCAGACGTACCTGATGCGCTCGATCACCCACTACGTCGTGACCGCCGCGCTCGCGCAGACCGCCGCCTGGTGGCGCGAGGACCTCGCCGTCCAGGTCGCCGTGAACGCCTCCGGCCGCGACCTGCTCGACACCGGCCTCGCCGAGACCATCGAGGAGGGCCTGCTCGCCCGCGGCCTGCCCGCCGCCGCGCTCCAGCTGGAGATCACCGAGCGGATCCTGATGAACGAGCCCGCCTACGCCTCCGACACCGTCAGCGCCCTCGCCGACCTCGGCATCCCGCTCAGCCTGGACGACTTCGGCACCGGCTACTCCTCACTCGTGCGGCTCAAACGGCTGCCCGTCGAAGAGATCAAGATCGACTCCTCGTTCGTCCGCCGCCTCGCCGACTCCGCCGACGACGCCGTCATCGTCCGCTCCATCGTCGACCTCGTCCGCACCCTCGGCCTCCGCTCCGTCGCCGAGGGCGTCGAAGACTCCGCCACCGCCGAGACCCTCCGCGACATGGGCTGCGACGCCGCCCAGGGGTGGCACTTCGGCCGCCCGATGGACGCCGAGACCGCCACCGCCTGGCTCCGCCGCCACGCGCGCAAGGCCCCGGAACCCGCGGCCTGAACCACGGGGCCGATCCCACCGTCACGGCGTATCCGTGGCAGGCGGTGCCGGGCGTCGGGTCAGTAGCCGCGGCGGCGGGCCTCGAAGTCGTCCTCGTAGTACTCCTCGCGGACGCGCGGCGGGGGCCGGCGCACGGCGGAGCGGCGGGCCGACACGATCCGGACGATGCCGATGACGAGCCCGATCAGGCCGCCCAGCATCAGGATCACGCCGACCAGCCGGATGTCGATGCCGCTGAACTCGTAGTTGACCGCATAGGCCAGGATCGCGCCGATGATGATCAGGGCGATGCTGCCGCCGATGGTCACGGCGGTCTCCTCTCGTCGTCCCGGGGGTGGACGGGACAAGCGTTCCCCGTATGCGGAGTTGAAACGGCGCGCCGGGATCATGCCCGGGTAAACCGGTCGGGTCGCGGGGCGCCCGGCCCATAGGATGGCGGGGAACCCACTTCATCGCAGGAACGGTCTCTCTCCCATGCATGATGAGCACGCCGCCTCCGATGGATCCGCCGGGGACGGAGTCACCGGTGGAGCCATCACCCGCGACGAGGCAACGCACCTCGCCCGGCTGTCCCGGCTGGCGCTCGGCGACGATGAGCTCGGCCATCTCGCCGCCCAGCTCGACCAGATCATCTCCGCGGTCGCGCGGGTGCAGGAGGTCGCGGCGGAGGACATCCCGCCCACCTCGCACGCGCTGCCGCTGACCAACGTCTACCGGGCGGACGAGGTGCGCCCGTGCCTCACGCCCGAGCAGGCCCTGGCCGGCGCGCCCGCCGCCGAGGGGCGGCGCTTCCGCGTCCCGCGGATCCTGGACGAGGAGGCCTGACGTGAGCGAGCTGGTGAGGAAGGGCGCGGCGGAGCTCGGGGAGCTGCTCGCCGCCGGCGAGGTGTCGGCCGTCGAGGTGGCCGGTGCCCATCTGGACCGCATCGCGGCCGTCGACGGGCAGGTCAACGCGTTCCTGCACGTCGACCGGGACGCGACGCTGGCGCAGGCGCGGACGGTGGACGAGCGGCGCGCGGCGGGGGAGGAGCTCGGCCCGCTGGCCGGCGTGCCCATCGCGCACAAGGACGTGTTCACCACCACGGACATGCCCACCACCGCCGGGTCCAAGATCCTTGAGGGCTGGCGGCCGCCGTACGACGCGACCGTCACGGCGCGGCTGCGGCGGGCCGGGCTGGTGATCCTCGGCAAGACGAACATGGACGAGTTCGCCATGGGCTCGTCCACCGAGAACAGCGCCTACCGGACCTCGCACAACCCGTGGGACCTGGAGCGCGTCCCGGGCGGCTCGTCCGGCGGGTCGTCCGCGGCCGTCGCCGCGTACGAGGCGCCGCTGTCGACGGGCACCGACACGGGCGGGTCCATCCGGCAGCCCGCGGCCGTCACCGGCATCGTCGGGATGAAGCCCACCTACGGCGGCTCGTCCCGGTACGGCGTGATCGCGTTCGCGTCGTCGCTGGACACGCCCGGCCCGTTCGCCCGGAACGTCCTGGACGCGGCGCTGCTGCACGAGGCGTTCAGCGGCCACGACCCGATGGACTCCACGTCGGTGAGCGAGGCCGTCCCGCCGGTCGTGGAGGCCGCGCGCCACGCCGACGTCAACGGCCTGCGGGTCGGCGTCGTCAAGGAGTTCGCCGGCGAGGGCTACGAGGCGGGCGTGTCCGCCCGGTTCACCGAGGCGGTCGAGTTGCTGGAGTCGCTCGGCGCGAAGGTCGTCGAGGTGTCCTGCCCGAACTTCGCCTACGCGCTGCCCGCCTACTACCTGATCGCGCCGTCGGAGTGCTCGTCCAACCTCGCGCGCTTCGACGCGATGCGGTACGGCCTGCGCGTCGGCGACGACGGCTCCCGCAGCGCCGAGGAGGTCATGGCGCTGACCCGCGCCGAGGGCTTCGGCCCCGAGGTGAAGCGGCGCATCATGCTCGGCACGTACGCGCTGTCGTCGGGCTACTACGACGCCTACTACGGCAAGGCGCAGCAGGTCCGCACCCTGGTCAAGCGCGACTTCGAGGCCGCGTTCGAGCAGGTGGACGTGCTGGTCTCGCCGACGACGCCGACCACCGCGTTCCCGATCGGCGAGCGCGCCGACGACCCGATCGCGATGTACCTGGCCGACCTGTGCACCATCCCGGCCAACCTCACCGGCAACGCCGCGATCTCGGTGCCGTGCGGCCTGTCGGACGGCCTGCCCGTCGGCCTGCAGATCATGGCCCCCGTCCTCGGCGACGACCGCGTCTACCGCGTCGGCGCCGCAGTCGAGCGGGCCCTCGAAGAGCGCTGGGGCGGCCCGCTGCTGGCCCAGGCCCCGGAACTGGTGGAGGCGAAGTGACCACCCCGACGCTGATGGACTACGACGAGGCGCTGGCCAGGTTCGAGCCGGTGCTCGGGATCGAGACGCACATCGAGCTGGGCACCGCGTCGAAGATGTTCTGCGGCTGCCCGACCGGTTTCGGGGCGGAGCCGAACACGCAGGTGTGCCCGGTGTGCCTCGGGCTGCCGGGGGCGCTGCCGGTGACCAACCACGCGGCGATCGAGGGCATCATCAAGATCGGCCTGGCGCTGAACTGCGACATCGTGGAGTGGTGCCGGTTCGCCCGGAAGAACTACTTCTATCCGGACATGCCGAAGAACTTCCAGATCTCGCAGTACGACGAGCCGCTCTGCGTGGACGGCCACCTCGAGGTCGAGGTCGAGGGCGAGACGTACCGGATCGAGATCGAGCGCGTCCACATGGAGGAGGACACCGGCAAGTCGCTGCACGTGGGCGGCTCGACGGGACGCATCCACGGGGCGGAGTACTCGCTGGTCGACTACAACCGGGCCGGCATCCCGCTGGTGGAGATCGTCACCAAGCCGATCCCGGCGACCGGCGACCGCGCGCCGCTCGTGGCGCGGGCGTACGCGACGGAGCTGCGGGAGCTGGTCCGGTCGCTCGGCGTGTCGGACGTCCGCATGGAGCAGGGCTCGATGCGCTGCGACGTGAACGTGTCGCTCATGCCGCGCGGCGCGCACGAGTGGGGCACCCGGACGGAGACCAAGAACGTCAACTCGCTGCGGTCGGTGGAGCGGGCCGTCCGGTCGGAGATCGAGCGGCAGGCCGGGGTGCTGGACGCCGGCGGCCGCGTGATCCAGGAGACCCGCCACTTCCACGAGGAGACCGGCCGCACGACCAGCGGGCGCAGCAAGGAGGAGGCGCAGGACTACCGGTACTTCCCCGAGCCCGACCTCGTCCCGATGGCGCCGGCGCGGGAGTGGGTCGAGGAGCTGCGCGCCTCGCTGCCGGAGCTTCCGGCGGCGCGCCGCCGCCGCATCCAGGGCGAGTGGAGCCTGTCCGACCTGGAACTTCGGGACGTCGTCAACGCCGGCGCCGTCGACCTCATCGAGGCGACGGTCGCGCAGGGCAGCGACGCCGCCGCGGCGCGCAAGTGGTGGATGAACGAGCTGTCGCGGCGCGCCACCGAGCAGGGCGTCGAGCTGGCGGACCTGCCGATCACGCCGGAGCAGGTCGCCCGGGTGCAGGCGATGATCACGGCCGGGGAGCTGAACGACAAGCTGGCCCGCAAGGTGTTCGAGGGCGTCCTCGCGGGCGAGGGCACGCCGGACGAGGTCGTCGCGAAGCGGGGCCTGAAGGTCGTCAGCGACGAGGGCGAGCTGTCCTCGGTCGTCGACCAGGTGATCGCCGACAACGCGGACGTGGCCGACAAGATCCGGGCCGGGAAGGCCGCCGCCGCCGGCGCCCTCGTCGGCGCCGTGATGAAGGCGACCCGCGGGCAGGCCGACGCCGGGCGGGCGCGCGAGCTGATCCTGGAGAAGCTCGGCGCGTCCTGACCCGCGGCGCACGCCGTCCCGCGGCCCGGCCGCGGGACGGCGGTCAGCCGAGCGGCACGCGCAGGACGCGGTCGTCGTCGGACGCCGGGTCGCCGCGGCCGTCGCGGTTGCTGGTCGTCAGCCACAGGGAGCCGTCCGGGGCCTCGGAGACGGCGCGCAGGCGCCCGAAGTCGTCCTCGAAGCGCGCGACCGGACGGCCCGCCTTGCCGTTGCGCAAGGGCACCTGCCAGAGGCGTTCGCCGCGCAGGGCGGCGGCCCACAGGGAGCCGTCCGCGAAGGCGAGGCCGGACGGCGACGCCTCGTCCGTCGTCCACGTCAGCAGCGGTTTCGTGAAGCCGTCGCCGCCGTCCTCGTCGCCCTCGACCTCGGGCCAGCCGTAGTTCCCGCCCTTCCGGATCAGGTTGATCTCGTCGAAGCGGTTCTGCCCGAACTCCGTGGCGTAGAGGCGGCCCTCGCCGTCCCAGGCGAGGCCCTGGACGTTGCGGTGCCCGTACGTCCAGACGCGGTTGCCGAAGGGGTTGCCGGGGGCGGGCTCCCCGCCGGCGGTGACGCGCAGGATCTTGCCGCCGAGGGAGTTCCGGTCCTGGGCGAGGGGGCCGTCGCCGGTCTCGCCGGTCGCGATGTAGAGCATCTTGTCGGGGCCGAACGCCAGCCGCCCGCCGTTGTGGTTCGGGCCCTTCGGGATGCCGGTGACGATCGGCTCGGGTGTGCCGAGGCGCCCGTCATAGGTGGCGCGGACGACACGGTTGTCCGACGCGGCCGTGTAGTACAGGTAGATCAGGTGGTCGGTCGAGTACGACGGGGACACCGCTACGCCGAGTAGCCCGCCCTCGCCCTGCGGCTGCACGCCGGGCACCGTGCCGGCGGTCGTCGTCCTCCCCGACGGCGCGACCCGCACGAGGCGGGCCGAGTCGCGTTCGGTGACCAGGGCGTCGCCGCCGGGCAGGAACGCCACCGCCCACGGCACCTCCAGCCCCGCCGCCACCGTGCGCGGCTTCCCGTCCGTCCCGGCGGACGGGCTGGACGAGAGCGGCGGCGTGCGCCCGCTCTCGCCGTCCCCGCCGTCCCCGCCGTCCCCGCCGTCCCCATCGGACGGCGAGGACGAGCAGCCCGCGAGGACCACGGCGGCCGAGACCAGGACGATCGTGTGCAGTCGCATGAACGCCTCCCGTAGGTAGTACGGATCCGGCGGGCAGGTCGTTCCCCGTCACCGAGCGTCATGCCGGGGCAAGACTCCGATTCCGTGACGATCGGCTTTCGGACGTCCCAAAGTGGTACGCGACGAGGTCGTTTGTCGCCGGGAGGACGCCCAGCCTCAATCGCTCCGTGACCTACCGAACGTACAGTGAGCGACACGGTGATCCCGTAGTGCAGCAACGTCGCTGATCCCAGGCGGGCGGCTCCGGCAGGCAGGCTCCCCCCAGGCAGGCCGGTTCGCTCGCCACCGCACTGCGCCGACCCTGCGCGGGGCACGATCCGTGACCTTCCGGCCGTTGTACGAGCGGCGAGGGTCGTGGACCCACTCTCCCCCGGCGTGCGGCGTCGCCGTCCGCGGGGGCCGATCAGCTCCACCCGGGGGCAGGAAGGGACACGGCGCGATGAGCGGCGACTACGCCAGGCGGATACCGCCGCGTGCGCTGCCGGTCGCCATGGCCGCGGTCGTCGGCCTGCTCTACGCCACCGGTTCGCTGCTCGGCTGGGGCGGCCGGGCCTTCATCGCCTGGGCGGAGGCGGGTGCCGCGGGTGCCGCGGCCATCTCCCTGCTGCTGTCGTCCCGGCGGCCGGACGGCGCGCCGGCGGAGCCGGGCGCCCCGGGCGGGATCTGGCGGGCGTCGCGGCGCTGGTACGGCATTGCCGCCGCGTCCTGGTTCGCGGGCGCGGTCGGCAGCGCGCTGGCGGACGGCGCCGGCCGCAGCGCCCTGTCCCTGTCGGTGCCCGACCTGTTCTACCTGGTCGCGCTGGTCGCGCTGGGCACCGGTCTCGTCGTGCCCGTCCGGCTGCCGCGCGACGCCGGCACGTGGCTGCGCTACGTCGCCGACACCTACGTCTGCGCCTGCGCGCTGTTCGTCCTCGGCTGGGTCGCGCTGTTCGGCACGCTGTACCACCGGTCGGGGGAGTCGCCGTCGCAGTTCGTGCTGGAACTGCTGTACCCGCTGATCGACATCGTGTTCGTCTGCGGCGCGCTGCCGTTCGTCCTCGGCGCCGCGCGCGGGCACCGCCGGCTCGCCTGGATGGGGTACGGCGCGCTGACGGCCATCGCGGTCGCCGACGTCGTGACGACCCTCGTCCGGCTGGACGGCGGCGGGCCGGCCGACGACCCGTCCGACATCCTGCGCCTCGCCGGGCTGCTGCTCCTGCTGCTGGTGCCGTGGACGGGCCCGGCCGCCGAGCCGGACCTGCCCGTCGACGACATCCCGGCGGGCGTCGAGATCGACGGCGAGGAGTGCGGCCGCATGCTCGGGCCGGGCATCGCGCCCGCCGCGATCGCCGCCGCGGCGGCGCTGTTCATCGCGGGCCACTCCGTCACCGGGCAGAACGGCCTGGAGCCCGGCGTGTCGATCGCCGCGGGCTCGGCCGCGCTGGTGCTGATCGCGCGCCTCGCCGGGCTGCTGCGGGAGAACGACGCGCTGCGCCGGGCGGTCGACACCGGCGAGGAGCACTTCCGGACGCTGTCGGAGAGCATCAACGACGCGGTCCTCATCTGCGACCTGGACGCCACCGTCCGGTACGCCAGCGCGGGCGCCCTGCGCATGTACCACTACACGTCCGACGAGCTGCTCGGACGGCCCCTGAACGAGCTCGTCCACCCGGAGGACGTGCCGCACCTCCAGGCGGTGTTCACCGAGTTCCTGGACGAGCAGGCCGACCTCGGCGGCCCCGACGACGTGCTGCGGGTGTCGTGCCGGGTGCGGGCGGCCGACGGCACGTGGCTGCCGACCGAGTCGACGATCTCGCGGTACAGCGGCGCGGACGGGACGCCGGCGCGGCTGCTGGTCACGACGCGGGACCTCAGCGAGCAGGCGGCGCTGCAGCGGCAGGTCGCGCACCTGACGTTCCACGACGGGCTGACGGGCCTGCCGAACCGGTCCTACTTCGAGGAGCGGACGCGGGAGGTGCTGTCCCGGCAGCCGTCCGGCGGCAAGGTGGCGGTCGTGTTCGTCGACCTCGACGGGTTCACCGCCGTGAACGACTCGGAGGGCCACGCGGCCGGGGACCAGGTCCTCGCGCAGGCGGCCCGGCGGCTGCGCGCGAACGTCCTGTCGGACGACACGGTGGCGCGCTGGGGCGGCGACGAGTTCGCCGTCCTCGTGCAGCTGCCGCCGGACGACGGTGAGACACGCGCCACAGTGGAGCTCGCCGGACGGCTCCTGCGCGTACTTTCGGTCGACCCATACCAGGTCGGCGACAAGCACATCGTGCTGACCGCGAGCGTCGGCATCGCGTTCGCCGGGGACGAGGAGGAGCCCGGCGCCGCGGGCGACGGCTCGGACGCGGGCCGCAGGATCCGCCGCACCGCCGCCGACCTGCTGCGCAACGGCGACCTCGCGATGGCCCGCGCCAAGGAGGCGGGCGGCGGGCGCGTCGAGGTGTACGCGCCGCACATGCACGCCGACGTCGTCCGGCGGCTGGAGCTCGGCAGCGACCTGCAGACCGCGCTCGCCGAGGAGCAGTTCGCGGTCGAGTTCCAGCCGGTGGTGGACCTCGGCACGTCCCGGGTGACCGGGGTGGAGGCGCTGCTGCGCTGGTGGCGGGGGAGCGAGGCGGTGCCGCCGGAGGAGTTCATCGGCCCGGCGGAGGAGTCCGGCCTGATGGTCCCGCTCGGCGAGTGGGTGCTGCGGGAGGCGTGCCGCGAGGTCGCCCGCTGGCGCCGCGACTCCTGGGACGTCGGCCTGTCGGTGAACTTCACCGCCCGGCAGATCGCCGCGCCCCGGTTCACCGAGTCGGTCGCGGCGGTGCTGGAGGAGACCGGGCTGGCGCCGAGCGCGCTCACCCTGGAGGTCCGCGAGGAGGTCCTGGTCGAGGACGCCGGGCAGAACGTGGCGCGGCTGTCGGAGCTGCGCGACCTCGGCGTCCGGCTCGCGATCGACGACTTCGGCACCGGGTACGCCTCGCTGGCCTACCTCGGTCAGCTCCCGGTCGACATCATCAAGATCGACCCGTCGTTCGTGGCGGGGCTGGGCTCGGACGAGACGCTGACGCTGCTCACCCGCACGATCGTGCGGCTCGGCAGCGACCTCGGGCTGACCGTGGTCGCGGAGGGCATCGAGCGGCCCGAGCAGCTGGAGCTGCTGCGCGAGATGGGCTGCCCGCGCGGCCAGGGCTTCCTCGTGGCGCGGCCGATGGCGGCCGGGCGGGTCGAGTCGCTGGTGCGGACGAATCTCGGCGCGCGGAACCGCCCCGGCGACGTCGCGCTGCCCCTTCCGGGCTGATCCGCGCCGGGTGCGCCGCAGCACAGCTGTCTCAGATGCTGAGAATTAGTGTCCACGGATTTGACCGGGGGCCGGACATCGGCGAAAGTAGGCCCGTGCAGAGCACTTCCACCATCCTCGTAGTACTTGGCCGGCGCGCGGGCTGACCAAGCTTCTCGTCCTGCGCGCCTCCCCTCGACCGCTCCACGGCGGCGGGGGTTTTTTGTTGCCCGGCGAGCCAAGACACACTCCCCAAGGAACCGCAGAATCATGACGACCGAACAGATGACGGGAGCCCAGGCGCTGGTCCGCGCCCTGGAGAACGTCGGCGTCGACACCGTGTTCGGCATTCCGGGTGGCGCGATCCTCCCGGCGTACGACCCGCTGTTCGACTCCAAGAAGCTGCGCCACATCCTCGTCCGGCACGAGCAGGGCGCCGGTCACGCCGCCCAGGGCTACGCGATGGTGACAGGCAAGGTGGGCGTCTGCATGGCCACGAGCGGGCCCGGCGCGACCAACCTCGTCACGGCGATCTCCGACGCCTACATGGACTCGGTGCCCATCGTGGCGATCACCGGCCAGGTCGCGTCCTCCCTCATCGGGACGGACGGCTTCCAGGAGGCCGACATCGCCGGCATCACGATGCCGATCACCAAGCACAACTTCCTGGTCACCGAGGCCGCCGACATCGGCCGGACGATCGCCGAGGCGTTCCACATCGCGGGCACCGGGCGCCCCGGCCCCGTCCTGGTCGACATCGCCAAGGACGCCCTCCAGGCGACCGTCGGCTTCGAGTGGCCCGTCCAGCTCCAGCTGCCCGGCTACCGGCCCGTGACCCGGCCGCACTCCAAGCAGGTCCGCGAGGCGGCCCGGCTGATCGCGGCCGCCGAGCGCCCGGTGCTGTACGTCGGCGGCGGCGTGCTGAAGGCCGGCGCGTCCGCGGAGCTGAAGGTCCTCGCCGAGCTGACCGGCGCGCCCGTCGTCACCACGCTGATGGCCAAGGGCGCGCTGCCCGACAGCCACCCGCTGCACATGGGCATGCCGGGCATGCACGGGAGCGTCGGCGCGGTCGGCGCGTTGCAGCGCGCCGACCTGCTGGTCACCCTCGGCGCCCGGTTCGACGACCGGGTCACCGGCAAGCTGGACGGGTTCGCGCCGCACGCCAAGGTCGTGCACGCCGACATCGACCCGGCGGAGATCTCCAAGAACCGGCACGCCGACGTCCCGATCGTCGGGGACGCCCGCGAGGTCATCGCCGACCTGATCGTCGCCGTGCAGAACGAGCACGAGCAGGGCAACCGGGGCGACTACACCGACTGGTGGCGGCAGCTCGACGCCTGGCGGGACACGTACCCGCTGGGCTACGACACCCCGGGCGACGGCTCGCTGTCCCCGCAGTACGTCATCGAGCGGATCGGGCGGATCGCCGGGCCGGACGCCTACTACGTCGCTGGCGTCGGCCAGCACCAGATGTGGGCCGCGCAGTTCATCAAGTACGAGCGGCCGGGCGCGTTCCTGAACTCCGGCGGCGCCGGGACGATGGGCTACGCCGTCCCCGCGGCGATGGGCGCCAAGGCCGGCGCGCCGGACACCACCGTCTGGGCGATCGACGGCGACGGCTGCTTCCAGATGACCAACCAGGAGCTCGCGACCTGCGCGATCGAGGGCATCCCGGTGAAGGTCGCGATCATCAACAACGGCAACCTCGGCATGGTCCGGCAGTGGCAGACGCTCTTCTACAACGAGCGCTACTCCAACACCGGCCTCCGGCCCCAGGCCGAGCACGCGGCGAAGCGGATCCCCGACTTCGTCAAGCTGGCCGAGGCGTACGGTTGTGTCGGCCTGCGCTGCGACAGGGCCGAGGACGTCGACGAGGTCATCGCCAAGGCCATGGAGATCAACGACGCGCCGGTCGTGATCGACTTCGTCGTGCACGAGGACGCCATGGTCTGGCCGATGGTCGCGGCCGGCACCACCAACGACGACATCAAGATCGCGAGGGACATGGCGCCCGAGTGGGAGAACGGAGACTGACCCCGATGAGCCTGCACACCCTCTCGGTGCTGGTGGAGAACAAGCCCGGCATACTCGCCAGGGTCGCGGCGCTGTTCTCCCGGCGCGGCTTCAACATCGAGTCCCTGGCGGTCGGCACCACCGAGCACCCCGACATCTCCCGGATGACGATCGTGGTGAACGTCGCCGACCTGCCCCTCGAACAGGTCACCAAGCAGCTGAACAAGCTGATCAACGTCCTGAAGATCGTCGAGCTGGACTCCACGGCGTCCGTCCAGCGCGAGCTCGTCCTGGTGAAGGTGCGCGCCGACGCGGAGACACGGTCGCAGGTCCTGGAGACCGTGAACCTGTTCCGTGCCAAGGTGGTGGACGTCGCGCCGGACGCCGTCACCATCGAGGCGACCGGCAACCGCGACAAGCTGGACGCCTTCATCCGGGTCCTGGAGCCGTTCGGCATCAAGGAACTGGTGCAGTCGGGCATGGTGGCCATCGGCCGCGGCGCCCGGTCCATCACCGACCGCTCGCTGCGGGCCATCGAGCGCAGCGCGTGAACCCGTCTCATGACAGCGCGTGACACCTCGACAACGTGACACGTATTAACAACGAAAGGCGACAGCACTGTGGCTGAGATGTTCTACGACGACGCCGCCGACCTGAGCGTGATCCAGGGCCGGCACGTGGCGATCATCGGCTACGGCAGCCAGGGGCACGCGCACGCGCTCTCCCTGCGCGACTCCGGCGTGGACGTCCGGGTCGGGCTCCGCGAGGGGTCGGCCAGCCGGGAGCTGGCGGAGGCCGAGGGCCTGCGCGTCGTCACCCCGGCGGAGGCGGCCGAGGAGGCCGACCTCATCATGCTGCTGGCCCCGGACCACCACCACCGGGAGATCTTCGAGAAGGACATCAAGCCGGCGCTCGTCGAGGGCGACGCGCTGTTCTTCGGCCACGGCTTCAGCATCCGCTACGACCTCGTCCAGCCGCCGGAGGGCGTGGACGTGGCGATGGTCGCGCCGAAGGGCCCGGGGCACCTCGTGCGCCGCCAGTTCGTCGCCGGGCGCGGCGTGCCGGTGATCGTGGCCGTGGAGAAGGACACCTCCGGCAACGCCTGGCCGCTGGCCCTGTCGTACGCCAAGGCGATCGGCGGCCTGCGCGCGGGCGGCATCAAGACGACCTTCACCGAGGAGACCGAGACCGACCTGTTCGGCGAGCAGGCCGTGCTGTGCGGCGGCGTCTCCGAGCTGATCAAGACCGGGTTCGAGGTGCTGACCGAGGCCGGCTACCAGCCGGAGGTCGCCTACTTCGAGGTCCTGCACGAGCTGAAGCTGATCATCGACCTCATCTACGAGGGCGGCATCTCCAAGATGTACTGGTCGGTGTCCGACAACGCCGAGTACGGCGGCTACAGCCGCGGCCCGCGCGTGATCACGCCGGAGACCAAGGCCGCGATGAAGAAGATCCTCGGCGAGATCCAGTCCGGGCAGTACGCCAAGGAGCTGGTGGACGAGTTCGAGGGCGGCCAGAAGCAGTTCCAGCAGTACCGGGACGAGCTGGCCGGTCACCCGGTCGAGAAGACCGGCGCCGAGCTGCGCCCGATGATGAGCTGGCTGAACGACTGAGTCGTCCGTATAGGGCGCGGGGGCGGGTGCGCTCCCGCGCCCTCGCGCGTCGGCCGCCGGTCCGCGTCTCGGCGGGCCGGCCGGCGCGTCAGGTGCGCAGCCGGCGCAGCAGCCGGGTCAGCGGCGAGGCGCCGCCGGAGCTCTCGGCCACGAAGAGCGCCAGGTGGCCGCCCTTGGTGAAGTAGACGGCGACGTCCTTCGGGCCGGCGGTCCGCCGCTGCGGGCCGGTCCGCAGGCCCTCGGCGCGGACGGAGCCGAAGCGGGCCTCGCGGGTGACGCCGAGCGAGGTCGCCGCCACGTGCACGTCCCAGCGTCCGGGCTCCACGGCGGCCGGGTCGGCGACGGCCTCGAACCCGCGGGCGCCGTCCGGGCGGGGCTCGGCGGGGAAGCCGTGCTCCTTGCCGGACGTCCGCTCCCGGAGGATGACGTCCACGGCGGTGTGGTCGGTCTCGACCCGCTGGAGCGCGGCGACGCCGCGGATGCGCACCGTGCGGCCCTGCCAGGCGACCGCGTCCAGCCGGTGCTCGACGCCGACCTCGGTGGTGATGTCGGCGTCCTGCCGGGGGACGCCGCGCAGGTAGGGGTACATCGCGTAGATCCGACCGCCGACCACGACGGCGCCCGCGGGGCTGCCCTCGACCTCGTCGCGGATCAGCCGCTCCAGTTCCTCGCGCAGGCCGTGCTGGATGCAGAACGCCCGGAGCCGGACGGACGCGGGCATGGCGGCGCGGGCGGCCTCGCTCAGCCCCTCCTCGCCGATGACGCGGCGGGTGCCCTCCACGAGCCGCTCGCGGTGGCCGGGGTCGAGGCCCAGGTAGCGGTGGTCGTACACGCGCAGCACGTCGTGCAGGACGCTGGTGAGGCAGTTCGAGGTCGCGGTGCGGTCCGAGGTCACGGGTCTCTCCTGATCGGCCGGGGACAACGGTCACGTTAAGGCTCCGGCCCGTCGCCCACAGTGAAATCCCGGCGGTGTGTCCTCGCGGATGCATACTCGGTATTGCCCTAGGGATACTCGGTATGCATACTTGGTAGGCATGTCGATCCGTCACGGCCTGCTGGCACTGCTGTCCCAGGGGCCCCGCTACGGCTACCAGCTGCGCGCCGAGTTCGAGTCCTCCACCGGCGCCACCTGGCCGCTCAACATCGGGCAGGTCTACTCCACCCTCTCCCGGCTCGAACGCGACGAGCTCGTGACCCGCGTCGGCGCCGACGACGAGGGCCGCTTCGTCTACCGGATCACCCCGGCGGGCGACGAGGACGTCCGGCGCTGGTTCGCCACCCCGATCGTCCGGGCCGACCGCCCGCGCGACGAGCTGGCGATCAAGCTGGCGATGGCCGTCACCACGCCGGGGGTGGACGTCGCCGCGGTCGTCCAGTCCCAGCGCACCGCGACCCTGCGCACGCTGCAGGACCTCACCCGGCTGAAGGCCGGCGCGCCCGCCGTCCCCGCCGAGCCGGGGGACCGCGCGTGGCGGCTGGTGCTGGAGTCCATGATCTTCCAGGCCGAGGCCGAGGTCCGCTGGCTGGACCACTGCGAGTCGTACGCGGTGCGCACCGGGCCCGCCGCCCCGCCCGCCGCCGAGGCTCCCGCCGGAACCCCCGCCGAGGGGCCCGCGCAGACCGGCGAGGAGGCACGCCGATGACCGTGCTGGCCATGCGGGACGTCTCCCGCGACCACGGTTCCGGGCCCGCCCTCGTGCACGCCCTCTCGCGGCTCACGCTGGACGTCGCGGCGGGCGAGTTCGTCGCGGTGATGGGGCCGTCCGGCTCCGGCAAGTCGACCCTGCTGACGCTCGCCGGCGGGCTCGACACGCCCACGTCCGGGCAGGTCGTCGTGGACGGCGCCGACCTCGGCGCGCTGAGCCGGGCCCGCCGCTCCGCGCTGCGCCGCCGCGCCGTCGGCTACGTCTTCCAGGACCTCAACCTCATCCCCAGCCTCACCGCCGCCGAGAACGTCATGATGCCGCGCGAACTGGACGGCGTCCGCGCCCGCCAGGCCCGCCGCGAGGCGCGGCACGCGCTGGACGAGGTGGGCGTCGGCGACCTGGCCGACCGGTTCCCCGACGAGATGTCCGGCGGCCAGCAGCAGCGCGTCGCGATCGCCCGCGCGCTCGTCGGCGACCGCCGGCTCGTCCTCGCCGACGAGCCGACCGGCGCGCTCGACAGCCGCACCGGCGAGGACGTCATGCGGGTCCTGCGCGGCCGCTGCGACGCGGGCGCGTCCTGCCTGATGGTCACGCACGAGTCGCGGCACGCCGCCTGGGCCGACCGGGTCGTGTTCCTGCGCGACGGCCGCCTCGTCGACGCCACCCCCGGCCGCTCCACCCCCGAGACCCTGCTCCAGGAGGCGCCGTGAGCCGCTGCGGATTCGCGTTCCGGCTCGCCCGGCAGGACGCGCTGCGCGCCAAGGGCCGCACGGCGCTCGTGCTGTGCATGATCGGGCTGCCGATCGGCGTCGTCGTCATGATGTCGGTCCTGCAGGCCACGACGGCGGCCCGGGACCGGTCGGCCGGTCCGGGCGGCGCGTCCGGCGCGTCCAGCGCGGAGACCGCCGTGCTGGCGCTGATCATCGCGATGGTCGTGCTGGAGGTCGTGCTGCTGGCCGGACCGGCGTTCGCGGTGGACGTCCGGCGCCGCCGCCGCGACCTCGCGCTCGTCGCGGCGTCCGGCGGGGCCGGCCGGCACCTGCGCGCCGTCGTGCTGACGAGCGGGCTGCTGCTCGGCGGGACGGCCGCGGTCGCCGGGGCCGCGCTCGGCATCGCCGGCGCCGCCCTGGTCAAGGGGATCGCCGAGGCCCGGGGCGCCGCACCGCTCGGGCCGCTGACCGTCCCGTGGCTCCTCGTCGGCGTGACCATGCTGGTCGGCGCGGGCAGCGGGCTGCTGGCCGCGCTCGTCCCCGCCGCGCAGGCCGCGCGGATGGACGTCGTCGCCGCCCTCGCCGGGCGCCGCGAACCGCCCGGCCGGGGCCGGCGTGGCTGGCCGGTCCTCGGCGGCGCGCTCGCCGTCGCGGGCGTGGCGCTGTGCCTGGAGGGCGTGCGGAAGTGGCGCGAGTTCGGCGCCGCGATCGGGGCGGCGGCGATCATCATCGGGCTCGTGCTCGCCTGCCCGTGGATCACCGGTGCGGCCGGGCGGGCCGCGCGGCCGCTCCCGCTGCCGCTGCGCCTGGCCGTCCGGGACGCCGCCCGCAACCGGGCCCGCACCGCGCCCGCGGTCGCCGCGATCATGGCGGCCGTCGCCGGGATCACCGCGCTGGCCATCGGGGGCGCCAGCGACTTCCGGCAGGAGCAGGTCGAGTACCAGGCGCGGCTGCCCATGGGGTCGGCGCTGGTCCGGCCGCCGCTGGGCCGGGCGGACGAGGTCGGGGACGCCGTCCGGCGCGACCTGCCCGGCGTCCCCGTCGTCGCGCTGAAGGCCCTGCCGGGGCCGGACGGGGTGTGCGCGGGCGACGACTGGGCGCGGTGCCCCGCCGTCACGTTCGCCGCCGAGCGCGACGCCGACGCCTCCTTCGACCTCATGGACAACGTGGTCGGCGGCGCCCGCGAGGCCCGGATGGTCCTCGGCCACGACGATCCCGCCGTCGCGGCGGCGCTGGACGCGGGCAAGGTCGTGCTCTTCCGCGCCCGGCCCCCGGCCGGCGGGACGACCACGGCCAAGGTCTTCTACTGGGCGGACGACAAGGAGCACACGGTCCGGACGATCAGGGATCTGCCGGCCGTCGCCGCGCCGGGGGACCCGCACGTGCGGGCCATCGTCCCGCCGGAGGCCGCCGCGAAGATCGGGCTGCCCGTCCGGACGGAGGCGTTCGGCGTCGACCGCGCCGACCACCGCGTCACCGAGGCCGAGCGGGCGCGCCTGGACCGGACCCTGGACGCCTTCACCCGCGAGGACGGGTCCGTCTACGTCGAGCGCGGCTTCACCGACTCGTTCGGGAAGGTCACGCTGATGCTGGCCGGAGCCGCGGCCGCCCTCGCGCTCGGCGGCTCGCTCATCGCGACCGGGCTGGCGTCCGCCGACGCGCGCCCCGACCTCGCGACGCTCGGCGCCGTCGGCGCCCGGCCGGGCACCCGCCGGATGCTGACCATGGGCCGGGCCGCGTTCATCGCCGCGCTCGGCTGCTGGCTCGGCATCGCGGGCGGCCTCGTCCCCGGCATCGCGGTGACCCACCCGCTCACCGGCGACGTTCCGGACGGCGTCCCCGCCCACGGCGTGATCGTCGACGTCCCGTGGACGCTGCTCCTCGCGGTCGGCCTCGGGATCCCGCTCCTCGTCGCGCTCGTCGCCGGGGCGTCCACCCGCTCCCGGGTCCCGATGACCCGCCGCGCGGGGGGCTGACGGGGGCGGGCGGGGAAAGCCGCGGTCATGGGAGGTGCTCCGGCGGGGGAAACGCGCGGGGCGGAGACCGGCCGCGCGCCGGACCGGTGGTAGCGTCCGGCGCGTGGCCGAGGTCGTCGTGGCGCACGGGCCCGCTCGCGAGGTCCCCGCCGGTACCGGGGGAGACACCCGGCGCCGCCGCGCGCTGCTCGCCGCGCTGATCGCGGCGAGCGCGCTGCTGTACGCGGCGTACGCGCTGCTGCGGCTGCGCGCCTTCCGGACCGGCAGCTACGACCTGGTGATCTTCGACCAGGCGGTCCGCTCCTACAGCCGCTTCGACCTGCCGGTCGCCATGGTGAAGGGCGTCCACAACGGGTTCGGGCCGCACTTCTCCGTCCTCGGCGACCACTTCTCGCCCGTCCTGGCCGTCCTCGCGCCGCTCTACTGGATCCACGACGGCCCCGAGACGCTCCTCGTCGCGCAGGCCGTGCTGCTCGCCCTCGCGATCTGGCCGATCGCGCGGTACGCCGAACGCCGGCTCGGCCCCCGCGCCGCGTACTGCGCGGCGGGCGCGTACGCGCTGTCCTGGCCGATCGCCGAGGCGCTCGCGTTCGACTTCCACGAGGTCGCGTTCGTCCCGCTGCTGTCGGCGCTGCTGGTCGAGCGGCACGACGCCGGGCGGCGCGTCCAGGCGGCGGTGGCGGCGTTCGCGCTGCTGCTGGTCAAGGAGGACATGGGGCTCCTGCTCGCCGGCTTCGGCCTCTACCTGCTCACCCGGCCGGACGAGCAGGACGGCGAGCGGCGGAGGCCGCGCGACCTGCTGCCGCGCGGCGACCGGCGGGCCGGCCTCGCCTACGTCGTGGTCGGCCTGGTCGCCACCTGGGTCAGCTCCCGCGTGCTCATCGCGGCGTTCGGCGGCGACAACGGCTACTACTGGGCCTACGGCGCGCTCGGCCCGGACGTCCCGCACGCCGCCGTCCACGCCCTCACCCACCCGTGGGACGTCGCGACCGTGCTCGTCGACCCGCCGCAGAAGGTCGTGACGATGGCGCTGGTCGTCCTCCCGCTGCTCCTGCTGCCGCTGGCGTCCCCGCTGACCCTCGCCGCCGTGCCGCTGCTCGCCGAGCGGATGCTCGCGAGCCGCTTCGGCAACTGGTGGGAGCCCCACTACCACTACAACGCGTTCATCATCGCCGTGCTCGTCCTCGCGGCGGTGGACGGCGCGGCGCGGCTGCGCGGGCGGCTGCGCGGGCGGCTGCGGGCGGCGCGGCGGGCCGCGCCCCTCCCGCCGATGGCCGCGGTGCTGGCCGCCACGCTCGTCTGCGTGCCGCTCTTCGCCTACCGGCACCTGGCCGATCCGGCGCTGTGGCGGCAGAACGAACGGGCCCGCGCCGCGTCCGCGGCGGCGGCGGCGATCCCGGACGGCGCGCTCGTCGAGGCGGCCAACGGCGTCGGGCCCGCGCTGACGTCCCGCACCCGCGTGCTGCTGTGGGACGAGCGGTCGCGCGGCGCCCCCTGGGTGGTCGCCTACGTCGGGCGGCTGGAGTTCCCGTTCTCGTCGGTCGCCGAGCAGCGGCGGCGCGTCGGCGAACTGGAGGCCGCCGGGTACCGGCAGGTCTTCCGGCGGGACGGGTACATCGTGCTGCACCGGGACGTCCCCGACCCTTGGTGAGGCAAATCGCGATCGTTTGGACAGATTGTCCAGTGACCTATGGGTGAGATCACGGTCAGAATGCCGGTGAAGGTACCGTTCGGATAAATATCCCTATCGTTTCTGGGTACTTTGCCTGATACTTGAAGAAAGCCGTGACGGCCGCGGCCGGTGCGGGGTGGACCTGCGCGAACACTCACGTGACCGCCGCCGGATCGGGCCTTGAGGCGGAGTGCATGAGCGGTGTGAAGGTGATCCAGGGCGACGGTATGTCACCGGCCGGGGACGACGCGGAATTCCCCGCGGGCGCGGCAATCCCGCGGGTAGGCAATTCGTTGAATATCGGTGCGGAGTCATGACATGCCGGCGCGAGAAGACAAGGACGTCCGGCGCTGGGAGACGTGCGGCCAGGCGTGGATCGGCGTGCTCCGGCACGTGTGGGCGGCCGGGGAGGCCGGGCTGGAGGACGGCGGGCCCATCATCGAGGGGCCCCCGCTGCTGTTCGAGGTCGCCTCGCTGAGCTGGGAGGACCCGATCCTCCGCGAGTACGGCGACCGGGCGCGGCTGGTCCGGCGGGCCCAGGAGCGCACCCGCCGCGCCGTCCGCGGTCGGTACTGGCCGCGGCTCCACGACCTGGACGGGCACGACCAGATCCGCTGGGTGGTGGACCTGCTGCGCGCCAGGCCGTGGACGACCAGCGCGTGGATCTCGCTGACGATCCCGGGCGAGCCGGCCGACGGGCTGCCGGCCCTGACCGCGCTGTCGTTCCGCATCCGCGGCTACCGGCTGACCATGACCGCGATGTTCCGGTCGCAGAACGTCCACCGCGGCTACCTGATGTACATCCCGCTGCGCGAGGTGCAGCTGCGGGTCGCCGAGGAGCTGGGGCTGCCGGCGGGGCCGCTGCGGGTGTTCGTGGACGTCCCGCACGTCCACATCGGGGACGCCGAGCGGGTGGCGTCCGTGCTCGCCGCCGTGCCGGAACCGAACGCGGCCTGACAGACCAGGGCGAACCCGTCCGGACGGGTAGTTACCAGTGAGTCTTTCCCTGTCGGGAACCGCCGCCGCCCGCGGGTTATAGACTCGCTGCCGGGGGCGAGGGCCACGACGAGGTGACTCGCGACTTCACCTGCCAGCACACGACCACTCACTTTCCCGAAGGACTGTTTCCTCTTGAGCAAGCCCGTCGTCCTCGTCGCAGAAGAACTCTCCCCGGCCGGCATCGCCGTGCTGGAGACCGACTTCGACGTCCGGCACGTCGACGGCGCCGACCGCGAGCGGCTGCTCCCGGCCGTCGCCGACGTCGACGCCCTGATCGTGCGGAGCGCCACCAAGGTCACCGCCGAGGTGTTCCAGCACGCCAAGAAGCTGCGGGTCGTCGCCCGCGCCGGCGTCGGCCTCGACAACGTCGACGTGGAGGCCGCCACCAAGGCCGGCGTCATGGTCGTCAACGCGCCCACGTCCAACATCGTCACCGCCGCCGAGCACGCGATCGCGCTGCTCCTCGCGACCGCGCGCAACGTCCCGCAGGGGCACTCCTCGCTCAAGCAGGGCGAGTGGAAGCGCTCCAAGTACACCGGCGTCGAGCTCCAGGGCAAGACCGTCGGCGTCCTCGGCCTCGGCCGCATCGGCGTCCTCGTCGCGCAGCGCCTCGCCGCCTTCGACATGAACGTGATCGCGTTCGACCCCTACGTGCAGGCCGCCCGCGCCGCGCAGCTCGGCGTGAAGCTCGTCACGCTGGACGAGCTGCTCCGCGAGAGCGACTTCATGACCGTCCACCTGCCGAAGACGCCCGAGACCCTCGGCCTCATCGGCGACCGCGAGCTGCACCAGGTCAAGCCGTCCGTCCGCATCGTGAACGCCGCCCGCGGCGGGATCGTGGACGAGGCCGCCCTCGACCTCGCGATCAAGGACGGCCGGGTCGCCGGCGCCGGCATCGACGTGTTCAGCACCGAGCCGTGCACCGAGAGCCCGCTGTTCCACCACGACAACGTCGTCGTCACCCCGCACCTCGGCGCCAGCACCCACGAGGCGCAGGAGAAGGCCGGCACGCAGGTCGCCCGCTCGGTGAAGCTCGCCCTGTCCGGGGAGTTCGTCCCGGACGCCGTCAACGTGCAGGGCGGCGCGGTCGCCGAGGACGTCAAGCCCGGCCTGCCGCTCGCCGAGAAGCTCGGCCGCATCTTCACCGCCCTCGCCGGCGGCGTCCCCGTCCGCCTCGACGTCGTCGTCCGCGGCGAGATCGCCGAGCACGACGTGAAGGTCCTCGAACTCGCCGCCCTCAAGGGCGTCTTCGTGGACGTCATCGAGGAGACCGTGACGTTCGTCAACGCGCCGCTCCTCGCGCGCGACCGGGGCGTCGAGGTCACCCTCACCACCTCCGAGGACAGCCCCGACTGGCGCAACGTCGTGCAGGTGCGCGGCACCATGGCCGACGGCGCCGTGGTCTCCGTCTCCGGCACCCTCACCGGCCCCAAGCACGCCGAGCGGATCATCGAGATCAACGGCTACAACATGGAGCTCGTCCCGACCGAGCACATGGCGTTCTTCTCCTACGTCGACCGCCCCGGCATCGTCGGCGCCGTCGGCAAGCTGCTCGGCGACGAGCAGGTCAACATCGCCGGCATGCAGGTCGGCCGCGACGTCAAGGGCGGCAGGGCGCTCATCGCGCTGACCGTCGACTCGGCCGTCGCCCCGCAGCTCGTCGACGCCATCACCCGCGAGGTGGGCGCCGACATGGGCCGCCGGGTCGACCTCGAAGGCTGAGCGGTCCTTCTCCGCCGCGGGCGGGCGCCTCAGGGGCGTCCGCCCGCGGCGTTTGCCATCTGTCTCACATCGTGAGAACCCCTGCCACGGGTCGGGACATCGCCGCCCGAGCGGAGGTATTCTCGCAGGTAGTCATGCGGCGCTTCGTAGTAATCCTTCGCTGCCGCAGCGGGGCCTGATCATCGGCAGGCCGGCACCCGCTGCGGGGGCCTGCCTGGCCGTCAGTCCGATCCGAGCCGGACCGCGTGGACCACGCGCCCCCGGCGGCCCTCCCGCCACAGCTCAGCGATCTGGAGCAATCCCATGAACGACACCTGGACCAACACTCCCGCCGACGAAGCCGAAGAAGAGGCCGCCCGCGCCCTGCAGACCGCCCTGGACCGGAGAGCCGACTAGCAGCCCGGCGTCAGGCGCTGGAGCACCCATGCCGCTCGATGTCGCGTCCGCCGAGGTCGTCGGGGTTCTGCGGGACGTCGGGCGGACCGGGGCCTATTTCGAGATCCGCACCGAGCTCGGCGAGGGCCCGTGGCCGCCGTTCGGCGGGGACGTCGAGCGGTTGCGGGCGCTCACCGCCGACTACGCGGAACGGCTCGGGACGGCGGAGCGGCGGGTCGCCGGGTCGCTGGTGTTCCAGGGGCTCGCGGCCCGGCTGTGGTCGCCGGTCGTCGCCGCGGCGGCGGCCGGGGTCGTCCCGGACCTGAGCGGGCTGCGGTGGCGGTGGGCGCCGGGGGAGCCGATCGTGCTGGCGGTCGCGGAACCGCGCGGCTGGCGCGCCGAGGGCGCCGCGGAGGCCGCCTCGATCGCTCATGCCGTGGTGGTGGACGGCCATCTGCGGCCCCTGCGGGAGGCGATGTCGGAGGTCGTGGGCCTCGCGGCAGGGCTGGTCTGGGGGAACGCGGCGTCCGCGCTGGCGGGGAGCCTGAACGTGGGGGCGCCCGATCCGCGGCGGGTCGCGCTGGTGCGCGAGCTGCTCGGACGGGAGCCGCTGGCGGGGACGGGGAGCTTCGGCGCGGACGGGTTCGTCCGGAAGAGCTGCTGCCTGTACTACCGTGCGCCCGGCGGCGGGATGTGCGGGGATTGCGGGCTCCTGCCCGGATCGTGAGACGGAAGCCCACGCACTGAGACGTTTGCAGTAGAGTGCGCGCATGGTTTCGCGCAGCATTCGCCTGGCCGTCATCCCTGGTGACGGGATCGGCCCCGAGGTGGTCGCCGAGGGACTGAAGGTCCTCGACGCGGTGTCCGGCGACCTCACGTTCGAGCAGACCTCCTACGACCTGGGCGCCGCCCGCTGGCACCGGACCGGGGAGACGCTGCCCGACTCGGTGCTGGCCGAGCTGCGCGAGCAGGAGGTCATCCTGCTCGGCGCCGTCGGCGACCCGAGCGTGCCCAGCGGGACGCTGGAGCGCGGGCTGCTGCTGCGGACCCGGTTCGAGCTCGACCACTACGTCAACCTGCGCCCGGTGAAGCTGTTCCCGGGCGTCCGGACGCCGCTGGCCGGGGTGACGACCGACGACATCGACATGGTCGTCGTCCGGGAGGGCACCGAGGGCCCGTACACGGGTGTCGGCGGTGTGCTGCGCAAGGGCACCGCGCACGAGGTCGCCACGCAGGAGAGCGTGAACACCGCGTTCGGCGTCGAGCGGGTCGTCCGGTACGCCTTCGAGGTCGCGGCGTCCCGGCCGCGCAAGAAGCTCACCCTGGTGCACAAGGACAACGTCCTGACGTTCGCCGGCGACCTGTACCAGCGCGTCCTCAAGCGGGTCGGCGAGGAGTATCCGCAGATCACGACCGACTACGTCCATGTCGACGCGGCCACCATGTTCTTCGTGAACCAGCCGCAGCGGTTCGACGTCGTCGTCACCGACAACCTGTTCGGCGACATCATCACCGACATCGGCGCCGCCATCGCGGGCGGGATCGGGCTCGCCGCGTCCGGCAACGTCAACCCCGACCGCACCGCGCCGTCGATGTTCGAGCCGGTGCACGGCAGCGCGCCCGACATCGCCGGGCAGGGCAAGGCCGACCCGACCGCCACGATCCTGTCCGTCGCCATGCTGCTCGACCACATCGGCGAGGGCGACGCGGCCCGCCGGGTCGAGCAGGCCGTCTCGGACGACCTGGCCGAGCGCGCCGGCCTCGGCGCGCGGTCGACGTCCCAGATCGGCGACGCGATCGCCAAGCGAGTATCCGGATAGGGCACGCCGCCTGTCCGGCCGGACCGGGCGTGCCCACGCGGCGCGCCCGGTTCTCCGTATGCGCCGCGCGTGGAGGAGCAGGTCTAGACGAAGTACGACAATAGGGACTAGAGACGCCACAGCGGCGATGGGGCCGCCCGGCGATCCGCGAGAGGACGAACCGCGATGAGCGACACCCTTGAGTTCGAGATCACGCGCACCGAGCGGCCCGCGAGCGCCGGCGAGCGCGCGGCGGTCATGGCCGATCCCGGCTTCGGCCGGCACTTCACCGACCACATGATCACGATCAGGTACTCGGCGGAGCGCGGCTGGCACGACGCGAAGCTCGAACCGTACGGGCCGATCCCGATGGACCCGGCCTCGCAGGTGTTCCACTACGCCCAGGAGCTCTTCGAGGGCCTGAAGGCCTACCGGCAGCCGGACGGCTCGGTCGTCACCTTCCGGCCGTTCATGAACGCGGCCCGGATGAACCGGTCGGCGCGGCGGATGGCGATGCCGGAGATCCCCGAGCAGCTGTTCGTCGACGCGATCGAGCTGCTCGTCCGCACCGACAAGCAGTGGGTCCCCGACGCCGAGGGGCACAGCCTCTACCTGCGCCCGTTCATGATCGCCACGACCCGCGCGCTCGGCGTCAACAGCCCGGCGAACGAGTTCCTGTTCATGGTCATCGCGTCGCCGTCCGGGCTGTACTACCCGCGCGGCATCAAGCCCGTCTCGGTGTGGCTCTCGCAGGACTACACCCGCGCCGCCCCCGGCGGGACGGGCGAGGCCAAGTTCGGCGGCAACTACGCGGCGTCCTTCGCCGGGCAGGCCGAGGCCGTCCAGCAGGGCTGCGACCAGGTCGTCTGGCTCGACGCGGTGGAGCACCGCTGGGTCGAGGAGGTCGGCTCGATGAACCTCATGTTCGTCTACGGCACCGGCACGGGGGCCCGCCTGCTCACCCCCGCGCTCACCGGCACGCTGCTCGCCGGCGTCACCCGCGACTCGATGCTCAAGCTGGCCCCCGACCTCGGCGTCCCCGCCGAGGAGGGCAAGATCAGCATCGACGAGTGGCAGGCGGGCTGCGAGTCCGGCGAGATCACCGAGGTGTTCGGCTGCGGCACCGCCGCGATCATCAGCCCGGTCGGCCGGGTGAAGGGCCGGGACCGGGAGTGGACGATCGGCGACGGCGAGCCCGGCGAGATCTCGATGCGGCTCCGCCAGGAGCTGGTCGGCATTCAGTACGGCACCCGTCCCGACCCCTACGGGTGGGTCCACAAACTCGTCTGACCTGCGCGTTCGCGGGCCCCGGCGGGAGACGCGCCGGGGCCGGGCCCGTCTCATGATCTGAGACGGGTGTCCCGGGCATGGGAATCGTGTGGCAGACTGAGAACATCATGCGCCACAGCCTCGTCATTATCGGCTGGCGCGCCGGCAGCTAACGGGACACCGCCGGCGCGCAGACCTCTCACGTCCGTGAGGGGTCTTTTTTGTGCCCTGGCGCTGATCCCTCTGGGGGTGCTCACCTATGCAAGGCGACGAGTTCCACGTCTACGACACCACCCTGCGCGACGGGTCGCAGCAGGAGGGGCTCAACCTCTCGGTGCCCGACAAGCTCGCCATCGCGCGGCACCTCGACGACCTGGGCGTCGGCTTCATCGAGGGCGGCTGGCCGGGCGCCAACCCCAAGGACACCGAGTTCTTCAGGCGGGCTCGAACAGAGCTCGACCTGAGGCACGCGCGGCTCACCGCGTTCGGCGCGACCCGCCGGGCCGGGGTGAAGGCGGCCGACGATCCCCAGGTCGCCGCGCTGCGCGAATCCGGCGCGTCCGTCGTGACCCTGGTCGCCAAGAGTCACGACAGGCACGTCGAGCTGGCCCTCCGCACCAGTCTCGAGGAGAACCTCGCGATGATCCGCGACACGGTCTCCCACCTGCGTGCGGAGGGCCAACGAGTCTTCCTGGACGCCGAGCACTTCTTCGACGGCCACCGGGCCAACCGCGCGTACGCGCTGGAGGCCGTCCGCACCGCCGCCGAGGCGGGCGCGGACGTCGTCGCGCTCTGCGACACCAACGGCGGCATGCTGCCGGACGAGCTGGCCGAGGTCGTCGACGAGGTCGTCGGCTACGGCGTCCGCGTCGGCATCCACTGCCACGACGACTCCGGCTGCGCGGTCGCGAACACGCTCGCCGCGGTGAAGGCCGGCGCCACCCACGTGCAGGGCTGCGCGAACGGGTACGGCGAGCGCAGCGGCAACGCCAACCTGTTCACGGTCGTCGGCAACCTGCAGCTCAAGCGGGGCATGAGCCTCGTGTCGGACGCGCAGCTCGCCGAGATGACCCGGATCGCGCACGCCGTGTCCGAGGTCACCAACGTCGCGCCCAGCTCGCAGCAGCCGTACGTGGGCGTGTCCGCGTTCGCGCACAAGGCCGGGCTGCACGCCTCCGCCGTCAAGATCGACCCGGACCTGTACCAGCACATCGACCCGGCCGCCGTCGGCAACGACATGCGGATGCTGGTGTCGAGCATGGCCGGGCGCGCGTCCGTCGAGCTGAAGGGCCGCGAGCTGGGCTACGACCTGTCCGGCGAGAAGGCCAAGGCCGTCGTCGCCAAGGTCAAGGACCTGGAGTCCACCGGCTACACCTTCGAGGCCGCGGACGCCTCGTTCGAGCTGCTGCTGCGCGAGGAGCTGACCGGCGTCCGGCAGCGGCACTTCGAGGTCGAGTCGTGGCGGTCGATCGTGGAGCGCCGCCCGGACGGCTCCATGGTCAGCGAGGCCACCGTCAAGCTGCACGCCAAGGGCGAGCGGATCATCGCGACCGGCGAGGGCAACGGACCCGTCAACGCCCTCGACAACGCGCTGCGCCTCGCGCTCGGCCGCCTCTACCCGGAGCTGGCGCGGCTGGAGCTGGTCGACTACAAGGTCCGCATCCTGGAGGGCGCGCACGGCACCGACGCGCGGACGCGGGTGCTGATCGAGTCCGGCGACGGCGAGCGCGAGTGGGGCACGGTCGGCGTCGAGGACAACGTCATCGCCGCGTCCTGGCAGGCGCTGGAGGAGGCCGTCACCTACTGCCTGCTCCGCGCTGGCCACGAGGCGGGCTGACGGCGCCGGTGCGGCCGCCGGGGAATGTCCCGGGCAGGTCGGGCATTATCGGGGGCATGAGCACAGAGATCACCGACAACGCCGGGAAGAGCCGCTACGAGATCAGGCTGGACGGCGACCTCGCCGGGTTCGTCGAGTACGAACCGGCCGAGGGCGCCGTCGTCCTCGTCCACACCGAGGTCGACTCCGCGTTCGAGGGCAAGGGCGTCGGGAGCGCGCTCGCCCGCGGCGTGCTGGACGACCTCCGCGGCAAGGGGCTCTCGGTCGTCCCGCTGTGCCCGTTCATCAAGAAGTGGATCCAGAGGCACCCCGACTACCAGGACCTCGTCCGCTAGACCGCGCGGAGCCGGGATCCGCCGCCCTCCAGCATGAGCCACGCCGACAGCGACGCCTCCTTCACCCTGACCCTGACCCGGGAGTAGCGGTTCGGGTCGACCAGGCCGGGGGCGGACGCGATCACCGTGTCGAACACGTGGTCGGACGTGACGAACGCCAGGTCGGCGCCGGTCTCGGCGGCGCGGCGCTTCACCGCGGGCGCGTCCACCATCCGCCGCGCGGTGATGATGGAGCCGCCGGCCACGCCGTTCGGCCCGCGCCGCACGGGGCCGACGTGCAGCGCGGCGCGGAGCTGGAGCCGGGTGGCCTCGGAGGCGCGCCGGTTGTGCCGCCGCAGCTCCGCCGCCAGGTGCGCGAGCATCGGGTCGACGACCTTGTCGGTCGGGGTGGCCGGCGGGACGATGACGAGCGCGCCGTCCCCGCGGTCCTCCTGGTAGAGGCGGCCGAAGTCGAGGCCGGACGCGGTGAACGCCTCGCCCATCAGGTCGTACATGGCGTCCAGGACGTACTGGCGGTCGGCGTCGGTGCGCGCCGGCGAGCTGAACTCGGTGATGTCGGTGATGAGGATCGAGCAGTTGCCCCGGACGTCCTGGACGTCCTGGAAGTCGTGCTTCTCGGTCTGCCGCCGGTAGACCTGCTGCTCCAGGACGGCCCGCACGCGCGGGTTGGCGTCCAGGAACGCGCCGAACCCGGGGGCGTCGACGCGCAGGGCCCGGACGTCGCTCTCCGCCGTCACGGTGGCGGACCGGTCCCGGACCACGAGCGCGGCCCGCTCGCCGACCAGTTCCCCGGCGCCGCGGAACGCGATGATCCGCTGCTCGGCGCCCTCCCGTACCCACACCCGCGTCCAGCCGGACAAGATCACGACGACCTCGCAGGCGGGCCCGCCCTCCCGGCACAGGACGTCCTCCTTCCGGTACAGGTGCGTGCGGGCGCGCGAGAGCAGGTCGCGCTGCTCCGCGGGCGTCAGCGCCTCCCAGAACGTCGCGGTCTCGCGCGGCACGGCCGCGCCGGACGCCGGCGCCACTGCGGGCAGCGCGGCGGACGGCGCGGGCGGAACGGGCGGCAGCGCGGGCGGCCCGGACGTCACCTGCAACGTGTCGGCCTTCAGGTACTGGACGACCGCGTTGGTGACCGCGACCGCGGGAAACGTCAGGAACATCAGGACGCCGCCGATCGCGGCCGTCGCCGAACCGTCCAGCGCGTACCCCAGCACCACCGCCCCGAGCGTCGCCGGGGTCATGATCTTCGCGTTCACCAGGCCCGGCCCGGCCTGCGCGGCCGCTCGCCCCCGCGACCGGGCCGCCCAACGGTTCAATCCCACGGAGTGTTCCTTCCCCCGGGGAGGCTCGGCGTAGTGCCACCGGCTCCTCGGCGTCGGTTACGTCCCCACGTCTCCCAGTAGAGAGACTAGACTGAAATGCAGTTGAAAACCATGCGAAGCCCGCATGAAAGACAGTGACTATTCTGTCACTAGCAGGCAACCCGCGAAGTTTTCGAGGTTTCTCCTCGTCGAAGCGGGGAACCTCTCACGTACATGCTGTACGCGGGGCATGAATCTGCTGACGGAGAGCTGTATGGTCGCCTGACCGGCGGGGGTATCCGGCCCCGGCGCCGGAACGCACGCCGGGCTGCGCGCCCCGGATTGGAGTGAGCGCTCATGACGAACTCTCGAGCAGCCTCCGCGGCCTCGGGCGGACCCGCGGACGCGGAGGACCCCGGCCGCCGCGCCGACGCCGTCCCGCAGAGCGAGCGCGTCACGGTCAACCTCACCGGCAAGGCCGTCCAGGCGCTCCAGCTCCTCCAGGAGCAGACCGGCTACAACAAGACCGACTGCATCAACCGCGCGCTGATCATCGCCGGCGAGATCGAAGGCATGTCCCGCGACCCCGGCGCCTTCTACTGGCGCGAAGCCCCCGACAGCGACCTGATGCTCGTCCGCTTCGTCTGACCCCGCCCCGCACAGCCCCGCCGACCACGACCACCGGCCCCGCTGGGCGCGAGAGTCCCGTCCTCGATCTGGGGCCCGGATGTCCAGCGCGATCTCGATGTGCCTCGGCGTCCTGGCCGCCATGGGGGTCCTCAAGCGTGGGGGGCCGCCTCGACGATGCGTCGCGTGCCGGCCGTGCGCACGAGGTCGAGAGGTCTCTGGAACAGGGCGCCCGACGGAGTCCGGTCGCTGGTCTCGCGGGTGGCGACCTTCTCGAAGCCCAGGCCGAGGTAGTAGGCGTGGAGCGCCGTGTTGTCGGTCCAGACGTCGATGCGGATCAGCTCCGCGCGCTCCTGGCAGGCCGCGCCCGCGCGCCCGGCCCAGTCGATCAGCTCGGCGCCCAGGCCCTTGCCCTTGTAGTCGCGGTGGATGACGAGGCGGTGCAGGTAGACGGCCTCGGTCTCGCGTTCCTGCGCCGTCCAGAGCTCCTCCTGGCCCATCGTCTTGATGGAGACGGTTCCGATCGGGCGTTCCGCGTCGAACAGGAGCCAGGTCTCCCCGGTGATCAGGGCCTCGTTGACCCGTTTCAACCGGCCGTCCGGGCTGGGCCAGGGAGCGGCCCACTGCGTCGTCGCCTTCTCCGCCCGCAGCCATGCGGCCGCGTGGTCGATGAGCCCGAGGACGACGTCGAGTTCGTCCGGCCGGGCGGGGCGGATGCGGTAGCTGGGGTGGGCGGCCCGGCTGCGTTGACGGGCCCCGGTGTCTGTGTCCACGTGCTCCTGGCTCCGTGAAGAACGAGGCCCCCGCCTCCCGGCCGGGTCGCGAGAGCGCGGCGGCTCCCGTCCGGTCGGGAAGGGGGGCGTATGGACGAATGCGTGACGGCCGCCGTGATCGGGCGGCGGCCGGCTATCCGGTGCCGGCGTCGTCGTCCGGCGGGGATTCGTCCGGCGCGGCGTCGGTGGACGCCAGCCCGGGCGTTCTGAGGACGGCGGCGGGTACGTCGCCGTCGTTGTAGTGCAGCCGGGTGCGGTCGGCGGGCCAGACCGTGACGGTGACGCGGAACGCCTTGCCGTCGGCGGAGTAGGCGGTCCGGACGGTCTCGAAGACGATGCTCGCCGCGGAGTCGCCGAGGCTGAAGAACCGCTTCTCGTTCTCGTCCGGGACGCGGGCCTTGATCTCGTCGTGGAAGCCCACCTCGCGGTAGCCGAGCGTCTTGCCCAGGTAGGCCACGGCCCCCTCGGGGATGTCGCGCGGGAGCAGCAGGCGGGACGCGCCGGCGGTGGCGAACTCCAGCGGGTAGAAGGAGGTCTGCAGAACCCAGGGCTTGTCGTCGAGGAAGATCTCCTGGTGGCGGGAGATGAACTCCGAGCCGGTCTTCATCTGCAGGTAGCGGGCGATGACCTTGGTGCCCTCCTGCACCTCCACCTTCACCTGCGACACCGACGCGTTCCAGTCCGCGGGGACGGCGGCGTCGCGGTTGTACCACTCCTCCGACACGACGCCGGGCGCGAGCCCGAGCTCGACCGCGCGGAGCGTGACGTGGACGATGTCGGGCTGGGGTACGACGAAGGTCCCCTTGCCCTGTTCGGAGACGACGTACCCCTGCTGCCGGAGCCAGGCGAGCGCGTCCCGGACGGTGTTGCGGGACGCGCGGTAGTGCCGCTCCAAGTCCTTCTCGGGAGGCAGCGGCCGTCGGCCGGACGTGCCGTCCGCAGAGGCGAGGTCTCCCGATTCGATGCGCTGACGCAGGTCATCGGCGATGTCGCGCCAGCGGAGAGGCGTTGTGCGAGCCATCGGTTCCCGCTCCCTTCCCGGCGTCCCCCCGGAACCGCGCCGCCCGCCGGATGAGCGGGACATTGCGCAGAACCGGACTTCTCACCAAGTACTTCCCGTTCAACGTGTTTGCAATCCCAAAAAAGGGTACACCTTCAGCGAGCGACTTGTTGGGACAAGCTTACTAGCTGAAAACTCCGACAACGTTAGCAGCAGGATGTGCTGGATGTAAGGGATATCGCGAACCCCGGAGGAGGTTCTGATGACCGCGATGATCATGCTGTGGGTGCTCGTGCCCGTGGCGCTCTTCCTGACCCTGGCGCTCTACGTCCTGGCCCTCGGCCACCGGACGAAGAACGTGGACCTCCGCAGCGAGCCGCCCGCGCCGGTGGAGACCGGCCCCTGGCCGGCGCTGGTCACCGTCCGGGGCCTGAACAGGCCGCGCACATGATCTCCGGTCGCCGCGGAGCAGGCCGCTGACCTGAGGAGGGTTCGAGGTGGAAGACCGGATGGACGCGGCGCCGAGCGCGCCGGAGCAGCCGATCACGTTCGAGCGGGCCGGGCTGAGCGCCCTGGGAGGGCCGGTCGCGGCGGACGAGCCGAGTGCCGCGGCCGTTCCCCTCCTGCGGCTGACGCCGGTTCCGGAACTCGCCGTCGCGCGCGAGCCGTGGGCCGGAGCCGTGCGGGCGGTGGTCACCGGGGCCACGGTCCTGGTGATCAGCGTCGAGCTGGGCCGGCGGGCGGGCGCGCCGGCGCGGCTGACGGCGTTCTGCTCCGCCGGGGCGTGCGCCGTGGTCGTCGGTCCCTGGCTCGCCTCGCAGCTCGTCCCGCAGTTCGCCGCGCAACCGGCCGCGCGGCCGGTCGCGCGGGCCGTCCCTCAGTTCGCCTCGACCCGGGTGGGCTGACGGCGGACGGCCGAAGAGACGGAAGGGAGGAATGTGGCGAAAGGGGCTGTTTAGGCTGCCTTCAGCCAGATTTCTCCCTCAGAAACGGGACATTCGGGATCAACTTCCCTCATACTTCGTAAAGAGACCGAAGAGAGGGATGTACCAGTGATCGACCGCCTTCGACCCCTGCCTCACTCGGACCCCTTCGTCGACGCCACCCGCGGCTACATCACCCGCGTCGGCGACGCGCTGCAGGAACGCGGTGCGCCGCTCTCGGACGTCTGGCTCGACCCGTGCGACCCCCGGGACGCGACCTTCGTCCTCGGGCTCCGGGCCCTCGTGTGGAACGAGTCCGAGGGGTTCGTCCTCGGCGGGTTCGTCTCGGGGGAGCCCGGTGTGCGGACGGTGCTGCGCGACCCCGTGCAGCTCGGAGCCGAGGTGCTGCCCGACCCCCGCTCCGTCCCCGGACTGCTGGAGCGCGGCGCGGCGGGCGCGCCGGTCCCGCTGCGGTCCTGCGCCGCGGGGCACGACGGTTTCCAGGACGCGCTCGTCCTCGGCTACCCCGTGGCGGACTGAACCGCTCGTTCGAAAGAACGAGGGTGTTTCCGCCAGTATCGGTACGGCTACGCAGAAAATTCGTCAAACCAGGCTAAAGCGGTGGCGGATTTTGAGTGAAGCGTCCACTATAAGGATCCGCACGGCCTGCGCGGCATGCCCGCTCGCCGTCCTCCACCGAACCGACCAGCCGGAGTGATCGTATGCCCGTTCGACCCTGGACTCCCGAGGACCTTGGACGTCCTACGGACGGGACCTGGGCGGACGTCGCCTTCGGCCTGGGGGAGATGTACGAGCGCGAGGACGACCTCGACCAGGCGGCCGACTGGTACCGGCGGGCCGCCGAGTCCGGGCGCGCCGACGCCGCGCTGCGCCTCGGCGCCGTGCTGGGGCGGATGGCCGACGCCGGGCCGGCCGGCGAATCGGCCGAGGACCTGCTGGCCGAGGCCACCCGCTGGCTGAGCGGCGCCCACGACGCCACCACCCCCGACGCGATCGAGCTCA
This sequence comes from Actinomadura sp. GTD37, assembly GCF_041951365.1. NCBI lineage: Bacteria > Bacillati > Actinomycetota > Actinomycetes > Streptosporangiales > Thermomonosporaceae > Actinomadura > Actinomadura sp. GTD37. The sequence continues at coordinate 66,785 of NZ_JBGNUS010000008.1, forward strand.
TCACCGACATGCTCAACCGGCAGCTGCGGCAGGCGGCCCGCCGCGGGCTGGAGCCGGCGCCCGCCGGGTGACGCCTTTCGGACACCTCCCGGTTCGGCGTGAACCGAACCGGTTCGTCCGTCGTCGGAGTCCATGAGTTCGACGACAGCGGAGGGTGGACGAGTTGAGCGGCGAGGAGCCCGGGTACGTGCCCCCGGACCACAAGACGACCGCCGAGTTCCGCGTTCCCGGCCGGTCCGCCGCGCCGGGTCCGGAGACGGGGGCCGACGCGACCCTCGTCGACGAGCCCGTGGACGACCTCGCGGACGCGACACTCCAGGACGTCCCGGTCGACGATCCAGTGGACGACCCCGAGGACGACCCGGTCGACGACCCGGACGTGACGTTCCACGACCTTCCGGCCGACGATCCGGAGGACGACCCGGAAGACGCTCCCGACGTCACCCTCCACGATGCGCCGGCGCCGGAGAACGCGTCCGCGACCGTCACCGACATCCGGCTTGAGGAGCACGTTCCGCCCCCGGCGGAGGCGGCGGCGTTCGGGCAGGGCGCGATACCGGAGCTGGAGCCGGAGCAGGCAGCCGAGCAGGCGCCCGCCCCCGCGGCGGCCGAGCGACCCGAACCGGTACCCGCCCCCGCCCCCGCGCCGGTCGTCGGAGAAGCGCCCTGGACGGAGCAGTTCGGCGCCGGGCACGAGTCGACCTCTCCCGGGGCGGGCGGCCCCGGGGCTCCCTTCGCCATGCCCTCCGGCGGCCTCGGGACGGGGCCGCAGCCCGACGCGACCGCGCCGGCGGCGCCGTCCGCGATGCCGTCCGCGATGCCGTCCGGGGGAGCGCCGGCCTCGCGGTCCAGGCTGCCGGTGATCCTCATCGCGGCGGTCGCCGCGGTGGCCCTCCTCGCCGGCGCCGCGGTCGTGGCCCTGCTGCTCACCGGCGGCGGCTCGGACGGCGAGGGGAAGACCGCGGCGTCCCCGCCGGCCGCAGCGTCCGCCCCGGCCGGGGGACCGACGGACGAGCCGACCCCGCCCGGCGCCCCCTCGCCGAGCGAGGCGCCGGCGACGCCGCCCGCGACGCCGCCCGCGGCCGGTCAGCCGCCCGTCCAGCAGCCCGGCATGCCGCCGCCCGCGACCACCGCCCCGATCGGCCCGCTCGTCGAGGGCAAGGGGATCACGTATCAGCTCGTCCAGCAGGACGAGGGGTACTTCGAGGGCAAGCTGGTCATCACCAACCGGACCGACCGTCCCATGAAGGCGTGGAAGCTGACGTTCCGCACGCCCGGCGCGGACGTGAAGAACATCTGGGGCGCGCGGCTCGTGCACGGCGGCGCGAAGGCCGAGATCAAGAACCTGGACGGGGCGCCCGCCATCCCGCCGGGCGGCACCTGGGACGTCCAGTTCGGCGCCTCGGGACCCGCGTCCACCCCGAAGGGCTGCGAGCTCAACGGCAAGGCGTGCGGGTTCTGACCGGAGTACTAGGCTTCCGGACATGCGTATCGCCAGGTTCTCCACCGACGAAGGCATGTCCTTCGGCGTGGTGGAGGAGAACACCGTCGCCGCCATCGCGGCCCACCCGTTCGGTGAGCTGACGTTCACCGGGCAGCGGTTCCCGCTCGCCGACGTCCGGCTGCTCGCGCCGATCCTGCCCAGCAAGATCATCGCGATCGGGAAGAACTACGCCGACCACGTCCGCGAGATGGGCGGGGACGCGCCGCCCGCCGAGCCGGTGCTCTTCGCCAAGCCGTCCACCGCCGTGATCGGCCCCGGCGAGGCGATCGCCTACCCGCGGAAGCTGTCCGAGCGAGTCGACCACGAGGGCGAGCTGGCCGTCGTCATCGGCCGCATGTGCCGCGAGGTGCCCGCTTCCCGCGCCGCCGAGGTCATCCTCGGCTACACCTGCGCCAACGACGTCACCGCCCGCGACCTCCAGGCGAAGGACGGGCAGTGGACGCGGGCCAAGGGCTTCGACACGTTCTGCCCGATCGGCCCGTGGATCGAGACCGAGGCCGACCCCGCCGACCTGGCGATCTCCACGGCCGTCAACGGCGAGGTCCGCCAGGACGCCCGCACGTCCCTGCTGCTGCACGGCGTCCCGGAGCTCGTCGAGTACGTCAGCCAGGTCATGACGCTGCTGCCCGGCGACGTCATCCTCACCGGCACCCCCGCAGGCGTCGGCCCGCTGCAGATCGGGGACGAGGTGACCGTCACCATCGAGGGCATCGGCACTCTCGCCAACCGCGTCATCGAGCGGGACTGAGCCGTGGCGTTCGGCGGCTTCACCGACGAGGCGTTCTCGTTCTACGAGGGCTTGCAGGGCGACAACAGCAAGTCCTACTGGACGTCCCACAAGAAGACGTACGAACGCCATGTGCGCGAGCCCCTGACCGAGCTGTGCGCCGAACTCGAAGAGGAGTTCGGCGCGGTCAAGCTCTTCCGGCCGTACCGCGACGTCCGCTTCAGCAAGGACAAGTCGCCCTACAAGACCCACCAGGGCGGCCACACGGGCGAGGGCTTCTACCTCCAGGTCGACGCGGACGGCCTCATGGTCGCCGGCGGCATGTACGCGCCCACTCCCGAACAGTTGCGCCGCTACCGCGAGGCCGCAGGCTCCGACACCGGCGGCGGCGAACTCCAGGCCATCGTGGACGACCTCCGCTCCGCCGGCATGGAGATCGCCGGCGACCGGCTCAAGACGCGCCCCCGCGGCACGGCCGCCGACCACCCGCGCCTCGAACTCCTGCGGCACCGCTCCCTCTACGCCCGGACCGGATGGCCCGCCGACCCGTGGATGGAGGACCCCGGCCAGGTGGTCGCGCGGGTCCGGACGTCCTGGCGGCGCCTGCGGCCCCTCGTCGAGTGGGGACGCGAGCACATCGGCCCGCCCGACTTCACCCGCTAACCGCCGTTCCCCGCAATCGTTTTGGTCGTTGTCCCAAGGTCCTGTATTCTCATCGAGGCGCGAGCGACCGGGTCGGAAACGGCACGGAAGCCCGTACCTCACTGGGGTATGGTGTAATCGGCAGCACGAGTGATTCTGGTTCACTTAGTCTAGGTTCGAGTCCTGGTACCCCAGCTGCGTCCGCTCAGGCGGACCACGCCCCCGTCGTCTAGTGGCCTAGGACGCCGCCCTCTCAAGGCGGTAACGGCGGTTCGAATCCGCTCGGGGGTACGTGGCGGGCCGGCCTGCTCGGTGCCTTTCGCACCTTCGCCGGGGCCCGCGGTGTCTTCCCAGGGGGGCGACCCCCTGGAACCCCCGGTGTTCGGGCTTCGCCCGAACCGGTGGCCGGGGCGTACGCGCAGAGGGTTTTTCCTGCGAAGTCCACGTTTCCTTTTTTGATGAGCGCTGCCGTAAAGCCGTCGAACGTCCGGCCGGGTGCGGGGTGGTCGAAACCGGTTCGAGGTGGGGGGTCCGGTCCGGTAGGCTGGGCGACGTCCGGGTGGGAGATCACCCGGGTGCATGGTCCGGCCCCCGTCGTCTAGTGGCCTAGGACGCCGCCCTCTCAAGGCGGTAACGGCGGTTCGAATCCGCTCGGGGGTACCTGCGAACCGCGGAACGCCATCACGGCGCTCCGCGGTTCTTTTTTGCGTTCCGGGTTTCGCGGCGGCTCCAAATGATCCCTGCGCCTGATGTGGGCGAACGCGGCACGGGGGGAATGCTCCGTCCGTGCGGTGGGGATCGAAGGGCCGATGCGCGCTGCTCGTCGCGGCCATGGTGCTGGTCACCGCGGACGTCCTCACCGGCGGCCCGCTCAGGCACCTCGACTGGATCGTCCACGAGTACTGCGACGCGCACGTCCGGGACGGGCCCCTCACCGCCGTCCACCTGGCGACCAAGCTCGGCCAGCGCGGCGACCTGGTGGCGGTCATCGCCCCGCTGGCCGTCATAGCCGCCATACGGACGCGTTCGCCCCGCTACGTGGTGATGAGCGCGGCCATCGTGTTCGGACTGTCGCTGGCGCAGGCCGGGCTGAAGGCGGTGATCCCCCGGACGTATCCGTACGGTGACGCCGACCTCCTGTTCACGGGCGGGGCCGCGTATCCGTCCGGCCACACCCTCAACGCGTTCGTGCTCGTCTGGGTCGTCCTCGAACTGCTGGTCGCCGCGTTCCCCTCCGTCCGGCTGTCCGCGCGCCGGCGCCGCGGCATCTCGCTCGCGACCGGCTGCGTCGCGGCGGCGGCGCTCACGGTCGCGGACGAGCACTGGCTCACCGACGTGCTGTTCAGCCTCGCGCTGGGCCCCGTCCTGCTGTCCGCCCTGATCGCCGCGGAACCCCTCACCCGCCGCGCCGCCGTCCCCGATCGGCGCGGTCGCCGGACGTCGGGCGTCCCCACGCAGACGAATCGCCGGGCGCCGGAAGGCGGCGGCAATTGATCCGGCACAAGGCGGATCCCGGCCCGGTCGCTGGTGAATGATGAGGACGATCATCGTCGCCCGAGGGAGCCAGCACATGCCGGAGACGCCCGGATCCGAGATCGACACGAGCGTGCCGCATTCGGCCCGCATCTGGGACTACTGGCTCGGCGGCAAGGAGAACTACGCGGTGGACCGGGAGGCGGGCGACGCCGTCCTGCGCGTCCTGCCCGGGATCGCCGTCTCGGCCAAACAGGACCGGGCCTTCCTCGGGCGCGCCGTGCGCTTCCTGGTCGCCCAGGGCGTCCGGCAGTTCCTCGACCTCGGCACCGGGCTCCCCACCGTCGACAACACCCACGAGGTCGCCCAGCGCCTCGCGCCGGACAGCCGGATCGTCTACGTCGACAACGACCCGCTGGTGCTCGCCCACGCGCGCGCCCTGCTGACGAGCCGCCCCGAAGGCGCGTGCGACTACGTCCAGGCCGACATCCGGGACACGCCGGCGGTCCTCGAAGCGGCCGCCGGCACCCTCGACTTCGAGCGTCCGGTCGCGCTCATGCTGCTGGGCGTGCTGAACCACATCCTGGACGACGGCGAGGCCCGGCGGCTCGTCGCGGACCTGCTCCGCAGGCTGGCCCCCGGCAGCCACCTGGTCATCTCCCACACCTGCGACGCCACGACCGACGAACTGGACGGCGAGGCGATGCGCCGGGCGGTGCGGGAGGTGATGGAGCGCGGCGGGACGCCGATCCGCGCCCGGTCCCCCGAGGAGATCGAGGCGCTGTTCGACGGCGCCCGGCTGCTGGAGCCGGGCGTGGTGTCGTGCTCGCGGTGGCGTCCCGACCCCTCACCGTGGAGTGAACCCGAGGTCCCCCACTTCAGCGGCGTCGCCGTCCTCTAGCCGGACGCGGCGGCCGCGCGCCGGCGCCGGGGACGGCCACCAGAAACGGCGGCCCGCGTCGAGGGCCAGGGCGGGGACGATGACCGAGCGGACGAAGAAGGTGTCCAGGAGGACTCCCAGGGAGACCAGGACGCCTATCTGCACCATCATCGTGACCGGCATGGCGCCGAGGACGCCGAACGTGGCGGCGAGGACGAGGCCCGCGCTGGAGATGACGCCCCCGGTGACGCCCAGGCCGCGTAGGACCCCGGCCCGATGGCCCGAGCGGGCCGCCTCCTCCCGGATGCGGGAGACGAGGAACAGGTTGTAGTCCACCCCCAGCGCGACCATGAACAGGAACCCCATCAGGGCGACCTGGATGTCGAGGGCGGGGAAGCCGAAGGCGTACCGGAACAGCAGCCAGGCGGCGCCCAGGGCGGCGAAGTACGACGCGACGACCGTGCCGATCACCAGGAGCGGGGCGACCAGCGCCCGGAGCAGCACGACCAGGACGAGCAGGACGACGCCGAGGACGAGGGGGATCACCACCCGCCGGTCGTGGGCCTGGGCGTCGGCCAGGTCGACCTCCCCGGCGGTGCTCGCGCCGAACAGGGCGTCCGGGACGGCCTCGCGGAGCGCGCGGACGGTCTTCTTCGCCTCGTCGCTGTCCGGAGGCGAGGTCAGGACCACGTCCAATTTGGTCAGGCGGCCGTCCGCCGACCGCTGGGCGTTTCCGACGCGCGCTACTCCGGGGGCCCGCTGGAGGGCGGTCGTCACCGACGCCGGCTTCCCGGTGACCACCTGGAGCGGACGGCCCTGGCCGCCGGGATAGTGCCGCGCCAGCAGCTGCTCGCCGACGGCGGAGCTCGGCGTGCTGGTGAGGAAGTGGGCGCGGTCCAGGCCCGTGCTGATGCCGAGGCAGGCGGAGGCGAGCGCGCCCAGGACGGCCAGGCCGCCGATCCAGACCAGGCGCGGGTGCGCCGCGATCCGGTGGCCGGCGCGGTCCCACGCCCCGCGCGCGGGCGGGGCGTCGCCGCAGCGGGGGACGCGCGGCCAGAAGACCCACCGGCCGAGGATCACGAGGAGGGCGGGCAGCAGCGACATCACGACGACCAGGCCGACGAGGACGCCGATCGCGCCGATCGGGCCGAGCGCGTAGTTGAAGCCCATGTCGGCGGCGAGGAGGCAGAGCAGGCCCAGGGCGACCGTCGCGGCGGACGCGCAGACCGGGGCCGCGGCGCGGCGCAGCGCGATCCGCATCGCGTCGTGCCGGTCGGGGTGGCGGCGGAGCTCCTCCCGGTAGCGGGCGAGGAGGAGCAGCGCGTAGTCGGTGGAGACGCCGAAGACGAGCGCGTTGAGGATGGTGGACGTCCCGTCCGCGACGTAGAGGCCGGCGTGCTCGCCGAGCAGGTACACGACGGCGCCCGTCACCTGGAGCGCGATCGCCGCGTTCACGACCGGCAGCAGCCACAGGACCGGGCTCCGGTAGGTGAGCAGCAGGACGAGGGCCACCAGGACGACCGTGGCGATCAGGACGGGCTTGTCGACCTTCTCGAAGGCGTCCCCGACGTCCAGCGCGGCGCCCGCCGGGCCGGTCAGCCGCACGTCGAGGCCCGGCGGCACGTCCGCGCGGGACCGGTCGCGCAGCTTCCCGGCCTTGTCGCCGAGCGTGTCGTCGTCCTTCAGCGGCACGGCCAGCATGAGGGCCCTGCCGTCGCCGGACGGGACGGGCGCGGCGATCGTCCCCGCGGCGAGCGGGGCGAGGGCGCGGCGGTCGGCCTCGGCCTTCGCCCGGTCGGCCGGGGTGATGCCCGACGTCCGGGCGTAGGCGATGATCCCGGGCGCCCGCTCGCCGCCGGGGAAGCGGGACGCCAGCTCGTCCACCCGCGTGGACTGGGCGCCCCGGGGGAGTTCGGCGGACGACTTCGCCTGGACGACGTCCGAGAGCCGTCCGGCCGCCGGCGCCGCCAGGATCGCGATGACGACCCAGAGCAGCAGGACCGCCCATTTCAGCATGCGTTTGCGCGAGAGCAGCATGGAGTGCTCTCCTTTCGTCGGGGGTTCGTGTCGCGTGCGAACACGCCGCGGTGCGGCGTGGTGATGCGGGCTTCCGCCCGCCCGGGCCGGCGAGGGGCAACTCGCCGGCCCGGGCCCTAGACCTCCGGGAACGCCAGGAACCTGGCGTGGAGGGTGCGCGCGTCCGGCGGCGGGTCGTCGTCGGCGCGCTTGTAGCGGTAGAGGAGCGCGATGTACTCCTCGAAGAAGGGACGCACCTGGTCCGGCGTCAGCGTGACGGTGGAGAACGAGAAGAGCAGCGCGTCCGCCCAGGGGCCGAGGCCGTCGCGTTCGCGCAGGTAGCGGGTGAGCCCGTCGAGCCCGTTGGCGAACTCGAGGCGGGCCAGCTCCGCCACGGCCTCCCGCATCTGCGCCGACTGCTCGCCGTGGGGCGGCAGCCGCCGGTCGCCGGGGACCGCCCGCCACCAGCGCTCCCGCCCGCGCGCGAGCTCCGGGACCTCCTCGACGAACCCGTGCTTGGCGAGCTGCCGCAGGTGGTAGCTCGTCGAGCCGGTGCTCTCGCCGAGTTCGCGGGCGAGGGTGGTGGACGAGACGGGTCCGCGCCGCATGATCTCGGCGATCCGCTGCCGCAGCGGGTGCGCGAGAAGCCGCACCCGCCGCGGATCGGTGATCACCTCCGGGACCGGCTGTTCCTTCATGCCGCCGACGCTAGAAGTTGCAAAGACCCTTTGCAACGATTCTTGGCAAAGTTCGCCGCAGCGGGGGAGGCGCCACCCGCTTGAGGACCAGACGGCGCCTCCCTCTCCGGTCCTTCCCGGCCGCGTGTCCTTGGCTGACGAGCACGGGTGTGGTCAACTAAAATCACTGACATGGGGAGGGGCATGATGCGCGAGCACGCGGACGGGATCTCGCCGGGGGCGTCGCTGGCCGAGAAGGTGGAGTGGCTGATCCAGAACCTGTGGCCCGCGGACGCGGGGCCGCCGCGCAACAACGTGGAGACGGCCGCCGCCATCGCGGGCGCCACCGGCGAGGACATCTCGTCCACCACCGTCTGGAAGCTGCGCACCGGGCGGCAGGAGAACCCGCAGCTCAAGACGCTGACCGCGCTCGCCACGTTCTTCGGGGTGCCGATCGGGTTCTTCGGGTTCGCCGGCGAGTCCGAGCCGATCGGGGACGACCTCACGATCAAGGCACTGCGCCGGGACGTGGAGCAGGGCGTCATCCGCCCGGAGGTGCTGCGCGCCCTCGTCGACCTGTCGCCGCGGGCCCGCTGGGTCGTGGACGAGATGATCCTCGCCGCCGCGGCCGCCGACCGGGAGCGGAAGGCGTAGGGGCCGGAAGGCCCGGGGCGATGTTTCACGGCCGCCCCGATCAGGTAAAGGCGGACTACTAGCCGTCCACCGGGAGCCGCGATGCCGCCGTACGCCGTCGTCCTGTCGGTGCTGGGGCTGGTGGCGGCGGTCATCGCGGCCGTCTACGCGGTGTCGTTCGCGGTCGCGCCGCGGGCGTTCGAGGCCGGGCCGTACCTGTCGGGGGCGCGTCCGGCCGAGCACGCGCTGTCGCGCTTCCACGTGCGCTGGTACGCGGTGTCGCTGGTGTTCCTCGCGTTCGACATGGAGATGGTCTTCATGTACCCGTGGGCGCTCGTCGTCGCGTCGGTGGGCGTGAAGGCCGTCGTGGAGATGTTCGCCTTCCTGGCGTTGCTGCTGGTCGGCGTCCTCTACGCGTGGCGGGAGGGGGCGCTGCGGTGGTCCTGAGGCGCGACCCGCGCCCGCTCGTCGTGTCCGCGGCGGACGGGACGCGGGACCGGCTCGCGGTCGAGGCCGAGCTGCGGCGGCGCCGGTGGCGTCCCGCGCTGTCGCCCGCGGAGACGGGGACGCTCGTCGTCTGCGGGAATCCGGGGCCGGCGCTGGCGGACGCGATCGAGACCGTGTGGCGGGACATGCCGGAGCCGCGGACCCGGGGGCTCGACGGCGCGTCCGGCGGCGAGCGGCCTCCGCTGCGCCTGGACGCCGGCATGGCCGACCGGGCCGACGACCGCGACGGGCTGCGGCTGGACGTCCTGCATGTGCCGCTGGGTCCGGTCCTGCCGTACTGGCCCGCCGGGCTGCGCGTCGATCTGACGTTGCAGGGGGACGTCGTCCAGGCCGCGGAGGCCATCGCCGTCGACCGCGCGGAGCGGACCTTCTGGACGGACGAGCGGCGGGTGGCGGCCCGGCTCGACAGCCTCGCGCGGTTCCTGCGCGTCGCCGGGTGGGACGTCGCGGGGGAGCGCGCCGCGGTGCTGCGCGATGAGGCCCTGGACGGTGCGGCGGGCGCGCGGTTCGGGGCGTTCGCCCGGCGGGTCCGGCGGTCGCCCGCGCTGCGGTGGATGACGCGCGGCGTCGGCGACGTGCGGGAGCGGGTCGAGGGGTGGCTCCGGGAGATCGAGGGGGCGGACGGGACGCGGCGCGCGCCCGCGCGGGAGTCGCTGGAGGCGCTGCCGTCGCTGCTGGCGGGGGCCGAGCTGGCCGAGGCGCGGCTGATCGTGGCGAGCCTCGACCCGGACCTCGGCGCCGTCGATGGTTGAGGTCGTGGTCCTCGGGGTGCTGGCGGTCGCCGCGGCGACGCTGAGCGGTGCGCTCGCGGGACGTCCCGCCGCGCCGTTCCAGGAGGCCGTCCGGCTGCTGACCATGCAGCGCCGGACCACGGCGCGCGCGGACCGCCTGCTGGTGCGCACCGGGGCGGTCTCGCTGCCGGTGGCGGCGGCGCTCGCCGCGCTGGTGGTGCCGTTCGGCGACCGCGTCGCCGTGCCGGCGAGCGTCGGCGTCGTCTGGTTCAACGCGATGGAGGTCGTGGCCTGGGGCTCGGTGTGGCTGGCGGGCTGGGGCGTCAACTCCGCGTACGCGCTGGTCGGCGGGTACCGGTTCCTCGCGCAGGGCCTCGCCTACGAGCTGCCGCACATGTTCGCGCTCATCACCGCCGCGCTGGGCGCGCACTCGCTCGACCTGCGGGTCATCGCGGCGGCGCAGGACGGGCTGTGGTTCGCGGTCTGGATGCCGGTCGCGTTCGCCGTCTACCTGGTCTCGGCGTCGGCGATGGCGTTCTGGGGCCCGTTCGGCCATCCGGTGGGCGGCGACCTGGCCGGGGGAGCGATGGCCGAGCTGTCCGGGCCGGACCGGCTCGTCTTCCTGGCCGGGCGGTACGGGCTGCTCGCGGTGGCGGCGGCCGTCGCCGTCCCGCTGTTCCTCGGCGGCGGGGCGGGACCGCTGCTGCCGGGATGGCTGTGGTCGCTGGTGAAGACGTGCGCCGTCCTGGCCCTGCTCGTGTGGACACGGGGACGCGTGCCGGTGCTGCGCATGAACCGGGCCATGGCGGCGGCGTGGACGGTGCTGATCCCGGCCGCGCTGCTGCAGATGCTCGTCGTCGGGATCGTCGTCGTCTGAGGGAGGCGAATCGTGGAGGACGCCGCGTTCTGGGTGCTCGCCGCCGCGGCGGTCGGGTCCGGCATCGCGGTCTTCGTCGTGGACTCGATGGCGCGGGCGACGTTCTCGCTGCTCGCGTCCTTCCTGTGCGTGGGCGCGGAGCTGCTGCTCGTCGACCTGCGCTACCTGGGCGTGCTGGTGATCCTGATGATGATCATGGAGATGCTGGTGATGGCCGTCTTCATGGTCATGTACATGATGAACCCGGCCGGGCTGATGCCGATGTCGATGCTGCACAACAAGCGCGGCGCGCTCGGCATCTCCGCGGGCCTCTTCGCGGCGCTGGCGGCCGGGATCTTCGCGGTCCCGTGGCCGGCGCGGGCGGGACGTCCGCCCCGGGATCCGACGTTCGCGCTCGGCGAGTCGATCATGGGGCCGAAGATGCTGGTCATGATGGTGATCGGGATCGCGATCCTGGCCACCATGATCGCGACCGTGGTGCTGGCCACGCACCGGGGGCGGTACGACCGTGACGCTTGAGACGTTCCTGCTGCTCGCCGCCGCGCTGTTCTGCGTCGGGCTGTTCGGGGCCCTGTCCCAGCAGTCGATCGTGATGCTGATGATGGGGCTCGAACTGATGGTCAACGGGGTGGTGGTCGCGGCGGCCGGGTTCTGGCACTGGGTGTCGCCCGGGATGCCGGACGGGCAGGTCCTCGTCCTCGTCGCGATCACCGTGATGGCGCTGGAGATGGCGATGGGCTTCGCGGTGGTCACCGCGCTGTTCCGGGCCCGGGACGTCGACATGACCGACGACGCGGGAGAGCTGCGCGGATGAGCCTCCGGCCGGGCGGCCTCGCGGTGGACGGACTGTCCGCCGTGCTGCTGGTGACCCTGGCCGTCGTCCTCGCGGCGGTGCTCGCCTTCGCGGCGGCGGAGCGGTACGGCCCCCGCTTCCACGGGCTGATGCTGCTGTTCGCGGCGGCGATGGCCGTCACGGTCACCGCGACGGACCTGTTCATGCTGCTGATGGGCTGGGAGGTCATGGGCGCGATGTCGTACGCGCTCATCGGCTACGCGTGGCCGGACGCGGAGCGGGTCCGGTCGGCGGACGTCGCGTTCCTGACGACCCGGGCCGCCGACATGGGGCTGTACGCGGCCGCGGGCTTCGCGGTCGCCGGGGCCCATTCGCTGCGGCTCGACGCGCTCGCGCACGCGGACGCCCCCTGGCGGGACCTGATCGCGGCCGGGGTCGTGGTGTCCGCGCTGGGCAAGTCGGCGCAGCTCCCGTTCTCGTTCTGGCTGGCGCGGGCCATGGCGGGCCCGAGCCCGGTGTCGGCCCTGCTGCACTCGGCGACGATGGTCGCGGCCGGCGCGTACCTGCTGATGCGCGTCCACCCGCTGCTGGCGGCGACCGGCTGGGCGGACGCGCTCGTCTCCTGGGCGGGCGCGGTCACCGCCCTCGTCCTCGGGGCCGTCGCCGTCGCCCAGCGGGACCTCAAGCAGCTCCTCGCCGCGTCGACGTGCGCGCAGATCGGCTTCATGGTGCTCGGGGCCGGCGCGGGCTCGGTGGCCGCCGGGACGGCGCAGCTGGTCGCGCACGCGGCGGTGAAGAGCCTGCTGTTCCTGTGCGCGGGCGCCTGGCTGAGCGCCCTCGGGACCCGGCGGCTGGACGAGCTGCGCGGCGCGGCGCGGCGGCACCAGGTCGTCGGGGCCGCGTTCGGGGTGGGGGCGGTCGCGCTGGCGGGCGTCCCGCCGCTGTCGCTGTGGGCGACGAAGGACGCGGTCCTCGCCGGCCTGCCGCCCGGACTGCTCGCGGTGGGCCTCGCGGCGTCGGTGCTCTCGGCGGCCTACGCGGCGAAGGCGCTGTTCGCGGTGTTCGGCCCGGCGGAGGGGGAGCCCGTCCGGGTGCCCGCGCTGGGGCAGGTCCCGCTGGTCGTGCTGGCCGTCGCGGCGGCGGTGCTCGGCGTGCTTGCGCTTCCGGGAGTGGCCGGCGCGTGGCGGCGGCTGCTCGGGGCGCCGCACGAGAACGGGCCGGAGATCTGGACGCTCGCCCTCTCCGGACTGCTGGCGGTGACGACGGTCGCTGCGGTCGGATACGCCCGCCGGCTCCCCGCGCCCGGATGGGCGGCGGAGTGGCTGTACCTGGAGCGGGCCGCCGACGCCGCGGTGGTGCGTCCGGCGTTCGCGGTCGCGCGGGCACTGGCCCGGTTCGACGACCGGGTCGTGGACGGCGCCGTCCGGGGCGTCGCACGAGGCGGCCGGCGGGCGGCGGGCCTGACCGGACGCCGTGTCGAGATCCGCGTGGACGACCTGACCGGCCTGGTCGCCCGCGCCGCGCGGGCCCTCGCCGCGCTGGCCCGCCGTCCGCAGACCGGGCAGGTCCACATGTACTACGCCCAGGCCGCGGTGGTGCTCGCGGTGCTCGTCGTCGTCGCCGTCCTGGCCGGGTGAGCCGATGCTGACCCTGGTGATCTTCCTGCCGGTCGCGGTGGCGGCCGCGGTCGCCGTGCCGGCCGTCCCGCGCCGCGCGGTGCCGTGGACGTGGATCGGCGTCAGCCTCGCCGAGGTCGTCCTCGTCGCCTGGATGTGGGTCTCCCACGGGACGTCCGCCGGGACGTCCTTCGAGACGAACGCGCGGTGGATCCCGTCCGTCCGGGCCGGCTACCACGTCGGCGTGGACGGCCTGTCGCTGCCGCTCCTCGCCCTCACCGCCGTGCTGTTCGCGGCGTGCGCGGTGTACTCGCTGGGGCGGACGCGCCGGGCGCGGGCGTTCGCGGTCCTGTTCCTCTTCCTGGAGACCGTGTGCCTGGGGCTGTTCGCCGCCCTCGACCTGCTGCTGTTCTTCGTCTTCTTCGACCTGTCGATCGTCGGCATGTACTTCGTGATCCTGCTGTGGGGCCACGGCGGCAGGGCGCGGTCGGCGCTGAAGTTCTTCCTCTACACGTTCCTGGGCTCGCTGATCCTGCTGCTGGGCTTCATCGGCCTCTACCTCGGCGCCGACCCCCACACGTTCGACATGGTGGAGCTGACCCGCGACCCGCCGCTCAGCGGCGGCCTGGCGGGGCTGACGCTCCTCGCCGTCGGGATCGGCCTCGGCATCAAGACCCCGGTCGTGCCGTTCCACACCTGGCTGCCGCCCGCGCACACCGACGCGCCCGCCGCGGGGTCGGCGATCCTCGCCGGGGTCATGCTGAAGATGGGCACGTACGGGCTCGTCCGGATCGCCATGCCGATGCTCCCGGACGCGTGGCGCCGCTACGCGCTCGTCTTCCTGATCGTCGGGCTCGTCGGCGTCCTGTACGGGGCGCTGGTCGCGCTCGCGCAGGACGACGTCAAGCGGCTCGTCGCGTACACGTCGGTGAACCACATGGGCTACATCGTCCTCGCGCTGGGCGCGGCCGGGTACGCGTCCGGCGACGCGGGCGCGCGGCGGCTCGCGGTGACCGGCGCGGTCACGCAGATGGTCAGCCACGGGCTCGTCACCGGGGCCCTGTTCCTGCTGTGCGGGGTCCTGCACGACCGGGCCGGGAGCTACGACCTCGGCCGGTTCGGCGGCATCGCGCGCGGCGCGCCCGTGTTCGCCGGGCTGTTCGGGGCCGCCGCGTTCGCCTCGCTCGGGCTGCCCGGCCTGTCCGGGTTCATCGCCGAGTTCCAGATCTTCGCCGGGACGATCGGGAGCGGCACGGCGGCGGCCGCCGCGACCGGCGCGCTCGCCATCACCGGGATCCTGATCACGGCGGCGCTGTTCCTGCGCGTCCTGCACCGGGCCGTGCTCGGGCCGCCCGGCGAGCTGACCGCGCGGGTCACCGACGTGCGGCGGCCCGAACTGGCCGCGCTCGCCCCCCTGCTGGTCCTGTCGCTGCTCGTCGGCGTCGCGCCGCGCGGCCTGCTCGACACGATCGAGCCGCTGTCGGCCGCCGTCGTCGCGCTCGTGGGACGGTGACGTGGGACGGTGATGAACGAGAACCCCGCCGACCTCGCCCCCGAGCTGTGCGTGCTGATCGCCGCCGTGCTCGGCCTCGTCAACGGGCTCTTCCTGCCCCGCGACCGGCAGTGGCGGGTCGCGGCCGTCTGCGCGGCGGGGCTCGCCGCCGGGCTGGCCGCCGCCGGCGTGGCCGCGACCCGCGCCGACCTGGCGGTGTTCGACGCGTTCCTCCTCGACCCGATCACGCACGTCACCCGGATCACCGTGCTGGGCGCGGCCCTGGGCGTGCTGGTCCTGGCGGCCGGGCGGGTGCGCGGCCATCCCCGGGAGAGCGAGCACTACGTCCTGATCCTGCTGTCGGCGCTCGGGGCGATCGTGCTCGGCGCCTCGGCCGACCTGCTCGTCCTGGTGGCGGCCTACCTGCTGGCGAGCATCCCCGCCTACGCCCTCGCCGGGTTCGGCAAGGACGCGCCCGGCACCGAGGCCGCGCTGAAGTACTACCTGATGGGCGCGCTGCTCGGCGTGTTCATGCTCGCCGGGGTGACGCTGCTGTCCGGGGTGGGGCGCGGCACCGCGTACCCGGCGCTGCGCGCCGGGCTCGCGGGCGCCCCGGAGGCGGCGGTCGCCGCCGGCGTCGTCGCGCTGCTCGCCGGGCTGCTGTTCAAGGCGGGCGCCGTCCCCGGGCACTACTGGGTTCCGGACGTCACCGAGGGCGCCCCGCCCGCCATCGCCGCGTTCGTCACCACCGTCCCGAAGATCGGGGCGTTCGCCGCCCTCTACCGGTTCGGCGCCGATGCGCTGCCGTCCGGGACGTCCTGGCCCGCGCTCGTGGCCGTGATCGCGGCGGCCACGATGACGCTCGGGAACCTCGCCGCCTTCGGGCAGGACAACGTGCGGCGGCTGCTCGCCTACTCGACCGTCAGCCAGGCGGGCTACCTGCTCGTCCCGGTCGCGATGGCGGGACGCAGCGCCCTGGCCGAGCCCGCGCTGCTGTACTACGTCGCGGCCTACGCGGTGACGAACCTGGGCGCGTTCGCGGTCGTCCTCGCGGCCGGACGCGACGACCTCGCCGGGTACGCCGGGCTGATGCGGCGCTCCCCGCTGCTCGGGCTGTCGCTGGTCGTCTGCCTGCTCGGCTTCGTCGGCACACCGCCGACCGCCGTGTTCGTCGGGAAGGTCCTGATGTTCGGCGCGGCGCTGGACGGCGGCTACCTCTGGCTCGCCGTCGCCGCCGCCGTGAACTCGGTCGCGAGCGTCTTCTACTACCTGCGCTGGATCGTCCCGCTGTTCGGACGACCGGACCGCCCGCTCCGCCCCGCGCCCGGCGCCACGGGCGTCGCCGTCGTGGCCGCCGCCTTCTCCGTCGCGCTGGGAATCGGCAGCGGCATCGCGCTCGCCGTGTCCTGACGCCGCGCTCAGGCGGGCGCGCGCGGGGCGCGCATTTCCACCAGGCCGTCGGGCTCGCGGACGAGATCCCGGAGGCTCAGCGGAGGAGGCCCTGTTCGTCCGCCAGGTCCAGGGCGGCCCCGGCCGCCGGGGCGAGGAGGTGGCGGTCGGACGCGCCCACGTAGACGTACTCGTCCACCTCGCCGGCCGCCGCCATCGTGCCCGCGTAGCCCGCGGTGAAGCAGGCCATGCGCACGTGGGTGAAGTCGGGCTGGTCGTGGGCGGCCGCGCGGACGACGCCCAGCTCGCGGAAGGACGTCCGGTCGAGCTCCAGGTCCAGCTCCTCGCGGACCTCGCGGGACAGCGCCGACCAGTCGTCCTCGCCGGGCTCGCGCTTGCCGCCGGGGAGGTAGAGGAGATCGCGCCCGCGCGACCGGACGGCGAGCATCCGGCCGCCCGACACCTGGACCCACGCGACCACGTCGAGGTCTGCCATGCCGATCAGTCTCCTACAGGCGGCGGGACTCCAGGACGCGGCGCAGGAACTCGCGGGTCCGGGGCTCGGCGGGCTCGGTGAAGATCTGCTCGGCGGTCCCGCGCTCCAGCAGGACGCCGTCGTGCAGGAAGCACACGGTGTCGGCGATGTCGCGGGCGAACCCCATCTCGTGCGTCGCGAGGACCATCGTCATGCCGGAGTCCTTCAGCTCGCGGATGATGTCCATGACCTCGGTGACCAGCTCGGGATCCAGCGCGGACGTCACCTCGTCCAGCAGGAGGAGGCTCGGCCGCCCGGCCATCGCCCGGACGATCGCCACGCGCTGCTGCTGCCCGCCGGACAGCCGGTCGGGGTACTCGGCGGCCTTGTCCGCGAGCCCGAACCGCTCCAGCAGTTCCCGGGCGTCCTTCTCGGCCTCGGCGCGCCGCCGCTTGTGCACGCGCACCGGGGCGAGGGTGATGTTGTCCAGCACCGACATGTGCGGGAACAGGTTGTAGGACTGGAACACCATCCCGATGCGCTTGCGGACGTCGTCGGGATCGGCGGCCGGGTCGGTGATGTCCGCGCCGTCCAGGAAGATCGCGCCGTCGTCGACCGTTTCCAGCACGTTCACGCAGCGCAGCAGCGTCGACTTGCCGGAGCCGGACGCGCCGATCAGGCAGACGACCTCGTGCTGCGCGACGTCCAGGTCGACGCCGCGCAGCACCGGCTGCGCGTGGTAGGTCTTCCACACGCCGTCGACGCGCAGCAGCGGTTCGCTCATATGCCGCCTCCGGGGGCGCGGCGCCGCCCGGCGCGGGCCGCGAGATGGTCGGTGAACCGGGCCATCGGCACCGTCAGCGCGATGAACAGCACGGCCGAGGCCAGGAACGGCGTGTAGTTGAAGGTGTCGGCCGAATGGATCTGCGCCTGGCGGAGCGCCTCCAGCGGGCCGAGGACGGCGACGAGCGCGGTGTCCTTCTGCAGGGACGCGAAGTCGTTCAGCAGCGGCGGGACGACCCGGCGCACCGCCTGCGGGAGGACGACGAAGCGCAGGCTCTGCGTCCTGGTCAGGCCGAGCGACCTGGCGGCGGCCTGCTGGCTCGGGTGGATCGAGTCGATGCCCGCGCGGAACACCTCCGCGACGTACGCGCCGTAGGAGAGGACCAGCGCGAACCCGCCGAGCACGGCCGGGCTGCCGGGGACGCCCTGGAGCTGCAGCGCGGGCAGCCCGAACCCGACCAGGTACACCAGCAGGATCGTCGGGATGCCGCGGAACACGTCGGTGTAGGCGACGGCCAGCGCCCGCAGCGGGAAGAACAGCGGGTTGCGCAGCCCGCGGGCGAGCGCCACCAGCAGCCCGACGACCAGGACGACCGGCTCGGCGATCAGGAAGATCCGGACGTTGAGCCAGAAGCCGTGCAGCACGTCCGGGAACGCGCCGGCGAACTCGTCCCAGTCGAAGAACGTCTCGTGCACCCGTTGCCAGCCGGGTGAGGACACCACGACCGCCGCGACGACGACCGCGAACAGCAGGGTCGACGCCGTCGCGAGGGACGTCGACCGTACGCCCGCGCGGCGGCGCCGCCGCTCCCGGTCGAGCTGCCGCGCGCTCTTGACCCAGGTGTCCCCGGACGCGGCGTTCTCGGGGACGGTCACTTCAGGACGGGCGCGCCGGCCGACGTCGTCAGCCACTGTTCCTGGATCTTGGCCAGCTCACCGGACGACTTCAGCTCGCCGACCGCCTTGTCGAGGCAGCCGGCCAGCGGGCTGCCCTTCTCCAGCAGCAGCCCGAAGTGCTCGGTCTCGCCGCCCTGCGTCTGCGGCAGCTGCCCGACGATCTTGGAGTCCTCGACCTGGGCCGCGGTCACGTAGAAGGCGGTCGGCAGGTCGACGAGCAGGACGTCGGCCTGCTTGTTCTTCAGCGCGTTGACGGCGTCGATCTGGTTGTTGAAGACCTTCGGCGCGCCGTCCGGCTTGAGCTGGTTCTGCACCGCCTGGTAGGAGGTCGTGCCGACCTGCACGGCGATCTTCGCGCCCTTCAGCTCGGCGATGCTCGTCGCGTCCGCGTACTTGGTGCCCTTCAGCGCCACCACGCCCTGCTGGACGTCGTAGTAGCCGGCGCTGAACGTCACGGCCTTCTCGCGGGCCGGGGTGACCGAGACCTGGTTGATGTCGAAGTCGAACTTCTTCGCTCCAGGCGCGTAGGACGACTCGAACGACTCGACCGTCCAGGTCACCTCCTCCTTGGTGAAGCCCAGCCTGTCCGCGACCGCGTAGGCGACGGCGCTCTCGAAACCCTGCCCGTTCTCCGGGTCGTCGTCCTTGAACCACGGCTCGAACGCGGGCTTGTCGGTGGCGACCGTGAGCTTGCCGGGCGTCTTCAGGGGGAGCCGGTCCTTCGTGCAGGACGCGGGGCTCTTGGACGCGGCGGCGGTGTCGTCCTCCTGCGGGGCGCAGGCGGTGCCGGCGAGGGCGAGGGCGGCCAGTCCGGCGAGGACGGCCGACAGGGGGCGGCGGTTCAAGGGGTGCCTCCAGCGATCTTTCTTGGTCAGGAGCGGGACGGGGCGGGGCGCAGCGTGAGGGCCGCCGCGCCCGCGAGGCCGAGGACGGCGGTGGCCGAGCCCTGGTTGACGGCGAGGCCCAGCCAGCCGGACGAGTCGATCCACAGCAGCGGCTCGCCGAGGGCGACGGCGCCGAAGGTCTCCTCGAACGTGACGCGCGCCGAGCCGGGTCGTGGAGCGGTCCAGGTGACGTCCAGCGGCGTTCCGGGCGCCGGCTCGCCGAACGCGGCGGCCAGGTCGGCGCGCTCGGCGCCGAGGACCAGGCTGCCGAAGCGGTCGGTGTAGAGGACGGGGACGGTCAGTTCGCCCTCGCCCGCCACCGGGGCGGGGACGTCCAGCGGCAGCGGCTCGACCGGCGCGCCGAGGTCGGCGACGTCGACGCCGTTCGCGAGGTGCGCTGCGGCGGGGGAGAAGACGTCGCGGCCGTGGAAGGAGGTCGACACGTCCGGCAGCCGGTACGCGGGGTTCTCCAGGGCGTGCGCCCGGACGACGCCGCCCAGCTTCTCCGCGGCCGGGACGAGCAGCCCGTTGTCGGGCCCGACGAGCACGTCGCCGCGTCCGGTCTCGATCGCGACGGGCAGCCGGGGCGTGCCGACGCCCGGATCGACGATGCCGGTGTGCACACCGGCCGGCAGGTACGGGAGCGCCTGGCGCAGCAGCATCGCGCCCTCGCGCACGCCGAACGGGGTGATCTCGTCGCTCAGCACGAGCACGTTCGCCGCCGGCGCGATCGTGTACACGACGCCGGCGCAGACGGAGGTGTAGGCGGCGCCGAAGTCGGTCGCGAGACTGACGAACGGACGGCTCTCGGACATGGGCGACCTCGGCGCAGACCTGCGAGAATGACGGAGGGTGAGGACATAAGGGTACCAAGCCGATCGATCACCTCGGGATCGTGGTGGCCCCGTATCCTTCGTGGGATGCGTGCTGAGGCTCTCGATCCGGTGCTGCTGCGGACGTTCGTCGCCGTCGCGGACCTCGGCTCGTTCACCGCCGCCGCCACCGCCGAGGGGTACACGCAGTCGGCGGTCTCGCGGCAGGTCGCGGCCCTGGAGGACGTCTGCGCCGAGGGGTTCGGCGTCACGCTCGTGCCCGCGCTCGCCGAGTCCGCGCTGGCGCGGGAGGGCGTCGCGCTGCGCGCGGTGGCGTCCGGCCGTCCCCGGCGCGCCGTCTACGCGGCGGTGGGACGGCACGCGCGCAGGTCCCCGGCCGTCACCGCGTTCCTGGCGGACCTGCGGGACGCGGCCGGAGAACTGCGCGGCTAGCCGCTACGGGACGGCGGCGACGCCCTCGACCTCGATCAGCGCGTCCGGGTGGAACAGCCGGGACACCTCGACCGTCGTGCTGGTCGGCGGGGCGCCGGTGAAGTACCGGCTCCGGACGGCCCCGTACTCGCGGCGAAGGTCCATGTCGGTGAGGAACCCATGCGTCCCGGTCCGGGAAAAGCGATTCGTGTCATAACGGAATCGACGTTAGGCGCCCTTATGGCATGACACCAGTGAAGATCCCGCACGGGAGCCATGCGCACCGCGCATGGGTCGGGGGGTCAGCCGAGGGCGAAGAGGAGCGCCACCAGGGCCAGCAGCAGCGCCAGGCCCGTCATGAGGAGCACGGAGGCCGGGTCGGCCGCGCCGAGGCCGGCGGGCAGCCGGTGCCGCCGCAGGCGCAGGCTCACCCGGGTGCGGCGGACCAGCAGGGCGGCGCCGCCGCAGACGACGGCCGCGGCGGCGGCCGCGCCCGGCGCCGCGGGCGCGAGCCGCACGCACAGCAGCCCCGCGACGATGAGGGCCAGGGTGGTGCGCGACCAGGCGAGCGCGGTCCGCTCCGGCTGCGCTCCCCGGTCCCAGAGTTTCACTGGGTGACCAGGACGGCGACCAGCAGGACGATCGCGGCGACCGCGATGCCGTAGGCCATGACCGGCGCGAGCGCGGGCGGCGGGAGCGTCTCGTCCCGGCGGAGGGCGCGCTCGGTGCGCAGCCAGCGGCGGAACGCGAACGCGGCGACGAGCGCGCCGGTCGCGGCGAAGGCGACCGCGAGGCCGTGCCGCAGCAGCGGCTCGACGTAGTCGCCGGCGAGCGCGACGCCGATGCCGCCCGCGATCAGTGCCAGCGCCGTCCGGATCCAGGCGAGGAACGTGCGCTCGTTGGCGAGGCTGAAGCGCGGGTCGGGGTCGCTGCCCTCGGCGAGCAGGCGGCCGGCCCATCCGCCGCCGCGGGAGCGCGGTTCACGTGTCGAGGTCATCGCCATTCATGTTAGGCGAGAAACTGCATGCTCTAATTTCCGGGCCGTGAATATCAATTCCGACTGATTATCTTGGAAATACCAGGTGGGGGTGCGGGTCAGCGGGCGCCGAAGCGGCGGGCGGAGGCGTCCTCCTGGGCCAGCCGGTGCAGCGCCGTGAGGACCTGCTCGTAGAGGACGGTGGAGACGAGCAGCGCATGGGCCGTCCGGCCGCGGGGCGCGCCCTCGGCGACCCGGCCGATCTCGTGCTCGCCGACCTCGGTCGCGGCCTTCACGTAGGGCCGCAGGTCCTTGAGGGTGATGGGGAAGCCGAGGCGGCGCAGCGCGACGAACGTGTGCGCGAGCAGGTCGCGGGCGGGGGCGTCGGGGCCGACGGTCCAGCCCAGTTCGCGGACGAGGGCGTCCACGTCCTCGCGGGCGGCGCGCCAGTGCGGGTCGTGCGGGGCGGCGACGTGCGGGCCGATCGCGTGCCGGGTGGCGGCGAACAGCTCGTGCAGGCCGACCCCGTCGTCCTCGACGGCCGCGATGATCTGCTGGATCGCCGCCACCGGCAGGTCGCCGACCTCGCGCAGCGCGTTGATCAGCCGCAGCCGCTCCAGATGGCGGCCGTCGTACTCCGAGCGGGTCGCGGTGACCGCCGAGCCCTTCGGGAGCAGGCCCTCCCGGATGTAGAACTTGATCGTCTGGACCGTCAGCCCGCTCCGATCGCTGAGCTCGGAGATCTGCACCGTCGAACCCCCTTTACCGGGAGTCAACGGTATCCAGGTCGCGGGATTGGATACTGGCACTATCCAATGCGTGTCCGAGTTGTGCTGGTTCGCGCGGTGCGGGGGATCAGGGGGCGGGGGATCAGGAGGCGGTGCGGCGCATCCCCTCGGAGATCTTCTCGGCGGCGGCGGCCACCGGGGGCGCGTGCAGGCGGCCGGGGGAGCGGGTGAGCCGTTCGAGCGGGCCGGACACGGACACGGCGGCGATCACCCGGCCGCCGGCGCCACGTATGGGCGCGGACACCGACCCGACGCCCTGCTCGCGCTCGCCGACGCTCTGCGCCCAGCCCCGCCGCCGGACGGACGCGAGCGTCGTCGCCTCGAACTTGGCGTTGCGCAGCCCCCGGTGCAGCCGGTCGGGCTCCTCCCAGGCGAGCAGGATCTGCGCGGCCGAGCCCGCCGTCATCGGGAGCGCGGCGCCGACCGGGATGGTGTCGCGCAGGCCGCTGGTCCGCTCGGCGGCGGCCACGCAGACCCGGACGTCCCCCTGGCGGCGGAACAGCGAGGCGCTCTCGCCGGTGAGGTCGCGCAACTGGGCCAGAATGGGCTGGGCGATCGCGAGCAGCCGGTCCTCGCCGGCCGCGACGGCCAGCTCGGCGAGCCGCGGCCCGAGGATGAAGCGCCCCTGCGTGTCGCGGTGCACGAGGCGGTGGTGCTCCAGCGCGACGGCCAGCCGGTGGGCCGTGGGGCGGGCGAGCCCGGTCGTCTGGACGAGCTGGGCGAGCGAGGCCGGGCCGGCCTCCAGCGCGTTCAGAACGAGAACGGCTTTGTCAAGTACGCCGACTCCGCTAGAGTTGTCCATGTCTTGATATTGCCGTCTCGTAATATGAGATGCAAGTCAGGGTGACGGAGACCACGGCGGCACGGGCGACCGGCCCGGGACGCCGACGATCAGTACAGGTGAGGTGGGAGTGATGGGCCGAACACTGGCCGAGAAGGTCTACGACGCGCACGTCGTACGACGCGCCGAGGGTGAGCCTGACCTCCTCTACATCGACCTGCACCTCGTCCACGAGGTCACCAGCCCGCAGGCGTTCGACGGGCTGCGCATGGCCGGCCGCCCGGTCCGCCGCCCCGACCTGACGATCGCCACCGAGGACCACAACGTCCCGACCACGGACCTGCTCAAGCCCATCGCCGACCCGGTGTCGCGCACCCAGGTCGAGACGCTGCGCAAGAACTGCTCCGAGTTCGGGGTCCGGCTGCACCCGATGGGCGACGACGGCCAGGGCATCGTGCACGTCATGGGCCCGCAGCTCGGCCTGACCCAGCCCGGCATGACCGTCGTGTGCGGCGACTCGCACACCTCCACGCACGGCGCGTTCGGCGCCCTCGCCTTCGGCATCGGCACCAGCGAGGTCGAGCACGTCCTCGCGACCCAGACGCTGCCGCAGACCCAGCCGAAGACGATGGCCGTCACGATCGAGGGCGAGCTGCCCGGCGGCGTCACCGCCAAGGACCTCATCCTCGCGGTCATCGCCCGGATCGGCACCGGCGGCGGCCAGGGCCACGTCATCGAGTACCGCGGCGAGGCGATCCGCTCCCTGTCGATGGAAGGCCGCATGACGGTCTGCAACATGTCCATCGAGGCCGGCGCCCGCGCCGGGATGATCGCGCCGGACGAGACGACCTTCGAGTACCTCAAGGGCCGCCCCCACGCCCCGCGGGGCGCGGACTGGGACGCCGCCGTCGAGTACTGGACGTCCCTGCGCACCGACGACGACGCGGTCTTCGACAAGGAGGTCGTGATCGACGCGGCCGAGCTGACCCCGTTCGTCACCTGGGGCACCAACCCCGGCCAGGGCCTGCCGCTCGGCGAGTCCGTGCCGGACCCCGCGTCCTACGGCGACCCGGTGGCGCGGCAGTCCGCCGAGCGCGCCCTGGAGTACATGGGCCTCACCGCCGGGACGCCGCTGCGCGACATCCGGGTCGACACCGTCTTCGTCGGCTCCTGCACCAACGGACGCATCGAGGACCTCCGCGCCGTCGCCGGCGTGCTGCGCGGCCGCAAGGTCGCCGACGGCGTCCGCATGCTGGTCGTGCCGGGCTCCATGAACGTCAAGAAGCAGGCCGAGGAGGAGGGCCTCGACGCGGTCATCGCCGCGTCCGGCGCCGAGTGGCGGGAGGCCGGCTGCTCCATGTGCCTGGCGATGAACCCCGACAAGCTCGCGCCCGGCGAGCGCAGCGCCTCCACGTCCAACCGCAACTTCGAGGGACGCCAGGGACCGGGCGGCCGCACCCACCTGGTGTCGCCCGCCGTCGCCGCCGCGACCGCCGTCACCGGCCGCCTGTCCGCGCCCGCAGACCTCTAAGGAACCGAGATGGAAGCGTTCACCACCTTCACCGGGCGCGCGGTCCCGCTGCGCCGCAGCAACGTCGACACCGACCAGATCATCCCGGCCGTCTGGCTGAAGCAGGTCAGCCGCACCGGGTTCGACAAGGGCCTGTTCTCCGGCTGGCGCGAGGACCCGGAGTTCGTCCTGAACCAGCCCCGGTACGAGGGCGCCCGCATCCTGGTCGCCGGGCCCGACTTCGGCACCGGCTCGTCCCGCGAGCACGCCGTGTGGGCCCTTCAGCAGTACGGGTTCCGCGCCATCATCGCGCCGCGCTTCGGCGACATCTTCCGCAACAACTCCACCAAGATGGGCCTGCTCCCCGTCATCCTGACCGGCGAGCAGGTCGCGGACCTCCAGGCCAGGGTCGAGGAAGACCCCGCCCTGGAGATCACCGTCGACCTGGAGGCGCGCGAGGTCCGCTACGCCGGCGAGGCCGCGTCCTTCGAGATCGACGACTACACCCGCTGGCGGCTCATGGAGGGCCTGGACGACATCGGCCTCACCCTCCGCCACGCCGACGCCGTCGGCGAATTCGAGAAATCCCGCCGGTCCTGGCTGCCGACGACGGTCTGACGCGCCGGCGCCGATCGGGCATGTGACGGAGGTGCGCTCCGGTAACGGGGCGCACCCCGACACGCTGAGGACACCCCCGGGCGGGACGGGCCGCATGGGCACCAGGGACAATTCCTGTAGTGCCATGCACGCCGACCGTTTGGGGGAATGGAATTGACTGCCGTCCCGTGGGCCGGTCCGGAGTGGGACGACCCCGCGTTGACGCTGCTCGCACGCCAGTTGCGTGACGCTCATCAAGCCGTCGCGCCCCTTCCGCCGGAGACCCGGCAGCGGCTCATCCGGCACCTGCTGGCGATCACCGATCTGGCGAAACGGGACGCCGGACTGGCCGCCCGCAGGCTGGACGCGTTCCTCGCCGATTTCCGCGACGGGCCCGACGTCGGTTAGCGTGCGCAGTGGCCGGATCCAGTCCGGTCACCCGGCGAGACGGGGGCGAGGGCGACAAAAACGCCAGCGACACGCCAACTATTGCGTGCAGGTGATTGTGTCCATGCTGAGGGTCCCTTAGTTTCGTTCGGGCAAGGGGGGAACTAGAGGAGTAACCCATGAACAAGCGTGAGCTGGTCGACGCGATCTCGGACCGGCTGGGCAGCAAGAAGGCCGCAGCCGAGGCCGTCGACGCCATCCTGGAGGCGATCCAGACCGCCGTCGCCAAGGGCGACAAGGTCGCGATCACCGGGTTCGGTTCGTTCGAGAAGGCCGACCGGCCTGCCCGTACGGCCCGCAACCCCGCAACGGGCAAGACCATCGAGGTTCCCGCGACGTCCGTGCCGAAGTTCAAGGCCGGCGCCGACTTCAAGAACCTGGTGGCAGGCAAGAAGTAGCCTCACCGCGCGACAGCGCCCGGGACCGTGCCAACGGTCCCGGGCGCTGTCGCGTCACGGCGGCAGCGGGAACGTCGAGAGGGTCACCACCGCGACGCGGCCGCCGTCCATCGCGAGGTTCACCCGCTGGCCGAACCGCAGCAGCCGCAGCCCGCCCGCCGCGAACGCCTCCGCGTCGAACGGCAGCTCCGTCCCGTCGTCGAGCAGCACGCTCCCCGCCCGGGTCTGCGCGTCGAACGCCTTCACCGTCGCCTGCATGACCGGAACTCTAGGCCAACGACGGCAGCCGGGCCGCGACCTCGGCGGTGCGGGGGCCGGTGCCGAGGGCGAGGGCGGCGCGGAGGTCGTCCGGGGTGTCGACGTCCCGGCGGACGCTGTCGGTGCCGGGGAGCAGGATCTCCGCGGCGCCCCGGGCGCGGTGCGCGGCGCGGGAGCCGCCGCCGAACGCGGGCGCGAACGGGACGCCCGGACGGGCCGTGTAGAGCGTCGTGCCGACGCCGGCCGCGTCCGGCACGAACGCCTCGGGCGCGGCCGCGGCGGCGTCGAGGACGCGGGCGAGTTCGTCCGGCCGCAGAGCGGGCAGGTCTGCCGACAGCGCGCCCACCCCCGCGTCCGGGGCGAGCGCGCGGCCCCGGCCGGCGCCGTAGACCAGCGCCGGGTTCAGCCCGGCGTCCGGGACGTCGGGCACCACCCGGGCGCCGAGGGCGGCGAGGTCGGCCGCCGGAAGGGGATCGTCGGTGACTACGATCACGTCGCGGACCCGGTCGCAGCGCAGCGCCGCGGCGACCGTGTCGGCCGCCACCGCGAGCGCGAGCGCCTCCCGGTGCGGGCCCGCGGCCGCGGACATGCGCGTCTTGGCCCTGGCGAGCACCTTGACGGGGACGACGAGCGACCAGCGGGGGCGGGACGCCCCGTGCGATGCGGTGGACCGCGCTGCAGTAGACATGGCAACTCGACACTATGCGCACGGAACCGCGACACTTGATGACACCCCACGTTCATCCGGGGGATGAACCGAGGAGGGGACGTAATGAGGAGGGGACGGGCATGAGCCACCGGTACTCGCCGGGCTGGCGGAAGCTCACGATCGTCGTCCTGCGCCCGCTGCTGTTCGGGCTCCTGAAGCGGGACTGGCGGGGCCGGGGCAACGTACCCGGGGAGGGCGGCGTCATCATCGCCGCCAACCACATCTCCGAGTCCGACCCCCTCGCGCTCGCCCACTTCGTCCACGGGGCGGGCCGGTACCCCGTCTACCTGGCCAAGTCCACGCTGTTCGACGTGCGGTTCATCGGCGCCGTCCTGCGCGGCACCGGGCAGATCCCCGTCCACCGCGACCGCGCCGACGCGGCCTCCGCACTGGAGGACGCCGAGAAGGCGCTCGTGGACGGCGAATGCCTCATGTTCTACCCGGAGGGCAGCTGCACCCGTGACCCCGAGCTGTGGCCCATGACCGGCCAGACGGGCGTCGCCCGCATGGCGCTGAAGACGGGCGCCAAGGTCGTCCCCGTGGCGAGCTGGGGCGCGCACGAGCTGATGCCGTACAAGAAGGGCGAGCAGAAGGGCCTCGCGGGGAGCCTGAAGAAGGGGTTCCACCCGCTGCCCCGCAAGACGATGAGAGTGATCGCCGGGCCGCCCGTGGACCTGTCCCGCTACGCGGGGCTGCCGCTCGGCAAGGAGACGCTGCGCGCCGCCACCGACGACATCATGACCGCGATCGCCGGGCTCCTCGGTGAGCTGCGCGGCGCGGAACCGCCCGCGGAGCGCTACGACCACCACAAGGTCCTGGAGGAGCGCCGCCGCGCGGCCGACGCGGTCCGGGCCGCGGTCCCCGAGCCGGCGCCGCCGTCCGCGCCGGAGACCGGGGCCGCCGCGGAGCGGAAGGCGGCCGACTCGTGACCTTCCGCACCGCGGTGATGGGCGCCGGATCCTGGGGGACGACGTTCACCAAGCTGCTGCACGACGCCGGCGGCGAGGTCGTCCTGTGGGGCCGCCGCCCCGAGATCGTCGAGGCGGTCAACGAGCGGCACGAGAACCCCGACTACCTGCCCGGCGTCACGCTGCCGGACGGCGTCCGCGCCACGCTGGACCCGGCGGAGGCGCTGGAGGGCGCCGACTTCGTCGCGCTGGCCGTCCCGGCGCAGACCCTGCGGGGCAACCTCGGCGGCTGGGTGCCGCACCTGCCGCCGCACGC
The DNA here is from genome assembly GCF_041951365.1 of Actinomadura sp. GTD37. Taxonomy (NCBI): domain Bacteria; kingdom Bacillati; phylum Actinomycetota; class Actinomycetes; order Streptosporangiales; family Thermomonosporaceae; genus Actinomadura; species Actinomadura sp. GTD37. Next base: position 94,713 of record NZ_JBGNUS010000008.1, read on the forward strand.
GGTGCTCGTCAGCCTGATGAAGGGCGTCGAGATGGGCACCACCCGGCGGATGTCGGAGGTGATCCGCGAGGTCGCCGACGTCCCCGAGGAGCGCGTCGGCGTGTTCTGCGGCCCCAACCTGGCCCGCGAGATCGCGAGCGGGGAGCCCGGCGCCGCGGTCGCCGCCTGTGTGGACGAGGCCGTCGCGCGCCGCCTCCAGGCCGCGACCATGACCCCGTACTTCCGCGTCTACACCTCCACCGACGTGGTCGGCTGCGAGCTCGGCGGCGCGGTGAAGAACATCGTGGCGCTGTGCGTGGGCATGGCGGTCGGGCTCGGCTTCGGCGCGAGCACCCAGGCGGTGCTGATGACGCGCGGGCTCGCCGAGATCGCCCGGCTGGGCGCGGCGCTCGGCGCCGACGAGCACACCTTCGCCGGGCTCGCCGGCATGGGCGACCTCGTCGGGACGTGCATGTCGCCGCTGTCGCGGAACCGGACGTTCGGCGAGAACCTCGGCCGCGGCATGACCCTCGACCAGGTCATCGCCGTCACCAAGCAGACCGCCGAGGGCGTCAAGTCGTCCGAGGCGGTGCTGGAGCTGGCCCGCAAGCACAGCGTGGAGATGCCGATCGCGGAGGCGGTCACCGCCGTCCTGCACCACGGCATGCCGATCAAGGAGGCGGCCGTCTCGCTGATCTCGCGCTCCCCGAAGCCCGAGCGGTACGGGGTGTGACGGGGGGCGCCGGCGATGCGGGCCGCGCCCGGAACGCCCGTGGCCGAGCCGGACTGATCACAGGTAGGGTCGGACGTCATGTCCCAGGTTTCTAAGATCCGCGTGGCCGTGGTCTTCGGCGGGCGCAGCTCCGAGCACGCGATCTCCTGCGTCACCGCGGGCGCCGTCATGGCCGCCATCGACCGGGACCGGTACGAGGTGGTGCCGGTCGGCATCGCCCGCGACGGGCGCTGGGTGCTCCCGCCCGCGGATCTGAGCCTCGCCATCGAGGACGGCCGGCTGCCCGAGGTGACCGGCGCGGGCAGCGCCCTCGCGCTGCCGTTCGACCCCGACGGCCGCGGGCTGCTGGTCGTCCGGCCGGGCGAGATCCCGGAGACGCTCGCGGAGGTCGACGTCGTCCTGCCGCTCCTGCACGGACCCTACGGCGAGGACGGCACCATCCAGGGGCTGCTCGACCTCGCGGGCGTCCGGTACGTCGGCGCCGGGGTGCTGGCCAGCGCCGTCGGCATGGACAAGGGCTACATGAAGCTCGTCTGGCAGGCGCGCGGCCTGCCCGTCGGCCCGTACGTCCTGGTCGGCGACCGGGAGTGGCGGCGCGAGCGCAAGCGCAAGATCGACGAGATCAAGGAGCTGGGCCTCGCGGACGGCGCCCCGGTGTTCGTCAAGCCGGCCCGCGCCGGGTCGAGCATGGGCATCACCCGCGTCGCCGACGAGGCCGCGCTGGAGGCGGCGGTCGAGGCCGCCCGCGAGCACGACCCGAAGGTCGTCGTGGAGGCCGCCGTCGAGGGCCGTGAGGTCGAGTGCGGCGTGCTGCAGGGCGAGGACGACGGCCCGGCCGTGGCCAGCCTGCCCGCCGAGGTGCTGATGGCGGGCGAGCACGACTTCTACGACTTCGAGACCAAGTACCTCGACGGCTCCACCCGGATGGCGATCCCGCCGGACCTGCCGGCCGCCGCGATCGAGGAGGTCCGCCGCGTCGCCGTGCAGGCGTTCGAGGCGCTCGACTGCGAGGGCCTCGCCCGCGTGGACTTCTTCCACACGCCGGACGGGCGCTGGATCCTCAACGAGATCAACACCATGCCCGGTTTCACCCCGGCGTCGGCGTTCCCGCAGATGTGGGCGGCGACCGGGCTGGACTACCCGGCGCTGGTCGACCGGCTCATCCAGACGGCGCTGAAGCGCTCGACCGGGCTGCGCTAGCGGTAGGGCAGCCAGGCGGCCTTCTCAAGGGTGGACGCGTCGGCGGCGTACGCGCCGTCGCCGGAGAACGTCCAGAGGGTGCCGCCGACGACGAGCGAGCGGACGATGCCGCCTTCCGGCTGCCGGACGGTGCCGACCCGGCTGATGGACGTCCCGGTGACCTTGAGGGCGAGGGCCTCGGCGGCCGTGCCGTCCGCGCGCCCGGCCGGGACGACGGTGAGGCCGGTCTCGGGCCGATACAGGAACGCGTGCGGGTCGAACTCCACCTGGGACGTCGCCCCGGGCAGCGTGTACGCGCCGACGCGGCGGGGCGTGCCGGACACGTCGAAGAGCGAGACCTGGAGGCCGGTCGTGCGGCCGGACGTGTCGGCGTCCCGGCCGACGCCGAGGAGCCTGCCGTCCGCCGTGGGGTGCAGGTAGGCGGAGTAGCCGGTGATCTTCAGTTCGCCGGTCAGGCGGGGGCGGCGCGGGTCCGCCAGGTCGAGCGCGTACAGCGGGTCGGTCCGCCGGAACGTCACCACGTAGCCCTTCGGGCCGATGAACCGGACGGAGTGGATGCGCTCGCCCTTGCCGAGCCCGTCGATCCGTCCGATCTGGTCGAGGCGGGCGCCGTGCTGGGCCAGGGCGTGGACCGAGCTCTGGGACTCGGCGCCGTTCCGGTCGGTGGTCGTGGCCAGGCGCAGGATTCCGTCGTGCTCGGACATGGAGTACTGGTCGAGCAGGAACCCGTTGACGGACCCCGACGCGGCGTAGCGGGGACGTCCGCCGCCGCTCAGGTCGAACTTGTAGATGTCGGTGAGCGCCCTGGGCGGGTTCTTGGCCGACCACCTGAACACCTGCGGGGGCATGCCGGTGACGTACAGGCTCTTTCCGTTGCCGTAGACCGTGGAGCCGTCGGCGGTGACCGCGATCGCCTGCGGGTCGCCGAGGCCCTTGCCCAGGTCGAAGGTCAGCACGGTCAGCATGGACGAGCCCTTGATCGAGGCCGGGCGGCTGACCTGGTCGCAGGGCGTGCGGTACGACGTGCCGCCGTCCAGCCGGAACGCCGGGAGCCAGGCGTCGAGCGGGGCCTTCCAGACCTCCACCCGGTTCTCCTCGGTCGCGTCCCCGGAGTCCGTCCCGCCGGGGAAGTCGATCTTCGGCTCGGAGCGCACCACGACGCGCGCCGTCGAGCCGCTCTGCCGCGCGTCCAGGTACTGGGCGTCGGACGTCATCGTGGCGACGATCCTCGGGGCGGCGGAGAGGTCGACCAGCGTGAGCCGCATGGCGCGGCCCGTGTAGCCCGGCGGCGGCTCGCGCCGGGCGGGCAGCGGGGGCGTGCGGTCCGTCAGCACGAGTGCGCGGTCGCCGCTGAGGAGCAGTTCGTCGTGGTCGAACCGGCCGGAGCCCGGCAGCTTCAGCGTGTGCGTGATCTTGCGTGTGGCCGGGTCGATGACCCGCAGGCGCTGCCCGGCGACCGTCACGATCCGGCGGCCGTCGGTCTTCACGGAGTCGGGCTCGTCCGCGCCCGGCTCGTGGGAGTTCGTCGTGGAGTGCCGCTGCGGTCCGGCGGCCTCGGCGGGCAGGCGGCCCTTCTCGAGCGCCCACATGCCGTCTCCGGGCATGGGCGGCATGTCGTCCAGCCCGGTCGGGCCGACCCTGTCGGCCGTGGCGCCGCGCAGGTCCTGGAGGAGCGCGTCGCAGCCGCCGTAGGCGACGAGGCGCGCCGCCGGCGCCGCGCTCGGCCGGGCGGCGGACCCGGACGTTCCGGTGCACCCGGCGGCGCCGGCGAGCAGCAGCACCGTCGCGGCCGGTGCGAAGATACGACCACGCATGGACGTTGGACGCTCGCACCGGCCGCCCGGTTGCCTATCCGTCCCGCTTCTTCCGCTTCTCGTGCTTGGCGATCAGCGTGTCGATCTGGACGCTCAGCCGGGAGCCGAGCGGCCAGCCGACGTAGTGGGTCAGGAAGATGCCGATCTCGCGCAGCTCCTCCGGCGACAGCTCCCCGTTGGCCAGCGCCGCCGGGATCTGGATGTCGAGGACGTCGTTGAGCCCCTGACCGGCCAGCACGCCGATGAGCAGCAGGCGCCGGTCGCGCATGCTGATGCCCGGACGCGTCCAGATGTCGCCGAAGAGATGGTCGACGGTGATGCCGAAGAACTCGCCCGGGGCGTCCTCGATGTCCCAGCCGTAGACCTGCCGCATCATCTCCAGCCCGCGCTCGCGCCGCTCGTTCCCGGCGCCCGTGGGGGAAGGACCCGCCGGGGCCTCCGCCTCGCCTCGCTCATCCATCGGCTTCTCCCTTCGCCGGGCCGAGGCCGAGGCCGGGGCCGAAGCGGTCGCGGGCGATCCGGGCGAGCGGTACGTCCACGCCCAGCTCGTCCGCCAGCTCCAGGGCGAGGGACAGGTCCTTCTCGCCGAGGTCCCGGGTGTGGCACAGGATGCCGTACAGGTCGTCGCCCGGCTCCAGCGGCGCGGTCGTCGGGCGGAGCATGATCGAACCGGCCCCGCCGGTGATCGCGTCGGTGTGCCGGACGACCCGGCCGAGCTTCCGCAGCGACACCCCCGACGCCTCGGCCAGCCGCTGCGCCTCGGCGGCGGCCGTGAACGAGATGAAGTGCAGCATGTTGCGGGCCAGCTTCGTGCGGGTGCCCGCGCCGACCGGTCCCATGTGCAGGACGAGCTCAGCCCAGGCGCCGAACGGCTCCCGGCAGCGCTCGAACGCCTCGTCCGTCCCGCCGACCATCACCGCGAGGCTGCCCGCGCTCGCGCCCATGAACCCGCCGCTGACCGGCGCGTCCACGACCTCGATCCGGTACCGCCGGGCCCGCGTCGCGAGGTCCTCGGCCGTCCTCGCGCGGATCGTCGAGTGGACCGCGAGGACCGTGCCCGGACGGGCGCTGGCGAGCACCTCGTCCCCGACCTCGTTCACCTGGTCGTCGTCCCGCACCATGATCGAGACGAGGTCGGCGTGCGCGGCGACCTCGGCGACGCTCCGCGCCGCCCGCGCGCCCGCCTTCACCAGCGGCGCCATCGCCTCCGCTCGCGCGTCGTACACGACCAGGCCCTCGCCGGCCAGATGCCCGGCCATGGGCGCGCCCATCTGGCCGAGCCCGATGAACCCCACCGTCATGAGCGGAACACCTCGCCGCCGTCCACGTTGACGATCTGGCCGGTGATCCACGCGGCGTCGTCCGACAGCAGGAACAGGCACGCGCCGACGAGGTCCTCTGGGGACCCCATGCGCTTGAGCGCCATCCTGTCCCGGACGATCTTCTGCGACATGTTCCCCGGCACGACCGTGCGGTTGGCCTCGGTGTCGATCGGGCCTGGCGCGATCGCGTTCACGCGGATGTTCATGCTGCCCAGCTCGTGCGCGAGCTGCTGCGTGAGCCCGTTGACGCCGACCTTGGCCAGCCCGTAGAAGCCGGAGTACTGCCAGGCCGCCGTGGACGACTGGTTCACGATGGAACCGCCGCCGCGCTCCTGCATGTGCGGGTAGCAGGCACGCGCGCACAGCAGCGCGCCGTCCATGTTCACGGACATGAACTTCTTGTAGTAGTCCCAGTCGACGGTGAAGAGGAAGTCGAGCTTCATCGTCCCGAAGATGGCGGCGTTGTTGACGAGATGGTCGATGCCGCCGAACCGCTCCTTCGCGGCCGCGGCCATGGCCTCGACCGACGCGGGGTCGGAGACGTCCGTCCGGACGAACAGGCCCTTGACCTCGTCGGCCACGCCCTGCCCGCGCTCGTCCACGTCGGCGACGACCACGTGCGCGCCCTCGGCAGCCAGTGCTCGCGCGTACGCCTCGCCGATGCCCTGCGCGGCCCCGGTGACGACCGCGACCTTTCCCTCGAACCTCATGCGCCCTCCGCGATCGCCTTGGTCTCCAGGTACTCCTCGAACCCGGCCACGCCCATCTCGCGGCCGATGCCCGACTGCTTGTAGCCGCCGAACGGGACGTCGGCGCCGTACCAGACGCCGCCGTTCACGCTGACCGTCCCGGCGCGCAGCCGCCGCGCGACCCCGCGCGCCCGCTCCGCGTCGCCGCCGTGCACCGCGCCCGACAGCCCGTACGGGGAGTCGTTCGCGATCCGCACCGCGTCGTCGTCGCCGTCGTGCGGCAGCAGGACCAGCACCGGGCCGAAGATCTCCTCGCGCGCCGCGCGGGCGTCGTTCGTCAGCCCGGTGATCAGCGTCGGCTCGATCCAGAAGCCCTTGTCGCGGCCCTCCGGGCGCCCGCCGCCGCACGCGAACGCGCCGCCCTCCTCGACGGCCAGCTCCAGGTAGCCCTCGACGCGCTCGCGCTGCCGCGCCGAGATGACGGGGCCGCAGATCGTCCGGTCGTCGGCGGGATCGCCCACGCCGAGCTTCGCCAGCGTGCCCGCCGTGATCTCGGCGGCCTCCGCGTACCTGTCCCGGGGGACGAGGATGCGGGTCGTGATCGCGCACCCCTGCCCGGCGTGCGCGATCCCGGAGAACGCCGCGTACGAGCACGCGGCCCGCAGGTCGGCGTCGTCCAGCACGATGAACGGGGACTTCCCGCCCAGTTCCAGGAAGACGCGCTTCAGCGTCCCGGCCGCGCCGGCCATCACGTTCCGGCCCGTCTCCGTGGACCCGGTGAACGACACCAGGTCGACGCGCGGGTCCTGCGCGAGCTGGGCGCCGAGCGCGTGATCGGACGACGTCACCACGTTGACGACGCCCGGCGGGATGTCGGTGTCCTCGGCGATGACCTCGCCGAGCACCGCCGCGCACCAGGGCGTGTCGGGCGCCGGCTTCAGCACCACCGTGTTCCCCGCCGCCAGCGCCGGGCCGAGTTTGGCCAGGTTGATCTGGTGCGGGAAGTTCCACGGGGTGATGGCGCCGACGACGCCGGCCGCCTCCCGGGAGACCCGCCGGTGGCTGGGCATCCCCATCGGCTCGGCCCGGCCGAGATCCCGCTCCCACTCGTAGGACTCGACGAGGTCGGCGAACCACCCGAGATCGTCGACGGGCGCGTCCAGCTGCGCCCCGAACGTCAGGAACCGCGGCGCGCCCACCTCCTTGATCGTGAGTTCGCGCAGCTCGTCGGCGCGGCGCCGCAGCCCCTCCCGGAGCTGCCGCAGGCAGCGCGCGCGGAAGGCGCGGTCCGTGGCCCACGCGGTCTCGTCGAACGCGCGGCGGGCGGCGCCGATCGCGCGGTCCATGTCGGCGGCGGTGGCGTCGGCGGCGGTGCCGAGCACCTCCTCGGTCGCGGGATTGATCGTCTCGAAGGCGGCGCCGCCCGTCCCGGGGACGAGCCGCCCGTCCAGCAGAAGCAAGCGATCGGTAGTTCTGGACACTTGTCCAGACTACAGTTCAGGGCACCGCCGGACGCAAGGTCTGATCCGGCGAATTCGGCCACTTCCTTAAGAGAGAACAGATGTCGGGAATGTGACAGGCTTGGAGTGCCGAACCACGTCTTGAGGGGGACATCCCGTGGCGCACCCTGGCCTGCCGGAACGCATCGGCCCCTACCGGGTCGTGGACCGGCTCGGCGAGGGCGGGATGGGCACCGTGTACGCGGGGCTCGACGCGTCCGGGCGCAAGGTCGCCATCAAGGTCATCAGGCGGGAGTTCGCCGCCGACCGGCGCTACCTCGCGCGGTTCGAGGCGGAGGTCGCGGCGGCGCAGCGCGTCCGGGCGTTCTGCACGGCGCCGGTCCTGGACGCCGACCCCGCCGCCGCTCCGCCGTACCTGGTGACCGAGTTCGTCAACGGCCCGAGCCTCGACGCCGCCGTGGCGAAGGACGGGCCGCTGCGCGGCGCCGACCTGGAGGCCGTCGCGGTCGGCATCGCGACGGCGCTGACCGCCATCCACGACGCGGGCGTCGTGCACCGCGACCTGAAGCCCGCCAACGTGCTGCTGTCCACGTTCGGGCCGCGTGTCATCGACTTCGGCATCGCCCGGTCCCAGGACGGGACGCGGCTCACCGCGACCGGCGGCATCGTCGGCACGCCCGCGTTCATGGCCCCCGAGCAGCTGGACGGGCGCGGCGCGACCCCCGCGTCGGACGTGTTCGCGTGGGGCGCGACCGTCGCGTTCGCGGCGCGCGGCGGATCGTGCTTCGGCGGCAACTCGCTGCCGGCGGTCATCCACCAGATCATGAGCGGCGAACCGGACCTCGGCGGGCTGGACGGCCCGCTGCTCCGCACCGTCCAGGACGCGCTGGCCAAGGACCCGGCGACGCGCCCGTCCGCGCAGGCGCTCCTCGACCGGCTCATCTCCGGCGACGTCCGGCACCGGCCCACCCGGGCGCCCGGCGCCGCCCGCCCGCCGGTGCCGGGCGCGCAGCCGTCCGCACCGGACGCGCGGCCGCCCGTACCGGGGCCCGTGGCGGGGCCCGCGCCGGGGCTCGCCGCGGGGGAGGCGGAGGCGCTGGTCGAGCGCCAGTACCGGCAGGCCGCGCAGGCGGGCGACCCGGCGGCGATGCGCAACCTCGCGGTGCTGCTGACCGGGCAGGGGCGCACGGCCGAGGCGGAGTCCTGGAACCGGTACGCCGACGCGATCGCCGCCCGCCCGGCCGCGTACGGCCGGCCGGGCGGCTACAGCGGGTACCCGACGCAGCAGCCGCACGCCGCCCGCCCGCCCGGCACGGCCCACGTCCACCCGGCCGCGCCCGGCAGGCCGCCGGTCAACAGCCTCGCGATCTACGCGGTGTCCATGGGGGCGGTGGGGCTGGTCACGTGCGGGCTGCCGTCCATCCCCGCGATCATCGCCGGGCACCTGGCGTGGGTGCGGGTGCGGCGCTCCGGCGAGCGCGGGCTCGGACTCGCGGTGACCGGGATCGCGCTCGGCTGGATCATGGTCGCGTTCTGGGCGCTGGTCGCCTTCGGCTGGTCCCTGCCCGACGAGCCCTGACCGCCCGACGAGACCTGACCGCCGGACGAGCCCCGGCCGCCGGATGAAACCCGGCCGCCGGAAAACACGTTGCGCGCCGCGCGCCGCCGATGGCACCGTGGAGCACGCCACCCCGTCCACGACGGTTGAGAGGAGGACCGGCCATGGCTTTCGAGCAGTATCGACTGCGACTGCGTCCGGCGTCGCACGCCCGCCCCGGCCGGTATCCCGCCTCGTAACGAGGCCCCGGCCGAGCCGCCGCGAGTGACGCCTTCCTCGCCACCCACGCGGCTCTACCCCAACGGCAGAGGGGCCACTTTCAGGAAGTGGACGCTCCGGGTTCGAATCCCGGGAGCCGCACGCCTCCGTAGTCCAACGGCAGAGACGGCAGCATGAGGTGCTGTGCGCTGGGGGTTCGAATCCCTCCGGAGGTACGGAGCGCGGGCCGGTCCCGCGCAGGGGGCGGCGCCGACGCCCGGAGAGTCGGGCCTGCCTGTAAAGCAGGTGCCTCGCGCTGAGCGGGTTCGAATCCCGCCCGCCCCACACCGCCGCCGTTGTTGCCAACGGGCATCTCCTGAACTAATGTCTGGACACGTGTCCGGTAAAGAGCAGCTGACGACCGAACCCACGCGCCGCCGCCTCACCGAGCGGCAGGCCGACACGGTGCGGCGGCTGACCGACGCCGCCGTGGCGGAGGTCGGCGAGAGCGGCTACGAGGGGCTGACCGTCCGCAACGTGGCCAAACGCGCCGGGGTCGCGCCCGCGACCGCCTACACCTACTTCGCGTCCAAGAACCACCTGATCACCGAGGTGTTCTGGCGGCGGCTCAGCGCGCTGCCCCCGGTGGAGGCGGACGGCACCCTGCTGGAGCGCGTGGTGGAGGTGCTGCGCGAGATCGCGCTGCTGGTCTCGGACGAGCCGGAGCTCGCGGCGGCGTGCACCACCGCGCTGCTCGGCACCGACCCGGACGTCCGCGAGCTGCGGGTGCGGATCGGCGTCGCGATCCGCGAGCGGCTGGAGGCCGCCCTCCGCGACCACGACGACCCGAGGACCGTCGGCGCGCTGGAACTGGCCTACACCGGCGCGCTGGTACACGCGGGCATGGGCTACACGTCCTACGCCCGCATGGCCGACCGGCTCGCCGAGATGGCCGAGCTCATCCTGCCCGAACCCGCCGAGTGAGGTGACGGCCGTGGACCCTGCCGCGCAGGTCTCCTACAGCCCGTTCGACTACGCCGTCCATGAGGACCCCTACCCCGTCTACGCGCGCCTCCGCGAGGAGGCGCCCCTGTACCGCAACGACGAGATCGGCTTCTGGGCGCTGTCCCGGCACGCCGACGTCGCGGCGGCCTTCCGGGACCACACGACCTTCTCCAACTCCTACGGCGTCTCGGTGGAGCCGAGCGCCTGGGGCCCGCACGCCCCCCGGACGATGTCGTTCCTCGCGCTCGACCCGCCGCGCCACACGCGGATGCGCGCACTGGTGTCCAAGGGCTTCACGCCGCGGCGCGTCAAGGAGATGGCGGACGGAATCCGGGCCCTGACCCTGCGCCACCTGGAGCCCGCCCTGGAGAAGGGCGAGTTCGACTTCGTCGCCGACTTCGCGGGCCTGCTGCCCATGGACGTCATCTCCGAGATGATGGGCGTCCCCGAGGCCGACCGGGTGGAGGTGCGCCGCCTCGCGGACACCGTCGTCCACCGGGAGGAGGGCCTCAACGACGTCCCGCCCGCCGGGATGGACGCGGCGCTCACCCTCGCCGGCTACTACCAGGACATGGTCGCCGAGCGCCGCCGCAGGCCGACCGGCGACCTGACCTCGGCGCTGCTGGACGCGGAGATCGACGGCGACCGGCTCGACGACAACGAGATCATCGCGTTCCTGTTCCTCATGGTCGTCGCCGGGAACGAGACCACGACCAAGCTGCTCGCCAACGCCCTGTACTGGGGCGCGCGCAACCCCGCCCAGGCCGCGAAGCCGCTCCGCGACCCGGCGCGGGTGGACGACTGGGTGGAGGAGACGCTCCGCTACGACACCTCCAGCCAGATGCTGGCCCGGCGGGTCCTGCGGGACGTCGAGCTGCACGGGCGGCGCGTGTCCGAGGGCGACCGGGTGCTGCTGCTGGTCGGCTCGGCCAACCGCGACCCGCGCGTCTTCGCGGACGGGGACGCCTACGACCTCGACCGCGACACCTCGCAGTCCGTCAGCTTCGGCGGCGGGCGGCACTTCTGCCTCGGCGCGAACCTGGCCCGGCTGGAGGCCCGCATCGCGCTGGCCGAGTTCGTCCGCACCGTCGCGTCCTACGAGGTCGACTTCGCGGGCGCCGAGCGGGTGCATTCGGTGAACGTCCGCGGTTTCGCGGCCCTGCCCGTGCGCGTTGCGGGCCGGGCGCGGAAGGAGAGCTAGACATGCCCAGATTCGACCCCCATCCCGAGCGGCGCCCCGCCGTGGTGGCCGGCGCGTCCTCCGGGATCGGCGCGGCGACGGCGACGGCGCTGGCGCTGGCCGGGCACCCGGTCGCGCTCGGCGCCCGGCGCGCCGACAAGTGCGAGGAGCTGGCCGCGACGATCCGGGCCGGCGGGGGAGAGGCGCTCGCCCACCCGCTGGACGTCACCGACGCCGACTCCGTCAAGGCGTTCGCGGCCGCGGCCGCCGACGCGCTCGGCCCGGTCGAGGTCGTCGTCTCCGGCGCGGGCGACCTGTCCGCCGGACGCGTCCACGAACTGGGCACGGAGGAGTTCCTCGCGCAGGTGCAGGTCCACCTCGTGGGCGCGCACCGGCTCGTGTCGCACTTCGTCCCGCCGATGGTGGCGCGGCGGCGCGGCGACATCGTGTTCATCTCCTCCGACACCGTCCCCGAGCCGCGCTCCTGGACGGGCGCCTACATCGCGGCCAAGAACGGCGTGGAGGGCATGGCGCGCACCATGCAGATGGAGCTGGAGGGGACGGGCGTGCGCGCGTCCATCGTCCGGCCCGGCCCCACCGCGACCGGCATGGGCATGACCTGGGACGCCGAGACGACCGGCGCGGTCCTGGAGGACTGGGTGAAATGGGGCCGCGCCCGCCACCCGTACTTCCTGCGCCCGTCCGACGTCGCCGCCGCCGTCTCCGCGGTCGTCGCGACCCCGCGCGGCGCCCATCTCCGGCTCGTCGAAGTACAGCCCGAAGCCCCCCTGGAGGAATCATGACCGCTTTGGTGGAGCCGCGGCCGGTGTCGGGCGGGCCCGACCACCTGGAGGAGCTGCGCAGCGACCCGATCGGGCTGATGCGCCGCGTCCGGGAGGAGTGCGGCGACGTCGGCGAGTTCCGGCTCGCGGGACGCCGCGTCGTGCTGCTGTCCGGCGCCGAGGCCAACGAGTTCTTCTTCCGCGCGCCGGACGAGGTGCTCGACCAGGCCGAGGCGTACCCGTTCATGACGCCGATCTTCGGGGAGGGCGTGGTCTTCGACGCGACCCCCGAGCAGCGCCGCGAGGCCCTGCACAACCAGGCGCTCAAGGGCTCGTTCATGAAGGGGCACGCCGCGACGATCTCCGCCGAGGTCGACCGGATGGTGGCCGGCTGGGGCGACGAGGGCGAGATCGACCTGCTCGACTTCTTCGCCGAGCTGACGATCTACACCTCGTCCGCGTGCCTGATCGGGCGCAAGTTCCGCGAGCAGCTCGACCGCCGGTTCGCCGACCTGTACCACGACCTCGAACAGGGCACCGACGCGATCGCCTACGTCGACCCGTACGCCGACATCGAGAGCTTCCGCAAGCGCGACGCGGCGCGGGCGGGGCTCGTCGCACTCGTCCAGGGGATCATGGACGGCCGGGAGCCGAAACCGCCCAGGGAGGACCGCGACCTCCTCGACGTCCTCATGTCCGTCCGGGAGCCGGACGGGACGCTGAAGTTCGACGCCGACCAGATCACCGGCATGTTCATCTCGATGATGTTCGCCGGGCACCACACCACGTCCGGCACCGCCGCCTGGACGCTCATCGAGCTGCTCCGCCACCCCGACGCGCTGGACGGCGTCGTCCGCGAGCTGGACGCGATGTACGAGGACGGCAGCGAGGTGTCGTTCCAGGCGCTGCGCGCCATCCCGCGGCTGGAGTCGGCGGTCAAGGAGGCGCTGCGGCTGCACCCGCCGCTGATCCTGCTGCTGCGCGTCGCGCAGTCCGACCAGGAGGTCCTCGGCCACCGCATCCCCGCCGGGACGATGGTCGGGTGCAGCCTCGCCGTCTCCAACCGGATCGAGGCCGACTTCCCCGACCCGGACGCCTTCGACCCCGGCCGCTACGTCTCGCCCCGCGAGGAGGACCTCCTCAACCGGTGGACGTGGGTCCCGTTCGGCGCGGGACGGCACCGCTGCGTCGGCGCGAACTTCGCGATGATGCAGCTCAAGGCCATCTTCTCCGTGCTGCTGCGGGACTGGGAGTTCGAACCGGCCCAGCCGCTCGAGACCTACCGCAACGACCACTCCAAGATGGTCGTCCAGCTCGCCCAGCCGTGCGCGGTCCGCTACCGCAGGAGGCGCCGATGAGGGTCGAGGCCGACCTTGACCTCTGCCAGGGCCACGCCATGTGCGAACTGGAGGCCCCCGGCGTCTTCGAGGTACCACGCAAAGGCAAGGTGCGCGTCCTCGACGCCGAACCGCCCGAGGACGCCCGCGCCGAGGTGACCGCCGCCGTCCGCTACTGCCCCACCCAGGCCCTCAGACTGCTGGAGACATGATGCCGTCCTTCCCCCGAGAAGAACTCGACGCGATGGTGGAGCACTGGCTGGCGGAGAACCGCCGGTGCGAGGAGATCGGCGACTGGCGCCCCCTCGCCGACCTCTACACCGAGGACGCGACGTACGGCTGGAACATCGGCCCCGCCCAGGACTTCATGGCCGTCGGCCGGGACGAGATCCGCGACATCGCGCTCGGCTCGGAGATGGGCGGCCTCGACGGCTGGACGTACCCGTACCAGAGCATCCTGGTCGACGAGGTCAAGGGCGAGGTCGTCGGCTTCTGGAAGCAGGTCGCCGACGCCGTCCGCCCGGACGGGACGCCCTACGAGGTGCTCGGCATCGGCGGGTCCTGGTTCCGGTACGCCGGGAACCGCCGGTGGTCGTGGCAGCGCGACTGGTTCGACCTCGGCAACGTCACGTCCGTGTTCGTCGAGATGATGAAGGCGGGCGTGCTGTCGGACGGCATGAAGCGGCGCCTCGACCGGGCCGCCGCCGGCGAGCCGATCCCCGGCTACTACCCGCGCGGGGAGAGCCCGGTCCCCATCTGGTGATCAGAGCCGGCCCTCGGGCTGGGGCGGGATCGTCGCCTTGATCGACGGCCCGAGCTCGATCAGCACGTCCCCGGCCGGGTTGTACTTCGGCGGCACCGTCACCTCGACGTACGCCTGCCGGCCGACCGCGGTGAAGGTGACCGGGCGGTCGGCGGGCACGCCGAACCAGTCGAGCCCGTTGATCGTCACCAGGTCGGACCTCGGCTGGAGCCGGGCCGGCCGGGGCACGCCGCAGCGCAGCGCGATCGCGGGCGAGCCCCACGCGGCGGTCAGCGGCGAGCCGGGGGAGGCGTCGCGGCGCTCCTGCCCGCGCACCTTCTCGGGCAGCCGCAGGCCCTGGCACAGCCGGGCGACCGCCGCGTCCGGGCTCGGCACGGGGACCTGGACGGCGCCGCCGCCGCATCCCGCCGCCGCCGCGACCGCGGCGAGCGCCACGAGCCGCACGCTCCACCTGGAGAGACGGCCTCCCGGCAAACGCACTGCCAGCCTGGGGGGACGACCCCCCAGACCCCCCGGCAAACGCACTGCCAGCCTGGGGGGACGACCCCCCAGACCCCCCGGCAAACGCCCGTTAGATGTGGACAATCGGGCAGGTGAGGGTGCGGGTGATGCCTTCGACCGCCTGGATCTGCGCCACGACGAGCTTGCCCAGCTCGTCGACATTGCGCGCCTCCGCTCGGACGATCACGTCATAGGGTCCCGTGACGTCCTCCGCCAGGGTGACACCCGGCACGCCGGAGATGTGGCCCGCCACCTCGGCGGCCTTACCGACTTCGGTCTGGATGAGGATGTAGGCCTGCACCATCACGTCCTCCCCATGCGGAGAATCAACCGTCGGACGGTTCACCGTATCGTGTTACGCGCCGCCGCGGGGTGCCGGGGTGCCGGGTGCCGCGGCGGCGCGGGCCGAACAGGCGGAACACGGGTGAACGGGCGGCGGATGGGCACGATCGGGGAGCTGGGCGAGTTCGGATTGATCGGCCGGCTGACGCGGCGGCTGCCGCTGGGCCCGGCCGTCCGGCTCGGCCCCGGCGACGACGCCGCGGTGGTCGCCGCCCCGGACGGGCGCGTCGTCGCCACCACCGACCTCCTCGTGGAGGGGCGGCACTTCCGCCGCGACTGGTCCGGCCCCTACGACATCGGGCGCAAGGCCGCCGCGCAGAATTTGGCCGACGTCGTCGCGATGGGCGCCCGGCCGACCGCCCTGCTGATCGGGTTCGCGGCGCCGGCCGAGACCGCCGCCGACTGGGCCGAGCGGCTGTACGACGGGTTCGCCGACGAGTGCCGCGCCGCCGGGGCGTCGGTGGCGGGCGGCGACGTCGTGTCCGCGCCGCGGATCGTGCTCGCGGTCACCGCGCTCGGCGACCTGGGCGGCGCGGCCCCGCTGACCCGGTCCGGGGCGCGTCCGGGCGACGTCGTGGCCGTCCGGGGCAGGCTCGGGTACGCCTCCGCCGGGCTGGCGCTCCTCACCGAGGGACGCGACGGGCCCGCGGAGACGATCGCGGCGCACCGGCGTCCGGAACCGCCCTACGGGGCCGGGGACGAGGCGCGGGCCCACGGGGCCACCGCGCTGCTGGACGTGAGCGACGGGCTCGTCCAGGACCTCGGGCACATCGCGGGCGCCAGCGGCGTCCGGATCGAGATCGACTCCGCGGCCGTCCCTGTCCCGGAGATCCTCGGCCCGGACGGCCTGCGGCACGCGCTCACCGGCGGCGAGGACCACGCGTTCGCCGGGACGTTCCCCGGGGCCGCGCCGCCGTCCTGGTCGCGGATCGGCGTCGTGACGGCGGGTTCGGGGGTGCGCGTGGACGGACGCGAACCTCCCTCCGGCGCGTGGGACCACTTCGCCGTCTGAACGGCCTGAACCGGGGCGTGCACGGAGCGCGTACAGGCGTGTGCGTTGACGCATCCGGTAGGCAGGTTTGGGACGGGTTTGGTATACATCCTGTGATCGAAGAAGGTGGGATGGGACGACACACGAGGCATGAGCAACCGGACGACGAACCCCTATCGGGCGCCACGGCGTCCCGGGGTCCGTACTTCGGCGCTCCCGCCGACCCGTCCTACGACGCCTTCTCCGGGCCGACCGACGACCGGGTGTTCGTGTCGTCGTACGAGCGGCCGCGGCCGGGTCCGCCGCCCGCACCCGACGGCCGGCACGACCCGCCCGACGAGTACCGGTACGCCCCCCTCCCAGGGGACTATCCGGGCGACTACCCCGGCGCTCCCGCCGCGGCCCCGCCTCCCGCCACCGCCGCCGAGACGCCCCCCGACCGGCCGCAGGACGAGGGCGCGCGAACGCCGGGCGGGCGCGGCATGTCGAAGTTCTTCTCGATGCTCCCGCTCCCGCTGCTGCCGATCGTCGCGCTCGTCATCGCGGTGGGGATCGTCTCCTACGCGCTGAGCACGCAGCAGATCTCGCTCAACTTCGCCGGCGGCGCCCCCCGCGACACGGTGACCAACCCGCGCGACAGCCAGGTCTCCCAGCGCGGCCCCGGCGAGCGCGCCGGCCGCGGCGCCGCCCGCGCCGACGGGCTCATCATCGCCTTCCGGGTCGCCGCCGAGGCGCCCGGCGGCTTCAAGGCCACCGCCACCGTCGCGAACAAGGGCACGCAGCCCGTCGCGAAGTGGGCGCTCGCCTTCAAGATCCCGAACGCGTCGGTCACCGCGATCAGCGGCGCCACCGTCGTCCGGACGGGCGGCCTCGCGTTCGTCAGGGGCCGCAGCGCGATCGCGCCCGGCGACACCGTCCGGATCGTGTTCACCGCGCGCGGCGCCGCGGCCGCGCCGTCGTCCTGCATCCTGAACAAGCTGCCCTGCGCCCTGGTCTGAGGACGCCGGCCCGCGCGGACCGCCATAGGCTGGACGGCATGTCGCGCACTCCGCCCTCCCCCCAGGCCCCGCCCCTCGTGCTCACCATCGCGGGCTCGGACTCCGGCGGCGGCGCCGGCATCCAGGCGGACCTGAAGACCATGCTCGCCCACGGCGTCCACGGGATGAGCGTCATCGCCGCCGTCACCGCGCAGAACTCCCTCGGCGTGCAGGGCTACTGGGAGCTGCCGCCCGAGGCGGTGCGCGCGCAGCTCGACTCCGTCCTGTCCGACATCGGCGTGCACGCGCTCAAGACCGGGATGCTGGCGTCCACCGTCCTGGTCGAGATCGCCGCCGAGGCGCTCGCGGCCTCCGACGCCCCGTCGGTCGTCGACCCGGTGGGCGTCTCCAAGCACGGCGACTCGCTGCTCGCCCCGGACGCCGTGGATGCGGTCCGCTCGGTGCTGCTGCCCGCCGCGACCGTCGTCACGCCGAACCTGCACGAGGTGGAGCAGCTCACCGGCGTCAAGGTCGTGGACGAGGGCGGTCTGCGCGAGGCCGCCGAGGCCGTGAAGGCGCTCGGCCCGGCGTGGGTGCTGATCAAGGGCGGGCACCTTCCGGGCGAGCCCGCCGACCTGCTGTTCGACGGCGAGCGGGAGTACCGCTTCACCGCGCCGAGGCACGACAACCGCCACACCCACGGGACCGGCTGCACGCTCGCGTCCGCCATCGCGTCCAACCTGGCGCTGGGCTACGACGTCCCCACGGCGGTGGCGCGGGCCAAGGACTATGTGACCGCCGCGATCGCGGCGGGCTTCCCGCTGGGCGCCGGCATCGGCCCGGTCGACCACGCCTGGCGCCGGCGCTCCTGACCCCGGCGCTCTGACCTCGGGGCTTCTGACCCGGACATGCAAAAGTCGGCTCACCGGAGCACACCGATGAGCCGACCGAAGTCCGTGCGGGTCAGACCGTGGGCTTGACGATCTTGCCCGCCTTGATGCAGGACGTGCAGGCGTTGATCCGCTTGGTGCTGCCGTTCACGACGGCGCGCACGCGCTGGATGTTGGGGTTCCAGCGGCGCGGGGTGCGGCGGTGCGAGTGGGAGACGCGCATGCCGAAACCGGGTCCCTTGCCGCAGACGTCGCAGACGGAAGCCACGGGAAACTCCAAGTGGTGTCGATGCTCTGACCGGAGCGCCGCCCGGTGCCGCCGACGGGCGGGCCGGGCATCATGGGTGCTCACTGATGAGCGCCTCGGACGAGGCGCACGGATCAGACTAGCCGACAGCCCGCCCGTAGGCGAATCACCCTGGGAGGATCGCCATCGGCGGCAGCGAGCAGGGGAGCGGGTTCGTGGGCGAGGTGCTCGACGGTGCGGCGGTGCGGCGGTGGTGCAGGCTGGCGGCGGAGGCCCTCGGCCGCACCAGGGGCGAGATCGACGCGCTCAACGTGTTCCCCGTCCCGGACGGCGACACCGGCACCAACCTGCACCTGACCCTCATCGCGGCGGCGGACGCGCTGGACGAGCTGCCGGCCGGCGCGGGCCCCGCCGAGACGTGGCGGGCGCTGGCGCAGGGCGCGCTGCTCGGCGCGCGGGGCAACTCGGGCGTGATCCTCAGCCAGGTGCTCCGCGGCCTCGCCGACGTCCTCGGCCCGCTGGACGCGCCGCCGGACGGCGCGGCGTTCGCGGCGGCCCTCGGCCACGCGTCCGGGCTGGCCCGCGGCGCCGTCGAGCATCCCGTGGAGGGGACGATCCTCAGCGTCCTCGCCGCGGCCGCCGCCGCGTGCGCGGCGCCCGGGACCGGGCTCCCCGACGCGTGCCGGTCCGCCGCGGACGGGGCCCGGCGGGCGCTCCGGCGCACGACCGCCCAGCTGGACGTCCTGGCCCGCAGCGGCGTGGTCGACGCGGGCGCGGCCGGGCTCTGCGTGGTCCTCGACGCCCTGGCCGCCGTGGTCACCGAGGAGTATCCCGAGCGGTACGAGGTGCCCGCCCGCGCCGCCGGGACGTCCGCGCCCGCGCCGGAGCCCCCGGCGCCGCGGGGCCCCGGCTACGAGGTCATGTACCTGCTGGACGCCCCGGACGGCGCCGTCCACGCCCTGCGCGAGCGGCTCGACGGCCTCGGCGACTCGCTCGTCGTGGTGGGCGGCGACGGCCTGTGGAACGTCCACGTCCACGTGGACGACGCCGGGGCCGCGATCGAGGCGGGCATGGCGGCGGGGCGCCCGCACCGGATCCGCGTCGGCTGCCTGCACCCGGGGACCGGGGAGCCGCACGCGCCGCACACCGGCCGCGCGGTGATCGCCGTGACCGCCGCCGACGGGCTGGCCGCGCTGTTCGAGGAGGGCGGCGCGCGGGTCGTCCGCCGCGAGCCGGGCGCGGCGCCGCCGCTGGCGGTGCTGGCGGAGGCGATCCTCGCGGCGGGCGACGAGGTGACCGTCCTGCCGAACGAGCCCGAGGTCCTGGCGCTCGCCGAGGCCGCCGCAGAGCGCGCGCGGGACGCCGGCGCGCGGATCGAGGTCGTGCCGACGAAGGCGTCCGTCCAGGGGATCGCGGCGCTGGCGGTGCACGATCCGCTGCGCCGCTTCGGCGAGGACGTGATCGAGATGACCCGCGCCGCCGGCGCGACGCGCTTCGGCCACCTGGAGGTCGCCGGGGAGGAGGCGGTGACGAGCGTCGGGCTGTGCCGGCCGGGCGACGTCCTCGGCCTGATCGAGGGCGACGTCGTCACGATCGGCGCGGACCTCGCGCAGGTGGCGGCCCGCGTCCTGGACCGGATGCTGTCCGGCGGCGGCGAGCTCGTCACGCTGGTCGCCGGCACGCACGCACCGCCCGGTCTGGCCGCCGTCCTCGAAGAGCGCCTCCGCCGGGAGCACCCCGACGTGGAGGCTGGCGTCTACGACGGCGGGCAGGAGCGGTACCCCCTCCTCATCGGCGTCGAGTGATTCGCGTCGTGCCGATGGGCTAGAAAAGGGTGCGTGGCGAACCTCGACGAGCCGTTGCGCAATGTCCTCGGCGACAAGACGGCCAAGGCGCTGGAGAAGGGCCTCGACCTGCGGACGGTCGGCGACCTGCTGCACCACTACCCGCGCCGCTACGCCCACCGCGGCGAGCTGACGCAGCTCAGCGGGCTGGAGGACGGCGAGCACGTCACGGTGATGGCGGAGGTCGTGAAGGTCCAGGGCCGCACGCTCACCCGCAATCCCGGCTACGTCCTGGAGATCACCGTCACCGACGGCACCGGGGAGCTCAAGCTCAGCTTCTTCGGCCGCAAGGGCTCCTACCGGCCAGAGAAGGACCTGTCGCCCGGCACCCGCGGCCTGTTCGCCGGAAAGATCAGCACCTACCGGCCGCGCAGCGGGAGCGTCGTCCGGCAGCTCACGCACCCGCAGTACAAGGTCGTCCACGAGCGGAGCGCCGAGCAGGCCGCGCAGGAGTGGGCGGACGAGATCATCCCGATCTACCCGTCCACGAAGGCGCTGCCCATCGAGACGATCGGCACGTCCGTCGAGACCGTCCTGACCCAGCTGGACCTTCCCGCCGACCCGATGCCCGAGGCCCTGCTCGGGCGCCGCGGCCTGATCGGGCTGCGGGAGGCGTACGAGGGCATCCACCGCCCCAAGAGCTGGGACGAGCTGGGCCGCGCCAAGAAGCGCCTCAAGTGGGACGAGGCGTTCGTCGTCCAGGCGGCCCTCGCCCAGCGCCGCCTCGCCGCGGCCGCGCTCCCGGCCAAGCCCCGCCCGCCGGTCTTCGGGGGCATCCAGGCCGAGTTCGACGCGCGCCTGCCCTTCGAGCTCACCGAGGGACAGCGCCAGGTCGGCGACGAGATCGCCGCCGACCTGGCCAGGGACCACCCCATGCACCGCCTCCTCCAGGGCGACGTCGGCGCGGGCAAGACGGTGGTCGCGCTGCGGGCGATGCTGCAGGTCGTGGACGGCGGCGGGCAGGCGGCGCTGCTCGCGCCCACCGAGGTCCTCGCGCAGCAGCACTACCGGTCGATCACGGGGATGCTCGGCGACCTCGCCCAGGCCGGGCAGATCGGCGGCGCCGAGCACGCGACCCGCGTCACGCTGCTGACCGGGTCGCAGGGCGCGAAGGCGCGCAAGGAGGCGCTGCTGGACGCCGCGTCCGGCGCCGCCGGGATCGTCGTCGGCACCCACGCGCTGCTCCAGGAGACCGTCCAGTTCGCCGAACTCGGCCTCGTCGTGGTCGACGAGCAGCACCGCTTCGGCGTCGAGCAGCGGGACGCGCTGCGCGAGAAGGTCGGCGGCGGGCGGCCCCACGTGCTGGTCATGACGGCGACGCCGATCCCGCGCACGGTCGCGATGACCGTCTTCGGCGACCTGGAGACGTCCGTGCTCGGGCAGCTCCCCGCCGGGCGGTCGGAGATCCAGACCCACGTCGTGCCGCCCGAGAAGCCCGCGTTCTTCGCCCGCATCTGGGAGCGCATCAGGGAGGAGTCCGCGAAGGGGCGGCAGATCTACATCGTATGCCCGCGCATCGGCGAGCAGGAGGGCGACGAAGGCGACGCCGTGGCCGCGGACGAAGAGGAGCGCAGGTCGCCGCTCGGCATCATGGAGGTGCTGCCGAAGCTGGAGGAGCTGCTCACCGGCCTGCGCATCGGCGTCCTGCACGGCAAACTCCACCCCGACGAGAAGGACGCGGTGATGCGCCGCTTCACCCAAGGCGACCTGGACGTCCTGCTCGCCACCACGGTCATCGAGGTCGGCGTGGACGTCCCCAACGCCACCGTCATGGTCATCATGGACGCCGACAGGTTCGGCGTGTCCCAGCTCCACCAGCTGCGCGGACGCGTCGGACGCGGTTCGCTGCACGGCCTCTGCCTGCTGGTGACCGAGGCCGAGCCGGGCAGCAGGTCCCGCGAGCGGCTCGACGCCGTCGCGTCCACGACCGACGGGTTCCGGCTGTCGCGGCTCGACCTGGAGCAGCGCCGCGAGGGCGACGTGCTCGGCGCGGCCCAGGCCGGTCGCGCGTCCAGCCTGCGGCTCCTCACCCTCCAGCGGGACGAGGACGTGATCCGCGACGCCCGCGAGGAGGCGACGGCGCTCGTCGCGGGCGATCCCGGCCTCGCGGACCACCCCGGCCTGGCGACCGTCCTGGCCTCCCTCCTCGACGAGGACCGGGCCGACTTCCTGGAGAAGGCGTGACGCGGATCATCGCGGGCAGCGCGGGCGGACGCCGGCTGGCCACCCCGCCCGGACGCGACACCAGGCCCACCGGCGACCGCGCCCGCGAGGGCCTGTTCTCGACCGTCCTCGCCCTCCTCGGCCCGCTGGACGGGCTGCGCGTCGCCGACCTGTACGCCGGGTCGGGAGCGGTCGGGTTCGAGGCGCTGTCCCGGGGCGCGGCGCACGCCCTGCTCGTCGAGTCCCATCCGCGCGCGATGAGGGCGATCCGGCAGAACGCGGACGCGCTCGGGCTGCCCGGCGCCGTCCCCTGCCAGGACAAGGTGGAGCGGCTCGTCCGCGGGAAGCCGGCCGAGCCCTACGACCTGGTCTTCGCCGACCCGCCGTACGCGCTCGCGGACGCGTCCGTCACCGCCCTCCTGGACGACCTGCGCGACCAGGGCTGGACCGCGCCCGACGCGCTGGTCGTCGTGGAGCGCGCCGCGCGCGGCCCCGCGCTGCGCTGGCCCGACGGCTACGAGGCGGAGCGCGACCGGCGCTACGGCGAGGCGATTTTCTGGTACGGGCGCGCGGAGGGCCGTTGACACGGCCGCGGATCGGGTAATGCCAGGCCCATGAAGCCCGGGATCGACCGCGCCCTGGGGCGCACCTGGGTCCTGGCCCTGGTGATGGCCGTCGCGCTGATGGCGAACATCACCTACGTCCAGGGCTTCGAGGCGCAGGACCTCCGCGACGACTCGCTCAACGCCCGCCGGTTCGAGGACCGCTTCAAGATCGACCGGGGGCCCATCGTGGCGGACGGCCTGCGGCTCGCCTGGTCGGAGAGGCTCGACGACGGCCGCTACCAGCGCCACTACCGGGACGGCCCGGCCTTCGCGCCGGTCACCGGCTACTTCTCCGTGTTCTCCCAGACCGGGCTGGAGGAGGCCGGGAACCACTTCCTGGACGGCACCGACGACCGCCTCGCCACCTCGAACTTCGTCGACAAGCTCGTCGGCAACCACGTCCCCGGCGGGACGGTCGCGTCGACCGTCGACGTCAAGGCGCAGCGCGTCGCCTACGAGGCGCTGGCGTCCGGCGGCGCGCGGCGGGCGGCGGCCGTGGTCCTCGACGCCCGGACCGGCGCGGTGCTGGTGCTGGCGTCCACGCCGTCCTACGACCCGGACGCCGTGTCGACCCTCGACCGGCGGAAGGCGGTGAACGCCTTCGAGCGGCTCAACGACCAGCGGCTCAAACCGCTGCTGGACAAGGCCACCCGCGAGCTGTTCCCGCCCGGCTCCACGTTCAAGACGGTGGTCGCCGCCGCGGCGCTCAAGGCCGGTGCGACCGAGGACGCGGAGGTCCTGGCCGGACGGAGCTACAAGCCGCCGGGCGCCGGACGGGCGATCAACAACGACGCGGGCGACATCGGCGGCTCCTGCGACCTCGGCCGGATCCCGCTGGTCGAGGCGTACGCGCAGTCCTGCAACACCACGTTCGCCTACATGGGCGCCGAGGAGCCCGGCAACGGCGCCGTCCACGAGGCGGCGGGCGGGTTCGGGTTCGGCGACCGGATCGAGTACGCCGACGGCCTGCGGAGCGCCGCCAGCGCGTTCCCGGAGACCGACCAGCCGTCGCTCAGCGCGCTCGGCTCCATCGGGCAGGGCAGCACGGTCGCCACCCCGCTGCAGATGGCCATGGTCGCCGCCGGCGTCCTCAACGACGGGGAGGTCATGCGGCCGCACCTCGTCGACGAGCTGCGCGCCCCGAGCGGCGCCACGGTGGACACCGTCTCGCCCAAGCGGCTGTCGCGCCCGCTGACGTCCGGCCAGGCGGAGCAGATGCGGGACCTGATGGAGGCCGTCGTCGACAGGGGCACGGGCAAGTCGCTGAAGGGGACGTCCGTCCTCGGCGGGAAGACCGGAACCGCCGACGTCGAGGGGGCCGCCTACAACGACCGCTGGTTCATCGGCTTCGGGCCGCGGAGCGACCCCAAGTACGCGGTCGCGGTGCTGACCGAGGCGCCGGGCTACGGCATCGAGTCGGGTCCGATCGCCGCGAAGATCATCGATGCGCTGGCGGGCTGAGCGGGCGGCGGAGGGCGTCCCGGCGAGCCCGGGTGAAACCGGGCCGAATGCGATTTGGTACGTTCACGCCGCAGGTCAGAAACCGGGACCGAAGGGGTTCACGTCGTGCGCCGTGTCGTCTGTCCGGGATCGTTCGACCCCGTCACCAACGGGCATCTCGACATCATCAGCCGCGCCTCCCGTCTGTACGACGAGGTGGTCGTCGCGGTGTTGATCAACAAGAACAAGAAGAGCCTCTTCACCGTGGACGAGCGCGCCGACATGATCTCCGAGGTCACGCTGGAGTACGGCAACGTCAAGGTGGACAAGTTCTACGGGCTCACCGTCGACTACTGCAGGGAGCAGGACATCCCGGTCATCGTCCGGGGGCTGCGGGCCGTCAGCGACTACGAGTACGAGCTGCAGATGGCCCAGATGAACCACCGGATCGCCGGCGTGGAGACGCTCTTCATGGCGACGAACCCGGAGTACGCGTTCCTGTCGTCCAGCCTGATGAAGGAGGTCGTGCGGTTCGGCGGGGACATCTCCGGGCTCGTCCCCGACAGCGTCCACGACCGGCTGGTGCGGCGGCTCCAGCAGGAGAACTGACCGCCGGGCCCCGCCGGACGGGCCGCGAGTTGGGCCAGTGCTCCGGGGGCGGTATCCTGGGACATCGGCCATCACCGGCGGCCGCTGTTCACCATGCCTCACGAAAGCAGGAGTCCGCTGACTCGCCTTGACCCCAACGCCCCTCTCGTGCTCGACACCCGAGCGCTGAGCAGGCAACCCGGGTCGTCGCGGGAGAAGCGCCTGACCGTGCCGGCACCGGAGGACTTCGGCGTCGAGATGGTGGGCGTCCCCGAGGGCGCCGCGATCGAGCTGGACCTCCGGCTCGAAGCGGTCTTGGAGGGGGTGCTCGTCACCGGCACGGCGACGGTCCCCCTGGAGGGGGAGTGCTCCCGCTGCCTCGACCCGATCGCCTCGTCCTTCGAGGCGGACTTCCAGGAGCTCTTCGTCTACGACGACACCCGCTCGGGCGGGAACGCCGACGACGACGAGCTCCGCCTCGAGGGCGATTTCATCGACCTCGAACCGGTCCTGCGGGACGCGGTGCTGCTCGCGCTGCCGCTGTCCCCGCTGTGCCGGGACGACTGCCCGGGCCTCTGCCCGGACTGCGGTGCACGGCTCGCGGACGTCGGGCCGGGGCACCACCACGACGTCGCCGACCCCAGATGGGCGGCGCTGCGGGACATCGCCGGCGACACCCCGCCGGCCTCCCCCGAACGGGGGAACGGGAGCTCCGGCTCCCATGGTTCATTCGACCGACGAGAAGGAAAGCAGGAGGGCTGACGTGGCCGTCCCCAAGCGGAAGAAGTCGCGCAGCAACACGCGGCACCGGCGCTCGCAGTGGAAGACCGCGGCGCCCAACCTGGTCGAGTGCCCGACGTGCCGCGACCACAAGCTGCCGCACACCGCGTGCGCGACATGCGGAACCTACGACCGGCGGCAGGTCATCGCCCCGTCGGCCTGAGACCTTCCCGCATCCTGGGGGGCGGACCCGCGCGAACGGCGCGGCCCGCCCCCCAAGGTGCGGGACGGACATCCCACCCCGACCACCCCGGCGCGCGACGTCGGCGTGGTGACCGGCGCGGAGAGCGCGCCCGGAGCCGTGGTGCACGCCGGGATCAGCAGACCGGCGCGCACCTCGTCTTCGCGGACCTCCTCCCCGCCGCGCGTCCTCGCCGTCCCGGCCGCTTCGGCCGGCGCGCCGCATCAGCGACCGCGCCATGCGCGGTGCACGGCCTGCGAGGAGGGCCCGTGAGCGCCAAGAAGAGCGAACCCGCGCCGGAGCGCGCGGAACTGACCGCCGCCCTCGGCGTCGAAGTGACCGCCGACCTGCTCGAACGGGCGCTGACGCACCGTTCGTACGCCTACGAGAACGGCGGCCTGCCCACCAACGAGCGCCTGGAGTTCCTCGGCGACTCGGTGCTGGGCCTCGTCGTCACCGACACCCTGTTCCGGGGCCACCCCGACCTGCCCGAGGGCCAGCTGGCGAAGCTGCGCGCCGCCGTGGTCAACATGCGCGCCCTCGCGGGCGTCGCCCGCGGCCTCGGCGTCGGCGCCCACATCCGGCTCGGCCGCGGCGAGGAGGGCACCGGAGGCCGCGACAAGGCGTCGATACTGGCCGACACCCTGGAGGCGCTGATCGGCGCCGTCTACCTGGACCGCGGCCTGGACGAGGCGTCCGCCCTCGTGCACCGGCTGTTCGACAGCCTGATCGCCCGGTCGGCCGGCCTCGGCGCCGGGCTCGACTGGAAGACCTCGCTGCAGGAGCTCACCGCCGTCGAGGAGCTCGGCGTCCCCGAGTACCACGTCGCCGAGAGCGGCCCCGACCACCAGAAGACGTTCCGCGCGTCGGTGCGGGTCGGCGGGAAGACCTACGGGGCGGGCGAGGGCCGCAGCAAGAAGGAGGCCGAGCAGCACGCCGCCGAGGCCGCCTGGAACGAGATCCGCGAGATCGTCGTCCGGCGGGAGGCCGGGGCGCAGGGCGAGGACCCGGCGCGGGAGGCCGGTCAGGCGGCCCAGGCCGGTGCCTGAGCTGCCCGAGGTCGAGGTCGTCCGGCGGGGCCTGGAGCGCTGGACGACCGGCCGGACGATCGCGTCCGCGGAGGTCCTGCACCCCCGCTCGGTGCGCCGCCACGAGGCGGGCCCGGCCGACTTCGCCGCGCGCCTCGCCGGCCGCACGATGCGGGCCCCGCGCCGCCGCGGCAAGTACCTGTGGACGCCCCTCGACGACGAGTCCGAGGCGGTGCTCGCGCACCTCGGCATGAGCGGGCAGCTGCTCGTCGGCGAGCCGGACCGCGCGCGCGAGAAGCACCTCCGCGTCCGGGCCGTCTTCACGGACGGCGGCCACGACCTGCGCTTCGTCGACCAGCGGACGTTCGGGCACCTCATGCTCACCGACCTCGTCCCGGACGCGTTCGACGCCGGTTCGCTCGTCCCCGCACCGATCGCCCACATCGCCGCCGACCCGCTGGAGGACGCGTTCGACGCCGAGGCGTTCTTCCGCGCCCTGCGCCGGCGCAGGACCGGGATCAAGCGCGCCCTGCTCGACCAGTCGCTGATCAGCGGCGTCGGCAACATCTACGCCGACGAGGCGCTGTGGCGGGCGAGGCTGCACTGGGCGCGGCCAACCGACACGATGACGCGGGCGGAGGCCGCGCGCGTCCTGGAGGCCGCACGGGACGTCATGGGCGCCGCCCTCGCGGTCGGCGGCACGTCCTTCGACAGCCTCTACGTCAACGTGAACGGCGAGAGCGGCTACTTCGAGCGCTCCCTGGACGCCTACGGGCGCCGCGACGAGCCGTGCCGCCGGTGCGGCGCGCCGATCCGCCGCGACGAGTTCATGAACCGCTCGTCCTACAGCTGCCCGGTGTGCCAGCCGCGCCCCCGCCGGGCGCGCCGCTAAGGTTCCGGAACGTGAGGGACGACGAGGACGGCGAGGAGATCGTGCGGCTCACGGCCTGGGTGCGCGGACGCGTCCAGGGCGTCGGGTTCCGCTGGTGGGTGCGGTCGCGGGCCCTGGAACTCGGCCTGGCCGGCAGCGCGGCGAACCTGGCCGACGGCCGCGTGGAGGTCGTCGCGGAGGGGCCGCGCGGGAAGTGCCGCGCCCTGCTCGACCTGCTGGGCGGCGCGGCGGCGGGACGTCCGGGCGAGGTCACGGGGGTCGCCGAGCGCTGGAGCGAGCCGCGCGGCGAGGCCGCCGGTTTTCTGGAACGCTGACCGGGTAGGGCGTTCCGGTTCGTACCTGCTAAACTAGTAGAGGAAGGTTGTTACCGGCCTGTGATGTGCGTCTTGACCAGGACACCGGCCGGTGCGACTCTAGACGATACGCGCACCGACTTCAGTTGATTCTCGTGCGCGATCCCTGCTGGTTACTCAGCGTGGAGGACCCTTAGTCATGGCGAAGGCTCTACTCGGCCACGTCGGCGGTCCCGACCCCCGGATGGTCGCGGAGATGCGGCGCCTGCAGCAGCGCGTACGTGATCTGGAAGCCGAACTCGTACGGCTTCAGGCAGAGAACGACGCGCTCGCGACGGCGCCGGACGACGATGTGATGTCCCTCGCGGTGAAGGACCGCGAACCCGCGCTGACCTGATCAGCCGGGTTGTCACCTATTCATTGCTTCGCCCTCGGCGTCAGGCGCTGGCGCGCCTTCCCTCAACGGGCAAAGCGGCGATCGCTGCATCGCTCCGGCTCGCCTAGGGGCTCGCTGCGCGATCAGGTTCTCGCAGGCTCGAACCTGGCTTCGCACGCGATCGCAACGCCGAGGTCTCCGCGGAGCTGAGCATAAAGAACACAAGGCCCAGATGTCACCGGACCGGTGACTCTGGGCCTCTGCACGTGACGAGCCGACCTGCCGGGATCGCGCCGCGCGCGTCACCGCACGGCCGGCCCGGAGTCCGGGGGCGCTCGTCTTCTGGCGCCATTCCTGCGCGTAGCCGGATCGCGCGGCGAGAGCGCGCGTTCGCGGCCGGGGCGTCAAGGAACGGTAAAGGTTCGCCGGGTTTCGGGTCGGCCGAATCCCGGCGTTCTGTGTCGATCTTTGGAAATGTGGCATCTGACGGGGTGCGGCGGTGGACGAAGGGGGCGCCGGACGTCCGGCGGGAGGCCGTGCGGGCGGCGCACCGGTCGTCGGCGCAGGTACGCGATAGCCTCTAGCGTTGCGATCGGGCCGGTGCCCACCGACGTGGAGCAGGGAGGATGGCGAGGGTTTGTACCTGAAGACCTTGACGTTGCGCGGCTTCAAGTCCTTCGCGTCCTCGACCACGCTCAAGTTCGAGCCGGGGATCACCGCGGTCGTGGGGCCGAACGGGTCGGGCAAGTCCAACGTGGTGGACGCGCTGGCCTGGGTCATGGGCGAGCAGGGCGCCAAGTCGCTGCGCGGCGGCAAGATGGAGGACGTCATCTTCGCCGGGACGGCGAACCGGGCGCCGCTCGGGCGCGCCGAGGTCGTGCTGACGATCGACAACTCCGACGGGGCGCTGCCGATCGACTACACCGAGGTGACGATCAGCCGGCTGATGTTCCGGTCCGGGTCGAGCGAGTACGCGATCAACGGCGACGGCTGCCGGCTGCTGGACATCCAGGAGCTCCTGTCCGACTCCGGCATCGGCCGCGAGATGCACGTCATCATCGGGCAGGGGCAGCTCGACCGCGTCCTGCACTCGGGCCCGGAGGGGCGCCGGGCGGTGATCGAGGAGGCCGCCGGCGTCCTCAAGCACCGCAAGCGCAAGGAGAAGGCGCTCCGCAAGCTGGACGCGATGCAGGGCAACCTCACCCGCGTGCAG
Organism: Actinomadura sp. GTD37; assembly: GCF_041951365.1. Lineage (NCBI taxonomy): Bacteria > Bacillati > Actinomycetota > Actinomycetes > Streptosporangiales > Thermomonosporaceae > Actinomadura > Actinomadura sp. GTD37. Next base: position 124,084 of record NZ_JBGNUS010000008.1, read on the forward strand.
GACCTCACCGGCGAGCTGCGGCGGCAGCTGAAGCCGCTCGGGAAGCAGGCCGAGATCGCGCGGCGCGCGGCGGTGATCCAGGCCGATCTGCGCGACGCGCGGCTGCGGCTGCTGGCCGACGACCTCGTCACGCTCGGCACGCGGCTGGAGCAGGAGGCCGCCGACGAGGCCGCGATCCGGGAGCGCCGCGCCGAGACGGAGCGGGCGCTGGCCGAGGCGCAGCGGCGCGAGGCCGTGCTGGAGGCCGAGGAGGCCGAGCAGGCGCCGCGGCTCGCGCAGGTCCAGGACACCTGGTTCCGGTTGTCGGCGCTGAAGGAGCGGCTGCGGGGCGTCGCCGACCTCGCCGCCGAGCGGCACCGCAACGCCGCCGAGGCGCGCGAGGAGGAGCGGCGCGGCCGCGACCCCGAGGACATGGAGCGCGAGGCCGCCGAGATCCGCGAGCAGGAGGAGATGCTCCGCGCCGCGCTGGACGAGGCGCAGGACGCCCTGGCCGACGCCGTCGAGGAGCGGACGGGCGTCGAGGAGGCGCTCGGCGCCGAGGAGCGCCGCCTGCAGGCCGCCGCGCGCGCGGCCGCCGACCGCCGCGAGGAGCTGGCCCGGCTGCGCGGCCGGGTCGAGGCGGTGCGCAGCAAGGCGCAGGCCGGGCGGTCCGAGATCGGACGGCTCGCCGACGCGCGGGAGGAGGCCGAGCAGCGCGCCGAGGACGCCCGGGTGGAGTTCGAGGCGTTCGAGGCCGAGGTCGTCGAGGACCCGGCGCTCGCCGCCGAGCACGAGGTCGCGCAGGAGGCCCTCGCGACCGCGAAGGACGCCGCCGAGGCCGCGCGGGCGGGCGTGGACGGTCCGCGCCGCGCCCTGAAGGAGGCGCGGGCGGGCGTGGGGTCGGCGCGGTCCGCCGACCAGGCCGCGCAGAAGCGGGTCACCGCGCTGCAGGCGCGGATCGAGGCCCTGAACCTGACGCTCGCCAGCGCCGCCGACGGCGGCGAGGTCCTGCTGTCGGCGGGCGCCGACGGCTCGCTCGACGGAGTGCTGGGGACGGTCGCGTCGCTGCTGAACGTCCGTCCCGGCTACGAGACGGCCGTCGCCGCCGCGCTCGGCAACGCCGCCGAGGCCATCGCCGTCGGCTCCCTGGACACCGCCGAGGCCGCGCTGACGCTGCTCCGCTCCCGGGACGCCGGGCGCGCCGGGCTGCTTATCGGCGGGGGAGCGGCGGCATCATCGGCGCGCGTCCCCGGCGTCGACTACGCGGGCGACGCGGTGACCGTCCCGGACGTCGTGCGTCCCGCCCTTGAGCACCTTCTGCGGGACGTGGCCGTCGTGGACGACGTGCCGTCCGCCGCCGCGCTCGTCCGCCGGGAGCCGTCCCTGCGCGCCGTGACCCGTGAAGGCCAGCTCGTGGGCGCGCACTGGGCCCAGGGCGGCGCGACCGGCGGCCAGAGCCTCCTGCAGATGCGCGCGACCCTGGACCAGGCCACCGAGGACCTCGCCGCCGCCGAGACGGCGGCCGTGGCCGCCGCCGGCGAACTCGGCGCGTCGGCGGAGCGGGAGCAGTCCGCCCAGACGGCGCTGGAGGCCGCCGAGGCTTCGGCCAACGCGGCCCAGTCGAGCGTCGACCGGGCCCAGTCCGAGCTTGACCGCGTCCGCGCGCGCTTGCGCGAGTCCGACGCGCAGGCCGCGCAGGAGGCCAAGCGCGCCGCGCGCCTGGAAGCCGACTTCCGTGCCGCGCGCGGCGAGGCGGAGCGGCTCACCAAGGCGCTCGACGCGGCGACGGAGTCGCTGGAGCGCGACACCCAGGCGGCCGAGGAGCTCGCCATGCGGCTCGCCGAGTCGCAGGAGGCCGCCGAGGTCGCCGACGAGGCCGGGCACGACACCGAGGCGCGCGACGAGCTGGACGCCCGCTGCCGGGGGCTGCGCTCCGCCGAGATGGAGGCGCGGCTGTCGGTCCGCACCGCCGAGGAGCGCGTCCAGGCCATCACCGGCCGCGCCGACACCCTGGAGCGCGGCGCCCGCCGCGAACGCGAGGAGCGCGCCCGCGCCGCCCAGCGCCGCGCCCGCCGCGAGGAGCAGGCCAGGGTCGCCAAAGCCGTCCACCGGGGCGCCCGCACCGCCCTGGAGCGCATCGAGCACTCCCTCGCCGCCGCGGTCCGCCGCCGCGAGGCCGCCGAGCAGGCCAAGACCGCGCGGGAGGCCGAGCTGAAGGTGGTCCGCACGCAGGTGCGCGAGCTGTCGGCCACCCTGGAGCGCCTGGTCAACGTCGTCCACGGCAACGAGGTCGCGCGGGCCGAGCAGCGGCTCCGGCTGGAGCAGTACGAGCAGCGCGCCCTGGAGGAGTACGGCCTGGAGGTCGAGTCGCTGGTCGCCGAGTACGGGCCCGACCAGCTCGTCCCGCCCGACCCCGAGAAGGGGGAGGACGCGCGGCCCGTCCCCTACGACCGGACCGTCCAGGAGAAGCGCGCCAAGGCCGCCGAGCGGCAGCTCAACCAGCTCGGCAAGGTCAACCCGCTCGCCCTGGAGGAGTTCGCCGCGCTGGAGGAGCGGCACGCCTTCCTCACCTCCCAGCTGGAGGACCTCAAGAAGACCCAGCGCGAGCTGCTCGGCCTCGTCAAGGAGGTCGACGAACGCGTCCAGGAGGTGTTCGGCGCCGCCTACGAGGACACCGCCCGCGAGTTCGAGCGGATCTTCGCCCGGCTGTTCCCGGGCGGCGAGGGCAGCCTCTCGCTGACCGAGCCCGACGACATCCTCACGACCGGCGTCGAGGTCGCGGCCCGCCCGCCCGGCAAGAAGGTCAAGCGGCTGTCGCTGCTGTCCGGCGGCGAGCGGTCCCTGGTCGCCATCGCCTTCCTCGTCGCCGTCTTCAAGGCGCGCCCGTCCCCGTTCTACGTCCTGGACGAGGTCGAGGCCGCGCTCGACGACACCAACACGCAGCGGCTCATCACCGTCTTCGAGGAGCTGCGCGAGTCGTCGCAGCTCATCGTCATCACCCACCAGAAGCGGACGATGGAGGGCGCCGACGCCCTCTACGGCGTCAGCATGCGCGGCGACGGCGTCACCCAGGTGGTCAGCCAGCGGCTGAGCTGACCGGCGCCCCGGCAGGCGGGCGGGCCCGTGTCACCGGCGTGTTGCGGATGTCAAATGGCCGTAATTTCCGTCATCGTTTCCTTGGAACGATGCACCGCTCATCCGTCCGCAATTCGGACAGCAGAGAAATCTTTTCCGTGCGCGATAACCGACGGATCACGGTGCGTTCTCCCCGGTGGCGGGGAAGCGCCGTGACCGGCCTGTACCGACGGTGACGCCGCGGCGACGCTGGCGGGCTTGTGCGGCCCGGAGGGCATCCACTACCCATGTGCACCGTGGTTCTCCGGCTCCCCCACCCGGGCCTCGCGCCCGGGTACGGAGGACCCGGAGAGGTGTGCTGCCCGTGGACGCCCGGAAACTCAAGGACAATTTCGCACTCGTCGCCGCGAACGGCATCGACGTCGCCGAATATTTCTACGCCGACCTTTTCGCGCGTGCGCCGCAGCTCAGGTCCATGTTCCCGGCGGCGATGGCCAAACAGCACGAGGTGCTGCTCGCCGCGCTCTCCCAGATCGTCTCGTCGGTCGACGATCCGGACGCCCTCGTCCCGTTCCTGCGGGACCTCGGCCGGCGCCACCACGGCTTCGGCGTCGTCGCCGACCACTACGCCCCCGTCGGCGCCGCCCTCCTCGCGACCCTCGCCCACTTCAGCGGCCCCGCGTGGAACGAGGAGCTCGAACGCGACTGGACGGCCGCCTACGGCGTCGTCGCGCAGGTCATGGCGGAGGCCGCCGCGGAGCCCGTCTCCTGATCCGGCGTGGACGCCCAGCGACTGAAGGACAGCTTCGACCGGGTCGCCGGACAGGGCGACGCCGTCGCCCTCTTCTTCTACTCCGACCTGTTCGTGCGCAACCCCCACCTGCGCGACATGTTCCCCATCGGGATGAGCGGCCAGCGCGACAAGCTGCTGCGCGCCCTCGGGCACATCGTCGCCCAGGTCGACGACCTGCCCGCCCTCGTCCCGTTCATCCAGCAGCTCGGCCGCGACCACCGCAGGTTCGGCATCGTCGCCGAGCACTACCCGCACGTCGGGGCCAGCCTCCTCGCCACGCTCCGGCACTTCACGGGCGACGACTGGAGCGACGAGGTCGAAGGCGACTGGAACGCCGCCTACAGCCTCGTCGCCAAGGTCATGCTGGAGGCCGCCGACGAGAACGCCCTGCACAGCCCCGCCTGGTGGAACGGCCAGGTCGTCGCGGTCGAGCGGCGCCGGTTCGACATCGCCGTCCTGCGCGTCCAGCCGGACCGGCCGCTGCCCTACCTGCCCGGCCAGTCGGTCGCGCTGGAGGTGCCGTCCCGGCTGCGGCACTGGCGGTACTACTCGATGGCGAACGCGCCACGCCCCGACCACTCGGTGGACTTCCACGTCCGGCTGGTGGACGGCGGGCCGGTGAGCCCGGTGCTGGTGCGCGGCACCGAGACGGGCGACCGGGTCCGGATGGGCGCCCCCGTCGGCACGCTCACGCTGGACGCCGAGTCCCCGCGGAACGTGCTGCTCGTCGCGGGCAGCACCGGCCTGGCCCCGCTCAAGGCGATCCTGGAGCAGATCTCGCGCCGTCCCGTCCCGCCGCGCGTGCACCTGTTCTTCGGCGCCCGCACCCGGGACGGCCTGTACGACCTGGAGGACCTGACCAAGCTGGCGGGCGGGTTCCCCTGGCTCACCGTCGTGCCCGCCGTGTCGGACGAGCCGGGCGGGCACGGCTTCTCGTCCGTGCTCCGCTCGGGCGAGGACGACGTCGAGCACGGCGACCTGTCGAACGTCGTGGCCGCGCACGGCCCCTGGGACGGCCACGACGCCTACGTGTGCGGGCCGTCCGCGATGGTCGGGCACACCGTCGAGCAGCTGGCGCGGCTCGGCGTCGCGCGCGACCGCATCCGCCTGGAAACCTTCGCCGACGCACAGAGGTGAGCGCGTTGAACTCCCCGAACCTTCCCGTCGTCTCGGCGGGCTCGCGGCTGACGCCGGGCGAACTCCACTCCGTGGTGTTCGCCCGCGCCGCCCTCGGGCGCCGCGGGTACGACGAGGAGCAGGTCCGCAACTTCCTGCAGTACGTCGAGGGCGAGCTCGTCCAGATCTTCAGCGACAAGGCCGCCCTCGCCGACGAGGTGAACCGGCTGCGCGCCCAGGCGGCCGAGGGCGGCGGGCGCGGCGTGATGGCGCCCGAGGACGCGCACTTCCAGGCCGTCCGGATCCTGTCGCAGGCCCAGCAGACCGCCGACCTGTACGTCGCGGACGCCGAACGCTACACGCGCGAACTGGCCCACGAGGCGCGGCTGCACCGGGAGGCGATCCTGTCCGACGCCAAGGGACGCGCCGAACACCTCCTGGAGGACGCCCACCGCAAGGCCGCCGCCGTGGCCGACGCGGCCGTCCGCTCCGCGCCGGCAGCCCGCCCCGCGCCCCAGCCGGACGACGACCGCCGCGCGATGGAACGCGAGATCGCCTACCTGCGCACCTACAGCGACGTCTACCGCACTCACCTGCGCTCTTACCTGGAGGCCCTCCTCCGCAACGTCGACGAATGGGAGTCCTCCGAACGGGCGTCGCTGCCGGGCGGGTCGCCGGACGCGCTCTGAGCCGAGCCGCGTCCGGGCTCGGAGCCCGGCCCCGCGCACGATCGCGGCGCCGGCGTTCCACGGGGTTCAGGGGCCGCCCCCTGGTTAACACGGCTCCCTGGGCGAGCATGCAAAACTGGGGGCGCTATGGAATATCTGATCGTCATCGCCGCGCTGGCCGCCGTCGCTCTGATCATCGGCGGGATCACGCTGCTGCGGCCCCGCCGTACACGTCCTCGCCCGCCGGTCGAGCGGGAGCCGGAACGGACCGGTGGCGCGACCGCCGTCGACGAGGCGGAGGCCGGGGCCCCGACCGCGGAGCGGGCGCCGCCGGCGGAGGTGCCGGCGCCGCGGCCCACGGTGGAGATCGAGAAGCCGCCGCCCGGCGCGGGCCGGCTGGTCCGGCTGCGGGCGCGGCTCGCGCGCTCCCAGAACACGTTCGGCAAGACCCTGCTCGGCCTGCTGTCGCGCGACACGCTCGACGACGACGCCTGGGAGGAGATCGAGGACACTCTGATCACCGCGGACATGGGCGCCGCCGTGGCCCGCCAGGTCACCGACGACCTGCGGACCCGCGTCCAGGTCCTCGGCACCCGCAGCGCGGAGGAGGTCCGCGACCTGCTCAAGCAGGAGCTGGTCAAGCAGATCGGCCCGGACCTGGACCGCTCGCTGCGCATCGAGGCGCACGGCGACCGTCCGGCGGTGCTCATGGTCGTCGGCGTCAACGGCACCGGCAAGACCACGACCTGCGGCAAGCTCGGCCGCGTCCTCGTCGGCGACGGCAACACGGTGCTGCTCGGCGCCGCCGACACCTTCCGCGCCGCCGCGGCCGACCAGCTGGAGACGTGGGGGACGCGCGTCGGCGCGCAGGTCGTCCGCAGGGACGAGGGCGCCGACCCGGCGAGCGTCGCGTTCGACGCGGTCAAGCAGGGCATCGAGACCAAGGTCAACGCGGTGATCATCGACACGGCGGGGCGGCTGCACACCAAGACCGGGCTGATGGACGAGCTGGGCAAGGTGAAGCGCGTCGTGGAGAAGCAGGCCGCGGTGGACGAGGTCCTCCTGGTCCTGGACGCGACCACCGGGCAGAACGGCATGCAGCAGGCGCGGGTCTTCGCGGAGGTCGTGAACGTCACGGGCGTCGTCCTCACCAAGCTGGACGGCACCGCGAAGGGCGGCATCGTCGTCCAGGTTCAGCGGGAGCTGGGCGTTCCGGTCAAGCTGGTCGGGCTGGGGGAGGGGCCGGACGACCTCGCCCCGTTCGAGCCGGAGGCCTTCGTGGACGCGATTTTGGGCGACTGAAATGAACCTCTAATCGGTTAAATACGGCATGTGAGGACTTAGTAACACCCTCGAAACACCCGGGGGCCGGTTTTCACACCTGCGAAACGCGGGAGCCCCGTGCGCGAAACCGCCGAGGTCGAGTCTCTGAGCAGTTCGAAGTTCCCTGGCGAGGAGGGACTCTCTCAGAGATGAAGATCGATAGCGGTAGTACCGCCTGGATGCTGACGAGCACGGCGCTCGTCCTGCTGATGACACCCGGGCTCGCCTTCTTCTACGGAGGCATGAGCCGCGCCAAGAGCGTGCTCAACATGATGATGATGAGCTTCGTCAGCATCGCCGTGGTGGGCATGGCGTGGGTCGTCTACGGCTACTCCCTCACCTTCGGCGACGGCGGCGCGCTCAGCTCGTTCATCGGCGGATTCGGCGACTGGGGGCTCGTCGGCCTGGAGAAGGCCGCCACGGCCGACGACGGCACGGGCATCCCGCAACTGGTGTTCGTGGCCTTCCAGGCGACGTTCGCCATCATCACCGTCGCGCTGATCAGCGGCGCCGTCGCGGACCGTGCCAAGTTCGGCGCCTGGGTCGTGTTCACCCTGGTGTGGGCCACGTTCGTCTACTTCCCGATCGCGCACTGGGTGTGGTGGTCGGACGGCGAGGAGGGCGGCAAGGCCGGCTGGCTGTTCGACCTCGGCGCGCTCGACTTCGCGGGCGGGACGGTCGTGCACATCAACGCCGGTGTCGCGGCGCTCGCGCTGGTGCTCGTCCTCGGCAAGCGCAAGGGCTGGCCGAAGGAGCCGATGCGCCCGCACAACCTGCCGTTCGTCCTGCTCGGCGCCGGACTGCTGTGGTTCGGGTGGTTCGGGTTCAACGCCGGGTCCGCGCTGGCGGCCGGTGAGACCGCGGCCGTCGCGTTCATCAACACGCTCGTCGCGACCTGCGCCGCCGCGTTCGCCTGGATCGTCGTCGAGAAGCTGCGGGACGGCTCGTCCACCACGCTCGGCATCGCCTCCGGCGTCGTCGCCGGACTGGTCGCCGTCACCCCGGCCTGCGCGTTCATCACCCCGCTCGGCGCCATCGCCCTCGGCCTGGTCGCCGGCGCGGTCTGCGCCTTCGCGGTCGGGCTCAAGTACAAGCTCGGCTACGACGACTCGCTCGACGTGGTCGGCGTCCACATGGTCGGCGGCATCGTCGGCGCCCTCCTGATCGGGCTCCTGGCCACCACCGCCGTCAACGACGCCGGCGCGGACGGGCTGCTCGCCGGCGGCGGGTTCGCGCTGCTCGGCAAGCAGGCCGTCGCCGTCGCCGCGACGCTCGCCTACTCCTTCGTCGTGACCTACGTGATCGCGAAGGTCATCGACCTGACGATGGGCTTCCGGATCAGCGAGGACGACGAGGCCGCCGGCATCGACAGCACGGCGCACGCGGAGACCGCCTACGACTTCGGCACCATCCGCGCGGGCATCGGCTCCGGGGCGACCGCGGCGGCGCCCGCGGCCCCCGCGAAGAAGGTTGAGGCGTAGGGATGAAGCTCATCACGGCGGTCGTCAAGCCGTTCAAGCTGGACGAGGTCAAGAAGGCCCTGGAGACCTTCGGGGTCAAGGGCATGACCGTCAGCGAGGCCAGCGGCTACGGACGGCAGAAGGGGCACACCGAGGTCTACCGGGGCGCCGAGTACCAGGTCGACCTGGTGCCCAAGGTGCGCATCGAGGTCCTGGTCGAGGCGGAGGACGCCGACGACATCATCGACGTCATCGTCCGCGCCGCCCGCACCGACAAGATCGGCGACGGCAAGGTGTGGGCGGTGCCGGTCGACACCGTCGTCCGCGTCCGCACCGGCGAGACCGGTCCGGATGCCCTCTAGGGGGATGCGGTGAGCCTCGCCGACCCGCCGGCCGGAGAGCGGGCCCCCGTGCCCGCGCCGGCCGGCGGCGCCGGAGCGGCGGACAAGACCGGCGCGGCCGGCGCGGCACGTGCGGCCCTCGCGGCGGCGCGGGCCGCGCGGGCCGCCGACCTGGACCGCCGCCTCGCCGCCCTGCTGACCTCGGGCCCCGCCCAGGAGGCGGGCGGCGGGCGCGCACCGGAGGGTGCCGCCCTCGTCGCGGTCGGCAGCCACGCCCGCCGGGAGCTGACCCCCGGCGGCGACCTCGACCTCGTTCTCCTGCACCGCGGCAGGGCCGACGTCGCCGAGATCGCCGACCGGGTCTGGTACCCGCTGTGGGACTCCGGGGTCCGCCTCGACCACTCCGTCCGCACCGTCCACGAGGCCCGGACCGTCGCGCGCGGCGACATGAAGGCCGCGCTCGGGCTGCTGTCCGCGCGCCGCATCGCGGGCGACCACACCCTGGTGGACGAGCTGCGCGCCGCCGTCCTCACCGACTGGCGCGCCGACGCCGCCGCGCGGCTGCCCGAACTGTCGGCGATGTGCCGGGAACGCTGGGAAACCCAGGGCGAACTCGCCTTCCTCCTCGAACCCGACATCAAGGAGGCCCACGGCGGGCTCCGCGACGTCCACGTGATGCACGCCGTGGCCGCGTCCTGGGTGGCGTCCGCCCCGGACGGCCGGGTGCGGGCCGCCCACGACCTGCTCCTCGACGCGCGGCACGCGCTGCACGAGGTCACGGGCCGCTCCGCCGACCGCCTCGTCCTCCAGGAGCAGGAGGCCGTCGCGCGCCTCCTGGGCCTGCCGGACGCCGGCGTCCTGCAGCGCTCGATCGTGGAGGCGGCGCGCACGATCACCTACGCGGGCTCCAACCTGTGGCGCCGCGTCGACCGGCTCACCCGGGCCCGGTCCGTCCACCCCGCGCCGCTGCCCGCCGCCGGCCAGGGCCGGCGGCGCGGGATCGAGCGGCGCCCCGTCGGGGACGGCGCCGTCGAGCACGAGGGCGAGGTCGTCCTCGCGCGGAACGCCGATCTCGGCGACCCCTGCCTCGTCCTGCGCGTCGCGGCCGCCGCCGCCCAGGCCGGCCTGCCGCTCGCTCCCGCCACGGTGGCCAGGCTCGCCGAGCACGCCGGACTCCCGCCGGTGCCGTGGCCCGCCGGCGCCCGCGACGCGCTCATCTCCCTGCTCGGCGCCGGTCCCGCCGCCATCGCCGTCTGGGAGGCCCTGGACCAGGCCGGGCTGATCGTCCGGCTGCTGCCCGACTGGGAGCATGTCCGCAACCGGCCGCAGCACAACCCCGTCCACCGCTTCACCGTGGACCGCCACCTCGTCGAGACCGCCGCCGGCGCCGCCGCCCTCACCCGCGAGGTCGCCCGCCCCGACCTGCTCCTCATCGGCGCGCTCCTGCACGACATCGGCAAGGGGCGGCCCGGCGACCACTCCGCCGCGGGCGCCGCCGCCGTCCGCGACATAGCCGGGCGCCTCGGCCTCCCCGAGGACGACGTGCGAGTCCTCGAAACGCTCGTCCGCCACCACCTCCTGCTCCCCGACACCGCCACCCGCCGCGACATCGACGACCCCGTCACCGTCCAGACCGTCACCGCCGCGGTCTCCGCGGTGCCGGGCCGGGAACGCGAGGTCCTCGACCTCCTCGCCGCCCTCGCGATCGCCGACGGCAACGCCACCGGCCCCGCCGCCTGGACCACCTGGAAGGCCGGGCTCGTCGCCGAACTCGTCCGCCGCGCCGCCGCCGCCCTGTCCGGCGGGACGCCGCCGCCGCCCCCCGTCCTCGACCCCGCCCACCTGGCCCTGGCCCGCCACGACGGCGCCGCCGTCCGCGTCGCCGGCTCCCGCATCACCATCGCCGCCCCCGACCGTCCGGGCCTCCTCTGGCGCGCTGCCGGCGTCCTGGCCCTCCACCGCCTGGCCGTCCGGACCGCCCGCACGATCTCCGCCCCCCACCCACCACCGCACGCGGCCCGCACACCGGCGCCCCCCGCCAGGAGCACCGGCGAGACGGCGGTGCTGGACTTCACGGCGGTGCCCGATTACGGGACGCCGCCCGATCCGGCCGGGCTCGAGGCCGACCTGCGGCGCATGCTCGCCGGGCGCCTCGACGTGGCCGACCGCCTTGAGCGGCGGGCCCGGTCGGTCCGGGTCCGGCGCGGTGTCACGGTCCCGCCGCCCCGCGTCATGATCCTGGAGGACGCCTCGCGGACGGCGACCGTCATCGAGGTCCGCGCCCACGACCGTCCCGGCCTGCTGTGGCGGATCGGGCAGACGCTCGGCGCGTGCGGCCTGCAGATTCGCGCCGCCCAGGTCGACACCCTCGGCGCCGAGGCCGTGGACGTCTTCTACGTGGTGGACGACGGCGGACGCCCCCTCGGCGACTCCACCGCGCTGCACGCCGTCCGGGTCCGGATCCTTGAAGCCCTCAGCTGAACTTCGGTGCCCCTCCACCGCCGTGCGCCCCTCCGGCGTCGCGATCGCGCCGGGCGGCCAGGGCGATTTAGCGATCCCAGAAGCCTTCCAAGGACGGTCCAGACGCGTGTTCGAGACGCTCTCCGACCGGTTGACGACGGTCTTCTCGCCGCTGCCCGGCCATCGCCGGATCGCCCCTGGAAGGAAGGCGCTCCAGAGCCTGACGCCGAGGCGGAGCAACCAATACGGTGACCCGATACGCTGATAGGCGATCCCAGAAGCTTTCCAAGGACGGTCCAGACACGTGTTCGAGACGCTCTCCGACCGGTTGACGACGGTCTTCTCGTCGCTGCGCAGCAAGGGCCGGCTCTCCGAGGCCGACATCAACGCGACGGCCCGCGAGATCCGGATCGCGCTGCTCGAGGCCGACGTCGCGCTCCCCGTCGTCAAGGACTTCATCGCGCGGGTCAAGGAGCGCGCGACGGGCGCGGAGGTCTCCGGGGCGCTGAACCCGGCGCAGCAGGTCGTCAAGATCGTCAACGAGGAGCTCATCGCGATCCTCGGCGGCGAGACCCGCCGGATCCGGCTGGCCAAGACGCCGCCGACCGTGATCATGCTCGCGGGCCTGCAGGGCGCCGGCAAGACCACGCTCGCGGGCAAGCTCGCCCGGTGGCTGAAGCAGGAGGGCCACACGCCGATGCTGGTGGCGGCCGACCTGCAGCGGCCCAACGCCGTCCAGCAGCTCCAGGTCGTCGGCGAGCGGGCCGGCGTGCCGGTGTTCGCGCCCGAGCCGGGCAGCGGCGTCGGCGACCCGGTGGACGTGGCGCGCCGCTCCCTCGACCAGGCCCGGCACGCGCTGCACGACGTCGTCGTCATCGACACCGCGGGCCGGCTCGGCGTCGACACGGAGATGATGCAGCAGGCCATCGACATCCGCGACGCCGTCCAGCCCGACGACATCCTGTTCGTCGTCGACGCCATGGTCGGGCAGGACGCGGTCAACACCGCCCAGGCGTTCATGGACGGCGTCGGCTTCGACGGCGTCGTCCTCACCAAGCTGGACGGCGACGCGCGCGGCGGCGCGGCGCTGTCGGTCCGGCACGTCACCGGACGTCCGATCATGTTCGCCTCGACGGGCGAGAAGCTGGAGGACTTCAGCGTCTTCCACCCGGACCGCATGGCGGGCCGGATCCTCGACATGGGCGACATCCTCACCCTGATCGAGCAGGCCGAGCAGGCGTTCGACGCCGAGCAGGCCGAGAAGATGTCGACCAAGTTCGCGTCGGGCGAGGACTTCACGCTCGAGGACTTCCTCGAGCAGATGATGATGATCCGCAAGCTCGGCCCGATCGGCAACCTGCTCGGGATGATGCCGGGCATGGGGCAGGTCCGCGATCAGATCAGCCAGATCGACGACAAGGACCTCGACCGGATCGCCGCGATCATCCGCTCGATGACCCCGCAGGAACGCGCCCAGCCCAAGATCATCAATGGCTCCCGGCGGGCCCGCATCGCGACGGGCTCGGGCGTCGGCGTCGGCGAGGTCAGCAGCCTCGTCACCCGGTTCTTCGACGCGCAGAAGATGATGCGCCAGATGGCCGGCGGCATGGGCCTGCCCGGCATGCCGGGCGGACGCAAGAAGGCGGCGAAGGCGGCGGCCAAGAAGAACAAGAAGGGCAAGCAGCGCAGCGGCGACCCGCGCAAGCGCGCCGCCGGCAAGGACCGGGAGCCCGCGGCCGACGGCATGCCCCAGGGCCTCCCGCCCGGCCTCGGCGGCGGTCCCGGCGGCGGTCCGGGCGGCCTTCCGCCCGGTCTCGGCGGCCAGCTTCCGCCCGGTTTCCAGATGCCCGACCTCGGCAAGCTCCAGGGCCGCAAGAAGAAGTAACCGCCCGCAGCCCAGGGGCGCGCGGCGGGCCGCGGCGCGAAGCCCGGCGCCGCGGCCGGAGGCCGTGTCGGACGATGCGCGGACACGGCCTCGTGCGATTGCACCTTTACACCGAACGTCTGGCAGAATGACAGGCTGGAAACCCGGAATCGCGAGGCGCCCTCTCTCGTCCTGCGCGGCCGGAGTCCATCGGGCGGCCGCGAGCCGGTGTTCCCCACCTGGCGCGGGCCCGTCCACCCAGTAATGAAATCGGAGTACACCACACCCGTGGCAGTCAAGATCAAGCTCAAGCGTCTGGGGAAGATCCGGAACCCGCAGTACCGGATCGTCGTCGCCGACGCCCGCACCAAGCGGGACGGCCGCGCCATCGAGGAGATCGGGCTCTACCAGCCCAAGCAGGAGCCGTCGCTCATCCAGATCGACTCCGAGCGCGCGCAGTACTGGCTCGGCGTCGGCGCGCAGCCGACCGAGCCCGTCCTCAACCTGCTGAAGATCACCGGCGACTGGCAGAAGTTCAAGGGCGAGCCGGGCGCCGAGGGCACCCTCAAGGTCGCCGAGCCCAAGGCCGACAAGAAGGCCGCCTTCGAAGCCGCGGTCAAGGAGTCCCTGGGCGACGACGTGCCCGCCGGCAACGCGACCCGCGGCAAGAAGAGGGCCGAGCCTAAGAAGTCCGAGGCCAAGGCCGCCGAGACCGACGAAGCCAAGAGCGAGGGCTGACAGTGCTCGAAGAAGCGCTCGAGCACCTGGTCCGCGGGATCGTGGAGAACCCGGACGACGTCCGGGTCCGCGCCCGCCGGATGCGGGGCGGCCGGGTCCTGGAGGTGCGCGTCCACCCCGAGGACCTCGGGAAGGTCATCGGCCGCGGCGGCCGCACCGCCAAGGCCCTCCGCACGGTGATCAGCGCCCTCTCCGGGGGCCGATACGTGCGCGTTGACCTGCTCGACGTCAACGAGGTCCGCTGAGTGGCGTCCCGATGAGCGAACCGCTCGTGGTGGGACGGATCGGACGGCCGCACGGGATCCGCGGTGAGGTCACCATCGATGTCCGCACCGACGAGCCGGACTCCCGGTTCGTCGCGGGCACGGAGATCGCCACCGACCCCGGCGCCGCCGGTCCGCTCACCATCGAGCGGACCCGCTGGCATTCGGGACGCCTGCTCGTGCGCTTCGCCGGGGTCGGCGACCGCGACGCCGCCGAGGCTCTGCGCGGCACGTGGCTCGTCGTCGACCCCGGTGACATTTCCCCGTCCGCCGACCCGGACGACTTCCACGACCAAGAGCTGATCGGCCTCACCGTGGTCACCGCGGACGGCGCCGACGTCGGCGAGGTCGCGGAGGTACTGCACCACGGCCAGGACCTCCTGGTCGTACGCGGGCCCGGCGGGGACAGGCTCGTGCCCTTCGTGGCCGCGCTCGTCCCCGAGGTGGACGTTCCCGGGGGGCGGCTCGTCATCGACCCGCCTCCCGGACTGCTCGACGAATCATGAAACTCGACATCATCACGATCTTTCCCGAGTACTTCGCCGCTCTGGACATCTCCCTCCTGGGCAAGGCGCGGCGCGCCGGGCTGCTGGACGTCCGCGTCCACGACCTGCGCGACTGGACCCACGACCGGCACCGCACCGTCGACGACACGCCCTACGGCGGCGGCCCCGGCATGGTCATGAAACCCGGCCCCTGGGGCGAAGTCCTCGACAGCCTCGTCCCGCCGGGCCCCACCGGCGGCGGGGCCTTCGCCGCACCGTCCTCCCCGGGCCCGCCGACGGCAGACCCGACCTCATGGGCAACGCCGCCCGGCACGCCCGCGGACGGCGACCCGTCGTCCTCGGGATCCCGGCCCGGCGAGCCCTCCGGCCGCCCACCGGCCGACCCGGCACACGACCCATCCGGCGCACCGTACGGCGCAAGATCGTCCAGGGCGCCGTACGACCGGAGCGCCTCCAGCGACGCCTGGCGGGAGCCGACGTCCTTCACCGGCACATCACCCGGCGCCCCCCGCCCCGGCGCGACACCATGGGACAGGCCCACCTCCCCCAGCGCCCCGGCGATACCCGGCGGGTCCGCGATGCCCAGCGGGCCGGCGTCTCCCGGAGGGTTCGCAATGCCTGGCGGGTTCGCGTCTCCCAGCGAGTTCGCGATGCCTGGCGGGTTCGGGATGCCCAGCGAGTCCGCGTCTCACGGCGGTCCCGGGACGCGCAACGATCCCGGGATGCCTGGCGGGTTGGCGATGGCCGGCGGGCCCGCGTCTTCCGAGCGGGCTGGGTCGTCGGGGAGCGGATCGGTCGGGGCGGGCTCGGGCGCGGTACCGCGGCTGATCATTCCGACGCCCAGCGGGCGCCCGTTCACGCAGGCGGACGCGGTGCGTTACGCCGCCGAGCCCTGGCTCGTCTTCGCCTGCGGACGTTACGAGGGCATCGACTCCCGCGTGGCCGAGGAGGCCCGCACGCGAATGCCCGTGGACGAGGTGAGCCTGGGCGACTTCGTGCTCGCCGGCGGGGAGGTCGCCGTCCTGGTGATGGTCGAGGCGATCGGGCGCCTCCTGCCCGGCGTCCTCGGCAACGCCGCCTCCGTCACGGACGACTCCTTCGCCCCCGGGGCCATGGAGTCGCTCCTGGAGGGCCCCGTCTACACCAAGCCGCCCGTCTGGCGGGACCGGCCGGTTCCGGACGTTCTCCTGTCGGGCCACCACGGGGCGATCGCCCGCTGGCGGCGTGACGAGGCGCTCCGCCGGACGGCCCGGCACCGTCCCGAACTGCTCGCCCGTCTCGCCGCGGAGGACCTCGACGAACGGGACCGCGCCGTCCTGGACGAGGCCGGTTTTCCGGTTGACGGCGAAGGTATGGCAGACTAGAGCGTCCGTGCGTCCAGAGCGCATGGCACCCGAAGACCACTTCCCGCGGCGCGACGCCCCCACGAAAGTCCCATCGGGGCCTCTCGACGCCCGCGTTCGACCACAAGGAACCGCTGCGATGCATACCCTGATCCAAGAGATCGAGAAGGCCGCGATGCGCGCCGACGTCCCCGACTTCCGTCCGGGCGACACGCTCAAGGTGCACGTGCGCGTCACCGAGGGCAACCGTAGCCGTATCCAGATCTTCCAGGGTGTGGTGATCCGGCGGCAGGGCGGTGGCGCCCGCGAGACCTTCACCGTCCGGAAGGTCAGCTACAGCGTCGGCGTCGAGCGGACGTTCCCGCTCAACAGCCCGTCGATCGACCAGATCGAGGTCGTCACCCGCGGCGACGTGCGCCGCGCCAAGCTCTACTACCTGCGCAACCTGCGCGGCAAGGCCGCGCGCATCAAGGAGAAGCGCGAGCACTGAGCCGATGGACGACGCCCCGGGAACCCGCGACGGTGACCGGGGCGTTGCCCTTTCCGGACGGACGCGACCGGCTCCGGCGTCGGCGACACGCCCACGGGCGGCGTCCCCGGGGCCCCGCGCCGCTAGGCTTTCGCTCTGATGACTGACGAGGACGATCGGAGAGACGTGCGATCCGAGGCCGAGGGCGCGGTGCCCGAAGAGAAGGAGCCCGTGGACTCTGCCGAGGAGACGGCCGGCGACTCCGAGGACGACGGCAAGGGCAAGAAGAAACAGGGATCGTTCTGGAAAGAGCTCCCCGTCCTCATCGTCGTCGCCGTCGTGCTGGCACTCGTCATCAAGGCGTTCGCGGTCCAGGCGTTCTACATCCCGTCCGGCTCCATGGAGAACACCCTCCAGGTCGGCGACCGCGTCCTCGTCAACAAGATCGTCTACCACACCCGGGACATCGCCCGCGGCGACGTGATCGTCTTCAACGGCCTCGACTCCTGGGACCCCGAAGTCCAGGTCGAAGAGCCCGGCAACCCGGTCTCCAAGGCGCTGCGCGCCGTCGGCACCGCGTTCGGAGTCGCGCCCAACGAGAAGGACTACATCAAGCGCGTCATCGGCATCCCCGGCGACCACGTCAAATGCTGCGACGCCAAGGGCCGCGTCACCGTCAACGGCGTCCCGCTGGACGAGAAGTCGTACGTCTTCACCGACCCCATCACGCACGAGCAGAACAAGCCGTCGAACGACCCGTTCGACGTCACCGTGAAGCCGGGCCAACTGTGGGTCATGGGCGACCATCGTGAACTCTCCTACGACTCCCGCTCGCACCGCGGCGACCCCGGCGGCGGCACCATTCCGATCGACCGCGTCATCGGCCGAGCCTTCGTCATCGTGTGGCCTCTCGACCGCGTGGGCACCCTCCCGATTCCCGCCACCTTCAAGCAACGAGGCCTGGAGAAGTCGGCCGCCGTCGCCCTCCCCGCCGCCCCGTACGCCATGGGAATCCTCTTCACCCTCCCCCTCGCCTACCTCCGCCGCCGCCACCACCTGAAAGCCACCTGACCCGCGCAGTCCCACGTGCTCGAACCGCTCGTGCCGCCGCGGCCTCGTCCCGCGAAAAACCGCTTCCGGTGATCACCGATCAGCTCAACCGAGGACTGCCGCCGCCCGGTGTCCACCTACCGCGCCGGCCTCTCCTGCGCCCCGGGCTCTCACCCCCAGTGGCCCGTGCGCCGGGCCACGCGTCGTCCCACGTTCTCGGGCCGCCGCGGCTTGGTCGCGCAGAAGGCTGCTTCTGGTGATCATCGACGAGTTCAACCGAGGGCTGCGGCCGCCCGGCGTCCAGCTACTGCGCCTGCCTGCCCTGGCGGCCCGGGCTCTCACCCCCAGTGGCCCGTGCGCCGGGCCACGCGTCGTCCCACGTTCTCGGGCCGCCGCGGCTTGGTCTCCGTTCTGGGGTGGGCCAGGGCGGTTCTGCTTTCTGGTGGGGCGTGGGGTGCTGCGCCTGGTGGCTTGGGACGTCCTCGTCCCCTCGGTGGACGGTTGGGGCTTCTGGTCCTCGGTGACCGGCGTCGTTCGGTCGGGTCGTGGAGGCGTGCTTGATGTGGGGCGGGTGTAGTCGAGCTTGAAGCTTTGCGGCATGTGAATCTTGGGTCTTGAGGGCGCCTCTCGTGGGGCAAGGTGGGTGATGGCGGGCATTCGGGGGGCGGCGCAAGGGGGTGGGGACGTACGCTGCGGAGCATGAAGGGACGTCCACTCCGCTTCACCCCACGCCGGGACGCGGGGCTGTTCGCGTATGAGCGAGCCCTGGCGCACGGCGGGTTCAGCCCCGTGGCGGGTGTCGATGAGGCGGGGCGCGGGGCCTGCGCGGGGCCGCTGGTGGTCGGCGCGGTGATCCTGCAAGGCGGACGCAGCCGGATCGACGGCCTCGCCGACTCCAAGCTGCTCACTCCGGGACGCCGCGAAGAGCTGTACGCGGAGATCACCGAACGCGCGTACGCGTGGAGCGCGATCGTCATCCCGTGCCACGACATCGACCGGATCGGCCTCCACCGGTGCAACATCACCGGGATGCGGCGGGCCTTGGCGGCGCTCGACCGGCGGCCCGCCTACGTGCTGAGCGACGGCTTCCCGGTGCCGGGCCTGGACGTCCCCGGCCTCGCGATGATCAAGGGCGACCAGGCCGCGGCCTGCGTGGCCGCCGCGTCCATCGTCGCGAAGGTCACCCGGGACCGGATCATGGTGGGCCTCCACGAGCGGTATCCCGAGTACGGCTTCGACGTCCACAAGGGCTACGTGACCCGTGCGCACGCCGAGGCGCTCGACGCGCACGGTCCATGTCCAGAGCATCGGTTCTCCTACGTCAACGTCGGGCGGGCCTTGCGCAACAATGGGGATGTGGCTTTGGAGGAGGAGACCGAAGGGGAGGTCTCCGGCGAAGGCCGCGCGGAAGGGGCACGAGCGTGAGCGCCGAGGATCTCGAGAAGTACGAGACCGAGATGGAGCTGCAGCTCTATCGCGAGTACCGGGACGTCCTCGGGCTGTTCAGCTACGTCGTCGAGACCGAGCGGCGCTTCTACCTCACGAACTCGGTCGACCTCCAGGTGCGCGGCGCCGACACCGGCGAGATCTTCTTCGAGGTCACCATGCAGGACGCCTGGGTCTGGGACATGTACCGTCCTGCCCGGTTCGTCAAGAACGTGCGTGTCGTCACGTTCAAGGACGTGAACGTCGAAGAACTGGCCAAGAGCGACTTCGAACTCCCTTCGGACGACTGACTCGCGAGATCGGTCGGCGAGATGCCTCCTCGTAATCTCTGACTGCGGTTGTCGGCCCCCGACCCCTCACTTGCCGACGGAGCCCGGGGGAGGTGTGCGCCACGTGCCTGTTCCGGTGTTCGCGTTGTCTGCCTCGTCACCGCGACTGCGCCCCGCTGCGGCGGCCTGCGCACGGTCGGCCGCGTCCAGCGCCTGGGGTCGGTCGTCGGGTCATTTCGGCTCCTCGGGCGGGGCGGACGGGGGCGGGACGCGTTCGGCCTCCGAGGCCGGGCCCTTGGGAGATTTCCCGGACTTCGTCAGGCGCCAGCCGGACGAGGTGCGCTCGATGAACCCGGCCGCCGACAGGAGCCCCAGCTTGGCGTTGACCGTGGTCAGGGAAACGCCCGCCTTTACGGCGAGTTGTGCGGGGCCGGTCGCGCCGCGCGCCGGGAACGCCTCCAGGACCGACCTTGTCACCGGTTCCAGACGGTCGCGGGGGAGGACCGGAGTGCTCGGCGGCGGCGCCAGGTCGGCGCCGATCCGCCCCACGGCCTCGATGATCTCCTCCGGCCGGGTGACCAGCGTGACGCCCTCCTCCCGCAGGAGCCGATGGCAGCCGACCGAGGAGCGGGAGGTGATCGGGCCGGGCACGGCCATGACCACGCGGCCGAGCCTGGCCGCCCAGCCGGCGGTGTTCAGGGCGCCGCTGCGCGCCTCCGCCTCGACGATGACCGCGCCCCGGGAGAGGGCCGCGATCACCCGGTTCCGGACGAGGAAGCGGAGGCGGTGCGGATGGGTGCCCGGCGGCGACTCGCTGACCAGCAGAGACCGCCGCGCCATCTCGGCGAACAGCCCCTCGTTGGACGCCGGGTAGGGGACGTCCACCCCGTTGGCGAGGACCGCGACGGTGGGGCCGTCGGCGGCCAGCGCGCCGCGGTGGGCGGCCGCGTCGATCCCGAGGGCGCCGCCGGAGATCACCGTCCAGCCGTCGTCGGCCAGGTCGGACGCGAAGTCGGCGGCGGCGCGCAGGCCGTAGGGGGACGCGGCGCGGGAACCGACGATGGCGACCGAACGCAGGCAGCAGTAGCGCAGGTCGCCGGGGCCGCGCAGCCACAGGGCGTACGGGCGTCCCGCGCCGAGGTCGTCGAGGGTCGTCGGCCATTCGGGATCTCCCGGGCAGATGAGGCGGCCGCGGAACCGGGCGCAGACGGCCATGTCCTGGTCGGGCTCCGCGGCGATCAGGCGGATCCGCCACTGTTCGAGGCGCCGCACCTCCTTGGGGGTGGCCTCCAGGTCATGGGGCGGACGGCCGGTGCGGACCGTTTCGAGGGCGCCCTCCGGACCGCAGTGGTCGATGATCCGGTTGAGGAAGGCGTCGCCGGGTTCCGCGATGGCGGTGAGGGCGGCGCGTGCGGTTCTCTCGTCGCTCACTGGCGCCCCGCCGACCAGAGGGCGAGCGCGCCGCCGACGTCGTCCGGGCCCGGCTCGCCGTGGCCCGCCAGGTCGGCGATGGTCCAGGCGACCCGGAGGATGCGGTCGAGACCGCGCGCACTCAGCGTCCCCCTCTGCAGGGCCTCGTCGGCCCCTCGCATCGCTTCGGCGGACGGCGTGAAGCGTCTGCGCAGCTCCGGGCCGGGGACCTCGGAGTTGGAACGCCACGGAGTGTCCGCGAGGCGGTGGCGCGTCCGTTCCCTGGCGAGCTGGACGCGTTCGGCCACCACCTTGCTGGACTCGGCGAACTCCAGGTCGTAGCGGAGTTCGGCGCGGCTGGCCGGCGCCAGCTCCAGCTTGAGGTCGATGCGGTCGAGGAGCGGGCCGGTCACGCGGCTGGCGTACTTGCGGCGGACCCCCGGCGCGCAGGAGCAGTCGATCTGCTTCGCGGCGGCGCAGGGACACGGATTCGCCGCGAGGACGAGCGTGAACCGCGCGGGGAAGTGCGCTATGCCCTCGATGCGGGAGATGCGGACCTCCCCCTCCTCAAGGGGCTGGCGCAGGGCGTCGAGCGTCCCCGACATGAACTCCGGGGCCTCGTCCAGGAAGAGGATCCCCCGGTGTGCGAGGGACACGGCGCCCGGCTGCAGCACGCGGCCCGACCCGCCGCCGACCATCGACGCCCGCGACGCGGTGTGGTGCGGGGCGTAGAACGGCGGCTGGGTGATCAGCGGCTGGCCCGGCCGGAGGGTTCCGGCGACGGAGTGGATCGCGGTGACCTCCAGCGCGGTCTCGGGCTCCAGGGGCGGCATCAGCGTCGGCAGCCGCTCGGCGAGCATCGTCTTCCCGCAGCCCGGCGGTCCGGCGAAGAAGAGGTGGTGCCCGCCCGCCGCGCTGATCTCCAGGGCGCGGCGCGCCTCGGCCTGGCCCCGGACGTCGGCCAGGTCCAGATCGGGCGGGATCTCCTGCTGCCGGATGGCGTACCCGTCCGCGGGGAGCGCGAAGTCGTCGTCCTCGCCGTCCTCGGCGGGCGGCGGCTCGTCGCGCAGGAGGCACAGCAGGCCGCGCAGCGTGTCGGCGGACACGACCTTCATGCCGGGGACGAGTTCGGCTTCGGCGGCGTTCGCCTGGGGCACCACGACGGTGCGGCAGCCCCGGTTGGCGGCGGCCAGCACGGCGGGCAGGATGCCTTGGATCGGGCGTATGCGGCCGTCCAGGCCCAGCTCGCCGATCAGCACCAGCCCTGCGCAACTGCGCGGCGAGACGACCTCCGCCGCCGCGAGCAGCGAAACCGCGATCGCCAGATCGAAGGTGGAGCCCTTCTTCGGCATGCTCGCCGGGAACAGCGACACCGTGACGTGCCGGTTGGGCCAGTCTTCACCGGAGTTGAAGACGGCGGCGCGGACCCGGTCGCGGGCCTCGCTGAGCGCCGTGTCGGGGAGGCCGACCAGGTGCAGGCCGGGGACTCCGCTGGTGATGGCCGCCTCCACGTCCACGACGAAACCGTCGACGCCGACCAGGGACACCGAGCGCGTCTTCGCGAGCGTCATCAGCAAACCTCCCGCAGGTGATCGATCGCGAAGCCGTCGCCGTCGCCGAGCAGGCCGAGGACGTCCACCCGGATCGGCGCGCCGATACCGTGGGCGGCGGCCCACCGCCAGGCCAGCCGCCGTAACCGGGCCGCCTTGTCCGCGGTGATCGCTTCGAGCGGGTCGCCGAACCGTGCGGAGCGGCGGGTCTTCACCTCGCAGACGATGTGCCCGCGCCCGTCATGGGCGACGATGTCGAGTTCGCCCTCGCGGCACCGCCAGTTGCGGTCGAGGATCGTCCAGCCGAGGCCGACGAGGTAGTCGACGGCGGCGTCCTCGCCTCTGCGGCCGAGACTGATGTGAGCTTTCATGGGTGCGTCACCTCCGGCCTCCGACGCTGCCCGAGCGTGACGACGCGTGGTCATAGAACGACGTTCTGTGGATAACCCGGCGGAAGATCCGCGGCGACTCGCCCGAAACCGCTGCTCGGTGCTTGCGCCGGCGGGGACGTTGGCGCAGCGTGGCGGCTGTGACCAATGCGCTGGAGGACGCCGTAGCCGACTTCGGGCGACATCTCCGCGCCGAACGCGACGTGTCGCCGCACACGCTACGGGCCTATCTGGGGGATCTGGCTGATCTGTGCGCCTATGCGGACGTCGTCGGCGTCACAGAACCCGCGGGATTGGACGTCTCGCTGCTGCGGGCCTGGCTCGCACGCCAGCACGCGCTCGGCCGCTCCCGCGCGACCCTGGCCCGGCGCACCGCCGCAGCCCGCGCGTTCACCCGCCACCTGCACAGGGGTGGCGCCCTGCAGGACGACCCAGGGCTGCTGCTGGGCACGCCCAAGCGGCAGCGCGACCTCCCCGGCGTCCTCACCCAAGATGACGCGGCGCGCCTACTCGACACCATGGACGCCGAAGGTCCCCTCGGGCTCCGCGATCTGGCCGTCCTGGAGACCCTCTACGGGACGGGCGTCCGCGTCAGCGAACTATGCGGACTCGACATCGACGACCTGGACGCCGAACGCAGGACGGTCCGCGTCTTGGGCAAGGGCGGACGCGAACGCATCGTGCCGGTAGGGGAACCGGCCGTCCGCGCCGTCGAGGACTGGCTGCGCGCAGGGCGCCCCTCCCTCGCGACGGAAGGCAGCGGCCCGGCGCTCTTCCTGGGTGTTCGCGGGGGGCGCCTTCACCCGACGAGCGCACGTCGCATCGTCCATGCCCGGATCGCGGAGGTCGGCGAAGTCCCGGACCTGAGCCCCCACGGGCTCCGCCACAGCGCCGCCACCCACCTGCTGGAGGGCGGCGCGGACCTGCGAAGCGTCCAGGAGATCCTCGGCCACGCCTCCCTTCAGACCACCCAGCTCTACACCCACGTATCGGCCGAACGCCTGAAGCAGGTCCACGGCCAGGCTCACCCGCGCGGCACCCAGCCCGGATGACGATGTGCCCGTGCCCCATAACGCATGAGCCTGGGCGAAGGCTGCCGCCCGGCCCCGTGCCGGGGTATGCGGGCGGCAGCCGGTCAGCTCAGGGGGTGCGGCGCAGGCGGCGTTCTTGGGCGAGGTTGATCACGCCCGGGGGCGGACGCCGCCGGCGGTGGAGCCGGAAGCGTATGCGGGTGCGGCGCCAGGCGAAGGCCACGGTCAGCGTCAGCACCATGCCCGTCAGTGCTCCGCCCGTCGCCGTGGTGGCGTCGCGCAGGGCCATTCGGGGAGGACGCGGCGGCTCCGGAGCCGGACTGGCGGACGCCGAGGGCGCGGGCCACCGGGGGAGGAGGCGTACCTGGCGCTGGACGAGGTTGAGCGGATCCAGGTAGAGGGCGCCGCGCCGCAGCCCCCAATGCAGGCATGGCACACGGCAGTGGAGCAGGCCGCCCTCCAGGACGCCGATCCGGGCGCCGGACGCGACCCGCCGCCCCGCACGCACACTGGGCTGGACGGGCAGGTACGTCGTGCGCAGCGGCCCATGGTCGATCGCGACGACACCGCGGCCCGCCAGACGGGCGGCGTAGGAGACCCGCCCCGGCGCGGCGGCGTAGACGGCCTGCCCGGGACGTCCGGCGAGGTCGACCCCGCGGTGCCCGGGGCCCCACGGGCTGGACGGCGGCGAGAAGGCGCGCAGAACCCGCGGAGCGGGCGGGCCTAACGGCCATCGCCAGGCGTCCAGGCCCGGTGCGCCGATGGCGATCATGC
The DNA here is from genome assembly GCF_041951365.1 of Actinomadura sp. GTD37. NCBI lineage: Bacteria > Bacillati > Actinomycetota > Actinomycetes > Streptosporangiales > Thermomonosporaceae > Actinomadura > Actinomadura sp. GTD37. The sequence goes on from NZ_JBGNUS010000008.1 coordinate 148,401, forward strand.
AGGTGAGCAGCAGTGTGAGCGGCGTCATGCTCCGCAGCCTGCCGGGTCCCGGGCGCCGCGTCGACGGGGTCGGCGAACTGTGGATAACCGCGCGGAACCGATGAGGCCCGGACGCGTCGGCTCCCTGATAATCTGTAACCGTGCCCGAAAGGACACCGGCCAGGGCCAGGCCGTCAGCGACCCGCCACGGCGGGACGTTGAGAAGCCGCTCCCAGGACGGACAGGCTCAGACCCGGCAACGGGCCGGCCGCCCGAGACATTCCACGGCGGCTGATTTCACGCGTCCGCATGCCACCGCAGGCTTGGTGGGGCGCAGTCCCTCGGTCCGTCGCCTCGGCGGCGGTGGGACGGCACCCGGGCGCAGGGCAGACAACCAAATGCGGCCCGGAAGGGCCAGAGAAGGAGAGCACGGGCAATGGCACCCGTCGTCACCATGCGGCAGCTCCTTGAGAGCGGCGTCCACTTCGGCCACCAGACCCGCCGGTGGAACCCGAAGATGAAGCGCTTCATCCTCACCGAGCGCAACGGCATCTACATCATCGACCTGCAGCAGTCGCTGTCCTACATCGACCGCGCGTTCGAGTTCGTCAAGGCCACGGTGGCCCACGGCGGGACGATCCTGTTCGTCGGCACCAAGAAGCAGGCCCAGGAGTCCATCGCCGAGCAGGCCGCCCGGGTCGGCATGCCCTACGTGAACCAGCGCTGGCTGGGCGGCATGCTCACCAACTTCTCCACCGTCCACAAGCGGCTCACCCGGCTCAAGGAGCTGGAGGAGATCAACTACGACGACGTGGCCGGCTCCGGGATGACCAAGAAGGAGCTGCTCGGCCTGCGCCGCGAGAAGGACAAGCTCGAGCGCACCCTCGGCGGCATCCGCGACATGGCGAAGGTTCCGAGCGCCATCTGGATCGTGGACACCAAGAAGGAGCACATCGCGGTCAACGAGGCCAAGAAGCTCGGCATCCCGGTCGTGGCGATCCTCGACACCAACTGCGACCCCGACGAGGTCGACTACCCGGTCCCGGGCAACGACGACGCCATCCGCAGCGTCAGCCTGCTGACCCGCGTGGTGGCCGACTCCGTCGCCGACGGCCTCCTCGCCCGCGCGGGCGCCGCGACCGGCGGGGACGACAAGCCCGCCGAGGGCGCCGCCCCCACCGGCAACGCCGAGCCGCTCGCCGAGTGGGAGCGCGACCTGCTGGAGAACAAGCCGGCCGAGGAGGCCCCCGCCGACGCTCCGGCGCAGGCCGAGGCTCCGGCGGAAGCCGCCGCTCCGGCTGAGGCCGAGGCTCCGGCTGAGGCCGCCGCTCCGGAGGCCCCCGAGGCCCCCGAGGCCCCCGAGGCCGCCGCTCCGGAGGCCGCTGCTCCGGAGGCCGCCGCCCCCGAGGCCGCGGAGGCCCCCAAGCCCGCCGAGGCCGAGCAGGCTTGATCCCACGGTCCCGGCGGCCCCGCAACGGGTGCCGCCGGGACCGTCGCGGGTCACACGATCAACGACGAGAGAAGCGAAGAGAGCGATGGCCAACTTCACCGCCGCTGACGTCAAGCGGCTACGCGACCTGACCGGCTCCGGCATGATGGCCGTGAAGAACGCCCTCACCGAGGCGGACGGCGACTTCGAGAGGGCGACGGAGCTGCTGCGTCTCAAGGGCGCCAAGGACGTCGGCAAGCGCGCCGAGCGCACCGCCGCCAACGGCCTGGTCGCCGAGCACTTTGCGAACTCCGGCGACGGGGCGCTCCTCGAGCTCAACTGCGAGACCGACTTCGTCGCCAAGAACGCGCAGTTCATCGAGCTGGCCCAGCGCCTCGTCGAGTTCGCCGCCGGCAGCGGCGCCACCGACGCCGCCGGCCTGCTGGCCGCCGAGATCGAGCCGGGCAAGACCGTCCAGGCCCTGATCGAGGAGAACAGCGCCAAGATCGGCGAGAAGCTGGAGCTGCGCCGCTTCGCCCACTTCCAGGGCGCCTACGTGGCCAGCTACCTGCACAAGTCCGACCCGTCGCTGCCGCCGACCACCGGTGTGCTGGTCGAGCTGGACACCGAGAACGCCGTGGTCGCCAAGGACGTCGCGCAGCAGGTCGCCGCGATGGCGCCGAAGTACCTCACCCGCGAGGAGATCCCCGCCGAGGCGGTCGAGAAGGAGCGGGCGCTCGCCGAGCAGCTCACCCGCGACGAGGGCAAGCCCGAGCAGGCCATCCCCAAGATCGTCGAGGGCCGGGTCAACGCCTACTTCCGCGACTTCGTGCTGGTGGAGCAGTCGTTCGTGAAGGACAACAAGAAGACGATCGCCAAGGTCCTCGACGAGGCCGGCGTGAAGGTCGTCCGCTTCGCCCGGTTCAAGGTCGGGCAGGCGTAAGGGCACTCTGGAGACGGGTACCCGAGAGACATCGCAACGCAACGAGGAGGCCGCCGACGTGCCGGACAAGACGACCACTAGCGCGACGGCGGCCTCGTCGTCCGATCGGAGCCCGTCCGATCGGACGGCGTCCGGCGGGCAGGCGCCCGGCGGGCAGGCCGGCGGGGGCCACGCGCCGCGCGCCGGCTGGAAGCGGGTCCTGCTGAAGCTCTCGGGCGAGGCCTTCGCGGGACGCGACCCGCTCGGCATCGATCCCGAGGTCGTCCAGCATGTCGCCGAGGCCATCGCGGAGGCCGTCCGGGACGGCGTGCAGGTGGCGGTCGTCTGCGGCGGCGGCAACATGTTCCGCGGCGCCGTCATGGCCGAACGCGGCATGGACCGCGGCCGCGCCGACTACATGGGGATGATCGGCACCGTCATCAACTGCCTCGCCCTCCAGGACTTCCTGGAGAAACTGGGTCTGGACACCCGCGTGCAGACCGCCATCACGATGAGCCAGGTGGCCGAGCCCTACATCCCTAGGCGCGCCATGCGGCACCTTGAGAAGGGCCGTGTCGTCATCTTCGGCGCGGGCCTCGGACAGCCGTTCTTCTCCACCGACACGACCGCCGCCCAGCGGGCACTGGAGATCGGCGCAGAGGCGGTACTGAAGGCAACCCAAGTGGACGGTGTGTACGACGCCGATCCACGAAAGAATCCAGACGCGGTCAAGTTCGACCGTTTGGATTACGGTGAAGTTCTACAGCGGGGCCTGAAGGTCATGGACGCCACGGCCATCAGTCTCTGCATGGACAACGTTCTCCCCATCGTGGTCTTCGACCTCATGGGGCAGGGCAACATCGTCCGGGCCGTCCGGGGTGAGAAGATCGGCACGCTGGTCAGTCCGGCACAGGGCTGACCGCAGCCCGCGACGGCGCCCGGCTCGCCGGGCAACCGCAGGACCAGGGCCGACCAGATGACATGGGAGTCACAGTGATCGACGAGACCCTCTTCGAAGCCGAGGAGAAGATGGAGAAGGCGGTCGCGGTCGCCAAGGAGGACTTCCAGGCCATCCGCACCGGCCGGGTCAACCCCTCGATGTTCAACAAGATCACTGCCGAGTACTACGGCACGCCGACGCCGGTCAACCAGCTCGCGTCGTTCACGCTGCCGGAGCCGCGGATGGTCGTCGTCCAGGTCTTCGACAAGTCCTCGATGCAGGCCGTGGAGAGGGCGATCCGCGACAGCGACCTCGGCGTGAACCCCACCAACGACGGCAACGTGATCCGGGTCGTGTTCCCCGAGCTGTCGGAGGAGCGCCGCAAGGAGTTCATCAAGGTCGCCGGGACGAAGGCGGAGGAGAGCCGGGTCTCCATCCGCAACATCCGGCGCCGCGCCAAGGACGCCCTCGACAAGCTCGCCAAGGACGGCGAGGCGGGCGAGGACGAGGTGCGGCGTGCCGAGAAGGAACTCGACGACACGACGCACCGCTACGTGGCGCAGATCGACGAGCTGCTCGAGCACAAGAAGGCCGAACTGCTCGAGGTCTGATGGAACTCGACGACGCCGGGGAGCCTTCGGGGTTCCCGGATGAGCCGGAGGTCGACATGGCCGGCCCGCCCCCCGGAGAAGCATTGGACTCGCCCTCCGAACAGGACGGTCCCCCTGAGGACGCCCCCTCGGCGGACGTGCCGCCCGTCGGCGCCACCGCTGTGACGTCTTCTGGAGCGCCCCGAGAACCCTCTTCCGGGACGCCTTCCGACGCGTCCCCTGGAGCTGCTTCCAGGGCCTCCGAAGGGAAGCGGGAGAGCAGGACCGGACGCAACCTGCCCCTCGCCGTCGGTGTCGGCGCCGGGCTCGGGGCGCTGGTGCTGGTGTCGCTCTACACGGTCAAGGAGATCTTCCTGGCCGTGATGATCGTGTTCCTCTTCCTCGGCATGCGCGAGCTGACCGAGGCGTTCAAGAGCCGCGACATCCGCGTCCCGTTCATCCCGGTCGCGACGGGAATGGTCGGCACCCCCGTCGTGGCCTACGTCTGGGGGCCCACGGCGACGGTGGCCGCGGTGTCCCTGACGGTGCTGGCCGTGCTGATGACACGGATGATGGAAGGCGCCGCCGGATACGTGCGGGACGTCGCCGCCGGGTCGTTCGTGGCGGGCTACCTGGTGCTGATGGGCGGGATCGTCGCGCTGCTCATGCGCCCGGACGACGGCGACCACCGCATCGTCATCTTCATCGCCACGACCGTCGCGAGCGACATCGGCGGCTATTTCGCCGGTTCGTTCCTGGGCAAGCACAAGCTGGCGCCCACGATCAGCCCCAAGAAGACCTGGGAGGGCGTCACCGGGTCGGCGCTCACGTGCATGGCCGTCGGCGGGTGGCTGGTCTGGTGGCTGCTGGACGGCGGGCAGATCTGGCAGGGCGTGATCATCGGGCTCGCCGCCGTGGTCACCGCGACGGCCGGCGACCTCGTCGAGTCGATGGTCAAGCGCGATCTCGGCATCAAGGACATGGGAACGCTCCTTCCCGGCCACGGCGGCGTGATGGACCGCCTCGACTCCCTGGTCGCGACGGCCCCTGTCGTGTGGCTTCTCCTGGAGCTGTTCCTCCCGAGCTAGGACGCCGCTGGGGGCGTCCTAGGCGATGCCCCCCAGGGCCCTAGGAGATGACCCAGGAACGGCCCTGCTGGGCGAGGCGGCGTACGAGCGCGTCCGAACCCTCGCTCTTGGCGTAGCGGTGCTCCTCGCCCGTGATGGGCACGAGCCACAGCCAGCGGACGGCGTCGCCGTTGAGGGTGAGCCCGGTCAGCGCCGGAGCCTCAGGGCCCGCCAGACGGCTCGGATCGTCCAGGAGCAAGACGCCTTGCCATGGCGACTCGCCGCTGCTCAGCGGGAACGTGCGGGCCTCGTGGTACCACTTGACGACGTCCCCGGGCGCGAACCAGGTGACCGACCGCCATGGGTACTGCGCCAGCCAGGGGAAGATGCTTCCGGCCTTCTGGCTGGGGATGGTGCTGGCGACGGCGAGTTCGATCCGTCCGTATGGGGCGACGTCGTCTTCGTACAACTCGACCGTGGGCATGCGTTGGCGGCTCATCCCGATCGTGCTCAGCACGGTGAAATCGCGGCCCCCCCTTGCGGGACGTTCCGATACGCCTACTGTCGGGGCCACGCCGGCCCTGCCGTTCGCTAGTTGCCGTCCTACGTCGTGCCAGTAGTGACCACTCGGGCCGAGCCGTTGCAGGAGGTGGCCGAGTACCGCCTGCTGGAACTCGGCCCAGGAACCGTCGGCGCGACATCGCTTCCAGTGCTCGCGCGCCTGGTCGATGCGTGGCCCGAAGTCCTCGATCTCCTCGTCCAGGGGGAACGCGAACGGGCTCTGGAGCGCGGCGTCGCGCGCGTATCCGGGGATGCCGCGTCCCATGTCGGACCAGCCGGGGATCACGATGAGGGGGTCGCCGGCCTCCAGGACGGCGACGCCGTCGCCTTCCTCGAACCACACGACTTCCAGGGCTTCCGCGTCCAGGGCCTTGCGTCCCGAGGGGTGGCGCACATGGGACTCGGGCAGAAGGGGCGCATGGCCCGCGTCCAACCGGGACTGGTCGAGTTCCTGCGGAGCCTTCTTGTGGTTGGCCACCCACGCCGCCCCGACCACCGAGTCCCGCGCGTCCTTCAGGTAGGCCACGGTGACGTCGTCGTCGGTCTCGACGACGAGCCGCCGACTGCCGTACGGGCTCGCCGCGGCGTGGACGACCTTGGCCGCAGCCCCCCTGGAGGAGGCGCCGCCCCTACGCAAAACCGACATGATCGAGACCTTAGTCGCAGACAAGGTCATGTGCAGGAATGTCGTCCCACGCGGAACAACGTCCGTCCGCAGACGGACAATGCACGGGCCAGTGTTTGCGACACTGGGAGGACCATGTCTACCACCCAGCCTGCCCCCACCGGCGCCGCGCCCAAGAAGACCCCGGCGAAGCTCGTCTTCGCCGCCCCGAGGCGTGGCAAGCCGCCGAGGCATCTCGCCGACCTGACCCCGGCCGAGCGCCGCGAGGCGGTCGCCGAGCTGGGCGAGAAGCCGTTCCGCGCCGATCAGCTGTCGCGGCACTACTTCGCCCGGTTGGTGGACGATCCCGGCAAGATGACCGATCTGCCCGCCGCCGTGCGCGAGCGCCTGGTCTCCGAGCTGCTGCCGTCGCTGCTGACCCCGGTCCGCGAACTGGACTGCGACGGCGGGACGACGCTCAAGACGGTCTGGAAGGCGTTCGACGGCGTCCTGTTCGAGTCGGTCCTGATGCGCTATCCGGACCGGGCCACGATGTGCGTCTCGTCCCAGGCGGGCTGCGGCATGAACTGCCCCTTCTGCGCGACCGGTCAGGCAGGGCTCACCCGCAATCTCTCGACCGCCGAGATAGTCGAGCAGGTCGCCGCGGGCGCGCGCACCCTCGCCCGGGGGCGCATCCCGGGCGGTCCCGGCCGGGTCTCCAACATCGTCTTCATGGGCATGGGCGAGCCCTTGGCCAACTACAAGGCCGTCATAGGCGCCGTACGCCGTATCACCGATCCCGCGCCCGCCGGGCTGGGGATCTCCCAGCGCTCGGTGACCGTTTCGACGGTCGGGCTCGTCCCGGCCATCGAGAAGCTCGCGGCGGAGGACATGTCCGTCCGGTTGGCGGTGTCCCTGCACGCGCCCGATGACGAACTGCGGGACGACCTCGTCCCCATCAACAACCGGTGGAAGGTGTCCGAGGTGCTGGACGCGGCGTGGGCCTACGCCGACCGCAGCGGCCGCCGCGTCTCGATCGAGTACGCCCTCATCAAGGACGTCAACGACCAGGCCTGGCGGGCCGATCTTCTCGGCAGGCTCTTGCGCGGGAATCTCGTACACGTCAATCTGATCCCGTTGAATCCGACGCCGGGTTCCAAGTGGACCGCCTCGCGGCCCGAGGACGAGCGCGAGTTCGTCCGGCGCCTGGAGGCCCACGGGGTCCCGGTCACGGTGCGCGACACCCGGGGCAGGGAGATCGACGGGGCCTGCGGGCAGCTGGCCGCGTCCACCAGGGACTGAGCGCGCCGCGCGGGCGTTCCCCCGGCGTCCCGCGGGCGCTGACGGAGGAGCACGGTACCGGTGAGGACGGGTGCGCGGTTGCCGGTGGTCTTGCGCGGCTATGACCGAAACCAGGTCGACGCCCTGCTGCGACGCGTCTCGCAGGCGCTGGACGGCGGGCCGCCGATCTCGCCGGACGAGGTGCGCGGCACCCGCTTCGACGTCGTCCTGCGCGGCTACGACAACCGCGCGGTGGACGAACTGCTGCGCGAGTGCATCAGGGAGCTCCAGGCCAGGGCGCCGATCGGGGAGCGTCCCGGGCGGTCGCGCGCGCAGCCGGCCTGGCTGATCAACTGGATCCAGAACGCCCGGTTCTCCGGCGCCCGGATGCGCTCGGGCTACGACGTCCGGGACGTGGACGCGTTCCTCGACCGGGTGGTCGCCGGCCTGCGCGGCGCCGCCCCGCCGGTGACCGCCCGGGATGTACGGGAGTGCGCCTTTCGCGTCGTCCGGCTGGGGCCCGGGTACGACGAGCAGGAGGTCGACCGGTTCCTGGTGCAGCTCGCGGGCGCCCTGGAACGCTGACCCGAAGTTATCCACAATTTCCCCGGACGCTGCGCACCGCCCCCCGCCCGCGTAACGCTACGCGCATGGACTATTTCATCGCGCAGTTCCGCCGGCTCCGCCTCCTGCTCGACGCCTTCCTCGCCCCGGAGGTCACGGCCGTCCTGCTGCCCCTGGCGCGGCCGGCGCTGCGGCTGTGTGCGGGTGACGGGGTCCCCCTCCGTCTCGGCGGCGCGCCGCTCCTCCCGCCGGACGAACCGTGGCCGGAGTGGAACGGCCGCCCCCTCGACTTCCTCGGCGCGATCGACTTCTCCGGCTTCGCGCCGTTCGGCAAGATCCCCGGCCTGCCGGCCTCCGCGACGGCCGCGTTCTACTACGCGTCCGACACCCCGCGTCCCTGGGGCGACGAGGCCGCGCAGCGGGACGGCTGGCGCGTCTTCACCGGCGCCCTCCAGACGGCGGCGCCGCCCCCCGGCGCGACCCCCTACCCCGAGACCGCACTGAGCGCCGCCCCGTTCCTGTCCATGCCCTCGGCCCAGGAGCCGGCCGTCCAGCGGCTGGAGACGATCTACAGCGGCATCCTGCCCGTCTACGCGCAGCTCCACGCCGCCTGGACGCGGCACACCTGGCCCGACAACGCGCCCGCGCACCAGCTGGGCGGCTGGCCGGCCCTCGTGCAGCGCCCGGTCGGCCCCGACTGCCTGTACGCCTCCATGGGCCGCACCCTGGACTCCCCGAAACCCCCGGCCCTCACCCCCGACGAGCATCGCGCGGCAGAAGACTGGCGCCTCCTCCTGCAACTCGACTCCGACCCCCGCCTCGGCTGGTACTGGGGCGACCCGGGACGCGTCTACTTCTGCAACCGCCAGAACACCCCCTTGGAGGAAACTTGGCTCACCCTCCAAGCCGCCTGATCCGCGGCGGCAGCGGCGCCGGCCGTCCACCTCGCTCCGGCTGCGGCCCGCCCCTGAAAGGCACACCGCCCCGCGTCCGGAGAGCGGTTAACGCGGGCCTTACGAGGGTGGCTCTAGCGTGTGGGTCTCATGCGGCTGGAGCATGTCGCCTTCCGTTACCGGCGGAAGGATCCCTGGGTGTTCAGGGATGTCACGCTGTCCTTCGCGGCGGGCAGCGTCACCGAGGTGACGGGGCACAACGGCGCGGGGAAGTCCACTCTGCTCCGGGTGATCGCCGGTCTGCGCAGGCCCCGCGAAGGCGTCGTCGAGGGCCGTCCGGGGCGGGTGGGGTACGCGCCCGAGCGGTTCCCCGCGGACCAGCCTTTCAGCGTCCGCGCGTACCTGGCGCATATGGCCGCCGTACGGCGGGTGCCCGGAGACGCGGTAGGCGCCTGGGCCGAGCGGCTGCGCTTCGACCACCTTCTCGATGTGCGGCTGCCCGAACTCTCGAAGGGCAGCGCGCAGAAGGTCGGGCTCGCGCAAGCCCTCATGGGCGACCCGGAGCTCCTGATCCTGGACGAGCCGTTCGCGGGGCTGGACGCCGCCATCCGCGATGCGCTGCCCGGCCTGATCTCCGAGCTCGCGGACGGGGGCGCCACCGTGGTCGTCAGCGATCACCAGCGCTGCGTCGAGGCACTGCCGGGCATCGCCCGGCTCCGGGTGGCCGATGCCGGGGTCACCCGCCTCGCCTCCGCCGGGACCGCCGACTGGACGGTCCTGGAGGTCGAGGTGCCGGGAGACGAAGCCGACGCAGTGGAGGCCGGGCTGCGCGCGGACGGCTACCGGGTGCGGAGGCCGGGACGGTGATCGCGCTCGTCCGGTTCCAGATCGAGGGCTACGTCCGCTCGCTGCGCGTCCTGCAGCCGTTCATCGTCGTCGCGCTGTTCGTGGCCCTGGTCCTCGGTCAGGGGCCGGGCGGGCCGGACGCCTCGGACCTTGCGGTCAGGACGTTCGCCGACGTGGCTGCCGTCATGTTCCCCGTGTGGGCCTGGGCGGCGCGTGCCCTGCTCGATACGCAGCCGGACGAGCAGCGCGCACTGACGGCCACCGCCGTCCGCCGCCCGTCCGTTCCCATCTGGGCGGGGCTTCTGGCGGCGTACGCGACGAACCTCTGCCTGGGCTTCCTGGCATTGGTCATTCCGCTCGCGCAGGCCGTCCAGGCGGGCTCTCCCGGCTCGGCGATCCTGGCCGGCTGCGGCCTGAACGTCCTCGTCGCCGTCCCGGGGACGCTGCTCGGCGCCTGGACGAGCCGGGCCCTCATCCCCGACCCCGGCGTCTCCCTGCTCACGCTCCTGGGCGGGGTCCTTGCCCTCCTCCTGCTCGGCATCGGGCCGCTCGCCTGGCTGTCCGTGCCGATGATCGAGTGGCTGCGCGCGGCCCACGACGGACCCGACGCCTTCACCTCCGCCTTTCCCGCGGTCGCTCTCCGCCTGCTCCTCTGGTCCGGGGCAGTCGGCGCCCTCTACATCGCGGCCGCCCGCCACCGCCCCTGACCCGCTGCGCTACCCGGGGCGCCTCGATCGAGCCAGGCCCGAACCTGCCCAGGGCCAGGGCCAGGGCCCGGCCCGGCCGGGACCTGGCCCGGCCGGGACCTGGCCCGGCCCGAACCTGGTCCGGCCCGGCCCGGGGGTCGCGGTCGTCGAGGCGCACCTCGGCGAGGTGCGCGTCGACACGGTTGTCGAAGTGGCGCACCGCTCGGCCCGAACGTGGCCCGGCCGGAACCCGGCCCGGCCCGGCCGGGATCTGGCCCGGCCCGAACTGGCTCGGCCCGGCCCAGGTGGGTCCGGCCCGGCCCGGGTGGGGGCGGCCCGGCCCGGGTGGGGGCGGCCAGGTTCGGGGAGGTTCGGGTGGCGGCTTGGGGGGTGTGGTGGGGCTTTTTTGGGGTGGTGGGGGTGAGGGAGGATAGGGGGATGGGTGATGGCTGTGTGTTTTGTGAGATTGTCCGTGGAGAGCGCAGTGCGCATGTCGTGTTGGACGTGCCGGACGCTCTTGGGTTTCTTGACGCGCGGCCTTTGTTCAAAGGGCATACGCTGCTGGTCCCGCGTGTGCACGTCGAAACGCTCACGGATTTGCCCGGAGAGCTTTTGGGGCCGTTCTTCGGGCATGCGCAGCGGCTCGCGGGCGTGATGGAGTCGGTGCTCGGTGCGGCGGGGTCGTTCGTGGCCATGAACAACCGGGTCAGTCAGAGTGTGCCGCACCTGCACCTCCATGTCGTGCCGCGCAACCGCAAGGACGGGCTGCGCGGGTTCTTCTGGCCGCGGCAGAAGTACGAGTCGGACGCCGAGGCGGCCGCGTACGCCGAGCGCCTGGCCGGTGCGCTCGGCGCGTGAGGCGGTCAGCTCGTCATGGCCGTCACGAGGGCGACGTAGGGGGTCGCCGCGGTGGGATCGGGGGGCGGTTCCTGGGCGGCGGCGTGCTCGTACAGGTCGCGTTCGGCGCGGTCCAGGGCGGCGGACAGGACGTAGTCGTTGACCGTCCAGCCGATCAGCTCCGCCGCCTCGCGGATCACGAGGAACTGGTCGGCGGAGGTGCGGAAGGCGATGTGCTCGGTGGCGGGAAGGTCCTGGCGGACCGACTCGGGCATGGCCGGTCTCCTTCCTTACGGCATCTAAAAGTACGCCGGGAGGTGTTGCCAGAACATCCCCACTGAGAACGAGAATCTGTGTGGAGCATTCAGCGCGTTCCCCAGGAGTAGGTCTGTTTACGCAGTTTGAGGTAGACGAAGCTTTCCGTGGACACGACTCCCGGGACGGCGCGGATGCGGCCGAGCAGTTCGAGCAGGCGTTCGTCGTCCTCGCAGACGAGTTCCAGGAGGATGTCGAACGAGCCTGCGGTGATCACCACGTAGTCGATCTCGGGCAGGCCGGCCAGCTCGTCGGCGATCTTCTCCAGGTCGCCCTCGCACTTGACGCCGATCATCATCTGCCGGGAGAAGCCGAGCATGAGCGGGTCGGTGACGCCGACGATCTGCATGACGCCGGTGTCGAGGAGCTTCTGGACGCGCTGGCGGACGGCGGCCTCCGACAGGCCGACGGCCTTGCCGATGGCGGCGTAGGAGCGGCGGCCGTCCTGCTGGAGCTGCTCGATGATGTGCTTCGCGGTCTCGTCGAGCTGGACGCGGGGTGCGCGTTCCATCACTGTCTCCTAGCTGCGGCATCGAGGGTGTGAGGCGTCTGCATCAAGTGAATTAGTCGTGAAATTCGATCGTAACAACGGAATCACTTGTGTTGGGCTGAAACCTCTGTAAGGGTCGGGCCAACAGGACACAACGGGCGGCGTTGCCCAGGAGGGACCTGAGGATGAGCGGCGAGCGGCTGCGCAACTTTATCGGCGGCGAGTACGTGGACGCCAAGGACGGGCGGACGCTGGAGGTGGCCGACCCCAGCACCGGCGAGACGTACGCGGAGGCGCCCGTGTCCGGCGCCGCGGACGTCGACGCCGCGTTCCGCGCGGCGGCCGACGCGTTCCCCGCCTGGCGCGACGCCACGCCGGCGGAGCGGAGCCTCGCGATGCTGCGGTTCGCGGACGCGGTCGAGGCGCGGGCCGAGGAGCTCGTCAGGGCCGAGGTCCGCGACACCGGCAAGCCGGTCCAGCTGACCCTGGACGAGGAGATGCCCCCCATGGTGGACAATCTCCGCTTCTTCGCCGGGGCCTCACGGGTTCTCGAAGGCAAGGCGACCGGCGAGTACATGGCGGACCACACGTCCTCGGTCCGGCGGGAGCCGATCGGGGTGTGCGCGCAGGTGACGCCCTGGAACTACCCGATGATGATGGCCGTCTGGAAGTTCGGCCCGGCGCTGTCGGCGGGCAACACCGTCGTGCTCAAGCCGTCCGAGACGACGCCGGCGAGCACGCTCATGCTGGCCGAGATCGCCGCGGAGTTCCTGCCCCCGGGCGTCTTCAACGTCATCTGCGGCGACCGGGACACGGGCCGCGCGCTGGTGGAGCATCCGACGCCGCAGATGGTGTCGATCACGGGCAGCGTGCGGGCCGGCATGGAGGTCGCCGCGGCGGCCGCCAAGGACCTCAAGCGCGTCCACCTGGAACTCGGCGGCAAGGCGCCCGTCGTGGTGTTCGACGACGCGGACGTCGCGGCGGCGGCGACCGGCATCGCCGAGGCCGGGTACTTCAACGCGGGCCAGGACTGCACGGCCGCCACCCGCGTGCTCGTCGCCGAACGGCTGCGGGAAGAGTTCACCGAGGCGCTCGTCGAGGCCGCCAAGGGGACCGCGGTCGGCCCGCCGAGCGACACCGGCGCCTACTACGGGCCGGTGAACAGCGAGGGCCAGCTCGACCGGATCCGCGGCTTCATCGAGCGGGCGCCCGGCCACGCGGAGGTCCTCACCGGCGGCGAGCGCGTCGGCGACCGCGGCTACTTCTTCGCGCCCACCGTCGTCGGCGGGCTGAAGCAGGACGACGAGTTGGTGCAGAACGAGGTGTTCGGCCCGGTCATCACCGTGCAGGGCTTCTCGGACGAGCAGCAGGCCGTCGCGTGGGCCAACGGCGTCAAGTACGGCCTCGCCGCGAGCGTGTGGACGCAGAACCACGGTCGCGCCATGCGGATGAGCAAGGCCCTGGACTTCGGCGCCGTGTGGGTCAACACCCACATCCCGTTCGTGTCGGAGATGCCGCACGGCGGCTTCAAGCATTCCGGCTACGGCAAGGACATGTCGATGTACGGCATCGAGGACTACACCCGCGTCAAGCACGTCATGCACTACATCGGCGGCTGAGCACCGCCGAACGAGCCCGTGAAGGAAGACCCCGCCATGACCGAGACCCAGCAGGCCCCGGCGCGCGATGACCCGGGTCGCGCAGTTCCCGCCATCGAGCTCACGGGAGTGGAGAAGGCGTACCACGCCCATGGCGAGACCGTGGCCGCGGTCCGCGGCATCGACCTGGAGATCGCGCAGGGCGAGTTCTTCTCGCTGCTCGGCCCGTCCGGCTGCGGCAAGACGACGACCATGCGGGTGATCGCCGGGTTCGAGGAGCCGACGGCGGGCAGGGTCAGCCTCCACGGGCAGGACGTCACCGACGTGCCCGCCAACCGGCGCGACGTGAACATGGTGTTCCAGTCGTACGCGCTGTTCCCGCACATGAGCGTCTTCGAGAACGTCGCGTTCGGCCTGCGCCGGCGCGGCGTCCCGAAGGCGGACATCACGTCGCGGGTCGGGGACATGCTGGACATCGTCGACTTGGCGGGACGGGAGAGGCGCCGTCCCGCCGAGTTGTCCGGCGGCCAGCAGCAGCGGGTCGCGCTGGCCCGCGCGCTGGTGAACCGGCCGCGCGCCCTGCTGCTGGACGAGCCGCTCGGCGCGCTCGACCTGAAGCTGCGGCAGGCGATGCAGGTCGAGCTGAAGCGCATCCAGCGCGAGGTCGGCATCACGTTCGTGTACGTGACGCACGACCAGGGCGAGGCCCTGACCATGTCGGACCGCATCGCGGTCATGAACGACGGGCGGGTCGAGCAGCTCGGGACGCCGCGGGAGATCTACGAGCATCCGGCGACGCGGTTCGTGGCCGGGTTCATCGGGACGTCCAACCTGCTGGGCGGGGAGGTCACCGAGGCCGGGGGAGGCGCCGCGGTGATCTCCTACGGCCCGGACGGGCGGATCGAGGTCCCGGTCGGCGGCGGCCGGAAGATCGCGGCGGGGGAGCGGCTGGAGCTGACCGTCCGGCCCGAGAAGATCGGCATCGCGCTGGAGCGGCCGGCGGACGACCTGTGCGGCGTCCGCGGCACCGTGACCGAGGTCGTGTACCTCGGGACGTCGACGAACTACAACATCACCACGTCCGCCGGCGCCGACGTGGTCGTGTTCCTGCAGAACGCCACGTCCGCCGACGACATCGCCGCCCGCGGCGACAGCGTCTGGCTGTCGTGGGACCCGCGCCACTCTTACGCCATAGGAGCCCCCCAGTGAGCAACATCGACCCCGCCTTCCTGCGCGGACTCACCCGCCCGCGCCTGGCACGGTCCGCCATGGCGCGCCGGGACGTCCTGCGGCTGATGGGCGCGGCCGGCGCGGGCCTCGCCCTGTCGGCCTGCGGCGTGCAGGGGCAGGGCGGCAAGGAGAAGGTCAGCCGGACCGACGTCCAGCAGTACTGGGCGGGCAAGGCCAAGAACGGCAGGCTCGACTGGGCGAACTGGCCGGGCTACATGCAGGACGACCACTCGACGATCAAGGCGTTCGAGAAGGAGACGGGCATCAAGGTGACCTACAAGGAGGTCATCCAGGAGATGGGCCCGTGGTTCGGCAAGATCCAGGCGCCGCTGTCGGCCGGCCAGTCCATCGGCTTCGACCTGATGGTCATGACGAACGGGATCCAGCTGGAGCAGTCCCGCCAGCTCGGCTATTTGGCGCCGCTCGACCTGTCGAAGCTGCCGAACTTCCAGAAGAACGCGGGGGCGTCGTTCAAGAACCCGTCCTACGACCCCGGCAACGCCCACACGATCCCGTACGAGTCGGGCGTGACGGGCATCGCGTACAACACCAAGTACGTCGACGAGGAGATCACCGGCATCGCCCAGCTCTTCGACGCGAAGTACAAGGGCAAGGTCGGCATGATGGGCGACTCGCAGGAGCTCGGCAACTTCGGGATGTTCCTGCTCGGCATCGACCCGGAGAAGTCGACGAAGGCCGACTGGGAGAAGGCCGCCGCGAAGCTCCGCGAGCAGCGCGACAAGGGCATCGTCCGCAAGTACTACAGCCAGGACTACGTCGACGCCGTCAGCAAGGGCGACGTGTGGATGACGATGGCGTGGTCCGGTGACGTCTACAGCCTCACCAGCCCGGACGTGAAGTTCGTGGTGCCCGAGGAGGGCGGCACGATCTGGACCGACAACATCTGCATCCCGAAGACCGCCGCGAACCCGGTGGACGCGCTGACCCTCATGGACTGGCTGTACGTCCCGGAGAACAACGCCCCGCTGACCGAGTTCATCAACTACATGCCGCCGATCCCGTCCACGCGGGCGATCCTGGAGCAGAAGGCGGCGCAGGCCACGGGATCGGACAAGAAGGACCTGACCCGGCTGAGCACCAGCCCGCTGATCTTCCCGTCCGAGAACGACCTGGCGAAGCTGCGGCACTACCGGCGGCTCACCCAGGCCGAGGAGGCCGACTACCAGAAGATCTTCGAGCCCATCTCCAAGGGGTCGTGATGGCGCGGGGACGGGGGCGGCTCACGCCGTACCTCATGATCCTGCCGAGCGGGCTGTGGATGGCGGCGTTCTTCCTCGTCCCGATGGTGCTGATGGTGTCCCTGTCGCTGCAGACGGGGAACCTCATCGACGGGTTCCGGCAGACGTTCCACTGGCAGAACTACCTCGACGGGATCGACACCTACGGCGACAAGTTCGTCCGGTCGCTCTGGTACGGGTTCCTGGCGACGGTCGCGTGCATCGTGATCGCCTACCCGGCCGCGTACTGGATCGCGTTCCGCGGCGGACGGCACAAGTCGACGTACCTCTTCCTGATCCTGCTGCCGTACTTCGTGTCGTTCATCCTGCGGACGGTGTCCTGGAAGCTGGTCCTGACCGACAACGGGCCGATCCTCGGGCCGCTGCGCGGCACGGTCCTCCCCGACGACTTCCACATCCTCGACACGGGCGTCGCGGTCGTGTCCGGGCTCACCTACAACTTCCTGCCGTTCATGGTGCTGCCGATCTACGTGGCGCTGGAGCGGATCGACCACCGGGTGGTCGAGGCGGCCTACGACCTGTACGCGAGCCGCCTGCAGGCGTTCACGCGGGTGATCCTGCCGCTGTCGCTGCCCGGCGTCTTCGCCGGCGTCATCATGACGTTCGTGCCGGTGTCGTCGGACTACGTCAACGCCGAGGTCCTCGGCGGCCCGCAGAACACCATGATCGGCAACGTGATCCAGACCGAGTACTTCAACAACAGCGCCTACCCGATGGCGTCGGCGCTGTCGTTCTCGCTGATGGCGATCCTGCTCGTCGGGATCTTCGCCTACGCGCGGACCCTCGGCACCGAGGACGTTCTGGAGGCGGCGGGACGATGACGACCCTCACCACCACCGAGGCCCCGGCGGAGCGGCCCCCGGCCCGTCCGAAGCGGAAGGTCTCCGGGCTGCACGCCTACACCCTCGTGCTGATCGCCTGGCTGATCCTGCCCATCGCGATCATGATCCTGTTCGGGTTCAACGACACCCGCAGCAAGCAGAACTTCGAGTGGCAGGGCTTCACGCTCAAGTGGTACCGGCACCTGTTCGACAAGGGCGACCTCACCACCGCGGTCGTCAACTCCCTGACGATCGCGCTGCTCAGCACGCTGATCACCACGGTGCTCGGGACGTTCGCGGGCCTCGCGCTCGGCCGGTACCGGTTCCGCGGCAAGGGCTCGACGAACCTCGTGCTGTTCATGGCGATCTCCTGCCCGGAGATCGTGATGGGCGCGTCGCTGCTGTCGATGTTCGTCACGTTCAACCTGCCGCGCGGCTACCTGACGATCCTCGTGGCGCACGTGATGTTCTCCATCGCGTTCGTCGCCGTCACCGTCCGGGCCCGCGTCGTCGGCCTCGACCCGGCGGTGGAGGAGGCGGCGCAGGACCTCGGCGCCGGCCCGTGGACGCGGTTCCGCCTCGTCACCCTGCCGATGATCATGCCAGGCGTGCTGGCGGGGGCGCTGCTGGCGTTCGTGCTGTCCATCGACGACTTCGTCATCACCAACTTCACCAGCGGCGCCACCGTCACGTTCCCGCTGTGGATCTACGGCTCGACCCGGACGGGAACGCCGCCGCAGGTCAACGTGATGGGGACGCTCATCTTCGCGGTCGGCATCGTCATCGCGGTCGTCGCCGCGCGGCGCAACATCCGCGCGGCGCGCTGAGATGGACGTCCGGAAGGCGCTCGCCGAGGCCGAGCCCGTGCCGTTCTGGCTCCAGGACGGGGCCCGCCCCGCCGCCGGTCCGCCGCCGGAGGGGACGCGGGCGTGCGACCTCGCGGTCGTCGGCGGCGGCTACAGCGGCCTGTGGACGGCCCTGCTCGCCAAGGAGCGCGACCCGTCCCTGGACGTGGTCGTGCTGGAGGCGGGCCGGATCGGCGCCGCCGCGTCGGGACGCAACGGAGGGTTCTGCGCCGCCAGCCTCACCCACGGCCTGGAGAACGGCGCCGGACGCTGGCCGGACGACATGGCGGCCCTCGAACGCCTCGGCCGCGGCAACCTCCGCGCCATCGGCGACACCCTCGCGAAGTACGGGATCGACGCCGAGTGGGAGCCCACCGGCGAGATGGACGTCGCCACCGAGGAATGGCAGGTCCCGGGCCTCGCGGAGGCGGCGGAGACGGCGGCCGGGCTCGGCTGGGAGCCCGTCCTCCTCGACCGGGACGCCGTCCGCGCCGAGGTCGACTCGCCGACCTACCGCGCCGGGCTGTGGAACCCGGACTCGGCCGCGATGGTGCACCCAGCGAAGCTGGCGTGGGGGCTCGCCGGCGCGTGCCGCTCCCTCGGCGTCCGCATCTTCGAGAACGCCCGCGTCACGGGCCTGAATCCGGGCGGGGGCGGCCTCCGGCTGACCGTCCACAACGGTGCGGCGGTCGCCGCCCGGCGGGTCGTCCTCGGCACCGGCGCGTTCCCGCCGCTGGTGAGGCGGCTGCGCAACTACGTCGTTCCCGTGTACGACTACGCGCTGATGACGGAACCGCTCACTCCCGCGCAGCGCGCGGCCATCGGCTGGCGGCACCGGCAGGGCGTCGGCGACAGCGCCAACCAGTTCCACTACTACCGGCTCACCGCCGACGACCGGATCCTGTGGGGCGGCTACGACGCCGTGTACCACTACGGCAACGGGATGCGGCGCGAACTGGAGAACCGCCCCGCCACGTTCGAGACCCTCGCCCGGCACTTCTTCGAGACGTTCCCGCAGCTCGAAGGCGTCCGCTTCACCAACTCCTGGGGCGGCGTCATCGACACGTGCAGCCGCTTCTGCGCGTTCTTCGGGACGGCCTTCGACGGCAGGCTCGCCTACGCGGCCGGGTACACCGGCCTCGGTGTCGGCGCCACCCGCTTCGGCGCGGACGTCATGCTCGACCTGCTGCGCGTCGGCCTCGCGCCCGGCGAGGACACCGAGCGGACACGGCTGACGATGGTGCGCACCAAGCCCGTCCCGTTCCCGCCCGAGCCGCTCCGGTACGGCGTCATCGAGCTGACCCGCCGCGAGATCGCCCGCGCCGACCGCAACGCGGGCCGCCGCGGCCTCTGGCTCCGCACCCTCGACCGCATGGGCCTCGGCTTCGACTCGTGAGACCGGCCGGATCAGTCGGGGGAGGCGTCGGTGCTGCCGAAGATCACCGAGGAGACCTCCAGGTAGAGCTGCTCCGGGTACGGCATGAAGGGGATGCTCTGGAGCCACTGCTTCTGGCCCGCGGTCTCGGTGCGGAACTCGCCGTAGCCGAGCAGGCGGCCGCCCATGGAGCGGTTCAGCGTGATGTCGGTGACCTTGGCCAGCGGCATCATCACGACGTTGCGGTTGAACACGCCGTTGATCACCATCACCCGGTGCTCGGTGACCAGGAAGAACTCCACCGACCAGGCGATGACCTTCCAGGCCAGGTAGGCGACGGTGATCAGCCACAGCCACCAGATCCAGGCGATGCCGGTCACCGCGCTGACCGCGCCGCACGCGACGAGCCCGGCGACGACGGCCGCGACGGGCACGAGGAGGACGGCGGGATGCTTGCGCACCGCGATGACGCGCCCCTCGTAGGACATCAGATACTTGTCGACGGTGCGCGAGGAGTTGTCGCGGTGCACCATCATGTCCTGCAGATTCACGGCGGCGTCCTCGTCATGATCCGGTTGCTCCAACGGTAGCCGACGCGCCGCCGGCCGCGCAGCGGCCGCGCGGTAAGGGCTCTGGCCCCCGAGAGGATCTTGTGGACGGCGGAGCCGGAGCCCGATGATGGAACCCATGGAGTTCACGCCGGACGTGACGGGACGTCCCATCTGGCGGCTGCTGCTGCGGGGCCTCGGCGTCTACCTGCCGGGCTGGGAGATGCCGGCGGGCGCGCTGCGGGTCCGGCCCGGGACGGCGGCCCCCGGCTTCGGGCCGCCCGCCTACCTGGACGGCGACACCGGGTTCGGCGTGCAGGTCCCGGACCGCCGGCGGGGCCTGGAACCGGACCGGGAGATCTACGTCCGCGGCCGGGAGGACCCGAGCTTCGGCATCGTCGTCGCGGGCCCCTCCGCCGCGATCGGCAGCCGCGTCGTGGACGCCGGCGTGCTGATGCGGTTCGCGCGCCGCCTGACGTTCGAGGACCTGTTCGACACCGCCGACGCCGACTCCGTCCCGTACGCGGTGCGCGGGGCGCGGGCGGTGGAGAACGTGGTGTTCCTCGACCGCGCGGCCGGGATCGGGCTGTGCGCCGAGGTCGACCCGCTCACCCGCGCGGCCGGCTGCCCGCTGTACGTGCGCATCGGCGGCCCCGCCGAGCGCAGCGTCCGGGCCTACGCCCTGCCCCAGCCGGTGAGGTCCCAGAGCTGATGGGTCGGCAGCCGCCGCAGCCGGACGGTCGCGGCGGCCGGGTCCCAGAACACCTCGTCGCTCTCCAGCTCCAGTGACTGCCCGGCCGTCAGCACCGCGCACAGCAGCTCGTCCCGCGTCCGGACGGCCATGAGCGGGCCGATCTGCGCGACGGCGCCGGAGCACTCGGCGAGCGTCCGCAGGAGGGACTTGAGGGCCGCCTCGTCCTCGGGCGGGCGGACCGGCTCGACCCCGGACGGGACGCCGGGCTCCACCCGGGCGAGCCCGCGCCTGGGCTCGGCGGCGCCGTTGTGCGGCAGGTCGGCGCCCGTGGAGATGAGCAGCGCGCTGAACACCCCGGCGAGGTCTTCGGCGGTGTGCCCGCCGAGGAAGTAGCGGCGCCGCTCGGGCGAGCCGGGCGCGGGCCCGTCCGGGCCCTCGGCGGTGCGGAACCGGACGTTCAGCCGGCTCGCGCGCACGCACCGCTCGTACATCTCGCAGAGGATGTCCTCCAGCTGGTCGTCGCGCGTCCAGAGCCGGCCGGTGGCGGTGACGGCGTCGCCGTGGGAGCGGGGACGGCCGGTGAGCGCCGCGGTGACGGTGTCGTCCAGCTCGCCCTCGGTGAACTGGAGCAGCTCGGCGACGACGTCCTCGACGTCCTCCAGGGTGCGGGTGAGGGTGCGCTGCAGATCCAGGATCTCCGCGCCGCCGCGCTCCAGGTCGGACAGCCGGTCCAGGGCCGCGTCGACCTTCCCGGAGGCGGACTCGCCGTGCGCGCGGGTGACGGCGCGCACCGACGTCTCGACCTCGCCGAGCTTGCGGCGCAGCGCCGCGAGGGTGATCCGCTGCTGCTCCAGCTCGCGCAGCCGGCCCGCCTGCGTCCGCAGGTAGTCGTCGGCCTGGTGGACGAGGCCCGCCAGCTCCTCGACCTGCCCGGTGTTCTGCCGGAGCCGGTTGTCGAGGGCGGGCAGCACGTCCTGCTTGACCCGCGACAGCTCGGCGGTGAGCTGCTCGCCGACCGTGACCAGGACGTTGTTCTGCTTGGTGACCTGGTCGTTCAGCTCGTCGATCCGGCGGGTGAACGCGTTGGCCTGGTCGCGGCTCTGCTTGCCCGCGTAGAGTTCCAGCGCCCCCACCACGACGCACATCACCACCAGGATGACCGTCGTCATGGCACTCCTCGGGCGGGACGGTGATTTCCGGATCGGGTTTTGATCGCGACCATAACTTACGATCACGGACGCCGACCGGAACTTACGTAACCGTCTGATCTCCATGACCGGGGGGTCTCAACGGCACGTCCAGTGTCACTGCGTAACCGGGTCCGTGCTACTGGTGGCCGCGTTCAGACGCAGCCCTCGAACTGCGGGACGGTGGTGGTGATCTTCAGTCCGGACGTCCCGAACCACCGCTTCAGCAACGCCGGGGCGGTCCTCTCCTGGTACATCTCGGTGATCGCCTTGTTCACCGCCTCGCAGCCCGCCACGTCGCCCTTCCGGATGCCGACGCCGTACGGCTCGTCGGTGAAGGGCGCGTTGACGACGCTGAGCCTCTGGCCGCTTCCGGACGCCTTGCCCGCGAGGCCCGCGAGGATCAGGTCGTCGGTGGAGACCGCGTCGAGCCGGCCGGCGACGAGGTCGGTCAGGCAGTCGGCGTAGCCGTCCGCCTCGACCGGCAGCGCGGCGATGCCCTGCTCGTCGTGGACGCGGGGGAACGACACCGACCCCCGCACCCTGCAGAGCCGCCTGCCCTTCAGGTCGTGGATGCTCCGGATCTTCGCGCCGTCCGACGCGCGGACGAGGATGTCCTGGTGGGCGACGTAGTACGGGCCCGCGAACGACACGTCGACCTTGCGCTCGGGGGTGACGGAGTAGCTCGCCACGACGAGGTCGACGTCGCCGTTCCCCAGCATCTTCTCGCGCGTCGCCGAGGTCACGCGCTTGAACGCCAGGTTCGCCCCGGTGACGCCGAGCCGCCGGGCGATCTCCTTGGCGACGTCGATGTCGAAGCCCTCGTACCCGCCGCCCCTGCCCTCGCCGACGCCGGGCTGGTCGGCGTTGACGCCGATGACGAGCCGGTCCGCGCCGGCCACCGACTCCTCGCCGGCGTCCGCGACGCCGCACGCCGTGCCCGACCCGAGGACCGCGGCCGCGGCGAGGACGGCCGCCGCGGCGCGCCGCGCCCTCACTTCGACCACCGGTACTCCGCGAGGCGGGGACGCACCCCGGCGAGCACGAGCAGGGCGATCACCACGCCTGCGGCGGGCAGGACCGCGTACCAGCCGCTCGTCCCGCCGTCCCCGTCCTCGACCGCCTCGTCGAACGCCTTCTGGTGGACGCGGGCGAGCTCCTGGAGGGAGCGGTCGTAGACGGTGAAGTCGGCGGCGGCGCCGCCGCGGGCGGCGACGGCCTGGTCCCGCTGCCCCGCCTTGACGAGGTCCCTCATCCGGCGGTCGTTGGCCTGGACCTTCTGGTAGGCGCTCAGGGTCTTGCCCATGACGCCCGCCAGCTGCGCCTCCCGCTCGCCCGACTCCGCCGGCCGGTTGGCCTCGGTGCCGAGGAACCCGAGGAACTTCGCCCGTCCGGGCTCGAACGACAGGTCCTTCTGCACCTCGTCGTTGTACTGGGTCAGGTTGCCCGCCTTCAGGTAGAGGACGGTCTGGGACTTGCTCAGGTACACCTGCTCGTAGGCGTCCGCCCGTCCGGGATCGAGCAGGAAGCGGGTCTCGTCGGCGCTCGCGCTGTTGCTGATGGCGCGCGTCCGCGAGAGGGCGAGGATCGAGTCGAACCCCTCCTCCTTGGCCTTGCGCAGATGGTTCGCCTGACCGGACAGCATGAGGGCGCCCACCGCGACCAGGACGAGCGTGCCGAGCGTGGCCAGCGCCAGCGGCACGTTCAGCAGGCGGCGGAACCGCTTCGCCAGGTAGAGCTGGAACCCGGCGAGGGTCGCCAGCAGCGCGAGGCCCGCGACGAGGATCCCCGTGCGGCCCGTCAGGACCGCGGACCGCTTGTCCTCGTAGGTGTGCCGGACGAGCGTCCCGTTGTCGAGCGTCAGGTTGTACGCCTTGGGCAGCAGGTCCAGCTTCATCAGGTCGGTCGCCTGCCGGTAGAGGTCGATGACCTTCTGCGACGGCGGCCCGGACGCGTGCGGGGTCTGCCGGTCGAGCAGCAGCGCCTGCCCGGCGAGCCGCTCGTAGCGGCCGAGCGCGTCCAGCACGTCCTTGGCGGTGTTGTCCTCCGTCTTCTCGTCGGCGAGCTTGGCGGCCTTCAGCAGCGCGTCCCCGGCCTTCTGCCGGTTCTCCTCGTAGCGGGCGAGGGCCTGCTCGCGCCCGCCGCCCGCCGCGCCGCCGATCAGCAGCGCGTTGGCGAGCTGCGCGTCCATGTCGGTGAGCTGGAAGTACAGGTCGCCGGTCGCGACGACCTGCGGGCCCGCGTCGTGGCCGATGACCCGCACGCCCTCGCGGGCGTTCGCGATCGCCGCCCAGCCGGCGCCGAGCAGGACCACGAGCAGGACGAGCGACAGCGCGGTCAGCGCCCGGACGCGGGCCGCGACCGTGCGCGGCAGCAGCCGCGCGACACCGGCCGGCGGCGCGTCGGACGCCCGCCGGAGCCGTCCGGCGGAGCCGCGGCGGGCGGGCGGCGGCGCCGGCGCGGAAGGGGCGGGGGGCCCCGCCGGGGGAGCCTGCTGAACGGCCGTCATGTCGCCTCGCCTCGGGTGAGCGTGATGGTGGTCCAGGCGCCCACGTGGATGCGGTCTCCCTCGGAGACGGGGACCTCCACGTTGTACGGGATCGGATCGGTGGACCCGTTGACGCAGGTCCGGTTGGTGGAGCCGGGGTCGACCAGCGTCCAGGCGCCGTCCGGCCGGGCCAGCAGCACCGCGTGGACGTGGGAGACGCCGGGGTCCTCGGGCGGCTCGCGGAGGTCGATCTCCGGCGGGGACGGCTGGGACGAGCTGCGCCGCCCGATCCGGATCTCCCGCCCGGTGAGCGGAATCCGCCGTTCGGGCGCGTACGGGGGGAACGCGAGCGCCGCCGAGTCGGGCCCCTCCTCGGCGATGACCGTGCCGAAGTACTCGCGGTCGGCCGTCACCACCGCCGTCCAGACCGCCCCGGGGACCGGCGGGGCCGGAACG
Source organism: Actinomadura sp. GTD37 (assembly GCF_041951365.1). Lineage (NCBI taxonomy): Bacteria > Bacillati > Actinomycetota > Actinomycetes > Streptosporangiales > Thermomonosporaceae > Actinomadura > Actinomadura sp. GTD37. The sequence continues at coordinate 172,906 of NZ_JBGNUS010000008.1, forward strand.
GGCGGAGCGGGCACCGGAGGCGCCGGGACGGGCGGCTGCGGCACGGGCGGCGCGGGCACCGGCGGCTGCGGCACCGGCGGCGCGGGCACGGGCGGGGCGGGCATCGGGGGCGCGGGCCGCGGATTGGACGGTTCCCGGAGCGCCGGATCGGGCGCCGGCGGGACGGGCGGGCCCGGCCGGGCGCTGTGGGCGGGAGCCGTCCTCGGCGTGGGCAGGCCGCCGCCGGTCTCGAAGTCGTAGCCGCACACCTCGCAGAACCGGTCGGCGCCGGGCGTCCCGCAGTCGGGGCACGCCCGCGGTTCCGGGGCGGGCGGCGCGGCGCTCCCCGCCGGTGAGGCGTTCCCCGCCGGGGCGCCGGCGATGGCCTCGCCGCAGACGTCGCAGTAGTCCGCCGACCGGGAGGTGTGTCCGCTGGGGCAGCTCGCCATGCTCAGCCCTCGCCCCGCCGCGTCGTCACGGTCTCGTCCTTGCGAGTTCGGACCGTCTTGGTGGACCGTGTCTCGATCTCCATCTCGGCCACCTTGTCGACGTTGCGCTTCAGCCGGACGGTGCCGGTCGCCGGGTCGACGACGTCCACGACCTTGCGCAGCATCGCGGTGATCGCCTCGTTGCCGACCTCGTCGGCGAGCGCCACCGCGCGGCCGAGCCGCGCCGTCGCGGTGTCGAGGTCGCCGTCCCGGCGGGCCTGCATCCCCTCCTGGATGACGACCGCCAGCTCGGCCTGCCCGGTGGCGTCCGCCACCCGGGGGTTGATCTTGGTGGAGAGGGCCTCGTCGTCGGTCCACTGGGCCAGGATGTTGCCGGTCGCCAGGACCTGCGCCTCCTCGCCCGGCCCGCCCGGCACGACCAGCTTCACCCACGCGGCGCGCAGCTCCTTGCCGCCCACCTGGCCCGGGGTCAGCTCCACGCAGACGTGGTAGTCGCGGCTCTCCGCGCCCCACGAGCCGAGCGGGTAGTCGCCCGCCTGCGGCCCCGCCTCGGCGCGCTTGCCGGTCAGGTCCTCCACCGAGGGGATCACCTGCTTGACGAACCGCAGCCTCGCCGTCTGCGGCGTCCAGATCCGGAGCGCGACGTCGGCGACGGACTTGCCCATCGCCGCCTCCGTCATGGCCCGGAAGTCGGCGACCAGCCCGGCCGGGTCGGCGACGATGTCGACGCTGCCGAGCATCGCGGAGGCGACCTTGCGCAGCTCGGCGACCTCCCAGTCGGTGCCGACGCCGCGGCAGTCGCAGACGAACCGGCCGCCGCACGCGGCGAGCGCGGCGTCCAGCTCCGCGGGCGTCTCGTGCTGGTTCTTGCCGTCGGTCAGCAGGATCGCGTGCCGGATCCCGCCCGGCGCCGTGTCGAACAGCTGGGCCGCCAGCCGCAGCCACGACCCGATCGCGGTGCCGCCGGACGCCGACAGCCTGCTCAGCGCCTGCTTCGCCGCGGCGCGGGTCTCCGGCGTCGCGGCGACCAGCCCGGGGTGCTTCGGGAAGATCATTTTGGCCTGGTTGGAGCCGGAGACGACCGCGAACTCCACGCCGTCGCGCAGCGTGTCGATCGCCACCTGCGCCGCGGCGACCGCCGCGCGCAGCTTGGTCTCCGGGTAGGACATCGACCCCGAGGTGTCGATGATGACGACCTCGGACGCCCGGGTCGCGGACGGGACGGGCACGCCGTCCGCCGCGGTCGCCTCGACGGACACGATCGCGTGCATCTCGCGTCCGCTCTCGGGCAGGTACCGGTTCTGGTCGATCTTGACGGTGAACTGCGGCTGCTCGCTCATCGGGGCTGCTCCGTGCTCTGCGGGGTGTCGAGGCTCTGGGCGGTGGGACGGTGACCGGCGGCGGGGGACGGGAGCGGGATGACGGCGACGGTGATGTTGTCGCGGCCGCCCGCGTCCAGAGCGTGCCGCACGAGCGTCCGCGCCGCGCCGAGCGGGTCGGGCGACGCGCCGCCGGGCCCGCCGTTCGCGCCGTCGGGCCCGCCGGGAAGCAGCGCGGCCAGGTCGCCGGCCGCCGGGAAGTAGTTCCACAGGCCGTCGCTGCAGACCAGCAGCGTGCCTGGGCCGCCGGGCCGGAACGTCGCGACGTGCGGGCGGACGTCTCCGGCGTCCACCCCGAGCCACGCGGTGATGACGTGCGCGTTCGGGTGCGCCTCGGCCTCCGCCTCGGTCAGCGATCCCTCGGCGACCATGAACGCCGCCCACGAGTCGTCCTCGGTGAGCCGGCGGGACGGGCCCAGCTCGGCCATGTCGCCGGTGCTGACCTCGGCGTCGGCGGGAACCGGCCCCGTTGGACCGTTCTCGTCCGGCTCCGCGGCGCCGCCGGCGGACAGCCAGTAGGCCCGGCTGTCGCCGACCCAGCCGACGGTGACGGTCGCGCCGCGCGTCACCGCGGACACGTACGTGCAGGACGGCGCGTCCGACGGGGAGGTGGCCAGCGCGGCGACGGCCGCGGCCGCGCGCAGCGCCGCGTGCCGGGTGGCGTCCTCGGGGTCCTCGCCGGCGTCGAGCCGCGCGACCAGCTCGGCGGCGCCGGTGTCGGCGGCCGCGCGGGAGGCGTCCTCGGGGCGCTGCGAGGATCCGACGCCGTCCGACACGACGGCCGCGATCCCGGCGGCGTGCGCGGCGATGGCGATCGCGTCCTCGTTGCGGCTGTAGCGGCGGCCGCGGTCGCTGGCGCCCGCCGCGAGCAGCGGCCGGCCGCCGTTCCCGCCGGGGGCGGGCAGCTCCAGCTCGACGTGGTCGCGTTCGGCGGGCTGGCGCAGCCCGCAGTGCTCGCAGTAGCCGTCGCCGTCGATCGCGGTCCCGCCGCAGCCGGTGCACGGCCGCCCCGCGGCCGCCTCCGCCGCCGGCTCGGCCGGGGCGGGGGCGTCGGTGAGCCGGTGCCCGCACTGCTCGCAGAAGACCTCCTCCGCGTAGACGATCTCGCCGCAGGCGGGGCAGGACAGCTCCGCGGCCTTGGCGTGCTCGGCTCCGGCGGGAGCGGCTCCGGTCTGGTCGTCGGTCACAGCAGCGTCCTCGGGCGTACGGCGTTGGCGGAGTCGACGAGCCGGCGGCACTCGTCCCGGTCACGGGTGCGGCGCGCGAGCTCCCGGTAGGTCGTCTCCAGCAGGCGGCGCAGCGCGGTCTCGGTGAGCGGCGCGCCCAGCAGCGACCCGCCCTGCGCCCGGCCCGGCGCACCGCCCGCCGGGCCGGAGCCGGCGAGGAGCCAGTCGAGCGCGGCCTCCAGCACCTCCGCGGCGAGCCGGTCGCGGCGCTCGTCGTCCAGGTCGAGCGCGGTGAGCCGGTCCCCGGCGGCGACCAGCTCGGCCGCCGACAGCTCGGCGGGCGGGCGGCCGCGCACCGCCGTCGCCACCGCCGCGACCTGGGCGGGCACGTACCGGATGGAGATCGTCGGCACCGAGTCGAGCGCCGCGCCGGCCGCGCGCCGGTCGCCCGCCGCGAAGTGCACGCGGGCCAGGCCGAACGCCGCGTTGAGGTAGCTCTGGTCGGTGCGCCACACCGTCTCGTACAGGCGGACCGCGTCGGCGGGCGCCGTCTGCTCGCGGCAGTAGGCGAGCGCGAGCTTGGGCGCCGCCTCGCCGGGTAGCAGCCCGTACAGCCGGTCGAACAGCGGTCCGGCCTCGGCGGCCCGGCCGCGCGCGAGCAGCGCGACCGCGCGGTACCAGTCGACCCGCCAGTCGCCGGGGCGCTCGGCGGCGAGCTCGCCGAGCAGCTCGGCGGCCTCGTCGGCCGCGCCCAGCTCGATCCTGGCGCGGGCGTGCGCCAGCCGGACCTCTGGCGTGCGGGACGGCGCGTTGGCCGCCGCCTCCGCGACCTGCGCGGGCTCCAGCGCCGACAGCCCGGACACGAATCCGGCGGCGGGGTCGGTCCCGTCCACCAGCGGCACCGGCAGCGCCGCCGCGGCCACCTCCGGCGGGACCGGCGGCAGCGCCTGCTCCTCGTGCGTCCCGCCCGCCATCCGGGTCGTGAACCGCTCCGGCCCGAACAGCCCCGACGGGGCGGGCCGCGGGGCGCCGTCCTCGGCGGCGAGGACCTCCCGCAGGACGCCGGTGAGCTGCTCGGCCATCTCCGCCGCGTCCTGGAACCGCGCGTCGGCCCGGGGGTGCGTCGCGCGCAGCAGGAACCGGTGGAACGACTCGAACCGCCGGAAGACCGGCACTTCTGAACTCGGCGGCAGCGAGTCGACGTACTGCCTCGTGTAACCGCGGAACGGGAAGCTCAGCACGGCCAGCGCGCGGCCGACGGTGTACAGATCGGAGGAGATGGACGGCCCCGCGTCGGCGATCTCGGGCGCCTGGTAGCCGACCGTGCCCCAGATGGCGCCGTCCGGGTCGTCCAGCCGCCGGACGCCGCCGAGGTCGATCAGCCGCAGCTGCTCCTCGGACTGGATCACGTTGTCCGGCTTGAAGTCGCAGTACAGGAGGCCCTGCGCGTGCAGGTACTCGAACGCCCGCAGCACCTCCAGCCCGTACGCGATGGCCTGCGCGAGCGGCAGGTGCCGCTCGCCCGGCGGCTGCGGCTGGCGCAGCAGGATGTCCTTGACCGACTCGCCGCCGACGTACTCCATGACGATGTAGCCGTCGCCGTCGTGCTGGACGAAGTTGTAGATCTTGACGATGTTGGGGTGCTCGACCTCGGCGAGGTAGGCGCGCTCGGCCGCCGCGGCGGCCATCGCGTCGGCGTCGCCGCTGTCCAGCAGGCCCTTCAGCACGACCCAGCGGTCGTGGACGTTGCGGTCCTTGGCGAGGTAGATCCAGCCGAGTCCGCCGTGCGCGAGGCAGCCGAGCACGCCGTACTGCCCGCCGACGAGGTCGCCGGGGCTGAGCTTCGGGGTGTAGGAGAAGCGGGTGCCGCACTTGGGGCAGAACCCCTCCGTGCGGCCGGGGCGGTCGCCGCGCCCGCGCCCGACGGGCTCGCCGCAGCTGCTGCAGTACCGCTTGGTCTCCGCGACCTGCGGGTCGCTCATGACCGCGCTGGACGGGTCCCGGTACGGGACGCGCGGCACCTCGACCAGCCCGGCGCCGAGCATGCCCCGGCGGCCCGACCCGCGCGTCGCACCGCTGCGGGTGCTGCCCGTCCTGGTGCTGCCGGTGGACCTGCTGCCGGACGTGCCGGACGTGCCGGTCGTCGCCACGCGGGCCGTCTGCGCGGGCGCCGACCCGCACACGCCGCAGTAGCCGTCCATGATCGTCCCGCTGCAGCCGACCTGCCCGCACGCGTCGGACCGCTCGGCGGCCGGACGCGGCGCGGGCACGCCCGGCGCGGCGGGCCCGGGCGGATTGCCGCAGACGTCGCAGTACCCGTCGGTGATCGTCCCGCCGCAGCCCGGCTGCGCGCACGCGCCGGGCGCGGACGGCGCCGGGGTTCCTGATGCGGGGGTTCCTGGGGCCGGGGTTCCGGGCGAGGCTGCCACGCCGCATAGGACGCAGTAGCCGCCGTCGACGGTTCCGCCGCAGCCCGGCTCGGTGCACTGGCTCATCGTTCCGCTCCCTTCGCCCGCGACATGATGGCCTGCTGGTATCCGGACAGCGACACGGTCGCCCTCCGCAGATCGCAGGGGGAGGTCCACAGCAGCTCGCGGGCCTGCTCGTAGATCCGGGCCAGTTCGGCGTCCTCGGCGTGGCCGAGGCGCGCGGCCTTCACCCGGTAGGCCTCCAGCCGGCCGCGCAGCTCCTCGCGGCGGTCCAGCAGCCCGCGGACCACGCCCGTGGTCTCGCGGGCCCGCTCCAGCGCCGCGGCGGCCGCGCGTTCGAGGTCGGCGACGCGCTCCGCCAGGTCGTGCCAGCCGCCGCGGCCGGGCGCGCCGACCGCGGCGAGGCGGTCGCCGAGGCTCGCCGACAGGTCGGGCAGGTCGGGCAGCACCGGGGAGGCGATCTTGGCGAGCACCTCGTCCCGGACCCCGCGCGCCTCCGCCTCCGCCTCGCGCAGCAGCCCCAGGACGGCGGCGACGCCGCGGATCCGGTCGGCGAACCCGTCGCGCAGCCGCTCCGCCTCCGCCAGCCTGCGGCGCACCCCGGCGAGGCCGGTGAGGATCGCGTCCAGCCGCGCGGTGTCGGCGTGCCCGTCCCGCGCGAGGGCCAGCGGGTCGCCGCGCACGACGGCCGCGGCCGACTCCAGCTCGCCGCGCAGGCGCTCGAACTCCGGGTCGGCCCCGTCCAGGGACTCCAGCAGCTCGCCCGCCGCCCGCCGCTCCGCCTCGACCTCGGCGAGCCGGGACAGGAGCGTCGACCAGACCGTGTCGAGCGCCGCCACCGATCGCGCGATCTCCTCGTACAGCGGGGTCATCCGGTCGACCGCCGCCCGCAGCGTCAGCCGCTCGCCGGACGGGACGGCCAGCAGCGTCCGCCGCTCCAGCGGCACCTCGGTCACGGGCAGCTCGACCGACGGCCCGGCGAGCAGCCGGGTCAGCTCCGCGAGCTGCGCCTGCCCTGGCCTCGGATGGCGGGCCCGCAGCTCCCCGGCCGCGTCGACCGCGCGCCCGTACAGGTCGAACAGGCCCCACAGCGACGCCATGCGCTCCCGGACGTCCGCCTGCACGCGCTGCGACTCCCCGCTCAGCGCCGCGCCCTCCAGCAGCTGGTACCCCTGGTGCGCCTCCAGTTCGAGCAGCGCGGCGCCGATGCGCTCCTTCTCGTCCCGGAGCCGTGCGAGCGTGCGGTCCGCCTCCTCGCGGCTCATCGGGGGGCCGTTCACGCGCGCGTCACTCAAGGCCGGTCCACACTTGGCCCATGTTCGCCCCCGATTCCCCCGAATAGAGCACGTTTTTGGAGCCTCAGTTTTCCCCATGCGAGGCCGCCTTCTCAACCGGAGGCGATCACCGGGCCCGCGCCGCCCCCGCCGTGCGTCCCGCGACGCGATCCGGCCGTGCCCGAAGACTCCAAAATGTCAGTGTTCGAACGTATGATCGAACCATGGCGAACGTTGCGACGCACCCCCGGACCGCGCCCACCGCGCCGGCCCCCCTCACCGCGGCCGAGATCGCCGCCCTCGCGCTGTCCCTCGCGCACCTCGGCGCCGGCCCGCAGGCCACCACCGCGCGCCGGGCCCTGCACACCCTCCTCGACACCACCCCCCACGACGACGTCGTCACCACCACCCTCGCCACCCTCACCACCCCGCTCGAAGCCTCCACCTCCGACCGCGCCCGCGTGATCGCCGCCGCCATCACCGACCACCGCGTCGTCCGCCTCTGCTACGGCGACGCCGGCGCCAACGTCACGATCCGCGAAGTCGAACCCGTCACCTGCCTCGTCCACCGCGACCACTGGTACCTCGTCGGCTGGTGCCGCATGCGCCGCGGCGTCCGCGCCTTCCGCTTCGACCGCATCCTCGCAGTCGAATCCACCGGCCTCCGCGCCCGCCCCCGCCGAGCCGACCGCTACCTCCCCTGGCAGGGATAAAGCTGTAACTCCCAGGGGGGCTGTATTTGCCCAGGGGGGCGACCCCCTGGAACCCCCGTTGCGAGCCGGTCGATCCTCACGCCGCCGTTGCGGTTGTTGTGACCGTGCGGGTTGTCGGGCGTCGCTGCGGTCGCCCGGCTCGGCGGGTCGGGCGGCCTCCGGGCGCAGAGCGCCCTCCGGCCGCCCGACCCGTGGCCCCGGCTGAGGTTCAAACCTGAGCAGGTGGTTGGGGTTCGAGCCTGAGCGGGTGGTCGGGGCGGGTGTGGTGGTAGTGGGAGTCGACTGCTGGTTGGCCCGTGTAGTTCGGGCCCGCCTGGTCGTTGGCGCCGATGTAGCTGTAGGGGAGGTCGATCTTGCGGTTGCCGCGTCGGGATATGCGGTGGCGGCGGGGGTCGTAGGTGAAGCCCGCTTCGCGGAGGGCCGCAGTCAGGCGGCGGCCCGCGGGGGAGCCGTCCTCCAGGCGGACGCTCCTCGTGTCGAAGTTCGCGACGAGCAGTCCGTCCTCGGTGAGCCACGACGCGGCGCGGGCCAGGACGCCCAGCTTGTCGCCCACGTAGTGCAGGCCGTGCACGCAGGTGATCAGATCGGCCGGCGCGTCCTGGGTCCACGCGGCCACCGACGCGGTGACCAGCCTGAGCGAGTCCGGGGCCGGGACGAAGTGGTCGACCAGGTCCACTCCGGTGATCTCCAAGCGGGGGTTCGCCGCCGCCGCTTCGGTGAGGGCGCGGCCGGTGCCGCAGCACAGGTCGAGCCAGCGGCCGTCGCCGGCTTCGGCCAGGACGTCGATGCCCAGTTCCCGGACGTAGTTCTTCAGGGTGCGTTCTCGGTTCATGGCGCAGTTGGCCACTACCGACGAGCTTTCCAGCGCGGTGTCGTCCAGGTGGGGCATGGGGGGATCCTGCCGGAGTCAGACCGCCGCGGTGCGGTCGACGGCCTCGGCGACGACGGTCGCGACGTCCCGGGTCCGGGCGTGGACGTCGCGCTGGAAGGCGGCGCCGTTGCCGCGATCCAGCAGGCCCCGGAGGAGGCGGGTGACGGCGTCGAGGTCGCCGGCGCGGTCGAGGGCCGGGGTGAGGTGGTCGAGCAGCGCGTCCACGACGGCGGTGACGGGGGCGGCGCGGCGGGTGCACGGGTCGATGAGGTCGTTGCGCAGCCCCGACCGGCCGGCCCGCCACATCGCCAGGCGCATCAGGTCGGCGCGGACCGGGTCCGGCGGCTCGCCCGCACGCCAGGCCACGGCGGCCGTGTCGACCAGCGCCCGGACGAGCGCGGCCATGAGCACGGCGTCGTCGGCGTCCAGGCACACGTCCGGGACCCGGATCTCCACGGTCGGATAGTGCCGGGACAGCCGGGCGTCGAAATAGATCATGCCCTCGTCGACGAGGGCGCCGGTGGCGAGCAGGGCCTCGACCGTCGCCCGGTACGCCGTCGCGGAGCCGAACAGCTCGGTCGGGCCGCTGGACGGCCAGCGGCTCCACACCTGGTGCCGCCAGCTGTCGTAGCCGGTGTCGGCGCCCTGCCAGAACGGCGAGTTCGCGCTGAGCGCGAGGAGCGGCGGCAGCCACGGCCGGATCCGGTCCAGGACGGCGACGCCCTCGTCCGGGGACTCGATGCCGACGTGCACGTGGCAGCCGCAGGTGAGCTGCTCCCCGGCGGCCGGCCCGTAGGCGTCCAGCATCCGCAGGTAGCGGTGCGAGGGGGTCGGCGACGGGCGGACGCTGACCGGGGACGTGGCGAGCGCGGCCACGACGGCGCCGACCCCCGCCGCCGACTCGGCCGCCGCCAGCCGCGCCGACCGGACGTGCTCGGACAGCTCGCCGAGCGACCGGCAGACCGGCGTCGCGGTCTCGAGCTGCTCGCGCTGAAGTTCGGTCTCCAGGGGCCCCGACCGCCGGCCGCCCGTCAGGAACAGCTCGTCATGGCGCTGGGCGTAGCGGATGACGGAACCGGAGACGGCCTGCGGCGCACCGCTCGCCGGGTCGACGAGGAGCAGCTCCTCCTCCACCCCGAACGTGCGCGGACCCGTGTGAAGTGTCACCAGGAACTCCTTCCCGGAAGCGCACCGTTGAACGTCCCCGGAGGGGATCGTCCTGGTCGGAGGGCTGTGCCTACAATGCGCGCGCGGTTGACCGGACACCTGGTTGAAAGCTGGTGGTATGTCCTATCTCGTCGGCCAATGGGGCACCGGAGCCGTCGGCAGGCGGACGCTCAGGGCCCTCATCGAGCACCCGGACCTCGAACTCGCCGGCGTCGTGTCCGACGACCCCCGGCTGGTCGGCCTGGACGCCGCCGAAGTGGCCGGAACCGGCCGCCGCCTGGGCGTGCCCGTCACCGGCGACCCCGCCGGGCTGCTGGCCCGGCGGCCCGCGGTCGTCTGCCACACCGGCGGCCCGGCCCGCGAGCTGTGCCGCGCCCTGGAGGCGGGCGCCGGCGTGGTGTCGAACGCCCTGCCCGCGCTGGTCGACCCGCCGTCCGCCGACCAGGCCCTGGTCCGGCGGCTCCGCGCGGCGTGCGCGACCGGCGGCGCCGCCTGCCTCACCCTCGGCCCCGGCCTGGTGGGCGACGTGCTCCCGCTGCTGCTCAGCGGCGCCTGCCGGCGCATCGACGGGATCAAGGCCACCGAGTTCCCCCGCGTCGACGGCCCCGGCGCCGCCGCCCGGTTCGGGCTCGGCGAGCCCATCGGCCGCCGTCCGCCGATCATGCGGCCGGGCGCGCCCGCGCGGACGTGGGGACCGGTCGTCCGGCTGCTCGCCCGGCACCTGGACGTCCCGCTGGACGACCTCGCCGAGACCTACGAGCTGTGCGCGGCGCCGGAGGCGATCGACGGGCCCGGCGGCCCCATCGCGAAGGGCGCCGTGGCCGGGCTGCGGTGCCAGGTGTCGGGCGTGCTGCGCCGCCGTCCCGTGATCACCGTGGAGCACGTCGTCCGGGCGCGCGCGGACCTCGCCCCGCACTGGCCCGCCCCGCCGCCCGGCGAGGCGGGCGGCTACCGCGTCGAGATCGCGGGCGAGCCGCCCGCGCGGATGGACCTCGCCGGGCCCGGCGGCGCCGACGCGGTCGCGCCGCGCATGGTCAACGCCGTTCCGGCGGTCGCCGGGGCCCCGCCCGGCCTGCACACACCGCTGACCCTGCCGCCGTTCACCGGCCGGCGCCTGCTCCGCTGAGCCAGTCCGCGAGCAGCGCCCCGGTCTCCTCCGGGCGTTCGAGGTAGAGCATGTGCCCCGCCTCGATCTCGCTGATGACGAGGCCGGGGCCGAGGGCCGCGCGGCAGTCCACCACGAACTCGGGGCGGACGAGGTCGGCCCGCGTCGCGATGACCAGGTGCGCGGGCACGTCCGCCGGCGGCGTCAGGTGGGGTCGGGCCATCTCCGAGTACGCCGTGACCACCGCCGCCGGCTCGAACCGCCACCGCGGCCGCCCGTCCGGGCCGGGGTCGAGGTGCTCGGCGACCTCCTCGTCCACCGTGTCGGCCGGGGCCCCGGGCCAGCGGGCCGCCAGGTGGGCGCGCGCCTCCGCGACGTCGCCGAACGACACGGGGGCCAGGTAGCCGCGGGCCTCCCGCGCGGCGTCCTCCGGGGCGAGCCCGATCGCCGGGTCGAGCAGGAGGAGCCGGCGCACCCGCCGCGGCGCCGTCCGCGCCAGATGCAGCGCGATCATGCCGCCGTAGGAGTGCCCGACGAGGTCGGTCCGCTCGACGCCCTCCGCGTCCAGGAGGGCGAGGACGTCCGCCACGTGCCGCTCGACCGTCCACGGCGGCTCGTGCGGCGATCGTCCGTGGCCGCGCAGGTCCGGCGCGAGGACGGAGCGGTCCGCCAGATGCGACTCCGCCGTCCGCCGCCAGCGCGCCCCATGCCCCGTGACCCCGTGCAGCAGGACGGCGGGCGCCCCCGCCGGGTCTCCGTATCGATGCACATGCAACGCCGCGTCCGTCATGCAGTGAAGCGTATGCGCGAAGGGGCCGCCCCGGACGTCCTTCACCGGCCAGAGCGGGGACCGCTCAGGGCCGCTCCCACCGGACGGAGCTCAACGCCAGCAAGGCGACATGGAACGACACGCACGACTCCACGTCGTCGAGGTCGGCGTCGAGGACGCGCTCGATGCGGCGCAGCCGCTCGTAGAACGCGGGACGGGACAGGTGCGCCTGCTGCGCGGCGACGGCCTTGTTGCGCCCCGACTCGAGGTAGAGCTCCAGGATGCGGGTGAGGTCGCTGCCGCGCTGGGCGTCGTACTCCAGCAGCGGCCCCAGCTCGCGCTCCACGAACGTCTGGACGCGGACGTCGTCGCGGAGCAGATGCAGGAGGCCGCGGAGGCGCAGGTCGGGGAGGCGGTAGAACAGGCGGGCGCCGGAGCCCCGGGCGGCGACGTCGGCGACCTGCTCGGCCTCCAGGAACGAGCGGCGCACGTCCTGGATCGTCTCCACCACCGACCCGGCCGCCATCACCGTGCCGCCGGACCGCTCGCGGACGCGGGTGGCGACCTCGGTGAGCGCCGTCTCCGCGTCCGCGCGGGCGGGCAGCGAGGCGAGGACGCCGACGCGGGCGTGCGGGCCGCCCTCGTCCAGCACCCCGACGAGCGCGGCGAGGCGGGCGTCCTTGCAGGCGGCGGCGGCCGTCTCGGCGAGCGCGGCCAGCTCCCCGGCGGGCGGCGCGGGCGTGCCCGGCCCGCGGTGCCGGAGCACCACGCCGAGCAGCCGGCGGCCGGACAGCGGCACGCCGAGCGCGCGGGCGCGGGCCGCGGCCTCCTGCGGGTCGGAGTAGGCGTGCGCGAGGATGCGGGCGATGATCGTCCCGTGCGCCTGGCGTTCGACGCCCTCGGCGTGCCGGTCCAGCAGCCGGCCGAGGGCGAGGGTGGTCGCGGCCCGCTCGATCAGCACGGCGTCGCGCGGCGACGGCGGCGCGCCGAGCTCGATGATCAGCCGGCCCCAGTCCTCGCCGCGCGCGCCGACCATGGTCACCAGCCACCCGGACGCCGGGTCGTGGCCGGTGCGCCGGCCGGGCCGCACCGCGCGCGAGCGGGTCTCCCACGCCGACAGCAGCTCCGCCGGGTCGGCCCCGGCGGCGTCGGCGGCGAGCACCTGGTGGGCGAGGTTCTCCAGCACGACCGGGTGCCCGCCGAGCGCGGCGACCTGCCGGACGACCTCGTCGGTGGAGGCGCCCTCGACCGACAGCTGCGTGAAGATCTCGTGCAGCCGCTCGGACGCGCGCAGCTCCGCGAACTGCTCCCGCACGATCCGGGCGTGCACGGCCTCGGTGATGTCGACGAACGCGGGCTCGTGCGCGAGGACGATCACCGGGAGGCGGTGGTCCTCGGCGGCGGCGACCAGCGCGGGCGGCAGGACGCTCGCGTAGCGCCGGCCCAGCTCGATCATCAGCCCGCTGACCCCGACGTCGGCGAGGTCGGCGATGTAGGCGCGCAGCCGCGCCGGCTCGTCCGGCAGCGCGATCCCGGTCGTCAGCACGAGCTCGCCGCCGTGCAGCAGGTGCGCGATGTCGGTGACCTCGGCGACGTGCACCCAGCGGACGCGGTTGCCGGTGCGGTCCGCGCCCGCGACGACGCGCGGCTGGCCGCGGCGGACCGCGTCGAGCTGGAGGACGTCGTCGACGGTGGGCAGCATCGCTCGCGATGATATCCGCGCCGCTCAGGTCGGCCGGGCGCCGGACGCGAGCAGACCGTTAACGGGACGCGCGCTGTGCTGACACTCTGCGGGTGGCCGGGACCGTCCGCGCGGCCGAGACTTGAGCCATGTCGGAACACGCGAACCTGCTCCGGCGCCACAGGGCGGTCATGCCGTCGTGGATGGCGCTCAACTACTCGGACCCCATCGAGATCGTCGGCGGCAAGGGCGCCCGCGTGACCGACGCCGAGGGGAACGGCTACCTCGACTTCTTTACCGGCATCCTCACGAACATGCTGGGCTACGACGTCCCCGAGGTGCGGGACGCGGTGGAGCGGCAGCTCGCCACCGGCGTCGTGCACACCTCCACCGCCTACCTGCTGCGCGGCCAGGTGGAGCTGGCCGAGAAGATCGCCCGGCTGTCCGGCATCCCGGACGCGAAGGTCTTCTTCGCCAACTCCGGGACGGAGGCGAACGAGACGGCGCTGCTGCTGGCCGCGTACGCGCGGCGCAGCGACCAGGTCCTCGCGATGCGGCAGAGCTACCACGGCCGGTCGTTCGCCGCGGCGGGCGTCACCGGCAACCGGGCCTGGACGAACCTGTCGTTCTCGCCGCTGGACGTCCACTTCCTGCACGGCGCCGACCGCCACCTCCCGCAGTTCGCCGGCATGTCCGACGAGGAGTACATCGACGCGTGCACGCAGGACCTGCGGCACGTCCTCGCCACCGCGGCCGGCCCGGACGTCGCCGCGCTCATCGCCGAGCCGATCCAGGGCGTCGGCGGCTTCACGATGCCGCCGGACGGCCTGTTCGCCGCCTACAAGAGCGTCCTGGACGAGTCCGGCATCCTGCTGATCTCCGACGAGGTCCAGACCGGCTGGGGACGGACGGGCCAGGGCTTCTGGGGCATCGACGGCCACGGCGTGACCCCCGACATGATGACGTTCGCCAAGGGCCTCGGGAACGGGTTCGCGATCGGCGGCGTCGTCGCGCGCGGCGACCTGATGGACGGGCTGCCCGCGCTCGGCATCTCCACCTTCGGCGGCAACCCCGTCTCGACGGCCGCCGCGAACGCGGCGCTCGACTACGTCCTCGCCCACGACCTCCAGGCGAACGCGGCCAGGCAGGGCGCGACGATCATCGGCGGGCTGCGCGCCGCCGCCGGGCGGCTCCCGATCGCCCGGGACGTGCGGGGCAAGGGCCTGATGTTCGCGGTCGAGCTGGTGGACCCGCGCACCGGCGAGCCGAGCCCGCCGCTCGCCGCCGCGGTGATGGAGGCGGCCCGCGAACGGGGGCTGCTGATCGGCAAGGGCGGCCTGTACGGCAACGTGGTGCGCATGGCGCCGCCGATGAACCTGACCGACGCCGAGGCCGCCGAGGGCCTCGGCATCCTGATCGCGTCCCTGGAGACCGTGAACGGGGAGGCCGCATGACGAAGCACGCGACCCAGAAGCCCGTCGCGCAGAAGCACGTCACCCACTGGATCGGCGGGAAGCCGTTCGACGGGGCGTCCGCGCGGCGGGGCGACCTCTACGAGCCCGCGTCCGGGACCCTCGCCGGGACGGTCGACTTCGCCGGAGGCGACGAGGTCGACGCGGCCGTGGCCGCCGCGAAGGCCGCGTTCCCCGGCTGGCGGGACGCCTCGCTGTCCATGCGCGCGAAGGTGCTGTTCCGGTTCCGGGAGCTGGTCAGCGCGCACGCCGGCGAGATCGCGCGGCTGATCTCGTCCGAGCACAGCAAGGTGGTCTCGGACGCGGCCGGCGAGGTCGCCCGCGGCCTGGAGGTCGTCGAGTTCGCCTGCGGCATCCCGCACCTGCTCAAGGGCGGGTTCTCGGAGAACGTGTCCACGAGGGTGGACGCCTACTCGATCCTGCAGCCGCTCGGCGTGGCCGTGGGGATCACGCCGTTCAACTTCCCGGCGATGGTGCCGATGTGGATGTTCCCGGTGGCGATCGCCTGCGGGAACACGTTCGTCCTCAAACCGTCGGAGAAGGACCCGTCGGCGTCGGTCCGGCTGGCGGAGCTGTGGGCCGAGGCCGGGCTGCCGGACGGGGTGTTCAACGTCCTCCACGGCGACAAGGCCGCGGTGGACGGGCTGCTGCACCACCCGGACGTCAAGGCGGTCAGCTTCGTCGGCTCCACCCCCATCGCCCGCCGCATCTACGGGACGGCCGCGGCGAACGGCAAGCGGGTGCAGGCGCTCGGCGGCGCGAAGAACCACATGCTGGTCCTGCCGGACGCCGACCTCGACCTCGCCGCCGACGCCGCCGTGTCGGCCGGGTTCGGCTCGGCGGGGGAGCGCTGCATGGCGATCTCCGTCGTCGTCGCCGTGGACCCGGTCGGGGACGAGCTGACGGCCGGGATCGCCGAGCGCGTCGGCAGGCTCAAGATCGGCCCGGGGGACGACCCGGCGGCGGAGATGGGGCCGCTCGTCACGCGGGCGCACCGCGACAAGGTGGCCTCTTACCTGGACGGCGGCGTCGCGCAGGGCGCGACCCTCGCGATCGACGGGCGCGACCCGGACGTCCTCGGCGGCGCGGGCGGCGGCTTCTGGCTCGGCCCGTCCGTCCTCGACCACGTCACCCCGGAGATGGACGCCTACAAGGACGAGATCTTCGGCCCGGTGCTGTCGGTCGTGCGGGCCGGCTCGTACGACGCGGCCATGGAGCTGATCTCCGCCAACCCGTACGGCAACGGAACCGCGATCTTCACCAACGACGGCGGGGCGGCGCGCCGCTTCCAGAACGAGGTGGAGGTCGGCATGGTCGGCGTGAACGTCCCGATCCCCGTGCCGATGGCCTACTACTCCTTCGGCGGCTGGAAGGACTCACTGTTCGGTGACAGCCACGCCCATGGCATGGAGGGCGTCCACTTCTACACCCGCACGAAGGCCGTCACGGCACGCTGGCTGGACCCGAGCCACGGCGGCGTGAACCTCGGTTTCCCGACGAGCGGCTGATTCGCGTCCGCGGCGCGTACGGCCGGTGGCCCCCGCGGTCACCGGCCGTACGTACGCGCAGGTCGCCGCCGTTTGGGAATTTCCCACCGGCGCCGTATTTCGTCGTTAATTTTTGTCCGGCACGGCTGTGCGAATAATGCCAACACCCATTGACGGGCTCTGTGTCCGGCGACACAATCTGACTGTCTCAATTAATTGGGGCGAAATTGAAAAGTCAGGGTCGGCAGTCAAGGGGAGTCGCGCTATGGCCGCAGGCGACCACGCGGCAGAGGTGGACGCGCTGGGAAGGCGATTTCCGGGCTGGACCATTTGGTTCGGCCTGTTCACCGGCCACTGGTGGGCGCTGCCGCCCAAGGACCGCGACGTCGGAGACCTCCTCGAGGCCGACACCCCGCAACGGCTCATCGCACGGATCGAGGTGGTCAAGCGCGCCGCCCCGCGGCGTCCGCCGGCGCAGCGTCCGGCACTCCAGCCAGGCGGCCCTCCGCGGCCGTCCCGCGACACCCGACCGGACGTGCGGCGTCCCTCGAATCTCCTCCGTCTCGAGGGCGTCACACCGTCGCCGTTCGGCCGGGTACCGGTGATCGCGTGGCCGGGCAGCACCGCACGGTGATCCGCTGTTCCCCACCCTCGCCACGCCCGCCGGTGCCGCCGCGGTCCCGGGAAGGACGGCAGCCCGCGCCATATCCCTCTCCAGCACCCTCCGTGTATGGCGCGGACGCCAGCACCCTCCGTCCCCCGGGGCCCCGGCGGTTTCTCCGTTAACGACCCGTCCGAAAAGCCGCACATAATGGTGCGACAATGGTCAGGTCATTCTTACCTTTCAGAAACACTGCGGGTTCGCGCCCGCGTCGCGGCCTCCCGTAATTGACCGCCGTCCCGTCGTCCGCCGGAAGGAAAAGCACGGGAAACCGGCGATCGAATCGCGGACAACCGCCGGCGCGACCGGAATGGCGGCGCGGGCCGGGCGGCGGCGTCCGTTCCCCGCGGGTACGCGCCGTCCCGCCGGGGCGGACGCGCTACGCTGCGCCGATGGGCCCGTTCGCGAGGGGGAGGGCCCTGGGCACGGATCGGGAGCGACATGCGGCGGACGGCCACGGCACGGGTCACGGCAGGACGCGCCAAGGTGGCACGGGCCAGGGCGGCGGGCGCCCTGGCGGCGGCGGTGGTCGCCGCGGCGGGCCTCGCCGCCTGCAGCGACGACGCGGCCGAGCCGGTCGGCGCGGCCAGGGTCGCGAGCACCCTGGGGCCCGGCGAGGGGATGCTCAACCTCGTCACGATGCCCGGCTCCATCGAGAGCGGCGGCACCGACCCGCGCGTCGACTGGGTCACCCCGTTCCAGGAGCGCACCGGCTGCAAGGTCGGCCTGAAGGTCGCGAAGACGCCCGAGGAGATGGCCGGCCTCATGCGCGACGCGGACCGCCGGTACGACGGCGTCGCCGCGCCGCCGGAGGTCGCCGGCCGGCTGATCGACGAGAAGCAGGTCGTCCCCGTCAACACCGACCTCGTGGACGGCTACAAGAAGCTGGAACCGAAGCTCCGCGGCCTGCTGGAGCGGGACGGCAAGCACTACGGCATCCCCTACGTGTGGGGCTCCAACCTGCTGATGTACGACACGCGGACCGTCCCGCCGCCGGTGAGCTGGGCCGCGATCTTCGATCCCGGCCAGGCGCGCCGCTACTCCGGCAGGATCATCATGCGCGACAGCCCGCTCGCGATCGCCGAGGCCGCGCTCTACCTCAAGGGCGGCGACCGCAAGCTCAAGATCCGCGACCCGTACTCGCTGACCCCGAAGCAGCTCGCCGCCGCCGGCCGCGTGCTGGCGAGGCAGCGCCCGCACGTCGGGGAGTACTGGGAGCCGCCCGCCGACGCGGTCAGCGCCTTCGCGGGCGGACGCGCCGTGCTGGGCCAGGCGTGGCCCTACCAGGCGGACGTGCTGAGCCGGGCGGGGCGGCCCGTCCGGAGCGTCATCCCGGCCGAGGGCGTCACCGGCTGGATGGACGCGTGGCTGATCGGCGCCCGCGCCCAGCACCCGAACTGCATGTACCAGTGGCTGCAGTGGACGGCGTCGCCGGACGTCCAGCAGCAGGTCGCCGAGTGGACCGGCGTGGCGCCCGCCAACCCGCAGGCGTGCTCGGGCGACCGGCTCAGGTCCGGGTTCTGCGCCGCCTACCGCGTCGGCGACCGGAACCACCTCGAAAAGATCGTCTTCGCGCACGCGCCGTCGAAGGCGTGCGGCGGGAAGTCGAAGAAGAACGACTGCACCGACTACGCCGAGTGGACGAAGGTCTGGATCGAGGCCACGCGCCCGCAGACGGTGAAGCCGCAGGCCAAGCCGTGACGCCCGGCCCGCCCTGAACGGGCCTGCCTGAACGGGCCTGCCTGAACGGCCGCCCGGACTGGTCTAAAGGTCTCTCCGGCGCGCTCGGCCGCCCCCAGCCGAGCGCGCCTGCGGGGTGGTCCCGGGCTTCCCCCCGAAGGCCCGGGTCACCCTTCTCCCTGGAGAGACCTCCACGACGACGGACTCCAGGCCCGCCGCCTTCACCGGGGCCGGCTCGCCGGCCGGCCGCCCGGCGTCCGTGAGCGGCTCCCGCGGGCCCCGCCGCGGGCGGGGTGCCGGCGGGGCGGGTGCGCATTCGTCGCACGCGAACACCCCGGACGAGTCCGGCAGGCGGCCGACGCGGACGCGCGGCCGGGGCCACCTCTTGCGGCAGACGACGCAGGCGTCGCCCAGGAGCTGGGCTGCGCTCAGCCCGTCCGGGTCCATCACCGGCTCGTCTGTCTGGCCCATGTCCCATCCCCCTGAAGGGAGTCGCCTTCACGTGACTCCTTTATAGGCGGCAACGGGTGTTGCTCCCGTTACGCACGGTGAAAAGGGCGGCAAAGTCTCACGTGTCGTCCGCTGGTCCGGCGGCGAAGGGGCTATGCGCGCCGACAGGCCGCCGCTCGCCCGCCGGCGCCGCTCCGGGCGCGGCTCGCCCGCGGCGCGGGGGAGACCTGAGCGGGCGGATGCCCGAGAATGGAGCGGTGATGTCTCCTTCAAGCCCCGACACCTCCGGCTCCGGCGCGCCCGTCCGCGAGGTGGTCGTCCTCGGCTCCACCGGTTCGATCGGCACCCAGGCGCTGGACGTGGTCCGCCGCAACCCGGGGAGGTTCCGGGTGACCGGGCTCGCCGCCGGCGGCGGGCGGGTGGAGCTGCTGGCCGAGCAGGCGCTGGAGTTCCGGCCCGAGATCGTCGCGGTCGCCAAGGCGTCCGCCGCGCAGGATCTGCAGCTGGCCTTCTACGCCGAGGCCAAGCGGCGCGGCTACTCCTCCGGCGGCTTCGCGATCCCGAAGATCGTCGCCGGCCCGGACGCGGTCGCCGAGGTCGCCGCCTGGCAGTGCGACGTGGTCCTCAACGGGGTGACCGGCGCGCTCGGCCTCGCCTCGACCCTCGCCGCGCTGGACGCCGGGCGCACCCTCGCCCTCGCCAACAAGGAGTCGCTCATCGTCGGCGGCCCGCTGGTCAAGGAGCGGGCGCGGCCGGGGCAGATCGTCCCGGTCGACTCCGAGCACTCGGCGCTCGCCCAGTGCCTGCGCGGCGGGCGCGCGGACGAGGTGCGGCGGCTCGTGCTGACCGCGAGCGGCGGCCCGTTCCGCGGCCGCGGCCGCGCCGAGCTCGGCGGCGTCACCCCCGAGCAGGCGCTGAACCATCCGACGTGGGCCATGGGCCCCGTCGTCACCATCAACTCCGCGACCCTGGTCAACAAGGGCCTGGAGGTCATCGAGGCGCACCTGCTGTTCGACGTCCCGATGGACCGCATCGAGGTCATGGTCCACCCGCAGTCGGTCATCCACTCGATGGTCGAGTTCACCGACGGCGCCACGCTCGCGCAGGCGAGCCCGCCCGACATGCGGCTGCCGATCGCGCTCGGCGTCGACTGGCCCGACCGCGTCCCGGACGCCGCGCCGGGGATCGACTGGACGAAGGCGCACACCTGGGAGCTGTTCCCGCTCGACGACGAGGCGTTCCCCGCCGTCGCGCTGGCGCGGCACGCCGGTGAGCTGGGCGGGACCGTGCCCGCCGTTTACAACGCCGCGAACGAGGAATGTGTGGACGCGTTCCGCGCGGGACGGCTCCCGTTCCTCGGGATAGTCGACACGGTCGCGCGGGTAGTGGAGGAGCACGGTGCGGGCACGCCCGGGGAGCTGACGCTGGACGACGTCCTCGCGGCCGACGGATGGGCGCGGACCAGGAGCAGGGAACTGACCGGAACCGACTGACCCGGGAACCCCCGGGAACGAGCCCGAGGGGAACCCCCGGATGGCCTTCTTGCTGGGCGCGGTGGCGTTCGTCGTCGCGCTGCTGGCGTCGGTGATGCTGCACGAGGGCGGGCACCTGCTCACCGCCAAGCGGTTCGGGATGAAGGCCACCCAGTACTTCGTGGGCTTCGGGCCGACCCTGTGGTCCACCCGCCGGGGCGAGACCGAGTACGGCGTGAAGGCGATCCCGCTGGGCGGCTTCGTCAAGATCGTCGGCTACACGCCGCTGGAGGACGTCGACGAGGCGGACCGCCCCCGCGCGTTCTACCGGCAGCCCGCCGGGCGCCGCGCGGTCGTCATCGGGGCGGGCGTCGTCGCCAACTTCGCGTTCGCGTTCGTCCTGCTCATGGTGATGGCCATGACGATAGGCAAGCCGCTGCCGGGCACGGTGACCAGCACGGTGGAGGAGGTCTCGCCCTGCGTTCCGGCGACCATGCAGGGCGCCTGCGAGAGCGGCCGCCCGCCGTCGCCGGCGGCGCGGGCCGGGCTGCGGGCCGGCGACCGGATCGTCGCGTTCGGCGGCACGCCGGTCTCCGACTGGAACGACCTCACCCGGGCGATCGGGGACGCGAAACCGGGGGAGACGGTGGCGGTGACGGTCCAGCGGCCGGGCGCGGACCGCCCGCTGACGGTGCCGGTCACGCTCGCGGAGGCGGGCGGGGAGCCGTTCGTCGGCGTCTCCGCGAAGGTCGCCGGCGGCGGGTACGAGCGGGCCGGGCCGGTGGACGCCGCCGTGTTCGCCGGGCGCGGCATCGGCCGGACGGTCGAGGGCATCGGCAGGGTCGCGGCGGACCTGCCCGCGGCGATACCGAGGCTGTTCTCGCCCGAGCGGGAGAGCACGCCCGGCGGCCAGGTCGGCAGCGTGGTCGGCGCGACCGAGGTGTCCGGGCAGATCTTCTCCTCCGACGAGACCGCGCGGGACAAGGTCGCGCTGTTCCTGTCGCTGGTCGTGTCGGTGAACATCTTCCTCGGCGCGCTGAACGTCCTGCCCCTGCTGCCGCTGGACGGCGGGCATCTCGCGGTCGTCGCGTACGAGCGGGCGCGCGCGGGCGTCAACCGGGTCCGCGGACGGCCGGACCCCGGCACGGTCGACATGACCAGGCTGCTGCCGCTGACCTATCTGGCGGTCCTGCTGCTGGTGGGCTTCGGGGTGCTGCTGATCCTCGCCGACCTGGTCAACCCGCTGCGGCTGCCGGAATGACCTCGGGTGGTCGCGGAGAGTATCCATAAGGTCACACTGTTCGGTGCCGGGCGGCGTCCGTTCGGCCGCACCGGGCGCTTAGGCTTTGTACGGGGCCGCAAGTAAGAGGAGAGGGATGAGCGTTTCACTGGGAATGCCTAATGTCCGGGGCGAAGGCGGCGGGCAGGGGGCGCAGGGTACGAGCACGCCCCGCCGCAAGTCCCGGCAGATCATGGTCGGGAACGTTCCGGTCGGCGGCGACGCGCCGGTGTCGGTGCAGTCCATGACCACCACCCTCACCGCCGACGTGAACGCCACGCTCCAGCAGATCGCGGAGCTGACCGCCGCCGGCTGCCAGATCGTGCGGGTCGCGGTGCCGTCGCAGGACGACGCCGAGGCGCTGCCGGCGATCGCCCGCAAGTCGCCGATCCCGGTCATCGCCGACATCCACTTCCAGCCCAAGTACGTGTTCGCGGCGATCGACGCGGGCTGCGCGGCCGTCCGGGTGAACCCCGGCAACATCAAGAAGTTCGACGACAAGGTCGGCGAGATCGCGCGCGCCGCGACGGACGCGGGCGTGCCGATCCGGATCGGCGTGAACGCCGGCTCGCTCGACAAGCGCCTCCTGGAGAAGTACGGCAAGGCCACGCCCGAGGCGCTGGCGGAGTCGGCGCTGTGGGAGTGCTCGCTGTTCGAGGAGCACGGCTTCCAGGACATCAAGATCTCGGTCAAGCACAACGACCCGGTCGTGATGATCGACGCGTACCGGCGGCTGGCCGCGGCCTGCGACTACCCGCTGCACCTGGGCGTGACCGAGGCCGGTCCGGCGTTCCAGGGCACGATCAAGTCGGCGGTGGCGTTCGGCGCGCTGCTCGCCGAGGGGATCGGCGACACGATCCGGGTGTCGCTGTCGGCGCCGCCGGTCGAGGAGGTCAAGGTCGGCACGGCCATCCTGGAGTCGCTGGGGCTGCGCCAGCGCGGCCTGGAGATCGTGTCGTGCCCGTCGTGCGGGCGCGCGCAGGTGGACGTGTACATGCTGGCCGAGCAGGTGACCGCCGGCCTGAAGGACTTCCCCGTCCCGCTGCGCGTCGCGGTGATGGGCTGCGTGGTGAACGGGCCCGGCGAGGCCCGCGAGGCCGACCTCGGCGTCGCGTCCGGCAACGGCAAGGGCCAGATCTTCGTGAAGGGGAAGGTCGTCAAGACCGTCCCGGAGGCCCAGATCGTCGAGACGCTGATCGAGGAGGCCATGCGCATCGCCGACGAGATGGGCATCGAGATCGGCGAGGACGGCTCGGTGAGCGGGCCGGGCGCCGACGTGGTGGTCGGCTGATCTGACGCGGTAGCGAACGCCGAAGGGCCCCGGGTGCACACCCGGGGCCCTTTTCGCGCGTGCATGAAGGCCCGGTGAGCCGGGCCGTATCCGGTTCCGTGACCGGAACGTCCGGACTTGTCACGGAGTTCCGCTGATCTTGTCACGATTCGGCATCCACTTGTGGCGGGCCCTGTCGGGGCTCGCGTCAACGACGTCACAATCTCCTGTCATTTACCCGTATGTCTGACTCAACCGGAGTCGGCACGATAGGGGGATATGTGAAGAGGATCGTTGTCGTGGCCGCGGTGGCCGGGCTCGGTCTCACCGGCCTCGGCGCCACAAGCGCACAGGCCGCGGGCCCCTCCGCCGGAACGGCCGGAGGTTTCAACCCCGCCGCGCTGCAATGGCACGCCTGCCCGGCGGACTTCGTCCAGACGGTGCACGACCTGTACGACGCCCTGTACCCGGTCTCCACGATCATGCAGTGCGCGGAGCTGTCGGTGCCGCTCGACTACGCCAGGCCGAACGGCACGAAGATCACCCTTCAGCTCACCAAGACGCCCCACACGGGCGAGGGCAAGGCCAAGGGCGACATCATCGTCAACCCGGGCGGACCGGGCGGCGGCGGCGCGCTCTTCGGCCCGCGCGTGTTCGCCCAGAACTCGGCCCCGATGCGAGCGGCCTACAACGTCATCGGGTTCGACCCGCGCGGCGTCGGCATGAGCGTCCCGGCCGTCAGGTGCGACCCCGAGTGGGCCAACGCCCCGCGTCCGGACTACGGCACCGGCGACCGGGAGTCGGTCACCACCTGGCTGAAGAAGTCCAAGGGCTACGCCGACGACTGCGCCGAGGGCGACAAGATCGGGCTGCTCGACCACGTCAAGACGATCGACTCGGTGAACGACATCGAGTCGATGCGCAAGGCGCTGGGCAACGACAAGATCGACTACTACGGCGCCTCGTACGGCACGTACCTCGGGTCGGCCTACGCCACCGTGTACCCGAAGAACGTCGGCAGGATGGTGCTGGACGGCAACGTCGGCCCGTCGGACGCCTGGTACGACGCCAACCTCAAGCAGGACGTCGCGTTCGACAAGAACATCGACTACTACTTCGGCTGGATCGCCAAGTACGACTCGGTGTACCACCTGGGCACGACCCAGCGGCAGGTGCGCGACTTCTTCTACGGCCTGCGCGGGCAGCTCAAGAAGAAGCCGGTCTACTACACCGACCCGGACAGCGGGCAGACCCTCGCCGTCGGGCCGGACGAGCTGACCGACGTCATCCTGAACGCCGGCTACCGCCGCAGCCAGGCGATCTGGCACGGCTACGCCGCCGGGCTCGCCGCCTACAAGACCGGCGACACCGCGACCTTCGCGGGCACGTTCGGCGGGCAGACCACCGGCGAGTCCGACGACAACGGCACCGCGATGTACCTCGCCACCGAGTGCACGGACGTCCAGTGGCCGCTCAGCTGGGGCAAGTGGCAGCGCGACAACGAGCGGATCAACCGCAAGCACCCGTTCGAGACCTGGGGCAACGCCTGGTTCAACGCGCCGTGCCTGTTCTGGGGCGCCAAGGCCGGCAAGCCGGTCGACATCGGGCACGCCCGGAACCTGCCGGACAACATCCTGATGTTCCAGTCCACCGCCGACGCGGCCACGCCGTACGAGGGCGCGCTGGACATGCAGCGCCGGCTCAAGGGCTCGCGCCTGGTCGTCCAGGACGGCGACCGGACGCACTGCATCGTGCACCGCGGTTCCGCCGCGGTGGACGCCTACTTCGACGCCTACTTCCTGCGGGGAGAGCGTCCGGAGCGGCGCACGGTGCACGTCCCGCAGCTCGGTGACCCGGTTCCGCCGTCGCAGGCGTCCGCCCGGACGCTGAGCGGCGCGGCGGTGCCGAACGCCGCGCGCCTGGAGGCCGACGTCATCCGCTGACGCGGGGAGACGGCGAACGGCCGAGCGTGACGAGGGCCCCGGGGAGCGATCCCCGGGGCCCTTCCGCGTGCCCCGGCCTTCCGTGTGCCGGGCCTTCCACCTGCCGTGACATCGGCGGGCCGTACCGGGCGCCGGTTCGGTCCGAAGCGGGGCAAACGCGCGGCGATATCACGAAGTTCCGTTGATCTTGTCACGATTTCGCATCCAGTCGCACGGCGCTCTGCCGTCATAAGCGACATAACCGCCACAATCTCCACGCAATCCGCATCCGCTATGCATCGGCGTGGCTCCCCCCTCCGGCCCAACGACGGGGCATCCGGAGCCGCCGATCTGAGGGGGTCAAGTGAAGAAGATGGTCATCGTCGCGACCGCCGCGGTCGTGACGGCGGGGGGCGGCGCCGTGGCCGCCGTCTCCGCGAGCGCGGACACCGGCCCGTCCGGTCCCGCCGCGGTCGCGGCCCAGGGCATCGACTGGGGCGAGTGCGAGGTCAGCGGCCCGGACGACCCGATGAACCGCGCCCAGTGCGCGCAGGTCGAGGTCCCCCTCGACTACAGCCGGCCGAACGGGCGCAAGATCTCCATCGCGGTGTCGCGCTACCGGCACACCGACGAGAAGAACTACCAGGGCGTCCTGTTCGTGAACCCGGGCGGCCCCGGCGGCTCCGGCCTGGCCTACGCGCCGGCCCTCGCCCGCTGGATCGGCGGCGTCGGCCACGCCGACGTCGCGGCCAAGTACGACATCATCGGCTTCGACCCCCGCGGCGTCGGGTCCAGCAAGCCGGCGCTGTCGTGCGACCCGAACTTCTCCGACCCGATCCGCCCGGACTACGTGCCGGGCTCGGCGAAGGAGGAGAGGGCCTGGATCGCCAAGTCGAAGAAGTACGCGCAGGACTGCGCGAAGAAGTTCGGCTGGCTGCTGCCCCACATGCGCACCACCGACGCCGCGCGCGACGTCGACGCGATCCGCGCCGCACTCGGCCAGAGCAAGATCAGCTGGTACGGCTTCTCCTACGGGACCTACTTCGGCGCCACCTACGCCACGCTCTTCCCCAAGCGCGTGAAGCGGATGGTGCTGGACGGCAACGTCAACCCGAAGACCGTCTGGTACGACGCCCAGCTCGAACAGGACAAGGCGTTCGAGCACAACATGAAGGCGTGGTGGGGCTGGATCGCGAAGTACGACTCGGTCTACCACCTGGGCAAGACCGAGAAGGCCGTCGAGGCCAAGTACTACGCCGTCCGCGCCGCCGCGAAGAAGGCGCCGATCGGCGGGCAGATGGGCCCGGACGAGCTGGACGACACGGTGCTGTCCGCCGGCTACAACACCGGCTACTACATCCCGTTCGCGGAGGCGCTGTCCGCGTGGGTCAACGGCGAGGACGCCTCCGGGCTGCTCGGCTGGATGAGCACCGGCGGCGACGACAACGGCTTCGCCGTCTACAACGCCGTCCAGGCCGCCGACGCCCGGTGGCCGCGCAACTGGGGCAAGTGGCACGCTGACGCGGAGAAGCTCTACCGCCAGGGCTACCGGTTCAACACCTGGAGCAACGTCTGGTTCAACGCCCCGATCGCCTTCTGGCCCTTCCAGGGCGGGCCGGCGGTCAAGCTGAAGGGCGCGCGGGACCTGCCGGGCATGCTGCTCGTCCAGTCCACCGAGGACGCGGCCACGCCGGTCGCGGGCGGCCTGGAGATGCACAAGGCCTTCCCGTCCTCGCGGCTGGTGTTCGAGGTCGGCGGCAAGACCCACGCCAACACGCTCAACGGCAACGCCTGCCTGGACGACAAGGTCGCCGCGTACCTCGACTCGGGTGCGCTGCCGGCGGGCCACCGCGGCCCGGACGCCTACTGCAAGGCGGTCCCGGCGCTGAACGACCCGGACCCGACGGCCATGACCGCGAAGGCCGCCCGCGCCGCCGCGGGCAAGGACCTCCCGGTCGGACGTCCGTAAGACCCGGTCGGCACGCTGGCTCGCGGCGTGCCCGTCCCACTCGCGGGGCGGGCGCGCCGCGATTCGTTTCGGGCCGGTGACCCCGGTTCCGGACGGAATCGCGCGATCCGGAGGTCCCTCGATCGGCGGCCCCCGGCCGGTAGAAAACGGGGGTGCTGAACGACGCTGGAAGAAGGGCCGCCGCCGGGACGGCCGCCGCCGCGGTCGCGCTCGGGGCCGCCGCCATGGGCACGTCCGCGGCCGCCGCCGCGCCCCCCGTGCCGGAAGCCGCGCTCAAGCCGCGCGGCCTCGCCTGGAAGCCGTGCCCCGCCAAGGACCCGGTCGAGGGCGCCCGGCTCAAGGGCCTGCAGTGCGCGTCCCTCAAGGTGCCGCTCGACCACGCCCGTCCGGGCGGCGAGCAGATCACCCTCGAACTCACCCGCGCCCGGCACACCGCGGCCGCGTCGCGCGGCGCGGTGCTGCTCAACCGGGGCGGGCCCGGCGCGCACGGGCGCGACCTGCCCGCGTTCTTCACGCGGTCGCTGCCCGCGAAGGTCGCCGCGTCCTACGACTGGATCGGCTTCGACCCGCGCGGTGTCGGCGCCAGCAGGCCCGAGCTGATCTGCGACCCCGCCTACCAGGACCCGGGCCGCGCGCGGCCCGACACCGTCCCCGCGAACGCGGCGGAGGAGCGGGCGTGGAAGGCCAGGGCCAAGGCGTACGCCGACGACTGCGGCCGCAGGTACGGCAGGCTCCTCCCGCACATGGGGACGGCCGACGGGGCGCGCGACATGGAGGCGATCCGGCGCGCCCTCGGCCAGCGGAAGATCAGCTACTTCGGCTACTCGTACGGCACCTACCTCGGCGCGGTGTACGCGACGATGTACCCGGGACGCGTCCAGCGCATGGTGCTCGACAGCGTCGTCCGGTCCAGCGGCGTCTGGTACCAGGACAACCTCGACCAGAACGTGGCGTTCGAGAAGCGCATCCGCGCGTACTTCGCCTGGATCGCCCGCCACCACAAGGTCTACAGGCTCGGCGACACCGGGCGGGAGGTCGCCGCCTCGTACGCCAGGGCGCGGGCCGCGGTCAAGGCGAAGCCCGTCGACGGGAAGATCGGCCCGGCCGAACTCGACGACGTGTTCCTCGCCGACGGCTACGCCGACTACGCCTGGCCGGCGCACGCGCGCGCCCTGTCGGCGTTCGTCGTCCGGCGCGACCCCGGGCCGCTGCGCAAGGAGTGGCAGCCCCTGGGGCGGCTCGACCAGAACAACTACACCGTCTACAACGCCGTCCAGTGCCGGGACGCGGCCTGGCCGCGCGACTGGGCCCGCTGGCACGCCGACAGCGAGCGCCTCTACCGCGCGGGCTACCGCTTCGAGACCTGGGGCAACACCTGGTACAACGCGCCCTGCGCGTTCTGGCCGGCGCAGGGCGGCCCGCCGCCGCGGGTCGGGGGCGCGCCGTCGCCGCCGCCGGTCCTGCTCGTCCAGGCCACCGAGGACGCCGCCACCCCGTACCCGGGCGCGCTGGAGACGCACCGCAGGTTCCCCGGGTCCAGGCTGCTCGTGCAGGCCGGCGGGCGCGACCACGGCGTCTCGCTGTCCGGCGACGCGTGCGTGGACCGGCACGTCGCCGCCTACCTCGGCCGCGGGGAGCTGCCCCCGAACCGCCCCGGCCCGGACGCGACGTGCAAGGCGGGGCCGGAGCCCGAGCCCGCCGCGGGCAAGAAGGGCCTCCGCGCCGGCCAGACGGCGGCACCCCGCTGAGCCCATTTCGCGCCGGCCGGTATGGAGCCCGCAGCAGTGCGCGGGCTCCGGACCGCATAGGCTTGTCCACGTGGAGCTTTCAGTGGTGAGGGCCGAACGGGGGCCGCTCCCGTCCAGGGGCCGGTAACCATGCGCATGCTGGGCTCGATGCCGGTGCGCGTGCTGGACGACCGGTACCGGGCGGAGGCCCTCGCGATCCTGGACGCCGACCCGGTGTCCAACGTGTTCGTCAGCTCGCGCGTGCACGCCGCGGGGCTCGACCCCCGGCGCCTCGGCGCCCAGATGTGGGGATACCTGCGCGACGGGCGGCTCGTCTCGCTGTGCTACTCCGGCGCCAACCTGATCCCGGTCGCGGCCGGGCCCGAGGCGGTCCGCGCGTTCGCCGAGCGGGCGCAGGCGCAGGGCCGGCGCTGCTCGTCCATCGTGGGGCCGGTCGACGCGGTCGGCGAGCTGTGGGAGATCCTCGCGCCGTACTGGGGGCCGCCGCGGGCAGTCCGCGCGTCCCAGCCGGTAATGGCCACCTCCGCCGTCCCCGACATGCCGCCCGACCCGGGCGTCCGGCGCGTCCGGATGGAGGAGTTCGACGTCGTCTACCCGGCCTGCGTGGCGATGTTCACCGAAGAGGTCGGGGTCTCGCCCAACACCGGCGACGGCGGAGTGCTCTACCGCGCCCGCGTAGCCGAGCTGATCCGCGACGGCCGCGCCTTCGCCCGCATCGAGGACGGCCGCGTCATGTTCAAGGCCGAGATCGGCGCCGTCACCCCGCGCGCCTGCCAGGTGCAGGGCGTGTGGGTGCCGCCCGACCTGCGCGGCCGCGGCCTGTCGGAGACCGGGATGTCCGCGGTGGTGCGGGAGGCGCTGCGCAGCGTCGCGCCGACCGTCTCGCTGTACGTCAACGACTACAACACCCGCGCGCGGGCCGCCTACCGGCGGGTCGGGTTCGGCGAGCTCGGTTCCTTCATGTCGGTCCTGTTCTGACCCGCGCCCGGCTTGTCGCTGCGTGCCCGATCCGCCCCGGTACCTGATTTGATCTTGCCCGGCGGGTACCATCCCGCCGTGGAGTTCGCCGGGGCGTTGCGGCAGGCGGTCCAGGCGAGCGGGCTGACCCTGGAGCGGATCCGGCACAGGCTCGGGCGGCGGGGCCTGACCGTCAGCGTGGCCACGCTCAGCTACTGGCAGCGGGGCCGCAGCCGGCCGCGCTCGCGCACGGTGGTCGCGGCGCTGGAGGAGATCCTCCAGGTCCCGGCGGGCGGCCTCACCGGGCTGCTGGACGATCCCGCGCCCACCGCGGCGCCCGCGCGGACGGCGGCCGGACGCGGCGGACCCGGCGCCGGGCCGGGCGCGGCGGACCGGAGCCGCACGGCGCGTGACCTGTGGCCCGACCCCGAGCGCTACGCCTGCCTCGTCGGGCAGCTCGACCGGTCGGGCGACCACCGGCTGGAGCGGCTCAGCATCCACGACGTGTACCGGCTGGACGAGGCGCGCCGCTCCTGGACGCTGTCGGTCCGGACCGTCCTGCGCGCGGCGGGCGACGACATCGACCGCGTCGTCTGCGTCCACCAGACGGCCGGCGCCCCCGAGCCGGGCAGCCCCGAGACCGGCGGCGCCTCCGGCGACCGGCCCGGACGGGGCGCCGCCGCCCTCGCCGCCGTGCGGTACTGCCGGCCCGGCCGCATCCGCGCCGAGGACGGCCTGATGGCGTTCGAGCTGGTCTTCGACCGGGTCCTGGCGGCCGGCGACACGGCGGTCGTCGAGTACGAGCTGGGCCCGGCGGGGGAGCCGCCGTCCGACAGCTACGACCGGCGCTTCCCCCATCCCGTCCACGACTACGTCGCGATCGTCCAGTTCGACGGCGGCCGGCTCCCCGCGCGCTGCTACGGGTTCACCGCCGAGAGCTCGCACGCGCCCCGGCGGCGGCTCGGCGAGCTGTGGGTCGGCACGTCCGGCAGTGCCAACATCGCGGTCGGCGCCGTCCGCCGCGGCATCGTCGGCGTCGAATAGGAGTGGCACTAGCGCGTGGACCCCCGGTTGTGACAAGTTGCCCGTTGGCAACGGGGGCCAACCGCTTTACAGTGAGCGCGGAAGCTGCAATAGAGGGAGTCAAGGCCGTTGGACGGGGGCCGGCCGGAGCCGATCCGGAGGCCGCAGGTGCAGAGTGTCGCTGAGGACGATCTCCTACAGGTCCTCCAGTACGGTCCGTTCAACGTCGCCCTGCACGCGGCGATCCAGGCGCGCGGCCTCAGCCTCGACTCGCTGCGGCGCCGCCTGGAGGAGCAGGGCATCGCGGTCAGCCTGTCCACGCTGAGCTACTGGCAGCGCGGCCGGACGAGGCCCGAGCGCGCCGACTCGCTGCGCGCCGTCCGCGGCCTGGAGGTCATCCTCGAACTGCCGCGGCACTCCCTGCTGACGCTGCTCAGGCCGACCACCGAGCGGACCGCCGGGCCGTGGCTGCCGGTCGAGGAGCTGTGCCCCGAACCGGGCGTCCGCGACCTGCTGGACGAGATCGGCGACCGCGGCGAGCGGCAGCTCACCGGGCTCAGCCTGCACGACCAGTACATCCTCGGCCGCCGCCGGGAGCTGCGCGAGGTCCGCTGCCGCGCGGTGTTCCAGGCGCAGCAGCGCGGCGTCGACCGCTGGATCGCCGTGTACCACCACCCGCAGGGCGTCCTGCCGTCGTCGCGGACCGCGCGCGGCTGCCGGTTCGGGCGCGTCCGGATGGACGAGGCCAGCGGCCTCATCGCCGCCGAGCTGCTGTTCGACCGGGCGCTCGGCCGCGGCGAGACGTACCTGCTGGAGTACGGCTTCGGGTTCGACGAGACGGGCCCGCCCATCACCGAGGAGGGGCGCGGCTTCCGCACCCCGCAGCACGAGTTCCTCATCGAGGTGCGGTTCCACCCGTCCGCGCTGCCCGCCCGCTGCCACCGGACGTGGCGCCCCGACGGCCAGACCGCCCTGAAGGACTCCGCGGACCTGCGCATGTCCAGCTACCACAGCGTTCACTTCATCGAGTTCGGCATGGCCGCCGGCTACCACGGCATCCGCTGGGAGTGGGACTAGAGGACGAGCAGGCGCAGCAGCCGCTCCAGCTCGGCGGCCGGGTCGGCGGTGAGGCCGGGGTGCACCGGGCCGGGCTGGACGATCGTGCTGCGCGGCGCCGTCAGCCACCGGAACCGCCTGCCCGGCGACTCGTCCGCGGCCTGCCCGGCGCCCTCGCCGCCGCAGCACACCGCGTCCACGCCCTTGAGCGCCGCCCGGACGCCCTCCAGGTCGAGCGAGGGGTCCAGGGCGAGGAGGCGCCGCTCGTCCAGGTGCGTCCGGCAGCCGAGGTAGTCGAGCGCCCGGCAGTACACCACCACGCCCACGTTCATGGACTCGCCCCGCTCGACGCGCGGCACGATCCGCAGCGCCGCGTACTCGAACACCGTCGGCTCGCCGGGCGTCCTGATGTTGCTCACGCCGGCGCCGCTCACGAGGGACCGCCGAGCCAGTCGGGGCGGTTCTCGCCGCGCCGCGCCGGCGTGCCCCGCCGGCGGCCGCCGACGTCCAGGTCGGGCAGCCATTCGCGCGGCTTGCCGGCGCGCGGCAGCAGGATGTCGACGTAGGCGTCCCGGAGCGCCGACGGCCCGGCGAAACCGGGCTCGCCCTCCAGCCAGCGGTCGGGCACCATTTCGGTCACCTCGCGCAGCAGCCCCTCGGTGATCCGCGGGGCGAGGTCGGCCTCGGCCGCCTCCAGGCGGGTCGCGTACGGGGTCAGCACATGGTCGTCCACGTCGTACGGGCCGGAGAACAGCCGGGCCGCGTTCGTCCACGCGTGGTGGAAGATGAGGCTCGCGCCGTGGTCGATCAGCCACACGTCGCCGTGCCAGACGAGCATGTTCGGGTTGCGCCAGCTGCGGTCGACGTTGCCGATGAACGCGTCGAGCCACAGCACCCGGGACGCGAAGTCGGCGTCGGGGCCCCACCCCAGCGGGTCGAAGCCGAGCGAGCCCGGCAGGAAGTCGACGCCGAGGTTCCAGCCGGGGCTGGCCTTGAGGAGGTCCTGCACGTCGGGGTCGGGCTCGTGGCGCCCGATGGCCGGGTCCAGGTCGATGAGCACCTGCTCGGGCACCCGGAAGCCGAGCCTGCGGGCCAGCTCGCCCGCGACCACCTCGGCGATCAGCGCCTTGCGGCCCTGCCCCGCGCCGTGGAACTTCATGACGTAGGTGCCGAGGTCGTCGGCCTCGACGATGCCCGGGAGCGAACCGCCCTCGCGGAGCGGCGTCACGTATCGGATGGCCGTCACATGTGGCAACACGTCGCAACGCTACCGGGTGGGGGTCGGCGCGGGATAATCGATATATGGGCGTTGAGCTGCTCGACCTCTCCGTGCCGATCACCACGGGCATGCCGGTCTACCCGGGCGACCCCGAGGTGGAGGCCGTCCCGGCCCTCACGGTCGCCGGTTCCGGCGTGAACGTCCTGCGCCTGCACATGGGCTCGCAGACGGGCACGCACGTGGACGCGCCGTTCCACATCGACGACGCCCTGCCCCGCCTCGACGAGCTGCCGCTGACCCGCTTCACCGGCCCGGCCGTGGTCATGGACGTCCGCGGCCTGCCGCCCCGCACGCCCATCCCGCCGGACGCCGTCCCGCCCGGTCTCGCCCCGGGCGACGTCCTGCTCATCGCGACGGGCTGGTCGCGGCACTGGGGGACCGGCGACTACCCGGCCCACCCCTACCCCGCGCCCGAGACGGCCGAGGCGATCATCGCGGCGGGCGTCCGCACGGTGGGCATCGACGCGCTCAGCGTGGACCGCACCCCGCCGCCCGGCTCCGGCGACTTCTCCCTGGCCGCCCACCGCGTCCTCTGCGGGGCGGGCGCGGTGATCGCCGAGAACCTGACCGGCCTCGACCGCCTCGTCGACGCGCAGGACGGCGGCTGCGCGATCGAGGTCTCCCTGTTCCCCATCGCCCTGGCCGGCGCCGGCGGCGCTCCCGTCCGCGCCGTGGCCCGGGTGGACGACCGAGCCGTCCTGCTGTGACCGGTCCGTCCGGGGCAGACGCGTTCGCTCCCGGCGGGCGCGTGCCGGTGAGTCACCGGATCATGCGGAAGCAGAAGAAGGTCGGGAAGCGGTAGTACTGGCCCTTTCCCGCCTTCACCGCGCCCAGGATGATGAACGTCCACCCGGCGATCAGCAGCTCCAGGTAGGGGATCAGCAGCAGGAGCAGGAAGGCCGGCGCCTCCAGGACGATCGCCGGCGGCACGCACACCGCGACCACCGCCAGTAGGTGGATCAGCAGGGTGAGCTGCTGGTTCATCGACTGCGCCGCGTGGAACCTGGTGAGCGGCGAGGTGTTCTTCTTCGCCAGGTAGATGATCAGCGCGGGCAGGAAGCCGATCAGCACGTTGCCGAGGTAGGCGAAGATCGCCCAGGTCGTCTCCTCGGCGGGGCCCTGCTGCGGCACGCCGTAGGGGACGCCCGGCGGCCCGTACCCGAACCGCGGGTCGTATCCGCCGGGCGGCTGCCCGTACGGCCCCCCGTACGGCGGCGGCTGACCGGGCGGCGGTGGGGGCTGGTCCGTCACGTGCTGTCCTAGCGCTCTGCGGTGCGGCCGGTGGAGATACGGCAGGAATCTATCTCAATCGGGTCCGCCGCATCCGGCCGCCGCTGAGCGGGACCCGGTGTCCGGAGTGCTCGCGCCGCTATTTTAGAATTTCGTTCGGCTTAGGGGGCGGCCAGAGGCGGCCCCCTGCGAGGAGGGTGAATGAGCGCGATCCCGATGGAGCGGTCCGAGCTGGGCGAGGCCGAGGCGGCGGTCCTGAGCGGCCTCGCCGCCCGCGTCCGCGAGCTGGCCGAGGCCGCCGTGCTCACCGCGGTCGGCTCCGCCGAGGCCGCGGCCGTCGCCGCCGAGGTCGAGGCGCTGACCGCCCGGCTCGCCGCCGAGCGCCGGGACGCGCCGCCCTTCGTCCCGGCCGGCGAGCGCCGCATGGACCGGCAGATCGGCAACCCCGTCACCGGGGCGCTCAACCCCCTCGCGCCGCCCGTCGAGCTGACGGTCGGCTCGGACGGCATCGTCCGCGGCGAGTTCACGCTCGGCCCCGTCTACGAGGGCCCGCCGTCGTACGTGCACGGCGGCGTGTCCGCGATGGTGCTCGACCAGGTGCTCGGCATGGCGGCCGCGGCGTCCGGCACGCCCGGCATGACCGCGACCCTGGAGACGCGGTACCGCCGGCCGACCCCGCTCGGCGTCCCGCTCACGGTGGAGGCGAAGGCGAGCCGGGTGGAGGGACGCAAGGTCTACGCGTCCGGGACGATCTCCGGGCCGGACGGCCGCGTCACCGTGGAGGCCACCGCGATGTTCATCATGCCGCAGCGGTTCGTCCCGCACTCCTGACCCGGTTCACGTCGACTGACCTGGTCCACGCCGCCTGACCGGGTTCACGTCGGCGCCTTCGCCGCGGTCGCCGGTTCGGGCCGGTCCGCGGCGGGCGCGGGCATGAGCCCGAGCGCGGTCAGCGTCAGCGCGGACGCCACGATCATGCTGACGGAGATCGCCTGCCAGCCGTAGTCGTGCAGCAGCCAGGTCGCGAGCAGCGGCGCCGGCCCGCCCGCGAACACCGAGGCGAGCTGGTAGCCGATGCCCGCGCCGCCGTACCGCAGCCGGGTCGGGAACGCCGTGGCGATCAGCGACGCCTGCGGTCCGTACTGGATCGCGTGCGGGATCTGCGCGACCACCACCGCGACGACGATCAGCGCCGCGACCTCGGTGTTGAGCAGCGCGAAGTACGGGAACGCGAAGAGCGCCACGCAGACCGACCCGGCCGCGTACACCCGGCGGGGGCCGATCCGGTCGCCGAGGTGCCCCGCCGCCGGGATCGTGAACAGCTCCAGCACGGCCGCCGCCGTCACCGCGCTCAGCGCCAGCCCCTGCGCCAGGTCGAGGTGTTCGTGCACGTAGGTGAGGGCGAACGAGGTGAACAGGTAGAACGGCATCTGCTCCGAGCAGCGCAGCAGCGCGCTCAGGACGATCTCCTTCGGGTGCCGTCTCACGACCTCGGCCACCGGCACGCGGGCGACCTCGTTCCGCTCGACGACCTCGGCGAACAGCGGCGTCTCCATGACCCGGACCCGGACCCACAGCCCGATCCCGACGAGGACGAGGCTGAACAGGAACGGCACGCGCCACGCCCAGTCCTTGAACGCCTCGTCCGCCGACAGCGCGATCGCCGTCATCATGCCGGTGCCGAGGATGAGCCCGATGGGCACGCCGAGCTGCGGCAGGCTCGCCATCAGCCCGCGCCGCCTCCGGTCGCCCCACTCCATCGACAGCAGCACCGAGCCGCTCCACTCGCCGCCGACCGCGATGCCCTGCAGGATCCGCAGCAGGACGAGCAGCACGGGCGCGGCCCAGCCGATCGTCTCCGTCCCCGGCAGCACGCCGATCAGTGCGCTCGACACCCCCATCAGCACCAGCGTCACGATCAGCGTCGCCTTGCGGCCGAGCCGGTCGCCCCAGTGCCCGAAGATCGCGGCGCCGACCGGACGGGCCGCGAACCCGACCGCGTACGTCGCGAACGCCGACAGCGTCCCCGCGTAGTCGCTCGACTCGGGGAAGAAGACGTCCTTGAAGACGATCGCCGCGGCCGTGTTGTAGAGGAAGAAGTCGTACCACTCGATGGAGGTGCCGATCACGCTGGCGGCGGCGGCCTTGCGGACCTGCGCGCGCCGCTCGCCGGGATCGGCGGCGCGGGCGCGGCCGGCCTCTCCGGGATCCAGGACCATGGGAGCTTGCCTTTCCGACCGCCCCCGTCGGTCTCAGCGGTTGCATCTGGCTGTTGCCCGCTCGCTTCGCCACCGAAACCGCGGGCGTCGCCGAAGCGCTCCGGTCAGTCGCCGACCGGGATCGAGAGCGAGACCGCGCCCCGCATGTCGAGCCAGACGGTTCCCCGGGCGCGCACCAGGCGCAGCACGACGTCGCCGCATCCGGGGCAGCGGGCCACGAGTCCGGGCGCGCGGCCGTAGACGCGCAGCTCGGCGACCGGGCCGGTGCGCCCGCAGCCGGCGCAGCGGCTGCGCGCGGCGGTCACGTCGACCGCGAAGACCTCCGCGAGCGGGCCCGCGAGGGCGTTGCCGTCGGTGAAGTCGTCGCGCTGGTCGTCAAGGATCGCCATGTCATCCTCCGCTGGGGCCGAAGCGCTCGGTCCGGACTCTCTCGGGCGCGTGCCCGAGCATGACCAGGTAGGCGGCGGCCCTCTCGACGAAACCGGTCGGCCCGCACACGTAGCAGGACGGCTCGAAGTCGGCGGGCCAGCCGTGCCGGACGAGGTCCTCGGCGGTGAGTCGGCCCGGCGGGCGCCCCCGTCCGTCCGGGGCGCGGCGGGTGTAGAGGTGCGTCACGTCCAGGCCCGGCGACCCCTGGCGCAGCTCGCTCGCGTAGAGCCGGTCGTCCGGGCCGCGCACGGAGTACAGCAGCCGGAACGGCACCCGGCTCTCCGCCGCCCGCCGGGTCCGGATCATGGACATCAGCGGGACGAGGCCGGAGCCGCCCGCCACCAGCAGGACCGGCTCGGCCTGCTCGGGACGCCACACGAACCAGCCGCCGACCGGCCCGCGGAACTCCACCAGGTCGCCCGGCATCATCGTGTCGGCGAGGTACGGCGACACCTCGCCGTCCGCCACGCGCTGGACGGTCAGCTCGACGCGCTCGCCGTCCCCGTCCCCGCCGCCGTCCCCGGCGCCGCCCGCGGACGCGATCGAGTAGCCGCGCTGCGTGCTGTAGCCGTCCTCGGCGGTGAGCCGGACGTCCACGTGCTGGCCCGCCAGATGACCCGGCCACCCGGGCACGCGGAAGACCAGCGTGACGGCCGTCGCCGACTCGGCGCGCCGCTCCAGCAGTTCGGCGGCGTGCCAGCGCAGCCGCCCGCCTAGTCGCCCTGGTACCGCTGCTCCCGCCATGGGTCTCCGTAGTCGTGGTAGCCGGCGCTCTCCCAGAACCCCGGTTCGTCCGCGGCCTGGAGCCGGATCCCGCGCACCCACTTCGCCGACTTCCAGAGGTAGAGGTGCGGGACGAGGAGCCGGGCCGGGCCGCCGTGTTCCGGCGGCAGTTCCTCCCCGCCGTAGCCGTAGGCGATCCACGCCTTCCCGTCGAGCAGATCGTCCAGCGGGAGGTTCGTGGTGTAGCCGCCGTAGGAGTGGACGAGGGCGAAGTCGGCCGCGCTCTCCACGTCCTCGAAGAGGACGTCCAGGGAGACGCCCCGCCACTCCGTGTCGAATTTCGACCATTTCGTGACGCAGTGCAGGTCGACGGTGGGCGTCTCGGCGGGCAGCGCCAGCAGGTCGTCCCAGTTCCAGCGGTGCTCGGCGCCGTCCTCCGTGCTGATCGTGAACTCCCACTCGTCCAGCGGCACCCGGGGAGTGGGTCCCGCCGAGAGCACGGGGAAATCGAACGTCTCGTACTGGCCGGGCGGGAGCTCGTGGTCGCCGGAGGGGCGCCGTCCGCCGAATCCGCGGGAAATGATGGGCATGGGGTGGTCCTTCCCCGGCTGAGCTCAGTATTCGTAGACTTTCACGATCGGTGCGTGCTCGTACCAGGAGGCGATGACCGACGAGGTGTGCTCGTCATCGAGGAAGTCGACGCGGAGCCACCCCTCGGCCTGCGTCACGCGCGTCTCGTACCCCGGGTTCGGCGTCGCCGAGACGAGGCGGACCCGGTCCTTCTCGACCGACATCGCGGCGCGCCCGCCGCGGGTCGCGTAGCTGCGCACGTTGTCGGGCGGCTTCGGGGTCTTCGCGGGCTCGTCGGGCGGCGGCGGTTTCGCGGACTTCGACGGCTTGGGCGCCGTGTCCGCGCCGTCCGGCGGGCGGGGCCGCGCGGTCGGCGATCCGATCGCCGTCGGGCCCGGCGGCGCCGCCGGGCTGGAGTGGATGACGGGCCCGGCGATCGGCGGCGGCGCCGACCGTTCCGACACCGCGCCGCGCACGACGTCGCGCACCCCGAGCCACGAGAGCGCCACCGCGAGCGCGGTCACCCCGGCCCATGGGGCAACATACGACATTGCGCGACGCATGGGCACATGGTGGCATACGGTTCCGCCATGGCGAGTGTTCTGGTGGTCGAGGATGACGCGAATGTCCGGACCGCCCTGATCCGGGAGCTGAGCGTCCGGTCGCACGTCGTGCGCAGCGTCGGAACCGCGATGGACGCGCTGCGCGAGGTCACGCAGTCGCCGCCCGACGTGGTCGTACTCGACCTCGGGCTCCCCGACCTCGACGGCGCGGAGGTCCTGAAGATGCTCCGCGGCATCTCCGACGTCCCGGTCATCATCGCGACGGCGCGCGACGACGAGCCGGAGATCGTCCGGTTATTGAACGCGGGCGCCGACGACTACCTCATCAAGCCGTTCTCCATCGAGCACCTCAGCGCCCGGCTCGCGGCGGTGCTGCGCCGCTCGGCGCGGTCCGGGCCCGCCGCCGAGCTCACCGTCGGCGGCCTGCACATCGACCTCGACCGGCGGGAGGCCCTGCTGGACGGCGAGCCGCTGGAGCTGACCCGCCGCGAGTTCGACCTGCTCGCCTACCTCGCCGCCCGGCCCGGCCGGGTGGTCGCGCGGCGCGAGCTGCTCGCCGAGGTGTGGCGGCAGGCGTACGGCGACGACCAGACCATCGACGTCCACCTGTCCTGGCTGCGCCGCAAGCTCGGGGAGACCGCCGCCGCGCCCCGCTACCTGCACACGGTGCGCGGCGTCGGGGTCCGGCTGGCAGAACCCGAACCGCGGTCATGAGGAAGACGCTCGTCCTGGTGTCGCTGGCGGTCACCTCCATGGTGGCGCTGGCGTTCCTGATCCCGCTCGCGCTCACCGTCCGGGAGATCGCCCGCGACCGCGCGCTCACCACCGCCGAGCGGCAGGCGAGCGCCCTCGGCCCCGTCCTCGTCGTCACCGAGGACCCGGCCGCCCTCGAACGCGCCGTCGCCAGCACCCAGGCCGGCGCCGCCGGGCGGATGACCGTGCACCTCCCGGACGGCGCGCTCGTCCCGCGGGACGCCCACGGCGACTTCAGCGCGGGCCCCGAGCAGCTCACCGAGGCAGGGCGGCGCGGTCGCTCCTACACCGCCCGCGTCGACGGCGGGTACGCCCTCCTGCAGCCGGTGTCCCTCGACGCCGGACGCACCGCCGTCGTCGAGGTGTTCCTCCCCGACGACGACCTGTCGCGCGGCGTCTGGAAGGCGTGGCTCGTCATGACGACGGTCGCCTGCGCGCTCGTCGCCGGGTCCGTCGCCGTCGCCGACCGGCTCGGCAACCGCATGATCCGCTCCACCCGGCGGCTCGCGGAGGCGGCGGGCGCGTTCGGCGACGGGGAGCTGTCGGTCCGCATCGAGCCGGACGGCCCGCCCGAGCTGGTCGAGGCCGGGCTCGCGTTCAACGCGATGGCCGACCACGTCGTCCAGCTCCTGTCGGCCGAACGCGAGATGGCCGCCGACCTCTCGCACCGCCTGCGCACCCCGCTCGCCGCGCTGCGGCTCAACGCCGAGGCGCTCGGCGACGGGTCCGTCGCCGAGCAGACCCGGCAGGCCGTCGACCGCATCGAACGCGAGGTCGACCAGATCATCCGGACCGTCCGGCGGCCCACCGGGCGGGGCAGCTGCGACGCGTCCAAGGTGCTGCGCGACCGGGTCGCGTTCTGGTCCGTCCTCGCCGAGGACGAGGGGCGCTCCTGCGAGCTGATCGGCGCCGAGGGCCCCGCGCCGCTGCCGATCCCCGGCACCGAGCTGGCCGCCGCCGTCGACGCGCTGCTCGGCAACATCTTCCGGCACACCGCCGAGGGCACCGGCTTCGTCGTCACCCTCCACCAGGGCCAGGGCGTCACCGGCATCCTCGTCGCCGACGGCGGCCCCGGCATCGCCGACCCGGACGCGGCGCTCAAGCGCGGCAGCAGCGGCGGCGGCTCCACCGGCCTCGGCCTGGACATCGCCCGCCGCGCCGCGGAGTCGAGCGGCGGCTACCTGCGCATCCACCGGAGCGTCCTCGGCGGCGCCCAGGTGCAGATGTGGTTCCGGACGCGCTGGCTGCCGCCCGCCCGCCGCTCCCGCCGCCTCGTCGGCCGCCGCCGCCACTCCCGCACATAGCGGCCGCGCCCTAGCGGGAGCTTAAATCCGCCTTAACCGCGAAAGGGCCGCCTCCGGACGGCCCTAGCTTGACCGCCATGAAGCGCCCCCGCCCCCAGTACGTGGCCGCCGCCGCCATCGGCGTGGTCGGCCTGCTCGTCGCCGCCGCGATCGCGGTCGCCGGCGTCCTCGCCGGCGGCAACATCCCCACCGGGCCCACCTCGTACGAGATCCGGCCGGTGTGGAACCGCCTGGCCGCCGCCTCCGCGATCGGCGTGCAGAGGACGGAGCGGGTCGGCGGCCGTGCCGGCCGCCGACCCGACCGCGATCAGCAGTTGGAGTACCTGACGTACCACTTGCCATTGCCGTTGCCGAGCTTGTAGTCGGCGATCCAGTGCTGCTGGTTCGTCCGGACCCACAGGTATCCGTCGCGGCGCTGGACAGTGTCCCAGTCCGTCCAGACCTGGGCGTTGTGCGCCAGGGTCCCGATCTTCCGGTAGTGGACGCCCGGCCCGGTGCGGACGTTCAGCCCGTCCGTCGGCAGGACGGTTCCGCGGCACCAGCGGGTGCGCTCCTCGTCCCGGTTGATGAGCCGGTCCATCGCCTTGGCGGCGCCCTCGGGCCCGACGACGATGGCCCCGGGCCCGTGGCCCTCTTCCTCCTGTTGCTGCTG
Organism: Actinomadura sp. GTD37; assembly: GCF_041951365.1. Taxonomy (NCBI): domain Bacteria; kingdom Bacillati; phylum Actinomycetota; class Actinomycetes; order Streptosporangiales; family Thermomonosporaceae; genus Actinomadura; species Actinomadura sp. GTD37. Next base: position 214,056 of record NZ_JBGNUS010000008.1, read on the forward strand.
CTGCGGTTGCGGTGGCGGCTGCGCCTCGGCGACCGCCCCGACGCTCAGCGCTCCCCCGGCGAGCACGCCCGCCACCAGCCCCACACCGAGCTTCGTACCTACGCGCATCTATCCCCTCCAGGTTCGTCCGACATGCACTCGGGACCATTACCCAGAGTCATGATAGGTAGACGTAAAGTAACGAAGACTCTTCTTGTCCAACCCGCGGGCGGCACTTGGAACGGCCGCGCGCCGGCGCCTCCCGTCCCGCGCAGGACGCCGGCGCGGAGTGCCGGTCCCAGTCGACCGGTACGACGGGCCGCGAGGCGGTGCCGCGGATATCGAGTCGGCAGGCCATGCCCGCCGCCGTTGGCGCGGCCGTGCGGTGGCGCGCCGGCCGCGGCGCCGAATGCCTCCCCCGCTCTCCTTTCCTGTTTCCGCAGGTGAGCGCTTCTCGGCACGACTTCCCCCGACGGTCCCGGATTGGCTCTGAATAAGAGTGGGTGAGCCCTTCCCTAAGTGAGTCTTAAGGGCGTTCTGTTGGGGGACGCGGCGGCATAGCGTTGCGGATGTCAGATTGAAGAGACGGCGGAGGTGCACAGGCGGAGAGCGAAGCGGACGTCGGCTGAGGTTCCGACTGAGGTTCCTGATTGAGACAGGTTTCTGGCCCGCACGGCCTTGTAACCCCGCTCTGGGGCCGTGCGGGCCAGAATCCTTTTTCAGCGGGGGAGCGCGCCCAGCAGGAGGAGGCGGAAGGCGTCGGCGGTGCCGGCGGCGCTGGTGTCGCCGGTGGCGAGGCGGCGGATGGCGAGGCCGTAGAGCATGGCGACGATCGCCGGGGCGTGCTGTTCGGCGTCCGGGATGCCGAGGGCCTTGAGGACGGCGGCGGCCAGCCGGTCGTAGGCCGCGACGGAGCGTTTCGAGGTTTCGCGGAGGGACGGGTCGCGGGCCGAGTGCAGGTGCAGTTCCAGATTGGCTATCTGCTCCGGGCCGTCGGTGAAATCGACGATCGCCTTCTCGACCTGGTCGGGGGCCTGGACGGGGGCCATGCCGGAATCGGCGAGGGCCGTGCAGTAATCGGTGATGCGGGCTATCTCTTCTTCCACGAAGGTGTGCAGGGCCTCGCGGAGAAGGTCCTCCTGGCTGGGGAAATGATAGGTGAGGGAGCCGAGGGAGACGCCCGCCGCGCGGGCGACGGCGCGGTTGGTCACGGCGCCTATCCCTCGCTCGCCGATGAGGCGGAGGGTGGCCTGGAGGATCTCGTCGCGGGCGCTCATTGCTGCACAGTCTTCCCTAGGGCAGGCGGCTTCGGTATCGTTCGTTCGAACGAACGATAGTGGAGGTCGTGTGGTGCTGGGGCTGGCGGGGCAGGCGGAGGCACTGGCGCGGGGCGACATCTCGTCCAGCGAACTGGTCGAGGACAGCCTGGAGTGCATCGGGCGGAAGGAGTCGCTCGGGGCGTTCCGGGTGGTGCGGTCCGAGTCCGCGGCACAGGAGGCGCTGGAGGCCGACAAGCGGCTCGGCGAGGGGGAGCGGCTGCCGCTGCTCGGGGTGCCCGTCGCCATCAAGGACGACACGGACCTGGCGGGCGAGACCACGCCGTTCGCGGTCGCGGGGGACCACCGGCCGGCGACGCGGGACGCGGAGGTCGTGCGCAGGCTGCGGGCCGCCGGCGCGGTGATCGTCGGGAAGACCACGACGTGCGAGCTCGGGTTGTGGCCGTTCAGCGAGTCGGCCGAGTACGGGTGCGCGAGGAATCCGTGGAACCCCGTGTACACGCCGGGCGGGTCGTCGGGCGGGTCGGCCGCCGCGGTGGCGGCGGGGATGGTCGCCGGGGCGGTCGGGTCGGACGGCGCCGGGTCCATCCGGATCCCGGCGGCGTGGACGGGGCTGGTCGGCATCAAGCCGCAGCGGGGGAGGGTCTCGGGGTATCCGCAGACCGACCCCTTCAACGGGATCACCGTCTGGGGGCCGCTGGCCAGGAGCGTCGGCGACGCCGCCCTGCTGCTCGACGTCCTGAGCGGGAGCCACCCGGACGACGCGTACCAGGTCGATCCGCCGCTGACGCCGTTCGCCGAGGCGGCGAAGCGGGAGCCGGGCAGGCTGCGGATCGCCGTCTCCTTCAGGACGGCCTTCGGCGTGAGCGGCAAGCTCGACCCCGAGATCCGGACGGCGGTCGAGCGGCTCGCGAGAAGGCTGACCGACCTCGGGCACAAGGTCTTCCCGGCCGATCCCGACTACGGGCTGGTGGGGCTCGGGCTCATCCCGCGCGGGACGGCCGGCGTCGCGGACTGGCTGGACTCCCTGCCGAACCCGCGGCCCGATCCGCGCACGGAGGCCGAGGCGCGCATCGGGCGGATCGCGGGGAAGCGGCTGCTGCCGCTGGCGAAGAGGATGGATCCCTACCTGCGGCGGAAGGCAGGCCGCATCTTCCAGTTCGCCGATGTGGTGATGACGCCCACGACCGCCCAGCCGCCACTGCGGATCGGGGCCTTCGACGGGGCCGGCTATCAGAAGACCCAGTCGGGCGTCGCCGCGGCCTGCCCCTACGCGTGGACGTGGAACGTGCTGGGGTGGCCGGGCGTGAACGTGCCGGCCGGCTTCACCGAGAGCGGCCTGCCGATCGGCGCCCAGCTGCTCGGGCACGACTCCGACGAGGCCACGCTCATCTCGCTCGCCGCCCAGCTGGAGGCCGTCGAGGGGTGGGTCGAGCGGCGTCCCTGAGACTCGCGGCGGGCCGCCGGTGCGGGGGTCCGAGCCGGTACCGGCGGCCCGTCGCGCTCAGTAGCCCGCGCCGGTCAGCATGCCCCCGTCGACGAGGACCTCGCTGCCGGTGCAGTAGGACGAGTCGTCCGAGGCCAGGTAGACGACCAGGCCCGAGACCTCCTTGGACGCCGCCATGCGGCCGAGGGGCAGGGCCTTCATGAACGCGTCGGCGCCGTCCGCCTTCGCCGCGATGATGTCGTCCTGCATGAAGAGCGGGGTGACCACGCCGCCCGGGTGGATGGAGTTCACCCGGATGCCGTACTCGCCGAGCTCCCGGGCGGCGGACTTGGTGAGGCCGCGGACGCCGAACTTGCTGGCGCTGTAGGCGGCGAGACCGGACGCGCCGATGAACCCCTCGGTCGAGGACACGTTGACGATCGAGCCGCCGCCCGCCGCCCGCATCGGCGCGGTCACCGTCTTCACGCCGAGCCACTGGCCGACCAGGTTCACGTCCAGGATCGTGCGGAACTCGTCGACCGACATGTCCTCGATGGACTTGTGCCGGAGGATCCCGGCGTTGTTGACGAGGACGTTCAGCGCGCCGAACGCCGTCGTCGCGGTCTCGACGGCCGCCTGCCAGTCGTCCGGCGACGTCACGTCCATCCGGACGAAGCGGGCGCCGTCCCCGAGGTCGGCGGCGAGCTTGGCGCCCTCCTCCTCCAGGACGTCGCCGAACACGACCTTGGCGCCCTCGTCCAGGAACCGGCGGACGTGCGACTTGCCCATCCCGCGCGCACCACCGGTGATCAGCGCCACCTTGCCGTCTAGCTGCCCCATCAACGCTCCTCGTCGCCCGTTGCCGTCCCGCAAACCTAGCGAACGCTTGGTCAACTGGACAAGCCGCCCCTACCCGGTGCGCAGGCCGGCGAAGAGCAGCGCCAGCATCCGGTCGGCGTACGCGCCGGGGTCGGCGGTGCGCTCGGACGCGACGCCGATCGCGTTGGTGAGCCGGAGCAGGTCGCCCGGGTCGATCTCGGCGCGGATCGCCCCGGCCCGCTGCGCCCGGTCCAGCAGCCGGCCGAGCGCGTCGCAGATCGCCGCCGCCGCGGCGCCGAGGCCGGTGTCGGCCCACTCCGCCGACATCGCCTCGATGATCACGGTGGACGTGCCGCGCGGGGTCGCCGCGCCGGTGAGGTAGGTGCGGAGCCAGCGGCCGAGCGCGGCCTCCGCGTCCGGCGGGCCGGTCTCGGCCAGCAGCTCGCGGGCGTGCGCGAGGAGCCCGTCGATGCGCTCCCGCAGGACGGCGTGCAGCAGGGCGTCACGGGTCGGGAAGTGCCGGTAGAGCGTCCCGGACCCGACGCCCGCGCGCTTGGCGATGTCGTCGAGGGACGCCCCCGTGCCGTGTTCCATGAAGGCGGTGCGGGCGGTCGTGATGAGCCGCTCGTAGTTGCGGCGGGCGTCGGCCCGCATCGGGCGAGTGTCCATGGGCACCGTCCAGCGGTAGCGGGATGACCTGCGGTGGTCGCCGCCTGGTTCGGGACGAGCCTGCCATCATCCGGTGGACGAGCGCTACCCGGCCGCGTGGGACGCCAGGGCGTCCCGCGAGAGCCGGTCGGCGCGGCGCGTCGTCTCCGGCAGCCGGTACGCGGGCGTGAGGGCGAGGACGTTCCGGCAGGCCGTGTCGAGATCGATGCGGTGCCCGACGGACACGAACACCGGCTTCACGCCGTCCCGGGTGCGGAGCACGCGCCCCACGACCTCGCCGCCGTCCAGCAGGGGGCTCGCGTCGCCGCGCCGCGCGCCCGGCTGCTCGTACGCGCCGACGAACGCGGTCTTCCCGACGCCGACGGCCGGCAGGCCGGTCAGGACGCCGAGGTGGCAGGCGAGCCCGAACCGCCGGGGATGCGCGACCCCGAACCCGTCGCAGACCAGCAGGTCGGGCGTCGTCGTCAGGCCGCGGAGCGCGTCGAGCAGCGTCGGCAGTTCGCGGAACGCGAACAGGCCCGGGACGTACGGGAACGCGGCCGTGCCGACGGCCACCGACTCCTCCAGCACCTCCAGCGTCGCGGCGTCCAGGACGACCGCGGCGGCGGCCAGCCGCGTCCCGGTTCCGCCGCCGTCGCCCGCGTAGGAGACGTCCAGGCCGGCGACCGTGCGCGGTGCGGCCGGCCCGGGGACGTCCAGTTCGAGCAGCGGGCGCAGCCGCTCCTGGATCGCCTCCGCCTCCTCCGCCGTGGCCGGCGGGCCGTGCAGTTCCCGGATCACCATGCCCGGGACGCTACCCGCCCGCTCAGGACAGCGACGCGTAGGCGGCCTGGACCAGGCGGTAGGCGCGCACGTCGCCGGTCGCCGCGTCGCCCATCAGGTTGGGCAGGTAGGCGAGCGCGAGCCCGGCGTCGGGGTCGCCGAGGCCGATGGACCCGCCCGCGCCGGTGTGCCCGAACGCCGTCTCCCGTCCGGCGGCCGGGACGAAGTACGTCTGGGCCGGGCGCATGAAGCCGAGCCCGAACGCGCTGTCGATGAGCAGCGTCCGGTCCGGGCCGCTGACGCGCGGGCGCATCGCCTCCCGCAGCGTGTCCGGGCGCAGGATCCGGCCCCCCGTGAGGTCGCGGTAGAAGGCGGCGAAGGCGGGCGCGGTGGCGAGCATCCCGGCGGACGGCCATCCGGCGCGCAGCACGACCGGGTTGTTGTAGCCGCCCTTGCCCGGATGCGGGTTGTTGAGCGACCGGTTCATCGTGCTGTCCGGGTCGCCGTAGGCGGCGGCGAGGCGGGTCAGCAGGTCGTGGTCGGCCGTCCTCGGGGAGTCGGACGCGCCGCGCCGCTCGGCGGCCGGGCCGCGCCGTCCGGCCGACAGCTTCGCGGCGCGCTCGATCACCTCGTCCGGGGCGCCGATCCACAGGTCGAGGCCGCGGGCGAACTCGTCCTCGACGAACGCGCCGACCGTCCGGCCCGAGTGGCGCCGGACGATCTCGCCGGCCAGCCAGCCGTAGGTCAGCGCGTGGTAGCCGTGCGCCTCGCCGGGCGTCCACTCCGGCTCCTGCGCGGCCAGCGCCGCGGCGAGCGCGGGCGCGTCCGCCGCCTCCTCCGCCGACACGGGGCGCTCGAACGCGGGCAGTCCGACCTGGTGCGACAGGAGGTGCGCGGCGGTCGCGCCGTCCTTGCCCGCGGCGCCGAACTCCGGCCACCAGCCGGTCACCGGGCCGTCCACGTCGTACGCGCCGCGCTCGGCGAGCAGCAGCGCGGCGGTGGCCGTGACCGCCTTGGTGCAGGAGAACCCGAAGCAGGGCGTGCCGGGCAGCCACGCGCGGCCGGTGCGGCGGTCGGCGACGCCGCCCCACAGGTCGACGACCTTGCGGTCGCCCGCGTAGACGGCGACGGCCGCGCCGAGTTCCCGCCCCTCGGCGAAGTGCTGCTCGAACACCTCGCGGACGCCGGCGAACGCCGGATCGCAGTGCCCCTGCACAGTGCCCATTGCCGCATTCCTCTCCACGGGGACTCCATAGAATCACGTTCTAGGATTCCCCGCGGAGCCGGGCGCGGTCAGCGGCCCAGATGGTGGACGGGCTCGGTCAGCGGTTCGGCCGCCGGCCGGGCCAGGCGGGTGCGGCCGAACTCCAGGGTCAGCAGCGCGGCCGCCAGCAGGACGATGTCGGACCACGACCGGAAGGCGACGTTGCGCGGCTTGTAGGACGGCCGGAACTTCTTGTTGAACAGGTACAGGGACTCGACGGCGATCCAGGGGTCCAGCAGGTGGAGGGCCTGGTAGCCGGTCTTCTCCAGCAGGCCGCGCTCCGCGTTGTCCAGCAGGTCGCGGAACGCGGCGAAGTTCAGCGAGACGACGCCGTGCCCGCGCTCGGCCGCGTACTCGATCATCTCGACGATGAGCCGCTCGTTGACGCCGTTGGGCCCGCCGGGGCTGCGGCGCATCGCGTCCAGGCTGATGCCCTGGCCGGCGGTGACGTAGCGCTGGAACGCGATGGGCTCCTCGTCCTCGCCGTAGGCGATCGCGACGACCGCTCCCGGGTGGTAGCCGGTGAGCAGCTCGTCCAGGTTCATGGAGAAGCCGCGCTCGGCCGCGCCGCCGAGGGAGCGGGACGCGACGTCCAGCAACTGGGCGCGCAGCGCCGGCGTGAGTTCCTGTTCCGGGACGATCCGGGACGTGACGCCCGCGTTCTCGGTGCGCTTCACCGCCTGCCGGACGTTGCGCATCCGCCGCCCGGACAGCGTGAACTCGGCGGGCCGGACGACGACCTCGTCGCCGAACCCGATCGTGCGGCACGGGCCCCAGGCGGGCAGCAGCTCGTCGCTCGCGCCGATGACGGCCGGGCGCCAGCCCGCCGTCCGGCACATCGCGAGGAACGCGTCGACGGCGCCGGTGTGCGAGGCGGGGTCGCCGACCGGGTCGCCGCCCGCCACCGCGACGCCGAACACCACCCGGTAGCCGATCGCGGCGCGCCCGTCCGCGCTGAACACGTACGCCTTGTCGCGGCGCAGCGTGAACGGGGCCAGCGTGTCGGAGCCGGGATGCGCGACGAGGCCCGCGACGCGGCGGCGCTCCGCCTCGTCGCCGGGCGGCGGCGCCGGGTCGGGCGCGAGCAGCGTGATGACGAGGACGAGCAGCCCGGCCGCGCCGGCGAGGCCGAGCACGCCGGGCAGCCAGGACGCGCCGTCCAGCGGCGCGCCGGTGGAGCCGAGGCCGGCGGCGACGTCGCCGACCGACCGGACGGACACGCCGCCGAACAGCAGCGAGCCGGCGACCGCGGCCACCACCAGCAGCGCGCCGGTCTTCACCGCCGTGCGGACGCGCTCGGGGTGCGGGCGCACCGGGAACCGGTCGCGCTCCAGCCACAGCCCGCCGAGGACGGCGCCGAGTATCGGCAGCCGCCACAGCGCGTCCTCGCCGGTGACGACGGCGAGCAGGCCGAGCACGATCAGCGCGACGAGGCCGTACCAGGCGGCGCGGCGCAGCAGCAGCACGCCGCGGGCGACGAGCGCGAGCGCCAGGCCGAGGGCGACGGCGTGCGCGGGGGCGAGCGGGCTGCCGGTGACGAGCCGGGACAGCCGGCCGAGCCAGTGGGGGGAGCCGGACAGCGCCGGCACCGCGATGAGCACGGCGACGAGCGCGGTGGCCAGCGCGAGCGGCCGGACGGGCCGTGCGGTCGAGTGCACGGCCGGTTTCCCTGGTTGCACGAAGGACACCTCCGCTGAGTCCCCAACCAAGATCCTTTGGAACTCATTCCCCCGGCCGGGCGTTCGATATGCCTCCCAAGGACACCGTACGGCCGAAATCGCGGGCCGGGAACGGCTGTTCGCCCACGTCGCGCGCCGTTCGGGACCCTGGGACGCCGACGCGGGCAGCGCCGAACCGTCCCGCACGGCCATACCCGGCCACGCGCGGGCGACACCGCTAGCCTCGGGGTGATGAAGAGGCTCCTGCTCGTCCATCACACGCCGTCCCCGTCCGTCCAGGCGATGTTCGAGGCGGTGCGCGCGGGCGCGTCCACCGACGAGATCGAGGGCGTGGAGGTCGTGTCCCGGCCGGCGCTGACGGCGTCCGCCGTGGACGTCCTGGAGGCGGACGGCTACCTGCTCGGCTCCCCGGTCAACCTCGGCTACCTCTCCGGTGCGCTCAAGCACTTCTTCGACCAGATCTACTATCCGTGCCTGGAGGAGACCGTGCGCCGCCCGTTCGGGGCCTTCCTGCACGGCAACAACGACGCCACCGGCGCCCTGCGCGCGCTCGACTCCATCACGACGGGGCTGAAGTGGAAGGCCGTCCAGCCGCCGGTCGTGGTGGTCGGCGAGCCGGGCAAGGCCGACCTGGAGGCGTGCTGGGAGCTCGGCGCGGTCACCGCGGCGGAACTCGGCGGCGTCTGAGCGGGCGGCCGGTAGTTTGCCCGCATGAGTGGTTTCCGCCATGTGGCGATGTTCAGGTGGGCCGAGGGGACGACGACCGGCCAGCAGGACGAGGTCGCGGAGAGGCTGGGCGAACTGCCCGGCGCCATCCCCGAGATCGGGGCGTACAGCATCGGGGTGGACGCCGGGGTGACCCCCGGCGCCTACGAGTTCGTGATCGTCGCGGACTTCGCCGACCGCGACGCCTACCTCGTCTACCGCGACCATCCCGCGCACCGCGCGGTCGTCGGCGACTACATCGCGCCGATCGCGGCGGAGCGCGCCGCGATCCAGTACGAGACGTGAGGGCGAAGAAAACCGAGCAAGCGCTTGTGTCCGAACGCTTTTCGGGTTAGTTTCACCAGAGACGCCCGCTGGGGACGGATCGCGCCCCGTCCCCGGCGGGCGGCATACGTCGACCGCCTCCGGAACCCGCCGGCGTGCCGCGATGAACGGGAGCCCGACCCGCCGGACGCACGCCCGCGGGCGACCCGCCGCCACTGCGGATCACGACCGGCCGGGCCTGGACGTCCGTCGGCCGTCCGACGCCGCGGGCCTCGCCGCCCGGGTGGTCAGCCCCGGTTCCGCAGGCTCATGATCTCGTCGCGGAGCTGCTGCGGCGACGGGGCCTCCAGCAGCCGCGGACCGCTCCGCAGCGGCACCATCGCCCACCACGACCCGGTCGCCACGCCGTACCAGACGCGCACGCCCGGAAACTGCTGCTGAAGGCCGCGCGCCGTGGCGGCGCGCATGGCGGCGGGCGTGGGCTCCTCACGACCGGCGGCGTCCCCATGAGCCGTCATGTCGCCCTCCCCCCGTAGATCTCTCCAGTAACAGCGTCCCCACGGGCCAATGCGTCACCCCTCCTGGACATTTGTGACTAAGCACACTATGGGGGTTTGGGACCGCTCACAGTGGGATCCGCGCCGGATGTACTCGAACGGAGGCGTTCGGAGGGGCGGACGAGCCCGTCCGCCGTGTTCACGGCCTCCGGAGGGGGCCGGCGCGAAGGGCTAGTGCAGGTTGATGCCGTCGAACATGACCTTGAGGTAGTGCTCCGCCAGGCCCTGGGCGTTCAGCCGGCCGCCCGGCCGGAACCAGCGGACGGCCACCCACACGGTGTCGCGGATCATCCGGTAGGTCAGTTTCGGGTCGAGGTCGTGGCGGAAGAAGCCGTCCTCCTGGCCCGCCTGGAGCGTGTCCACCCACATCTTCTCGACCTCGTCCTCGGACTTGATCAGGTAGGCGAACCGGTCCATGCCCTTGAGGTAGTTCCAGTCGTTCTGCATCACCGTGATGGCGGCCCGGTGCGGCTCCAGGGTGCCGAACGCGACCCGGACGAGCCCGGCGATCGTGTCGCGCGGGTTGCGGCCCTCGGCGATCACCGCCTGGTACGACGCCATGATCTCGGTGAAGAAGCCGGCCAGGATCTCGTCCACGATCGACTCCTTGGAGTCGAAGTGGTGGTAGAGGCTGCCGGACAGGATGCCCGCCTCGTCGGCGATGTTGCGGACCGTGGTGGCCTGGAAGCCCTTCTCCGCGAAGAGTTCGGCCGCCAGCCTGACCAGGTGCTCGCGCCGTTCCGACGCCAGGGCCGGTGAGCCCCTGCCCCGGCGGCGGGGGCCGCCGTCGCCCGCGGCACGGGTTCGGGATCCTCCGGACTTAGCGCTCGTGGTCGTCACCCTCTCATTATGCCGTGCCGCCCAACCGCTTGCTCGATTCGGCCGCCGCCCCAGGCTACGGCCAATACCAAGCGCTTGCTACGTCTGTGCACGAGGTATCTCGCGCGCGCCGCATAGGCTCGGGACCATGCCCGATGTGATCGTGTTCGACTTGTACGGAGTGATCGCCCGCACTCAGACGCCGGAGGCGATCCGGCGGATCGAGGGGATCGCCGGGGCGTCCGGCCCCGCGTTCTGGGACGCCTACTGGGCCTGCCGTCCCGCCTACGACGCCGGTCAGGAGAGCGCCTCCTACTGGGCGGACGTCGCCGCCCGGCTCGGCGCCGCGTTCCCCGACGTCCCCGCGCTGATCGAGGCCGACCTCGAAAGCTGGACGGACGTGGACGGCGAGATGGCCGACCTCGTCGGCGAACTGGCCGACGCGGGACGCACGCTCGGGCTGCTCTCCAACATCATCGGCGACCTCGTGCCCCGCTTCGAGGCCCGGCACGGCGCCCTGCTCGACCGCTTCGACGCGCTCGTCTACTCCTGCCGGATCGGCGTCGCCAAGCCCGATCCGCGCGCCTACGAGATCTGCGCCGAGCGCCTCGGCGTCCGGCCCGCCGACGTCCTCTTCTTCGACGACGCCGAACGCAACGTCCGCGCCGCCCGCGAAGCCGGCATGCGCGCCGAGCTCTTCACCGGCCCCGCCCAGGTCCGCGCCCTGACCGGCTAGCGCGGTCATCTCGTCAGGCGGAGGGGTGCCGCGCGGGTGCGGGACGAACCCGGTCTCGGCCGGGTCGTGCGGGGAGAAGGGCGCGGGCGGTGGCGGCGGTCGCGATCAGCAGGGCCGCCATGGCGAGGAAGGCGTCGGAGTAGTCGACGGCGACGGTCGCCAGCACGGCGAGGCCCAGCGCGGCGCCCATCTGTTTCGCGGTGTTCATCAGGCCGGACGCGGCGCCGGCGTCCCCGGGCGGGACGCCGGAGGTGACGGCGGCGGTGAGCGGGGTGCCGAGCAGCCCGCCGCCCGCCGAGATGAGGATCGCGGGGCCGAGGACGTCCGGCAGGTAGGCGCCGCCCGGGGACAGCCGGCTCTGCCACAGGAAGCCCGCCGCGGCGATCAGCGCCCCGGCGGCGATCAGGGTGCGGTCGGCCGCGCGCTTCATCAGCCGGGGCGTGACGCGCAGGACGACGGCCATGGTCAGCAGGGTGTGCGGGAGGAAGCCGAGGCCCGTCTGCAGGGCGCTGAGATGCAGGACGTTCCGCATGGACAGGGCCAGGAAGAACCACATCGGGTTCAGGCAGGCCCCGGCGAGCAGCATCGCCGCGTTCCCGGCCGCGACCGTGCGGATCCGCAGCAGCCGCAGCGGGAGCAGCGGATGCCGGGCCCGCGACTGCAGGACGGTGAACGCCGCCAGGGCGGCGGCGCCGCCGGCCAGGGCGGGTGCGTTCCAGCCGCGGGTGACGCCGTAGGTGAGGGACGCCACCCCGGCCGTGGCGAGGACGGCTCCCGGAACGTCCAGCCGCCGCCGCTCGCCCCTCCCGTCCGGCAGCAGGCCGGAGCAGAGCAGCGCGAGGGCGCCGACCGGCACGTTGACCAGCAGGATCCACCGCCACGACAGCGCCTCGGTGAGGACGCCGCCGGCGAGGTTGCCGGCCGTCCCGCCGGCGAGCCCGACGGCCGTCCAGGCGGCGAGCGCGCGGGGCCGGACGTCCTCGGCGAACGCGGTGGTGAGGACGGTCAGCGTGGCCGGCGCGAGGAGGGCGGCGCCGAGGCCCTGGAAGGCGCGCGCGGCGATGAGCGGGCCCTGCGCTCCGGCGAGCCCGCCGGCCAGGCTCGCCAGCGTGAACAGGGCCAGGCCGAGGACGAAGACGCGGCGCAGCCCGCAGACGTCGGCGAGCCGCCCGCCGAGCAGGAGCAGGCCCGCGAACGGCAGGGCGTAGGCGTTGACGACCCACTGGAGGCCGGCGGGGGAGACGCGCAGGTCGGCCTGGATGGACGGCAGCGCCACGTTCACGATCGACACGTCCAGCACGACCATGAACTGCGCGGCGCACGCCAGCGTGAGCAGGGCACGGTGCCGCGGTGTCATGAGGCTCCTCGATGGTACGTCCGTATCATTATGATACATCGGTACCATAGGGGCGTGCCGAGAACCGCCGACCACGACGCGCGGCGCGCGCAGATCATCGACGGGCTGGTCCGCGCCGCCGCGCGCGACGGCCTGCACGCCGTCACCATGCGGTCGGTGGCGGCGGAGGCCGGGGTGTCGCTACGGCTCGTCCAGTACTACTTCGAGAGCAAGGCGCGGCTCATGAACGCGGCGCTGGAGCGGCTCGAACGGCAGAGCCGCGAACGGTGGGCGGCGCGCCTGGCGGGGCTGGACGACCCGTCGCCGCGCGAGACCGTGGAGGCGCTGCTCGCCGAGGCGCTCCCGACCGACCCGGAGAGCCGCGCCTTCCACCAGGTATGGACGTCCTACGCCGTCCTGGCGCTGACCGATCCGTCGCTGGCGGCGCAGCCCTTCGTGGAGGGCCCCGACCGCCTTGAGCGGCAGCTCGCCCAGGTCCTCGCCGAGGCGCGTGCGCCCGGCGACCCGGCACGCGAGGCGGCGCGGCTGCTCGCCCTGGCGCACGGCCTCGGCACGAGCGTCCTGGTGGGCCGGCGTACCCCGGATTCCGCCATGGACATCCTCCGCCGCCACCTGGACGAGATCCTCCCCCGCTAAGGCTTGCGGGCGACGCCGCCGAAGGAGTCGATGGGGCGGGGGTCGCCGACCTGCGGGAAGTCGGGCCGCCACAGCGGCGTCGACGCGACGCCGGGCTCGACCAGCTCCAGGCCCTCGAACAGCGCCTCGATGTACTCGGGGGTGCGCGCGTGGTACGGGACGGTGCCCGCCTCCGCGCACAGCCGGAGCGCCTCGCCCCGGGCGGTGGCCTCGGCGGGCGTCCACTCGTCCACGCCCAGGACGTTCGTCCCGTCGTTGACGGCCACGTGGCTGCCGGACGGGAGCGCGTCCACGAGCCGCCGGACGATGCCGGGCGGGTCGTCCTCGTCGGCGATGTTCCCGACGACGCCGAGCAGCAGCAGCCCCACGGGCTCGGTGAAGTCGATGACGGACGCGGCCTCCTCGATGATCGCCTCCGGTTCGCGGATGTCGGCCTCGATGTAGGAGCACGTTCCGTCCGGGACGCTCTTCAGCAGCGCCCTTGCATGCGCCACGACCAGCGGATCGTTGTCGACGTACACGACCCGCGAGTCCCGGACGTCGCGCTGCGCGACCTCGTGGGTGTTGTCGACGGCGGGCAGCCCGGTCCCGATGTCGAGGAACTGCCTGATGCCCTGGCCGGTCATGAAATGCACGACGCGGATCAGGAACGCCCGCGACTGCCGCGCCACGTCCGCGATCTCCGGATACACGGCCGCGATCCGGTCCCCGACCTCCCGGTCGACCGCATAGGTGTCCTTGCCGCCGAGCCAGTGATTCCACAAGCGCGCCTGGTGCGGCCGCGTCTTGTCGATGACAGGACTCGGCTGGGCTGCTCCGTCGTCCATCCTGGGCACCTTCCCGCAGATTTAGAAAAACTTCCGCACATCACCCTAAACCCGCTGTGCCTATGGCTGTCATCCGACCGCGGAACGACTCCGATTCCCCTCCGTGGCTTGGCCGCATACGGCCACAGCCCCCAGAACAGGCCGCGGAGACCCGACATGTATCGGACGACGGAGAAGACCGCCGAAAAATCGATCAGACCTATCCCAAGGACGAACTCTGCTTCATGCGGTGACCCATGTCGGCATCACCCGCCGACAAATTGGTGGCCCCTACCATGGCGGAGCCCACGCCCAAGGCGGTCGAGGTATCCGCCTCGCTCACCGACTTCGTCGGTCCGCGCCATTGGCTGTTCTGGAACATCGAGAAGATCTGTCGACGAGCAGGTCGAGCCGGGCCGGAAGGATCTGACGTCGGTCAGTGCGGGGGTGGGAGTTCGGTGGCTGCTTCGGCGGCCTTGGCCAGGCGGTCGCGGAGGGTGCGCAGGAGTTCGTCGCCCTGTTCGGTGAGGCGCTCGATCGCGGGGAGCGCCAGGTCGTCGCGGACGGTGTCGGCGAGCAGTTCGTCGTACTCGTGGGCCTTCTCGGCGATCGACTCCAGGTGGCGCTGAGCGTGCAGGACCGCGTCGGCCGCCTTGGCGCGTTCGGCGTAGCGTTCCAGGGCCGCCACGCGGCGCGTCACCGCCTCGACTGAGATGTCCAGCTTGTCGCGCAGCGGGCGGAGGGCGGCCTCCACCTCGGGAAGCGTCGCCTCGCCGGCCATCTCCGCCTGGTCGGCGCGCAGCTTCGACTGCTTGGCGAGGACCTGGGCGATCTCCCATTCCTGGCGGGGGAGCGTGACCGCGTTGTCGACCGCGTCCAGCAGACCCTCGCGGTTGACGGCGGAGTCGCGGACGGTGTCGACCGCCGCCTGGACGCGGGCCAGCAGCGCGCGGCCCTCGCCGTCGAGGTCCTCGGGGGTGAGGTAGCGGTCGCGGCGCTGCTCCAGCTCGCGGGCGCGGCGCAGGTCGAGGGAGACCGACGGGGTGCCGAGCGCGACCAGCACGGCGAGCATGCCGAGGCCGATCAGCCAGAGCGAGCCGAGCAGCGGGGAGCCGACCAGGCCGAGGGCGAGCACCGTCAGCGGCGCGAGCCAGAGCAGCGGGCGGCGGCGTCCGACGATCGTGTCGAGCTCGGCGCGGAGGGTCGGGTCGGCGACCGGGCGCGGTTCGGCGGGGGAGCCGTCCTCGGGGGCGCGCGGCGGCGCGATCCGGCGCCAGGACGTGGAGACGTGGGTCTCGAACGCGAAGTCGGTGCGGGCGATCTCGATCTCGGTCGGACCGGGGGGCAGCGGCCACGAGCCGACGGGGTCGCCGCCGCCCGGACCGGTGAAGCGCACCCACCAGCCGCCCTTGCCCTCGTCGCATCGGTAGCGGCCGGGGGCGACGTCGATACCGACGAAGTACGTGCCGACGCCCGGTATGCGATCACTCCACGCGCCACTGGTCACCGGCGGCCTCCCCTCCCTGAACGACGTCCGGGGGTCGGTAAGAGTTGCATTACCCCGCATCCGCCCGGGAAAAGCCGGATCGGGTTTTGGAATACTCCTCGGGTGCGACCTGACTACGACCCCCTCGATGATCCGCCCTGGGCGATGCAACTGGTGGTACGCGCCGAGAAGGCCGCTCCGCCGGGTCACGGCACGGTCTGCGAGGCGGCGGCGACCGCGGTCGTCCGGCTGCTCACCGACCCGCGCGCCGTCGAGGGGGAGTGGCGGGAGGCCGTCCGCGAGTGGGAGTCGCGGCGCATACGGAAGGTGACGAGGCGGGCGCGGGGCGTGCGGTGGCCGGAGGTGCTGGCGCTGCCCGGCGTGACCGTCGAGCACGCGGGCGCGCAGGTGCGGGCCTTCCCGCCCGGACCCGTGTCGGACGTCCCGCCCCAGCTCGCCAAGCTCCAGGTCGCGGGCCTCGATCTCGCCGAGACCGAGGAGGCCGGGCCGCCGCCCGAACCCCCGTACGCGGCCATCGGCCTC
Source organism: Actinomadura sp. GTD37 (assembly GCF_041951365.1). Classification (NCBI taxonomy): domain Bacteria; kingdom Bacillati; phylum Actinomycetota; class Actinomycetes; order Streptosporangiales; family Thermomonosporaceae; genus Actinomadura; species Actinomadura sp. GTD37. The sequence goes on from NZ_JBGNUS010000008.1 coordinate 229,861, forward strand.
AACCCGGACGTGACGATCACGACCGGGAAGGCCGCCGCACAGTGCGGGCACGCCGCCCAGATGCTCCTCCGCCAGGGCCGTCGCAAGGACGTGGCGGCATGGGTCGATGCGGGTGCTCCGGTGCGCCTGGTCAGGGACGTCCCGTGGAGCGAGTCCGTGCGGAGGGCGGCCGTGGCCGTGCGCGACGGCGGGTTCACCGAGGTCACGCCCGGCACGATGACCGCGATCGCGTGGATCGTCCGTAAATAAGGGCGGCGCGCCGGCACGCCGCGCGGACGGTCAGGGCAGGGTGACGGCGACCGGCGCGATGCCGGCCTCCCGGATCAGGGACGGCAGGCGCCCGGCGAACGGGTGGTGGTCCACCGGCAGGCCGCGCGGGTTGTCGATCACGTAGCGGACGACCCCGCCGGAGCGGGACTCGGCCCACGTCGCGCCGGCCGACCGCAGCACGGACGCGGTCCTCGCGGCGTCCGCCGCCCGCACCGACACGCGGATCGGCGACTCGTACGACGGCAGTTCCGCCGCCTCCCGCGCCGCCTTCGCCGTCCCCCGCGGCGCCGGGGCAGGCGCCGGGTCGGGGCCGAGGATCGCGTTGGAGAGCAGCTTCGCCGTGCCGTCGCTGAACGCGCGGAAGTTCGGCTCGGCCGCGAACAGCACGGAACGTCCCTTCCCGACGGGCTGGTCCACGACCGCCGCGGTGCCGCCCAGCTCGGACGCGCCCCGCTCGAACCCGGACACGAACCAGTCGGGCGAGCCGGACTCCGGGTACGACACGGCGACGCCGCTGGAGGCGTTCATCACCAGGTCGTAGGACGTGAAGTTCCACGCCGTCGCGCCGACGCCCGCCGCCAGCGGGCTCGCCCCGTCGACCCGCACCCGGAACAGCGTGCCGGGAATGTCGGACGTCGGCTCCGTCAGCGTCGCGGTCGTCAGGCCGAGCCGCGCGGCGAGCTGCGCGCCGCCCTGCCAGCCGACGTAGCGGCCGCCGTCCCGCGCCCACTGCTGGAGCGCGGCCCGCCCGGCGTCCCCGAGCGCGGTGTAGGCGGACTGCGCGGGGCCGTCCGGCGTGACGAGGACCTCGACGCCGTCGAGCTTGCCCGCCGCGACGTCCGCCGGGGTGAGCGGGGTGAACGGCAGCCTCCAGTCGCGGTCGAGGCGGTGCCGCAGCCAGCCGGCCGACTGCCGCGCCGCCGACGACGTCGACGACAGCTGCAGGACGCCGAGCTTCGGCGCCTTCCCGGCATGCCCCGGGCGCGGCGCCGGCAGCGCCGGCACCGGCACGGCCCGCGGGCGCAGGACGGCCCCGGACGAGCCCCCGGACACGTTCCCGAGCAGCGGCAGGCTCCACGCCGTCACGTCGTAGAAGTACGGGAACGGCGTGTAGGAGTCCTCGTTCAGCATGGCCTGGATCCAGTGCTTCTGGCCCTGGGCCATCGAGATCCAGTACGTGCCGGCGGGCAGCGTCGCCGCGGCCTCGGCGCGCCCGTACGCCTTGAAGTCCGGGACGTGCAGCGGCCGGGCGAGCCTCTGGACGCGCACGCCCATGCGCTGCAGCCGCCGCACGATCAGCCGGGCCTCGGCGCGCTTGGCCGGGTCGTCGTCCCGCAGGAAGTAGCTCCGCACCTTCCGGTCGGGCACCGGCCGGTCGATCTGGTTCGGCGGGTTGTAGATCTGGTTGGGCTCCAGTTCCCCCGCCTTGCCCTGCGCGTAGGCGTCCACGGTCATCTGGCGCCACTCGGTGAGGACGCGGCGCCGCTCGCGGGCCGCCGCCGACAGCGACACCCACTGGGTGAGGTACTGCTCCTTCACCCGCTCCGGGTACGGGCTGCCGTCGCCCTTCTCGTACGTCATCCCGGCGGCGTGGAACGCGCTGGTCGGGACCGTGTCCCCGTACCCCTGGTAGAAGAGGTCGTAGACGTCGCGGTTGAAGAAGTCGATGCCCTGCCGGGTGAACTCGGCGGCCATCGCCGCGCCGTACAGGTCGTTGATCCAGCCAACGGCCTGCTCGGGCGTCTCGTGGTAGATCGGGTCGGCGTTCGGCGGGAAGAAGTAGGACGTCCCGCCCATCTCGTGCGCGTCGATGTAGAGCGCCGGCGGGTACGCGTTCAGCATCGCCAGCTTGCCGTCCGTCTCCGGCTGGGTGCGCGCGAACCAGTCGCGGTTCATGTCGAACCCGTAGGCGTTCTGGCGGGTGTTCAGCTCGCGCCCGTCCGGGTTCTGCGTCGGCAGGACGACGACGAGCGCGTTCTCGATGATCGCGGCGGCGGCGCAGTCGGTCCGGTCGCCGAGGTCGCGGAGCACCCGCAGCGCCGCGTCCGTGCCGCTCGGCTCGTCGCCGTGGACGTTGCCGCTGATCCACAGGATCGGGACGCCGCGCTCGGTGATCCGCCGCGCGAGCGCCTCCGGCGTGCGGGGGTCGCGCAGCAACCCGGCCTCCCGCCGCACCTCGGCGAGCCCCGCCCTGGACATCAGCGCGGGCCGCCCGGCGATCGCGTACTTGAGCGGGCGCCCCTGCGCGGTGGTGGCCAGCGTTCCGGACACGACCCGCTCGCTCTTCGCGGCGACCGCCTCCAGGTAGCCGTCGGATTCGGCGGCGCTGACCGGCCGCTCGCCGAGCTCGAAGCCGAGGACCTGCCCGGGGGAGGGGACCCTCCCCCGGTAGACCGGTGCGGTCCCGGTGGGGTCACAGGCGGCCGCGGGCGCGGCGGGCCGCGCCGACGCGGGCGCCGCGAGCGACGCGGGCACGGCCAGGGACGCCGCCAGGACCACCGGCAACGCCAGTTCTCGCGCTCTCATGAGGCACAACGTGACATCGGGCGGAGGCCGCACCAATGGCAACATCTGCCAAGATCAGTCGCGCCTTTCGGGGCGCGGGCGCGGCCCGGTCAGCGCGACGGCCCGGTTGATCGCCTGGAGCGCGAACTCCTGCGTGCGGGTCAGCCCGTGCGGCCCGACCGGGGACGAGCCGGGCTCGGCCTCCCTGCGCGCGCCGGCGAGCTGGGCCTTCGCGCTGAACCCGTAGGACAGGAACAGCAGCACCACGAACGCCGCCAGGTAGAGCAGGTGCTCGACCAGGCCGCCCCACCGGCCCTTGAACACGTCCAGGACGGCGAACATCGCGAACCCGGCCATCCAGCCCGCGAGCGGCGGCACGAACAGCACGTCGCGGCGGAGCACGACGCCCGCCACCGCGCTGAGGACGAGCAGCGCCTCGACCGCCTTGGCGAAGACCAGGACGCCCGCCGCCGGGCCGGACCCGAAGTAGCCCTCGATCTCCTCCTGCCGGTCGCCCCACAGCACGACCGCGCTGACCAGGCCCGTCACGCCGTACGCGACGATGAACACGCCGACCGCGTAGTGGAACCGGTGCCACGTCCGCGTACTCGGAGACGTCCGTCCGCCGCCCTGCACCGGGCCGGGGACCGCCCCCGGCGCCGGGCTCTGCGCCTGCTCCGCCGCCGGGCTCTGTGCCTGGCCCGCCGCCGGGCTCTGCGCCTGGCCGGGCGTCGCCTGCGGCGCGACGCCGAGGGCCGGCGTGGCGTCCGGGTCGGATCCTGGACCGGGGCCCGCGCCCACCGTCATCTTCGCCCCCATGTTCCTGTTCATGTGTTACGCGCAAGATATCCCGGATAGGGTCCCGTGGACCTCCGAAACGCGGGCCGTCCGCACCCCCCGGTCGCCGGCCGCGCCGGCGCCGCCCCCGCGCTGACCAGCCGCGGTGCTTGCACCCCGGCCGGTGAAGCGGGAGGGTGAGAGCACGTCGGGCCGCGCGGAGTCCGTGAGGGAACAAGGATGACGCCTGACGATACGGGAACGGCCGCGCCGTCGAAGACGCGGATCGAATATCTGGAAGAACTCGGTGGCGAGCTGGTCAAGCGCGGCCTCCGGGTGCGCCTCACGCTGCCCCGCGGGCAGTCGCCGAGCCTGCACGTGATGAATCCGGACGCCGCCGCCCTCACCGAGAACATCCTCGCGGAGCAGGGCGCGGACGGCTGGTGGTACTGGTGGTCGTGGGCGGAGCGCATCGCGCCCGCCGCCGACGTCGCCGCCGCCGCCGACCGGGTGGCCCTCGTCCTTTCCGCCTGACCGCCGCCCCCGGGCGCCCGCCTGACGGCCGCCCCCGGGGTGAAGCGCGCCGTGACCTGGGTCACGGTGAATGTTGAGCCGCGGAACATTTCCGCCGCCGTGGCCGGGAGCGGGTCCGTTCCCGGCCACCGCCGCGCGCCCGCGTCCCGGACCGCCGCCACGCCGTGTTCCACCCATGTTGATCTCGTGTTACGTGATTGTTACCGCCGACAACAAATCAACATGCCGTCAGGTCTGGCGCGACGGACAAGTGCGACATAAGTTGCGGGACACAACATTCACCCCCCGGTGGACGGCTGATCTCGCTCACCGGTTCAGAAGACCCCGGCCGCGGCACGGCGGCCGCCCCCAGAAAGGACCCGGGCAATGCGCAAGGGGATCCTCAGCCTGATGGCCCTCACGACGGCCGCGGCACTCAGCCTCACCGCGTGCGGGGACGACGGCGACGACTCCGGCGGTTCCGGAGAGGCCAAGGGCAAGGTCGGCGTGATCCTGCCCGACACCGCCTCGTCCGCGCGCTGGGAGAACTTCGACCGGCCCTACCTCGAGCAGGCGTTCAAGGCGGCCGGCGTCCAGAGCGACATCCAGAACGCCGAAGGCTCGGCGCAGCGGTTCCAGACCATCGCCGACCAGATGCTGACCAGCGGCGTCACCGTCCTGCTCGTCACCGGGCTGGACTCCAACTCCGCCGCCGCCGTGCAGCGCAAGGCGCAGGCGCAGGGCGTCAAGACCATCGACTACGACCGCCTCACCCTCGGCGGCGTCGCCGACTACTACGTCTCCTTCGACAACGTGAAGGTCGGCGCCACGATGGGCGAGGGCCTGCAGAAGTGCCTGGGCGAGAAGGACGCCAACATCGTCTACCTGAACGGCGCCCCGTCCGACAACAACGCGACGCTCTTCGCCAAGGGCGCGCACGACGTCCTCGACAAGGTCACGACCTACAAGAAGGTCGCCGAGCAGCCCGTCCCCGACTGGGAGGCCGAGAAGGGCGCCACGCTGTTCGAGCAGATGTGGACCGAGCAGCACGGCAAGATCGACGGTGTGCTCGCCGCGAACGACAACCTCGCCAACGCGGTGATCTCGATCCTGAAGAAGAACCAGCGGTCCGGCAAGGTCCCGGTCACCGGCCAGGACGCCACCGTGCAGGGCCTGCAGAACATCCTCGACGGCACGCAATGCATGTCGGTCTACAAGCCGACCAAGCAGGAGGCGGACGCCGCCGTCAAGCTCGCCATCTCCCTGATCAAGGGTGAGAAGGGCGCGACCACCGCCACCGAGCACGACCCGGTGGGCAAGCGCGACGTCCCGTCGGTGCTGCTGACCCCGGTCGGCATCACCAAGGAGAACATCAAGCAGGTCGTCGACGACGGCGCCGTCAAGGCGACCGACCTCTGCAAGGGGGCGTACGTGGCCAAGTGCGAGGCCGCCGGCGTCACGGTCAAGTAACGACCCCCGCCGAAACCTCGTGGCGGGCCCCGCACCGCTGAAGGCGTCCCGGATACCCGGAAACCCGGGACGCCAGGGGGCCCGCCACGGGCGCACGGCAGAACCTGGAAGGAAGCACGTGGCTGAAAACGGAGACCCCGTCCTCCGCCTGACCGGGCTCAACAAGAGCTTCGGTGCCGTCCACGTCCTGCACGACGTGGACTTCACGCTGCGGCTCGGCGAGGTCATGGCCCTCGTCGGCGACAACGGAGCGGGCAAGTCGACCCTGATCAAGTGCATCGCCGGCATCCACCCGTTCGACTCGGGGCAGATCGAGTTCGACGGGCGCCCGGTGACCATCGACGGGCCGCGCACCGCGGCCGACCTCGGCATCGAGGTCGTCTACCAGGACCTCGCCCTCGCCGACAACCTCGACATCGTGCAGAACATGTTCCTCGGCCGGGAACGCCGCTCCGGCCTCGTGCTGGACGAGGCGTCGATGGAGGAGTCCGCCCGCGAGGTGCTGGCCCGGCTGTCGGTCCGCACCATGAAGTCCGTCCGCCAGCAGGTGTCCAGCCTGTCCGGCGGGCAGCGGCAGACGGTCGCCATCGCCAAGGCCGCGCTGTGGGAGTCCAAGGTCGTCATCCTGGACGAGCCCACCGCCGCGCTCGGCGTCGCCCAGACCGAGCAGGTCCTCGGCCTCGTCCGGCGCCTCGCCGACAGCGGCCACGCCGTCGTGCTGATCTCGCACAACATGAACGACGTCTTCGAGGTCGCCGACCGCATCACCGCGCTGTACCTCGGCCGCGTCGCCGCGGACGTCGCCCGCTCCGAGGTCACCCACGGCCAGGTCGTGGAGCTCATCACCGCCGGCCGTTCCGGTGATCTCGGCCTCGCGCCGACGACCGCCGCCGAGAGCATCTGAGGGGGGACCACGTGTCCACCGACATCCCGAGCCCGAAGGAGACCGCCGTGAAGCTGGCGGACTCGGACTTCGCGACCGACCGGCGCGAACACGACATGAGGTCGGCGGCGCTCGACTACTGGAACAAGATCAAGGCCGGTGAGCTGGGCGCGCTCCCCGCCATCCTCGGCCTGATCTCCCTGGTCATCCTGTTCACCGCACTGAAGCCCGACACGTTCCTCAGCAAGGCGAACATCGCCAACCTGTCGACCCAGGCGCTGCCCATCACGATCCTCGCGATGGGTCTGGTGTTCGTCCTGCTGGTGGGCGAGATCGACCTGGCGGCGGGCGTGGCGAGCGGGCTCAGCGCCGCCGTCATGGCCAAGATCCTCGTGGACGGCGGCCAGCCCTGGTACGTCGCGATCATCAGCGCGGTGGCGACCGGCATCATCATCGGCACGGTGATCGGCTGGCTCGTCTCCGTCCTGCGAATACCGTCGTTCGTCGTCACGCTCGCGTTCTTCCTCGGGCTGCAGGGCATCACGCTGCGGCTGATCGGCGAGGGCGGCACCGTGCCCGTCCGCGACGAGGTCATCGTGGCGCTCGCCACCAAGAACATGCCGATCTGGCTCGGCTGGACGCTCGCCGTGGCCTGCTCCGCCGGCTACACCGCGACGCAGGTGCTGCGCTGGCGCCGGCAGCGCGTCCGCGAACTGCACTCCAAGCCGATCGAGTTCGTGCTCGCCCAGTCCGGCGTCGTCTCCGCCGCGCTGCTGATCAGCACCTTCGTGCTCAGCCAGGACCGCGCGCCGAGCCCGCTGATCACGCTGGGCGGCATCCCGTGGGGCGTCCTGCTCGTCGGCATCCTGCTGATCATCTGCACGTTCGTGCTGGGCCGCACCGCCTACGGCCGGCACATCTACGCCGTCGGCGGCAACGCCGAGGCCGCGCGCCGGGCCGGCATCAACGTGGTCCGCATCCGGATCTCCGTCTTCATGATCGGGTCCGGGCTGGCGGCGGTGAGCGGCATCGTGGCCGCGTCCCGGCTCAACTCGGTCGCCGTCAACGCGGGCGCGGGCAACACGCTGCTGTACGCGGTCGGCGCCGCCGTCATCGGCGGGACGAGCCTGTTCGGCGGGCGCGGCAAGGCCCGCGACGCCATCCTCGGCGGGCTCGTCATCGCGATCATCGAGAACGGGCTGGGCCTGCTCGGCACCAAGGCCTACCTGAGCTTCCTCATCACCGGGGTGGTGCTCCTGCTCGCCGCCACCATGGACGCGCTGGCCAGGCGCCGGCGGACGTCCGCCGGGCGATGAGCCCGCGGGCCCGGTGACCCCGTGAACGCGGCCGGGGACGCCCGGGAGCCGGTGGCCCGCGCCATCGGCTCCCAGACGTGGCCGGACGGGGTTTCCGGCGGTACCGGCGGCGCGAGCGCGGCTGATACTCTCACTGATCACGCCCGCCTGGCGCGCGGCGGCGGTGCGGCACGGTGGGAGCCCCTCGGCATGTCAGTGACGCCAGCCATCGACCTGCGCGGCATCGAGAAGAGCTTCGGTTCCGTAAGGGTCCTCCACGACGTGTCGTTCTCCGCCTACCCCGGTGAGATCACCGCGCTCGTCGGCGACAACGGCGCCGGCAAGACCACGCTGGTCAACTGCATCGGCGGCATCCACTCCATCGACAAGGGCGAGTACCGGTTCGAGGGCGAGCCGGTGCGGCTCGGCAGCCCGCGGGCGGCCACCCGGCTCGGCATCGAGATCGTCCACCAGAACCTCGCGCTGTGCGAGAACCTCGACGTCGTCCAGAACCTCTTCCTCGGCCGGGAGCGGCGCAGCGGCCTCACCCTCGACGAGGACATGATGGAGGAGACGGCGCGCACCGCGCTGTCGGGGCTCGCCGTCCGCACGCTGGGCTCGGTCCGGCGGCGGGTCGCCACCCTGTCGGGCGGGCAGCGGCAGATCGTCGCGATCGCCCGCGCCGTCCTGCTGGACGCCAAGGTCGTCGTGCTGGACGAGCCGTCCGCCGCGCTCGGCATCGCGCAGAGCCAGCAGGTGCTGGAGTTCGTCCGGCGGCTCGCCGACAAGGGCCTCGCCGTCGTGCTGATCTCGCACAACATGAACGACGTCTTCGCGATCTCCGACCGGATCGCCGCGCTCTACCTCGGCCGGATGGTCGCCCAGGTCAGGACGGCCGACGTCACCCACCGGCAGGTCGTCGAGCTGATCACCTCGGGCACCGGGGGAGAGCTGGGGCTGCGCCGATGATGAAGGCGGGCCCGTCACAGGAGGACATCCGGCGGCACAACCTCGGCACGCTGCTGCGCTTCGTGCACCTGCGCGGACCGGCGTCCCGGGCCGTGCTGGCCGAGTCGCTCGGCCTCAACCGCAGCACGATCATGGCGCTGACGGCCGACCTCACCGCGGCCGGGCTGGTCCGCGAGGAGCTGCCGCGCGGCCCCGGCCGGCGCGCCGGGCGGCCCTCCCTCGTCGTGCGGCCCGAGTCGACCCGCGTGTACGTGCTGGCGTTCGAGGTCGGCGTCGACCGGCTCGTCGTCGCCCGCGTCGGCCTCGGCGGCGTCGTCCTGGACCGCCGGGAGGGCGTGCGGGCCCGCGACTCCGACCCGGCCGAGCTGCTCGGCGCGCTCGTCGCGGGCGCCCGGTCCCTGGTCCGCAAGGCCGAACGCGACGCCGTCTGCGTCGGCGCCGCCCTCGGCTTCCCGGGCACCGTCCGCCGCGCCGACGACACCATCATGTTCGGCCCCAACCTGGACGTCGGCGACGTGCGGCTCGGCGACGTGCTGTCGCGCCGCCTCGGCCTCGGCATCTCCGTCTCGGTGTGCAACGACGCCAACCTCGGCGCCCTGGCCGAGCACGAGCGCGGCGTCGGCGTGAACTGCGACAACCTCATCTACCTGCACGGCGACGTCGGCGTCGGCGGCGGCATCGTCGCGCACGGGCGGCTGCTCGGCGGCGACGAGGGGTTCGGCGGCGAGATCGGCCACATGATCATCAACCCCGGGGGCCGGCGCTGCGCCTGCGGCTCGAAGGGCTGCCTGGAGGCCGAGGTGGGCGAGCGGGCGCTGCTGCACCACGCCGGCCGCGAGGAGGTTCCGGGGCAGGCGGGACGGGACGCGGTCCGCGACGTGCTCGCGTCCGCCGACGCGGGCGACATCGCGGCGCGGGAGGCGCTGCACCGGGTCGGCACCTGGCTCGGTCTCGGCGTCGCCAGCCTCGTCAACGTGTTCAACCCGGGCATGATCGTCTTCGGCGGGACGCTCCGCGACATCTATCTCGGCGCCGCGGCGCAGATCCGCAGCGTGCTCGCCACCGGAGCGCTCGCCGCGCCCCGCGAGAAGGTCAGGCTCCGCACCGCCGCGCTCGGCGACGACACCACCCTCGTCGGCGCCGCCGAGTTCGCGTTCGCGGAGGTGCTGGCCGACCCCGTCCAGGTCCTGACGCGCCTGCGCGCCCCCGAGGACACCCCCGTCTGACGGCGGCGGGCCGGGGCTCCGGGGCGGCTCACGGGTTGGGGTGCTTGGCCTGGGGCTGAAGCGGGACGGCGCCGTAGGGCGCGACGAACGCGAAGGCGGTCATGCCGTCCATCAGGAGGTTGCCGGCGGAGGTGAGGCTGGACCTGATCCGCGCGCCCAGGCGGGCGTGCTCGTGCAGGGTCGCCCAGGCCAGCCAGCCGACCGCGACGACGGCCCAGTAGGACACGAGGCGGTAGACGCCCACGGCCGCGGCGGCGGGGGACAGGGTGGCGCCGAACGCGACCAGGGAGGCGGCCATGCTGCCCTCGATCGCGCCGAGGCCGCCCGGCAGCAGCGGCAGCACGCTGCCCGCCGCCTGGGCGGCGAAGTAGGCGAGGGCGACGCCGTTCGGCGGGACGTCGATGCCGACCGCGTGCGCCGCCGACAGCAGCGCCAGGATGTCGAACAGCCAGTTCAGCAGGGCGAGCGAGGCGAGCGCCGCCCAGTCGCGGCGGGTCGGGCGCAGCACGTCGCGGATGCCGGCCAGCCGCTCGGCGTACGGCGCGATGCCCGGGTGGGCGAGGGCGAACCGGTAGCCGCGGCGCAGCGGCGCCGCGACCAGGGCGCGCGGCCCGGGCCGGCGCAGCACGGGGACGAGCAGCACCGCGAGGACCAGCGGGACGGCCAGCGCGGTCAGCGCCGGCCCGCGCGCGTGCGGGTCGGCGAGCAGCGCCAGCAGGCCGACCAGCGAGTAGGCGGTCGTGGTGATGACGCCGCCGGCCAGGATCACCGCGGTGGCGAGCCGCGCCGACGCCCCGCCGCGGCGGAACTGCCGGAACGTGTACACGACGCTCACCGCCGGGCCCGCCGGCAGCGTCGTCGACAGCGCGTTGCCCGCGTAGGTGATCGCGAACGCGCGGCGCAGCGGCATCCGCAGGCCGCCGACGCGCAGCAGCCGGCGCTGCAGCCGGGCGAACGCGCCCATCGACCCGGCCACGGCCAGCACGACCATGGTGAGCCAGCCGGGGTCGGCGTGCGACACGGCGGACCAGACGGCGCCGAGGTCGGGAAGCTCGTCGGCGTAGAGCGGGAGGGCGGCGAGCACGGCCAGGACCAGCGCGCACTGGACCATCCGGCCCGCGTTGCGCCGCCACCAGGGACGCCGTGCCCGCGCGTCCTGGAGCGGGAGCGGGGGGTCGGCGTCGGCCGGGGGGCTGACCGGTGCCGTGACTGTCTCATGCATGTCCCGGTCACCTCGCAAGCTCGCCCGCATTGCGCAACCTACGGCCCGCCTATGACATTCCCCTCGGTGCGAAAACGAACCGCAAAGAGACCCCCGCCACAGGGGTCACGCGGTCACGGCCTGCGGGTGGGGTTCACCGCGTCGGACTCGGCGGCGGTGTCCGGACGGGGGCGCTCGTCGTCGCCGTCCCTGGCCACCTGCCGCTCGTACTCGGTGATGCCGAGGCCGTCCCTGCTCTGCGTGGGCTCCTCGATCACCAGGTCCTCGGGCGGATCGGTCACGTACTCCTCGGTCAGGGCGATCTCCTCGTCCTGATCGTTGTCGCCCATGTCGTCGATGTCCTCGCGGAAGTCGCGGGACTCACCGGGCCTGCGCGCCCTCATATATTCCTCCCGGTTCGCATCGGTTTCGCCTGATCGAACCGGTATCCCCGCTGACCGCGTCCCTACTCCCGGTCGCGGACGGCGTCCCTACTCCCGGTCGCGGACGGCGACCAGCCCGCCGAGGACGCCGACGTACGCGGTCCCGTTCGGGCCGATGTTGATGGGCGCCCAGTTGTTGTCGAACCACTTGCCCATGCCGGTGAGCACCTTGTAGACGGTCCGGCCTGTGTGGACGTCCACCGCGGTCAGGTACCAGGCGTCCAGGAGGTCCTTGCGGGGCTCCTTGGTGTAGAGGTAGAGGAGCCCGGCGGGAACGGAGACCTTGGCCACGGTGGACGGCGACCGCTCCGCGCTCGTCCAGACGGTCTCGCAGCCCTGCCCGCCCGGCTTCACGTCCACGCGGCTGACACCGCCCACGGACGACCCTCCCGGCGGAAGCTCGAAGAAATTGCGGTAGCCGTAGTTGTTCTCGACGAACAGGCTGTCGCCGTAGCCGATGAGGGAGTTGTCCGTCGCGCTCGCTCCGCTGGCGAACACGGGGATCTGGCACACGAGCCCGCCGTCGTCCCGGCGGCGGACGATCACGTGCATGCGGTCGTCGGCGTTGTCGGTGATGGCCACGTAGCCGTCGCCGAAGAACGTGGGAGTCGTCCCCGAACCCTGGTCGATCTGGCCGGGCTTGCGTCCGGTGCCCCGGTCGTAGGGCTGCCGCCAGACGACCTCCGGCATGCCGCTCGCGTCGGCCCGCATCCGGTAGAGCGCATGGTCGGAGACGACCGAGACGCCGTCCTCGGCGGCGGCGAACGAGTTCTGGATGCTCTCACCGGCGAGCCGCGTCATCCGGACCGTGCCGGACTCCGGGTCCACCGTGCCGACCCGCCCGTTCCGCGTGATCCACCAGATCAGGCCGCCCCAGTCGGGCCCGACCGCCGTGATGGGATCGCACTCGCCCTTCGGCCACGGATTCGTCCAGGCCGCGCAGTCGTGGGGGAGGTACCCGCTCAGGTCCCAGTCGTCGGTCACCGTGAAGCGCCACTTGCCGTCCGGCCCCTTGTCGTGCGCGAAGCGGCGCAGATGGAACGCCGAGTCGGCCAGGACGGCGCGGTCCTGCGGGTCCAGGTAGTAGTAGGCCCCGCCCGAGGTGTCGGTGAGCACCTTGTCCAGGCTCAGCGAGAACACCGCCTGGACGGTCGACGGCCTCGGCGGCAGGTCGTACGTCGCGAGGTCCTTCAGCGTCGTCGGGTCGATCAGCCGCAGGACGAAGTTCTGCCCGCGCGTGCACTGCGCGACGATCAGGCCCGTCCGGCGGGCGAACGTCACCGTCGAGCACAGCCCCGGCAGGCCGCCGCCCTTGGCCTCGCCGAGCACCTCGGGAGCGCGGCCGAGCGGCCCCGCGAACGGGTAGGTGTCGGACGCGTAGCTGTCGGCGTGCATGGACGACGTCCCCACCGGACCCTGGTGCGGGTTGGCCGGAACCGGGCGCCCGGCGAGCGGCTGCGGCGCGGCCGGGCCGCCGACGTACGCCGGGACGAAGCCGCGGCCGGGCCCGTCGGGGATCGGGTCCGCCGCCGCCGGCGCCGCGACGCCGGCGAGGGCGCCGGCCAGGGCGAGGGCGAGGAGGGCGGCGAGCGGGCGTCTGCGCATGGAGGGCTCCTAGACGGGCGTGCGGCGGCCCGGTCGCGCCCTCCGGGACGATCCACAGGGTAAAGGATGATCGTCCGATCCGCTCGTATGGTTACGATCCGGTTCATGGGCGTACAAGCTGTGATCTTCGACTGGGGCGGCACGCTGACCCCCTGGCACGACCTCGAACTGGCCGACATGTGGCGCGCGATCTGCTCCGCCCACCTGCCCGCCGGCGCCGTCGAGAAGGCCGCCGCCGCGCTCGCCGACGCCGAGCTGGAGCTGTGGCGCCGCGGTACCGAGGAGCACCGCAGCGCCACGCTCGCCGAGGCCTTCGAGATGGCGGGCGTGGAACTCTCCGAGGAACTCCTCGCGACGCACTTCGAGACCTGGACCCCGCACACCCACACCGACCCCGCCGTCCCCGGCCTGTTCCACACCCTCCGCGAGCGCGGCATCAAGGTCGGCGTCCTGTCGAACACCATCTGGTCGCGCGAGTGGCACGAGCGCGTCTTCGCCCGCGACGACGTCCTCCACCTGCTCGACGGCGCCGTCTACTCCAGCGAGATCCCCTGGACGAAGCCGCACGCCGGGGCCTTCCGCGCCGCCATGGACGCCGTCGGCGCCACCGACCCCGCGTCCTGCGTCTTCGTCGGCGACCGCCCCTACGACGACATCCACGGCGCCAAGTCCGCCGGCCTGCGCGCCGTCCAGATCCTGCACCAGACCACCCACGCCTTCGACCGCCCCGGCCTCCGGCCGCCAGACGCCCGCATCCGCGGCCTGGACGAACTGCTCCCGCACGTGGAGCAGTGGTGCTCAGCGTGAGCGGATCACGTCCCTGAGGGCTTGCGCGCCACGATGAGGTCGCGGGAGATGGCCTGGTCCACGCGGTGCCGGAAGCCCCGGTAGGCATCGCCGTCCTGGACGTCCAGGCCGCTGGACGCGAGGATCCCGGCGAGTTCCTCGCGGCGGCCGACGAACGTGTTCCAGGAGATCCCGATGGCGCCGCCCGGCCGCAGCAGCCGCGCCCACTCGGGCACGGCGGCCGCCAGCAGGTCGACGGGGCTGCGCGACAGCTGCGGCCTCCCCCTGCCCCCGTGCTGCGCGCCCTTGGCGGCCGGGCGGGGGGCGCCCCCCGCCCGGCCGTGCCGGCTGCCGTGCTGGACGCCGTACGGCGCGTCGGTCACGACCAGGTCGAAGGAGGCGGGGCGGAAGAACTTCCCGGCCCCGACGGAATCGGCGTTCACGACGGTGATCTCCATCGTCTCGCCGCTCTTGTAGCGCTCCTTGGACGCCCCCAGCGTCACGTTGAGGCGGCGCCCGAGGACGGCCTTCTCCCGCCGGATGTTCGTGATCTCGGCCTGGTGCTTGACCCGGTTGTTCTTCAGCCAGGTCTTGATGAAGGCCGCGTAGGCGTCGAAGTCCTTGCCGTCGATGTCGATCCCGGCGGCGTCCAGGCCGTACATCATGGCCTGGTTGAGGGTCGTGCCCCGTCCGCACATGGGGTCGAGGACGCGGGGACGGCCGGTCAGCAGGTCCATGGGCGAATCCGTCGCCATGGCCGTGACGTTCAGCAGCAGCTTGGTGAAGTACTCGTTCGTCTTGCCGGGGTACTTCTGGATGGTGAGCAGGTCGCTGCCGAACACGTCGAGGGGCTGCAGCATGACCGGGCGGAGCAGCTCGCCCTCGAACTGGAACAGCGCGTAGAGCGACGAGAGGTTCGACAGGAGGCGGACGTCCTGCTCCGTGAGCCCGTCGGCGGAGAACGCCACGTACGGGACGCCGCCCATCACCGTCTCCCGGACGTCGCGAACGCGCCCGCCGAGGGCCCTCTCACTGAACACGGTCAGTTCGGCCTTCACCAGATCGGCCGCCGCCTGGGCGTAGACGCGGTTGTGCGAGGGGGAGACGAGGAGGCCGTACTCGGTCATTCGCAGAACCCTAAGGGATTCCGAGAGCGGAGACCGCCGGGGCCGAACGCTCCCGGCGGCCCCCGCACGGCCCTTGGGTGGGCCGTTCCTCCCGGGTCAGGCCGCCCGCACAGGACGGTCGGGACGCGCTCCGCCGTCGTTCTCGGACGTGTCGTTCCCAGTCGCGTCAGCCGCGTCGGGCGCCGCGGGAGCGTCAGGATCGGCGGGCAGCGCGTGCGCCGCACCGGCGGGGAGCTCCGGCCTGGCCGGGCCCTCCACGGCCGGCAGGTCCGGAAGGTGCCGCGACGCGGCGGTCAGCAGTTCCCGCACGCGGCTCTGGAGGCTGGCCAGATCGGCGCGCGCCACGTCGGCCTGCGCCTGCGCCCTGCGCGCCTGGCGCCGCGCGGCGTCGCGCTCGGCCGCCAGCCGGTCCAGCTGTTCGCGGTAGGTGTCCCGCAGCTCGTCGAGGGCGCTTCGCCCGCCCTCCCGCGGATCAGTGGTCACGTCTGGGCTCCTCCCCCGAGTAGTCCCCGCACCGGGACCAACGCGATCGATCCCGCGCATCGTTCCCGTCGTGTGGAAGATCACTCACCGGGTTCGGGGCGCGGCGCCAGGGCCGCGGCCGGCAGCCCGGGGAACGCGTCGCGCGGCGCCGCGCCGCCCGCCCTCGCGCGCCACCGGGCCGACCGCGCCATCGCCCGCCGCGCGCTGTCGGCGGCGAAGGCCCGCAGGCCGGGGGAGGAGACGCCGGCGAGACCGACATAGGCGGGGACGAGGCCGTCCTCCAGCGCCGCCGCGAGCCGCGCCGCGGTGCGCGTGGACGTGACCCTGACCGGCAGCCGGTAGGCGGTCGCCGCCTGGACGGGCTCGGCGGTGAGGATCGACCGCAGCTCGTCCCGCTGGGCGCGGTGCTCGTTCCACATGTCCTTGGCGGTCGCGCGGAGCGTCCCGCTCAGCCGGGCGCCGAGCACCCCGTACCCGTACACGGCCGCGTGCTCGGCGGCCAGCGCGGTCTGCACCGCCTCCGCCCCGGACGTCGACCGGACGGCCGGGACCCCGCCCCCCGCCACCCCCGCGTGGCCCGCCTCGCAGGCCCCGATGCTGGCGAGCAGCTGCGCGAGCGCGGGGCCGGCCTTGGCGGCGTCGGCGATCCGCCCCCGTGCCGCGCGGTCCTCCGCGGCGCGCAGCTCGGCGAGAGGGGAGCCCTGGGACGCCGTGGGCGGGCCGGGGGGCGGCGGGAGGGCGCCCCCTTCGTCCGCGCGGTCGCCGGAACCGGGCACGTAATGGCGCTTCAGCACCGCCAGGTGCTCCCGGTGGTGGGCGAGGACGGGATCGAGGCGGCCGGCCAGCGCCGGTCGCGCCGACCGCGCCGCCTCGTACGCGGCGATCAGATTCTGCTCGGACGCGATCGCGCCGACGAGCACGGGCACGTCGCCGCGCGCGGGCCCGGACGGCTGGGCCGCCTCGGCGGCGCACCCCGAGAGCCAGGGCAGGACCAGCGCGGCCCCGCCGCCGAGCAGCAGCGCGCGCCGCGGCATCGCCTCTGGCAAGGCAGACTCCTCACCCGGTGGTGGAGCACGGTGGCTGAGCACGGTGGTGGAGCTTCGTGGCGGAGTTTCTCGGCGGACGTGGTGGCGGCCCGCCGCGGTCCCCGGCCTGGACGCGTCCATCGGGCCAGCTCAAGCATTCCATATCCGCCGCGCCGGTGAGCCGTCCGAAAGACCGCCGCGGTCCCCGGCTGTCGATAGTCTTGAGGTGTCGTCGGACGAACGGTGACATCCGCGATCGCAGACATGACAACAGAGGGAAAACGAGGAGGGCCCATGAGCGTCGAGTCCCGCGGTGGCCGCGCTCAGGGCGGGCGCGCCGCCGGGCGGCGCCCCGACGACGCCGCGCGCCCCGCCCGCGACGCCGCCGTCACAGAGCTGACCGGGCTGCTCGCACCCGCCGTGGCCGAGCTGGGCCTCGACCTGGAGGAGGTCGACGTGCGCCCGGCCGGGCGCCGCCGGCTCGTCCGGGTCGTCGTGGACGGGGACGACGGGGTCAGCCTCGACGACGTCGCCCGGGTGAGCGAGGCGGTCTCCGGGCTGCTCGACGAGTCCGACGTCATGGGGACCTCGCCGTACGTGCTGGAGGTGACCTCGCCGGGCGTCGACCGCCCCCTCACCGAGCCGCGGCACTGGCGTCGCGCCGTCGGCCGGCTGGTCGTCGCCCCGCTCACCGCAGGAGGCCAGATCGAGGGCCGCGTGGTCGCGGCCGACGACGAGGCCGTCGAGATCGACGTCGTCCAGAAGCGCCGGGGCAAGGGAGCCGGGGCGGGCGCCGGGGCGAAGAGCGGCGCGAAGGCCGGGGGCAAGGCCGCCGGGCCGAAGGCCGCCGAGACGGTGCGGCGCAGGTTCGGCCTGGGCGAGCTGGGGCGCGGCCGTGTGCAGGTGGAGTTCAAACCCCTGGACCACAAGGCCGAGGAAAAGCGTTCTCCGGCTGAGCCGGACTAGAGGGGGGAACCTCGTGGACATCGACATGACCGCCCTGCGGGGCCTGGAGAGCGAGAAGGACATCTCGCTCGACGTGGCCGTCAAGGCCATCGAAGACGCCCTGCTGATCGCCTACCACCGGACGGAGGGCGCGGCGCCGAAGGCGCGCGTCGAACTGGACCGGCAGAGCGGGCACGTGACCGTGTGGGCGACCGAGACCGACGAGGAGGGCAGCGACCTCCGCGAGTACGACGACACCCCGACCGGGTTCGGCCGGATCGCGGCGACCACGGCCAAGCAGGTGATCCTGCAGCGGCTCCGCGACGCCGAGGACGAGCTGACGTTCGGCGAGTACGCCGGCCGCGAGGGCGACATCGTCAGCGGCATCATCCAGCAGGGCAAGGACCCGCGGAACGTGCTCGTCGACCTCGGCAAGATCGAGGCCGTGCTGCCGCCGCAGGAGCAGGTGCCGGGCGAGCGCTACGACCACGGCGAGCGGCTGCGCGCCTACGTGGTGCAGGTCCGCAAGGGGCACCGCGGCCCGTCGATCCAGCTGTCGCGGACGCACCCGAACCTCGTCCGCAAGCTGTTCGCGCTGGAGGTCCCGGAGATCGCCGACGGCACCGTGGAGATCGCCGCGATCGCCCGCGAGGCCGGCCACCGCACCAAGATCGCCGTGCGCTCGCGCAAGCCGGGCGTGAACGCCAAGGGCGCCTGCATCGGGCCGCTCGGCAGCCGGGTCCGCAACGTGATGGCCGAGCTGCACGGCGAGAAGATCGACATCGTGGACTGGTCGGACGAGCCCGCCGACCTCGTCGGGAATGCCCTGTCGCCCGCGCGGGTTTCGAGTGTCGAGGTCGTCGACGCCGACGCCCGGGTCGCCCGGGTGATCGTGCCCGACTACCAGCTGTCCCTCGCCATCGGCAAAGAGGGGCAGAACGCGCGGCTGGCCGCTCGGCTGACCGGCTGGCGGATCGACATCCGGTCCGACACCGAGCCCGAGCAGACGCCCGTGAAGCCCGCCGAGACCGGCGAAACCGGATCTTCTACGTCAGGAGAGCATGCGACCGGCCCCGCGGACGCCTCGGCGCGGTAGACTCATGAAACGTGGCCGGGCGGCCCCTGTTCGCACGTGTGCGGGCTGCCGGGTTCGCACGGCCAAGTCCGACCTGCTGCGCCTTGTGGCGGTCGAGGGCGTCATCGTCCCCGACCCCCGTGGGCGGCTGCCGGGACGGGGTGCGCATCTGCATCCCGACCTGGGGTGTCTCGAGCTCGCAGAGCGACGTCGGGCGTTCCCGAGGGCGTTTCGCCTTCCGGGGCCGCTCGACGCCAGTGCGCTGCGGGAGCGGCTTGCGGCACGCGCCGCGCAGCAGCAGGATGGCCGAACGGTAAGCGACGTCTAGTCGGAAGCAGGTCGAGATTGCTATGAGCGCTCGATGAGCACGCCGCGATGAGTACGGCAAGTTAGCGACGGTCCGGAGGCCGCACCCCCGGACCGAGTAGGGAGTGCAGTGGCCAAGGTCCGGGTATATGAACTCGCCAAGGAGTTCGGTGTAGAGAGCAAGGTCGTCATGGCCAAGCTCCAGGAAATGGGCGAGTTCGTCCGGTCGGCGTCCTCCACGATCGAGGCGCCGGTCGTTCGCAGGCTGACAGAAGCCTTCTCCAATTCTTCTTCGTCCTCCAAGCAGGGGGACAAGCGGGGCGCGCCCAAGCGACCTTCGGGTCCGGGTCCGCGTCCCGCCGCGCCGCGTCCGGGTCCGCCCGGCGGCGGCGCGTCCGACGGGCAGGGTGCGCGCCAGCAGGCCCCCCGGCCCGCCGCGCCGCGCCCGCCCGCGCCCAAGCCGGCCTCCGGCGCCCCCGCCGGTCAGGGAACCGGCGGCGGCCAGGGAGCCGGCGGCGGTCAGGGAGCCGGCCAGGGCGGCATGCCCAAGCCGGGTCCGCGCCCGCCCGTCCCGCCGGCGCCGAGCGCGCCGGTGGACGTGCCCGCGGCGCAGGCCCCGAGCGCCCCGCCCGCGGCAGGTCCGGCAGCCGGTCCGCCGGCCGCCCCGCCGGCCGCTCCGGCGACCGGCAACGGCGCCGGGAACCGCGCGCCGGGCGGCGCGAAGCCGGGTCCCCGCACGCCGGGCGGCCCGAAGCCGGGGCCGCGCCCCGGCCCGCGGCAGAGCGGCGGAGGCGGCGGCCGGCCGCGTCCGGGCAACAACCCGTTCAGCTCGACCAACACCGGCATGGGCCAGGCGCCCAAGCCGGGCCCGCGTCCCGGCCCGCGGCCGGGCGGTGACCGCCCCGGCGGCGACCGTCCCGGTGGGGAGCGTCCCGGCGGCGAGCGCGCCGGCGGCCCGCGCCCCGGCGGCGGCCGTCCGGGCGGTGCGCCCGGCGCCGGCGGTCCGCGCCCGAACCCGGGGGGCATGCCGCCCCGGCCGGGCGGCCCGCGGCCGAGCCCGATGAACATGCCGTCCTCGCGGCCCGCCGGCGCCCCCGGGCGCGGCGGCCCCGGTGGCGGCGGCGGCGGCCGCGGCCCCGGCGGCGGTGGCCGTCCCGGTGGTGGCGGCGGCGGTGGCCGCGGTCCCGGCGGCGGCGGTCGTCCCGGTGGCGGCGGCGGCTTCGGCGCCCCCCGCGCGGGTGGCGGCGGTCGTCCCGGTGGCGGCGGCGGCTTCGGTCCCCGTCCGGGTGGCGGCGGCCGCGGTCGCGGCGGCACGCAGGGCGCGTTCGGCCGTCCCGGCGGACGTCCCGCACGCGGACGCAAGTCGAAGCGGGCGCGTCGTCAAGAGTTCGAGAACATGCAGGCGCCCGCCGCCGGCGGCGTCTCGGCTCCGCGCGGCAACGGCCGGACGATCCGGCTGCCGCAGGGCGCGACCCTGACCGACTTCGCCGAGAAGATCGGCGCCAACCCGGCGTCGCTCGTCGCGATCATGATGCATCTCCAGAAGATGGTCACCGCGACCCAGTCGGTCGACCCGGACGACCTCATGCTGCTCGGGGCCGAACTGGACTTCGACGTCCAGGTCGTCAGCCCCGAGGACGAGGACCGCGCGCTGCTCGAGTCGTTCGACATCGAGTACGGCGAGGACGAGGGCGGCGAGGAGAACCTCCAGTCGCGTCCGCCGGTCGTCACCGTCATGGGCCACGTCGACCACGGCAAGACCAAGCTGCTGGACGCCGTCCGGCACGCCAACGTGCAGGCGGGCGAGGCCGGCGGCATCACCCAGCACATCGGCGCCTACCAGGTCGAGACCGTGGTGGACGGCGAGGAGCGCAAGATCACCTTCATCGACACCCCGGGCCACGAGGCGTTCACCGCCATGCGTGCCCGCGGTGCCGACACCACCGACCTGGTGGTGCTGGTGGTCGCCGCGGACGACGGCGTCAAGCCGCAGACCACGGAGGCGATCGACCACGCCACCGCGGCCGGGGTCCCGATCGTCGTCGCGGTCAACAAGATCGACGTCGAGGGCGCGGACCCGAACCGGGTCCGGGCGCAGCTCACCGAGTACGGCCTGGTCGCCGAGGAGTTCGGCGGCACCACCCAGTTCGTCGACGTGTCCGCCAAGCAGGGCACGAACATCGATGGGCTGCTGGAGGCGGTCGTGCTGACCGCCGACGCCGAGCTCGACCTGAAGGCCAACCCCGACATGCCCGCCCAGGGCTCGGCCATCGAGGCCCACCTGGACAAGGGCCGGGGCGCCGTGGCGACCGTGCTGGTCCAGCGCGGCACGCTGCGGGTCGGCGACTCGATCGTCTGCGGCGTGGCCAGCGGCCGCGTCCGGGCGATGCTCGACGAGAACGGCAACAGCGTCGAGGAGGCGGGCCCGTCCCGTCCGGTGATGGTGCTCGGCCTCGCGGCCGTGCCCGGCGCGGGCGACAACTTCCTGGTCGTCGACGACGACCGGGTCGCCCGGCAGATCGCCGACAAGCGGGTCGCGCGCAAGCGCAACGCCGAACTGCTCAAGAGCCGCAAGAGCAGCTCCCTCGAAGAACTGTTCAAGGACTTCCAGGAGGGCAAGCGGCAGGAACTGCTGCTCATCCTCAAGGGCGACGTGTCCGGTTCGGTCGAGGCGCTGGAGGACTCGCTCCTCAAGATCGACGTGGGCGAAGAGGTCAGCCTGCGGATCATCCGCCGCGGTGTCGGCGCGATCACGCAGGACGACGTCAACCTGTCGCTGGCGTCCGAAGAGGGCGCGGTCATCATCGGCTTCAACGTGCGGCCCGAGCGCAACGCGCAGGAGCTGGCCGACCGCGAAGGCGTCGACATCCGGTACTACTCGGTCATCTACCAGGCGATCGACGAGATCGAGGCGGCCCTCAAGGGCATGCTCAAGCCGGAGTTCGAGGAGGTCCAGCTCGGCACCGCCGAGGTCCGGGAGATCTTCAAGGTGCCGCGGATCGGGAACGTCGCCGGTTCGATGGTCACCTCGGGGATCATCCAGCGCAACGCCAAGGCCCGTCTCATCCGCGACGGCGTCGTCATCTCCGACAACCTCACGGTGTCGTCGCTGCGGCGCTTCAAGGACGACGCGACCGAGGTCCGCGAGGGCTTCGAGTGCGGTATCGGCGTGGGGTACAACGACATCAAGCTCGGCGATGTCGTCGAGTGCTACGAGATGCGGGAGAAGCCCCGCGTCTGAGGCAGCCGGCACGTCCGCGCGGTCCCGGCCCCTCCCGGGCCGGGTCCGCGCGGCGGCCCGCTCGTCGCCGATGCGGTCGTTGAAATCGAGTGACATGACGCCAGGCGGATCTTCTAGCCTGGCGTCCGTCATGTCCGGCCCGTCCGCCGCCCGCGGGCGCGGCCGGGAACACGGCGGGCGACCCCCGTCGTTCAATCTTCGAAAGATCCCGAGGTGATCGACCAGGTGTACGTGGGTGCGCTGACACTCGACCTGCTGCTGGGGGACGTCCGCTCGCTGAAGGAGAAGCGGTCCGTCGTCCGGCCCGTCATCGCCGAGGTGCAGAAGCACTTCCCGGCGGTGGCCGTCGCCGAGACGGGCGGCAACGACCTGCATCGCAGGGCGGAGATCGGGGTGGCGGTGGTGTCGGGCACCGCCGCGAACTGCACCCAGGTGCTCGACCAGTGCGAGCGGCTGGTGGCCGGGCGGCCGGAGATCGAACTCCTGTCGGCCCGCCAGCGCGTCTTCAGCGACGAGGACTGAACGGCGTCCGGGAACGGAGCGCCGGCGGCCCGCGAGAGGCCGTTCGGACGCGCATCGGGGGGTGGGGGCGTCCCCCACAATGAAGCGGCGGCTCGCGCCGTCGGACCACAGAGGGGTCGGCAGACCATAGAAAGGGAGTGCGATCATGGTGGACGCAGCTCGGGCCCGCAAGCTCGCCGACCGCATCCAGCAGATCGTGGCCGAGATGCTGGAGAGGCGGATCAAGGATCCGCGGCTCGGCTTCGTGACCGTGACGGACACCCGCATCACCAACGACCTGCGCGACGCGACCGTGTACTACACGGTGTACGGGTCGGACGGCGAGCGCGCCGAGACGGCCGCCGCGCTGGAGAGCGCCAAGGGCGTCATCCGGACGGAGGTGGGCAGGAAGACCGGGGTCCGGCACACGCCCAGCATCACCTTCGTCATGGACTCCGTGATGGAGAACGTCGCCCACATCGACGACCTGCTGGCCCAGGCCCGCGCGAAGGACGCCGAGGTGGCGCGGGCCGCGAAGGGCGCGTCCCCCGCCGGTGAGGCGAACCCCTACCGCGTGGCCGGCCCGGAGGACGAGGACCCCGACGACGAGGACGAGGACGCCGAGGACGCCGACGAGGAGGACTTCGACGGCCACGACGCTGCGGGGGACGGTGCGGACGGCCGCTCCGGACGCCCGTCGCCGTGAACGGGCCCGGGGGCCGGGCGGAGGCGCCGGGCGCCGCCGGCCGGCCGGAGGAATGCCGTCTGCACGATGTGGACGGGCATGCCGTGAGCGGTCATGACGTCGTCCCGCGCGGCGGTGGCGGCGTCCGCGACGGCGGGTCCACCGGGCCTGCCGGTACCTCCGCCGAACTGGAGTGGGACCGCGCGGTCGAGCTGATCCGCGCGGCGGACGACATCTGCCTCGCCTGCCACGTGGCCCCGGACGGCGACGCGCTCGGCTCCATGCTCGCCCTCGCCCGGGCCCTCCGCGTGCTGGGCAAGCGGTGCGCGGCGTCCTTCGGAGAGCCGTTCACCGTGCCGGCGATCCTGCGGTTCCTGCCGGGCCAGGAGATGCTGGTCGAGCCCGCGCGGATGCCGTCCGCCCCCGAGCTGATGATCGCGCTGGACGCGGCGGGCCGGGCGCGGCTCGGCGGCCTCGCCGGGCGCGCCGACCGGGCCGATGCGCTGATCGTCGTCGACCACCACGCGTCCAACACCGGTTTCGGCGGTGTGCGGCTCGTCGACCCGGACGCGGCCGCCACCGCGGTGCTGGTCGAGGAGCTGATCCGCAGGCTCGGCGTCCCGCTGGACCGTGACATGGCGCAGGGCCTGTACGCGGGGCTCGCCAGCGACACCGGCTCGTTCAAGTACCCGTGCACGACCCCCGAGGTCCACGACCTGGCGGGACGGCTGCTGGCGGCGGGCGTCCGGCCGGACGCGGTCAGCCGCGAGCTGTGGGACCGGGCGCCGTTCGGCTACCTGCAGGTCCTCGCGGGCGCGCTGGCGCGGGCCCGGCTGGAGCGCGACGCCGCCGGCGGCCTCGGCCTGGTCTGGACGACGATCGCGCGCGCGGACCGGGCCGCCCGCGACGTCGACTACGACCAGCTCGAAGGGGTCATCGACCAGCTCAGGCGCACCGACGAGGCCGAGGTCGCGGTCGTGTGCAAGGAGAACGACCGGGGCGAGTGGTACGTGTCCACCCGCTCCAAGGGCGCGGTCGACGTGGGCCGCGCCTGCGTCGAGCTCGGCGGGGGCGGGCACCGCACCGCCGCCGCGTTCACCATGGGCGGGGAGCCCGCCTGCATCATCGACCGGCTGCGCGCCGCGCTGCGCGTGCCCGGCGACCCCGACGACGACTGACATTTCGGAGCGCGCGTGGACAACTCGGGACTCGTCATCGTGGACAAGCCCGCCGACTGGACGTCGCACGACGTGGTCGGAAGGATGCGGCGGCTCGCCAAGACCCGCCGGGTGGGGCACGCGGGCACGCTCGACCCCATGGCGACCGGCGTGCTCGTCCTCGGCATCGGCAAGGCCACCCGCCTCCTCGGCCATCTCGCGCTGACGGAGAAGGGCTACGACGCCACGATCCGCCTGGGCCAGTCGACGAACACCGACGACGCGGAGGGCGAGATCACCGCGACGGCGTCCGCGGCGGCCGTGGCCGACGAGGCGCTGCGCGCGGGCGTCGCCGCGCTGACCGGGCCGATCCAGCAGACTCCGCCGCAGGTCAGTGCGATCAAGGTGAACGGCGAGCGGGCCTACAAGATGGCCCGGAAGGGGGAGGAGGTCGCGCTGGCGGCCCGTCCCGTGACCGTGCACGGGTTCACGGTCCTGGACGTGCGGCGGCAGGGCGACCTGATCGACGTGGACGCGTCCGTCTCCTGCTCGTCCGGCACCTACATCCGGGCGCTGGCCCGCGACCTCGGCGCGTCCCTCGGCTGCGGCGGGCACCTCACAGCGCTGCGCCGCACCCGCGTCGGGCCCTACGACCTGCCCATGGCGCGGACGCTGGACCAGCTCGCGGAGAAGCTGGAGATCCTCCCGATGGGCGAGGCGGTCGCCGCGGTGTTCCCGCGCAGGGACGTCTCGGACGAGGACGCCCGCAAGGTCGCGCACGGCGGGCGGCTCCCCGCGGCGGGGCTCGGGCCGGGCCCGGTCGGCGTCTTCGGCCCGGACGGCACGCTGCTCGCCCTCGTCGAGGAGCGGGGCGGGCTCGCGAAGCCCCTCGCGGTGTTCGTGCCCTGACCTTGCCCGGTGCCCTGACCCGAGCCGTGTCCTGATCCGGCCCGCACTGATCCGCGGGCGGCGCGCCCGTGGTGAGCATCACGGGACGAGGGGGATGCGCGACAACCTACGCACGCGTAACCTACGTGAGCGTAGGTTCGTTGGTGAGGAGGTGTCCGTGACCACTGTGAAGGACCACCCCCCGGTGGCGTCCCCGACCCGCCCGCGGCTGCGCGGCTGGCTGCACCTCGGCGCGTTCCCCGCGGTGCTGGTCGCCGGGCTGGTGCTGGTGGCGCTCGGCCCGAGCGTGCACGCGCGGCTGGCGTCGGCGGTGTACGTGGCGGCATCGGGGATGCTGTTCGGGATCTCCGGGACGTACCACCGGCAGCGGTCGCACCGGCTGATCGAGGTGCTGCGCCGGTTCGACCACGCCAACATCTATCTGATCATCGCCGGGACGTACACGCCGTTCGCGGTCGTGGCGCTGGACGGCGGGGTGCGCATCGCCGTCCTCGTCACCGTCTGGACGGGCGCCATCGCGGGCGTCGTCTTCCGGACCGCCTGGATCGGCGCCCCGCGCGCTCTCTACGTGACCCTCTACATCGTGCTGGGCTGGGTCGCGGTGTTCTTCCTGCCGCAGTTCCTGGACGGCGCGGGCGTCGCCGCGTGCGTGCTGGTCGCGACCGGCGGCATCTGCTACAGCGTCGGCGGCATCGTCTACGGGCTCCGCCGCCCCGACCCGTCGCCGCACTGGTTCGGCTTCCACGAGGTCTTCCACGCCTTCACGCTCGCCGCGTACATCCTGCAGTACATCGCCGTGTCGCTCGTCGTCTACCAGTCGGGCTGACGGGTACCCCTCGGTGCGACCGGAGCGCCCCGCGCATGGCACTCTTAAGGACGGCAGAAGAAGACGGGCAGGCACGTCCTACGCAGGGAGAGAATGGTGCGGCGTTGGAATGGCCTCGACGAGGTTCCCGCGGACTGGGGCCGTTCAGTGATCACCATCGGGGTGTTCGACGGCGTGCACCGCGGCCATCAGCGGATCGTCGGCGCCGCGGCGGAGGAGGCGCGCCGCCGCGGCCTGCGCTCGGTGGTCATCACCTTCGACCCGCATCCGGACGAGGTCGTCCGGCCGGGCACGCATCCGCCGCTGCTCGCCACGACCAGGCGCCGCGTCGAGCTGCTGGAGGGCCTCGGCACGGACGCGGTCGTGGTGGTGCCGTTCACCCTGGAGCTGTCGAGGACGCCGCCGGACGAGTTCGTCCAGCAGGTGCTGGTCGACCGGCTGCACGCGGCGCACGTCATCGTCGGCGAGGACTTCCGGTTCGGCCACAAGGCCAAGGGCGACGTCGCCCTGCTGCGCGAGCTCGGTGAGAAGTACGACTTCACCGCCGAGGGCATGCCGCTTGTGGCCAACGGCGACACGATCTCGTCCACCTACATCCGGGAGCGGCTCGACGCGGGCGAGGTCGACGCGGCGGCGCGGGCGCTGGGCCGGCCGCACCGCGTCGAGGGCATCGTCGTCCGCGGCCACCAGCGGGGCCGCGCGCTCGGGTTCCCCACGGCCAACCTGGAGATGCCGGCGAACACCGCGATCCCGGCCGACGGCGTCTACGGCGGCTGGCTGGTCTGCGACTCCGAGCGCTACCCGGGCTTCCGCTGGCCGGCCGCGATCTCGATCGGGACGAACCCGACGTTCGAGGGGGCCGGGGAGCGGACCGTCGAGGCGTACGCGCTGGACCGCGACGACCTCGACCTGTACGGCGAGCACATGGGCGTGGACTTCACCTCCCGCGTCCGCGACACCCTGAAGTTCGACTCGGTCGAGGCGCTGATCGAGCAGATGCACCGCGACGTGGACCGGATCAGGGAGAACACCGCGGAATGACTCCGGCGAACAACTCTTTTCCGGTGCGTACCCTGCGATAACAAGGGTTTTCGCTTCGTGACGGGGTGGGTTTCCGGCGTGGTACGGTGAATAGTCGCCGGGAAGGGCCCCGGCGCGGCTGGCTGCACCCTCATGCGGCCCGCCACCCTCTTCAACACACGCACCATGCGGACCCGTGCGCCCTCCGGGCCAGGATCTGCGGGTGACGATTTCATCGAAGGAGCCACGTGTCGCTCGACACCGCCACGAAGAACCAGATCATCGCCGAGTACGCGACCACTGAGGGTGACACCGGATCGCCGGAAGTCCAGGTCGCGCTGCTCACGCGCCGCATCAACGATCTGACCGAGCACCTCAAGGAGCACAAGCACGACCACCACAGCCGCCGCGGCCTCCTGCTGCTGGTCGGCCGTCGTCGCCGCCTCCTGAAGTACCTGAGCAACAAGGACATCAACCGCTACCGGCAGCTGATCGAGCGACTCGGCCTGCGCCGCTAGCACGGTGAGGGAGTGGCCCACGCGGGGCCACTCCCTTCCTCATATGGCCGGCGGGCCGCGAGGAGCGTCCGCCCGGCCGCACAACTGCAGACAAGCCTCGCGGACACCGCTGGTGCGGGCCGGTCCTCGGTAGTGGCTTCCGGATCCGTTCCGCCGCATCGGCGGACCCTGTCGATCCGGGTGCTTCGATCGAAGACCGGCAGCGTGACAAGCCAACGGGAAACGGCCGCGAGGACCGACATGGAACCCATAGGAGGTTTCCCGTGACAGAAGCCGTGCGCATCGACGGTGCGCAGAGCACCGAAGCCGTGATCGACAACGGCACGTTCGGCACCCGCACCATCCGCTTCGAGACGGGCCGCGTGGCCCGGCAGGCGGCCGGCTCGGCCGTCGCCTACCTCGACGACGAGACGATGGTGCTGTCGGCGACCACCGCGTCGAAGAAGCCCAAGGACAACCTGGACTTCTTCCCGCTGACCGTGGACGTCGAGGAGCGGATGTACGCGGCCGGGCGCATCCCCGGCTCGTTCTTCCGCCGCGAGGGCCGGCCCTCCGAGGACGCGATCCTCACCTGCCGGCTGATCGACCGTCCGCTGCGCCCGTCGTTCACCAAGGGCCTGCGCAACGAGATCCAGGTCGTCGAGACGATCATGGCGCTGCACCCCGACCACCTGTACGACGTCGTGGCGATCAACGCCGCCTCGATGTCCACGCAGCTGGCCGGGCTGCCGTTCTCCGGCCCGATCGGCGGCGTCCGCGTCGCGCTGATCGAGGGCCAGTGGGTCGGCTTCCCGACCCACCCCGAGCTCGAGCGCGCCACCTTCGACATGGTCGTCGCCGGGCGCGTCCTCGCGGACGGCGACGTCGCGATCATGATGGTCGAGGCGGAGTCCACCCGCGACACGATCCGGCTCGTCGGCGAGGGCGCCGCCGCCCCCACCGAGGAGACCGTCGCCGAGGGCCTCGAGGCGGCCAAGCCGTTCATCAAGGCGCTGTGCAAGGCGCAGAGCGACCTCGCGGCCGTCGCCGCCAAGGAGACCCGCGAGTACCCGATCTTCCTGGACTACCAGGACGACGTGCTCGCCGCCGTCACCGACGCCGCGAGCGGCGACCTCGCGCAGGCGCTGACCATCGCCGGCAAGCAGGAGCGCGAGTCCCGGCTCGACGAGATCAAGGCCGCCGTGGCCGAGAAGCTCGCCGAGCAGTTCGAGGGGCGCGAGAAGGAGATCTCCGCCGCCTACCGCGCCGTCACCAAGAAGCTGGTCCGCGAGCGGGTCATCCGCGACGGGCTGCGCATGGACGGCCGCGGCCTGAAGGACATCCGCCAGCTGACCGCCGAGGCGCACGTGATCCCGCGCGTGCACGGCTCGGCGCTGTTCGAGCGCGGCGAGACGCAGATCCTCGGCGTGACGACGCTGAACATGCTCCGCATGGAGCAGACGATCGACACGCTGAACCCCGAGCGCACCAAGCGCTACATGCACAACTACAACTTCCCGCCGTACTCGACCGGTGAGACCGGCCGGGTCGGCTCGCCGAAGCGCCGCGAGATCGGGCACGGCGCGCTCGCCGAGCGCGCCCTGCTGCCGGTGCTGCCGACCCGCGAGGAGTTCCCCTACGCGATCCGGCAGGTGTCGGAGGCGCTCGGCTCCAACGGCTCCACCTCGATGGGCTCGGTCTGCGCGTCCACCATGTCGCTGCTGGACGCGGGCGTCCCGCTGAAGCAGATGGTGGCGGGCATCGCGATGGGCCTGATCAACGAGGGCGACGACTACGTCACGCTGACCGACATCCTCGGCGCCGAGGACGCGTTCGGCGACATGGACTTCAAGGTCGCCGGCACCCGCGACCTGATCACCGCGCTGCAGCTCGACACCAAGCTCGACGGCATCCCCGCCTCGGTGCTGGCCGCCGCGCTGAAGCAGGCCAAGGGCGCGCGTCTCGCGATCCTGGACGTCATGCAGGAGGCCATCGAGGCGCCCGCCGAGATGAGCCCGAACGCGCCGCGGATCATCACGATCAAGGTCCCGGTCGACAAGATCGGCGAGGTCATCGGCCCCAAGGGCAAGATGATCAACTCGATCCAGGACGACACCGGCGCCGACATCACGATCGAGGACGACGGCACCATCTACGTCGGCGCGACCGACGGCCCGTCCGCCGAGGCCGCGCGGCAGGCGATCAACTCGATCGCGAACCCGCACATGCCGGAGGTCGGCGAGCGGTTCCTCGGCACCGTCGTCAAGACCACCACGTTCGGCGCGTTCGTGTCGCTGCTGCCCGGCAAGGACGGCCTGCTGCACGTCTCGCAGATCCGCAAGCTGCACGGCGGCGCCCGGATCGAGAACGTCGAGGACGTCATGGGCGTCGGCGAGAAGATCCAGGTCGAGGTCACCGAGATCGACCAGCGCGGCAAGCTGTCGCTGGTGCCGGTCGAGGTGGTCGAGCGCGAGGCCGCGGAGAAGGGCGACGCCGGCGACGGCGCCGCCGAGGCGTCCGAGGACGGCGACTCCGCTGAGCAGCGGCCCCGCCGGGACGACGGCGACCGCGGCCCGCGCCGCCGCCGCACCCGCCGCACCGGCGACGACGCCGGCCAGCGCAACTCCTGATCTCGGCTACTGACCGGCCGGTCGTCCCGCCCTCCGGCGGGACGGCCGGTCGGACGCTTTCCAACGACGGAATGTGAGCGACACGTGACCCTGCCGGCGCGGGCGCAGGAGCCCGGCACCACCGAGACGATCCACACCGACGGCGCCGGCGCGGTGCGCCGCACCGTGCTGCCCGGCGGGCTGCGGATCATCACCGAGACGATGCCGACCGTGCGGTCCGCCGCGTTCGGCATCTGGTCGGCGGTCGGCTCGCGGGACGAGGGGCCCGCCGACGCCGGCGCGAGCCACTACCTGGAGCACGTGCTGTTCAAGGGCACGAAGCGGCGGTCGGCGCTGGAGCTGTCGGCGGCGGTCGACGCGGTCGGCGGCGACCTGAACGCGTTCACCGCCAAGGAGTACACCTGCTACTACGCGCGGGTGCTGGACGCCGACCTGCCGCTCGCCGTGGACGTCGTCTCCGACATGGTCGCCGAGTCGGTGAACCGCCCCGAGGACGTCGAGGCCGAGCGCGGTGTGATCCTCGAAGAGATCCACATGCGCGACGACGACCCGGGCGACCTGATCCACGACGAGTTCTCCACCGCGCTGTACGGCGACACCCCGCTTGGGCGGCCCATCCTCGGTACCGAGGACTCCATCAACGCCCTGTCCCGAGACCGGATCCACGGCTACTACCGGGAGCACTACGTCCCGTCCAAGCTGGTGGTGTCGGTGGCGGGCAACATCGACCACGACGAGGTCGTCCGGCTGGTGTCCGGCGCGTTCGCCGAGCACCTCACCGGGGACGCCGCGCCGGCCGCGCCCCGCCTGGACGGCGCGCCCGTCCCGCTCGACCCGCGCAACGTGGTGATCGACAAGGACACCGAGCAGGCGCACATCATCCTCGGCGGCGCCGGGGTGTCCCGCACCGACGACCGCCGGTTCGCGCTCGGCGTGCTGAACGCCGCGCTCGGCGGCGGCATGTCGTCCCGCCTCTTCCAGGAGATCCGGGAGAAGCGCGGCCTCGCCTACTCGGTCTACAGCTACACCGCCCAGTACGCCGACTCCGGCATCTTCGGCGTGTACGCCGGCTGCCAGCCCGCCAAGGCGGAGGAGGTCCTGTCGATCTGCCGGGACGAGCTGGGCAAGGCGGCCGAGGAGTGCCTCACCGCCGAGGAGCTGGAGCGCGGCAAGGGCCAGCTGCGCGGCGGCATGGTCCTCGGCCTGGAGGACACGGGCTCCCGCATGAGCCGCATCGGCAAGAGCGAGCTGGTCTACGAGTCGCTGCTGCCGGTGGAGGAGGTCCTGGCGCGGATCGAGGCCGTCACGCTGGACGACGTCCGCGCGATCGCCCGCGAGGTGCTGTCGGCGCCGCAGGCGCTGACCGTCATCGGCCCGGTCGGCGACCGCGACTTCGCCGCGTGATCCGTTAGGGGCCTTCCCGCCCGGGTAGATCGGGCGCGTGAAGATCCTCATCAGGCTGGTCATCTCCGCGATCGCGCTGTGGGTCGCGGAGGCGCTGGTCGACGGCGTCGAGCTCACCGCCGGGAGCACGACGGAGCGGGTGCTCACGCTGCTCGGCGTCGCGGTGATCTTCGGTGTGGTCAACGCCGTCCTCAAGCCCGTGATCAAGGTTCTGGGCTGCGCGTTCTACATCCTGACCCTCGGGCTGTTCGCGCTGCTCGTGAACGCGGGGCTGCTCATGCTGACGAGCTGGGTCGCGGGGGAACTGGACCTTCCCTTCCATGTGGAGTGGTTCTGGCCGGCCTTCTGGGGCGCGATCATCATCGGCGTCGTCAGCTGGCTCCTCAACCTGTTCGTGGCGGACGACGACTGACACGCCTTGTTAAGCGGACTGGAGTCCGTTAATCTCGAAGGAGTAATCGGACTGTGGTCCGTATTTCTCTGCCGAGAGGTCCCCCCATGTCACGCCTGCTGCACATCTCCGCGTCCCCCCGAGGCGCCGCGTCGGAGTCGCTGGCGATCGCCGGGACGTTCGCGGACGCCTACCGCGACGTCCACGGCGACGTCGTCGACCACCTCGACCTGTGGGACGGCGCCCTCCCCGAGTTCGGGCCCGCCGGAGCCGGCGCCAAGATGACCGTGCTCGCGGGCGCGGAGCCGTCCGGCGAGCAGGCCGCCGCGTGGCGGGCCGCCCGCGCCGTCTTCGAGCGGTACGACTCCTACGACCGCTACCTGTTCAGCGTCCCGATGTGGAACTCCGGCGTCCCGTACGTCCTCAAGCAGTTCATCGACGTGGTCTCGCAGCCCGGCTGGGTGTTCCGCTTCGACGCGGAGGAGGGGTACACGGGCCTGCTCCACGGCAAGAAGGCCGCCGTCGTCTACACCAGCGCCGTCTACGGCGAGGGGCGTCCGCCCGCGTTCGGCCGCGACCACCAGGCCGCGTTCCTGGACGGCTGGCTGCGCTGGACGGGGGTCACCGACCTCGCCCGCGTCGAGTTCCGGCCCAACCTCGCCACCGCCGACGCCGACGCGGGACGCCGTGCCGCGCACGCCGAGGCGCGCGAGCTGGGCAAGCGCTTCTGACGGTAGGCTCTGGCCGGACGCCAACCGGGAGGAACACGTGATCAAGGTCGGGGTGCTGGGCGCGCAGGGCCGCATGGGGGCCGAGGTGTGCCGTGCCGTGCGAGGGGCCGGCGACATGGAGCTCGTCGCGGCCGTCGACCAGGGGGACGCGCTCGACGCGCTCGCCTCCGCCGAGGTCGTCGTCGACTTCACCCACCCCGGCGTCGTCATGGACAACCTCAAGTGGTGCGTCGAGCGCGGCCTGCACGCCGTCGTCGGCACCACGGGGTTCGACCCGCCACGGGTCGACACGGTCCGGTCCTGGCTGACCGACGAGTCGTCCGGGAACGTCCTCATCGCGCCCAACTTCGGGATCGGCGCGGTGCTGATGATGCACTTCGCGCAGAAGGCGGCCCCGTTCTTCGAGTCCGTCGAGATCGTCGAGACGCACCACCCGAACAAGGCCGACGCGCCGTCCGGCACCGCCTACCGCACCGCCGAGCTGGTCGCCGCCGCCCGCGCGGAGGCCGGCGCGGCCCCGTCCCCGGACGCCACCACCTCCGAGGTCGACGGCGCCCGCGGCGCGGACGTGGACGGCGTCCGGGTGCACGCCGTCCGCATGTCGGGCGCCATCGCCCACCAGGAGGTCGTCCTCGGCGGGCACGGCGAGCTGTTCACCATCCGCCACGACTCGATGAACCGCGAGTCCTTCATGCCGGGCGTCCTGCTCGCCGTCCGCAAGGTCCCCGAGATGGACCGCCTCACCATCGGCATCGAGACGCTCCTCGGACTGTGATGCGCTTCGACGCCGACCCCTGGGACTACCTCGCCGCGTCCGAGGCGATCGACATCGAGCACCCGCTCGTCCAGTCGGTCGCCGCGGAGCTGCGCACCGGCGACGACATCGCCTACGCGCACGCGGCGTTCGACTACGTCCGCGACCAGGTCCCGCACTCCATGGACTCCGGCGACACCCGCGTCCCCTGGCGCGCCTCCGACGTCCTCGGCCAGCGCACGGGCCTCTGCTACGCCAAGTCCCACGCCTACGTCGCCCTGCTGCGCGCGGGCGGCGTCCAGGCGGGCCTCTGCTACCAGCAGTCGTCCGGCGTCCTGCACGGCCTCACGGCCGCCCTGGTGGACGACCGCTGGGTCCTCCTCGACCCGCGCGGCAACAAGCCGGGCATCGACGTCCAGTTCTCCGCGTCGGAGGACCGCCTCGCGTACCCCGACGACCCGATCCACCCCACGGTCTACGCAGCACCCCCAGAGCCCGTCCTGGAGGGCCTCAAGGCCATGCCCGCCCCCACGGGCCTCCCCGCCCTCCTCCCATGAGCTACCGACCCGCCCCGCGTCCGCGCGGAGGGGGTCAGCGGGGAGAGGGTGGGTTGATGAAGCCGTACTTGTGGAAGAGCTTCTGCGCGGCGGGCGTCAGCAGCCAGGAGACGAACGCGGCGGCGGCGTCCGGGTGGGCGGAGTCCTGGACGGGGGCGGCGGGGAAGGCGGCGGTGACGTTCAGGTCCGCCGGGATGGGGACGCTGCTCGCCGCGATGCCCGCCGAGCGCAGGTCGGTGATGTAGACGATCCCCGCGTCGGCCTCCCCGGAGCGGACCCGGTCCAGGACGGCGCGCGCGCTGATCTCCTCCGAGCTCCACCGGAGGGTCAGCCCCGCCTTCTCCAGGACCCGGCGGGTGTAGCGGCCCACCGGCACCGTGCCCGCGCCGACCACCACGCGCAGGCCCGGCCGCTGCAGGTCGCGCAGGCTCCGGATGCGCCGCGGGTTGCCGGGCCGGACCGCGATGGTGAGCGTGTCGTGGGCGACGGTGCGGGGCCGTCCGGCCAGGTGGCCGGCGGCCTCCGCCATGCTCGCCTGGTCGGCCGTCACGAGGACGTCGCCGGGCGTGTGGTCCGACAGCCGGTCCACCATCTCGGGGGACGCGCCGAACGCGAAGCGCAGCCGGACGCCCGGATGCTCCTGCTGGTAGGCCGTCCCCATCTCGCCGAACACCTCGGTCAGCGACGAGGTGGCGAGGACGGTCAGCGTCACCGGCCCGGACGGGCCGCCGCAGCCCGCGCCGAGACCGGGCAGGACGAGCGCGGCGAGCAGGGCGGACGCGCGGAGCCGCCGCCGACGGGGGGTATCGGGCATATGGCTTCATCCTAGGGTCGGACCCCTTTCGGACCCGTGAACCGGCGTGGCGTGTCAGTGGCCCGCACTAGTGTTTCCGGCAACTGGAGATCACGTCCTCGGAGGCCCGACACCATGTCCCTCGACCTGATGGAGCTGCTGCCCGGCGACTGGCGGGAGCGGCTCGACCCGCTGCTCGACCCGGTCGCCACGGCCGCGCTGGGCGCGTTCGTCGCGGGGGAGTACGAGGCGCAGACGGTGTACCCGCCGCGCGACGACCTGTTCAACGCGTTCCGGCACTGCCCGTTCGACGGCGCCCGCGTGCTGGTCCTCGGGCAGGACCCCTACCACGGCCCCGGCCAGGCGCACGGGCTCAGCTTCAGCGTCCGCGACGGCGTGCGGCTGCCGCCGTCGCTGCGCAACATCTACAAGGAGCTGGCGACCGACCTCGGCGTCCCGGCGGCGGCGTCCGGCGACCTCACCCGCTGGGCCGACCAGGGCGTCCTGCTGCTGAACGCGGTGCTGACCGTCCGCGGCGGCGAGGCGGGCTCGCACGCGGGCAAGGGCTGGGAGGACTTCACCGACGCCGCGATCCGCGCCCTGAACGACAAGAGCGAGCGCGTCGTCTTCGTGCTCTGGGGCGCCTACGCCCGCAAGAAGGCCCGCCTGATCACCGGCCCGCAGCACACCGTGATCGAGTCGGCGCACCCGAGCCCGCTGAGCGCCAAGAAGTTCTTCGGGACGCGCCCGTTCAGCGCCGTCAACAAGGCGCTCGTCGACGCCGGGCGCCCCGAGATCGGCTGGGGGTAGCTCCGCCCGCCGGGGGAGCGGGCTCCCCCGGCGGCGGGAGGCGCGCCCCCGGACGTCCGGGGCATCGTCGGGGCATGACCGTTTCAGTTCACGCCCTCACCGGGCGGCGGCGCGCCGCGCGCGGCGGCCCCGGCCCCGGCCTTGTCCGGCTGTCCGTCTGCGCCGCGACGATCGCCGCGTGCGTCCCGTACCTCATCCTCAAGACCGCGTGGCTGTCCGGCAGCACGGCCGGGTGGAACGACGTGGAGGCGGCGCGGGGCTCGGGCCTCTACGTCGCCAACGCGGTCACCATGGGCATGGACGCGCTGGCCGTGCTGGTCGCGCTGGCGTTCACGTTCCGCTGGGGGCGGCGGATCCCGGCCTGGCTGGTGCTGACGCCGATCTGGATCGCGGCCGGGCTGCTCGCGCCGATCGTCCTCGCCGTCCCGCTGGGCGCGCTGCTGCAGGCGCTCTTCTCGTCCGAGCCGCTGACCGGCGGCGACGCCGCGATCCAAGGCTGGGTGTACGGCGTCGTCTACACGGGCTTCACCGTGCAGGGGCTCGGCCTGCTCACGGCCTTCGTCCTGTACGCGAAGGACCGGTGGGCGGACGTCTTCACCATCCGCACAAGGGACGTCCCCAAGGGCGCGACCCACGCGCTACAGGTGCTCCTGGCGCGCGCGGCGAGCGTGTTCGCGGCGGGCTTCGCGGCCGTGCACCTCTTCTGGGCGTTCGGCGGGACGGCCGGGCTCCGCGGCGACGAGATCGTCCACCGGAACGCGGCCCAGCAACTGGCCGACGGCGTGTGGGGCGCCCTGGCGCTGGCCGGCGCCGCCGCCCTCCTGGCGATCGTCCAGCGTGCCGGCCGTCCGGAAAGGCTCGCGCTTCCGCTGGCCGTCGCCTGGGTCGGCGCGGCCGCGACGTTCGCCTGGTCGCTGTACGCGCTCCTCGTGACGCTCGGCCGGCCGGGCCTCCTGGCGTCCGACTCGACGGCGGCCGCGAACCTCACCGCCCTCGGCGGGCTGCTGGCCGGGCTCCTCATGGGGGTCGCCGGCGCCGTCCTGCTCACCGAGCGTCAGAGCGCCAGCCCGACCGCCAGCAGCACGCCGTAGGCGATCTGGAGCCGGCCGGTCTCGCCCAGCACCGGGATCAGGGCGGGACCGGCCGCGCCGTTCAGCACCCGCTGCGTCGGCGGCAGCGTGAGCGGCGCCGCGAGCAGCGCGAGCAGCGCCCACGGGTGCGGCGCGGCCAGCGCCAGGACGAACATGAACGGCAGCGCGGTGCAGGCCGCGTACAGGATGCGGGTCCAGGGGCCGCCGAGCAGCACGGCGAGGGTCCGCTTGCCCGACTCCCGGTCGGTCGGGATGTCGCGCAGGTTGTTCGCGACGAGGAGCGCGCAGGCCAGCAGCCCGATCGGCACCGCCGCCGCCCACGCCTCCCACGGAATCCCCTCGACCTGGACGTACACCGTCCCGACGGTGGCGACGAGGCCGAAGAAGACGAACACCGACACCTCGCCCAGCGCGCGGTACCCGTACGGCGTCTTGCCGCCCGTGTAGAACCAGGCCGCGAGGATCGCGAACGCGCCGACGAGCAGCAGCCACCAGGTCGTCACGGCGGCGAGCACGAGCCCGGCGACCGCCGCGGCCAGGAAGCAGGCCAGCGCGGCGCCGAGGACCTGCTTCGGCGGCGCGGTCTTCGACCCGACGAGGCGGAGCGGGCCGACGCGTTCCTCGTCGGTGCCGCGGACGCCGTCGCTGTAGTCGTTGGAGTAGTTCACCCCGATCTGCAGGACGAGGGCGACGAACGCGGCGAGGGCGGCGCGCCACCAGACGGATTCGCCCTCGCCGACCGCGACGCCGGTGCCGACGACGACGGGAACGAGGGACGCGGGCAGGGTGCGGGGCCGGGATCCGGCGACCCATTGGGTGAGCGTGGCCACAGTTACCGCTTGTTCTCGCTGGACGACAGGGGGACTACCGCTTCGATTCTTCCCGATGGAGATCACCGCTCGGGCGCAGCCGCAGGGACACGGCGAGCCCGAGCGCGAGGATCGCCGCGGTGGTGAGCGCCGCGTGCCGGGTCGCGTCGGCGAGGCTCGCGTCGGCGGCGTGCGCCTCCGCCGCGAGCCCGGGGGCGCCGTGCAGGTCGCGGCCGTAGGTGCCGGCGCTCTCCCGCAGGTCGTGCGCCATGGCCGCCTGCCGCTCGGGCGGCAGCGCGGAGCCCGCGGCCAGCCGGTCGGTCATCGCGTGCCCGAGGCTCGTCGCGAACACCGTCCCGATCGCGGCGATGCCGAGTGCCGCGCCGACCTGCCGGGCCGTCGACTGGGTCCCGGACGCCTGCCCGGACTGCGCCCGCGGGACGTCCGCCAGCGACACGTTCGTCAGCTGCGCCGACGTCAGGCCGAGGCCCAGCCCGTACAGCAGCATCCAGGGCGCGAGGCCGAGCCCGCCGGTCGTCGCCGACACGGTGAGGCCGAGCGCGGCGACCGCGGCGACCTCCAGCACCATGCCGATCTGCACGACCCGGTGCGCGCCGCGCCGGTTCGCGAGCCTGCCCGCGTACCCGCCGGACAGGAAGGCGCCGAGCGCGAGCGGCAGGATCGCCAGGCTGATCTCCAGCGGGTCGGCGCCGTGCACGCCCAGCAGGAACAGCGGCAGGACGAACAGCAGCCCCAGCTCGCCGACGTTGATCAGGGCCGAGGCCAGGTTGCCATGGCGGAAGTTGGGGATGCGGAACAGGTCGAGGTCGAGCATCACCGGGCGTCCGGCCGCCGCGCGGGACCGCTCCACCACGACGAGCGCGCCGAGGAGCACGATCCCGAGCGCGAGGACCACCGGGACGGGGGAGAGGCCGGTCTCCGGCCAGCGGTGCCCGGCCACCGAGAACGGGCGGGTCGCGGCCCACCAGCCGTAGGTCTGGCCCTCGATGATCCCGCACACGAGCGCGCCGAGCCCGAGCGCGGACAGCAGCCCGCCCGCCCAGTCGATCTCGCGCCGCGCGCTCCCGGCGCCGGGCCGCCGGGTCTCGGGCAGCAGCCACAGCGCCCCGGCGACGAGCAGCGCGCCGAGCGGCAGGTTGATCCCGAACGCCCAGCGCCAGCCGCCGCCTGCGGCGACGGCCCCGCCGAGGAGCGGGCCCAGCGCGGCCATTCCGCTGATCATCGAGCCCCAGACGCCGAAGGCGACGGCCCGGTCCCGTCCGGTGAAGACCGCGTTCAGCGTGGACAGCGTGGCCGGCAGGATCATCGAGGCGCCGACGCCTTGCAGGGCGCGGGCGCCGATCAGCGCCGAGCCGGTCCCGGCCAGGGCGGCGGCGACGCTCGCCGCGGCGAACACCGCGGTGCCGAGCACGAACATCCGGCGGCGCCCGAACAGGTCGCCGGCCCGTCCGAACGGGATGAGCAGCGCCGCGAACACCAGCGCGTACACCGCGGTGACCCACTCGGCGTCCGAGGTCGTGAGGCTGAGGTCGGCGACGATCCGGGGGAGCAGCACGCCGACGATCGTGGCGTCGACGACGATCAGCGAGACGCCGAGGCTGATGACGGCCAGACCGAGCCAGCGGTGCCGGACGGCGGGCGCCGCCGCGGCGGAGGCGCGCGGCGGCGTCAGGGAGGTGGACTCGGGCACGACTTCAAAGATATTGCCGCGGCGGCAGTGCACCTCACCGACCCCTGCTTACGCACTGATGTCGGTGTGCAGTCGGATCTGCCGGACGGGCTCGCCCATGTCGAGGGTCCGGGCCGTGCCGTCGGGCCCCCAGCCGGCCGAGCCGAGGAACGTCCGGGTGACCTCGTCGTCCTCGAAGGCCCAGCTGACCAGGGTGGTGAAGCCGTCCTCGCGGAGCAGGTCGACGCTCGCGGCGAGGAGCCGGCTGCCGTGCCCCGCGCGGGTGTGCAGCGGATCGACCAGCAGTGCGATCAGCTCCGCCGCGGCGGCGGGGTCGAGGTCGCCGTCCTCGGCGGGGCCGTGCGCGGCGAACCCCACGACCAGGTCGGACGCCACCGCGACGAGCAGCCGGTGCCGGGGTGTCGGCGGCGCCGCCGCGGCCTCCGCCCACCGGTCCCGCCACGTCTCCACGGCGGCCGGTCCGGTCACCTCGTCGAGGACGCCCGCCGGCAGCAGGTCGCGGTACCCGTGCCGCCACGCCCGCACCTGGATGTCGGCGACGGCGGCCGCGTCCGCCCGCCGGGCGGGCCGCACCCCCACATCGGCCATGCCGTCCCCCCGTCCTCGCGCCGGAAACCCGCCGCCCACCCTAGCGAGCGGCACCGCGATGCCTCGGGGGGACGCCCCCCGGACATCAGTCGCCGGGGATCTTGCGGCGGGCGCGGTAGGCGCGGGTCTTGGTGCGGTTGCCGCAGACGCGCATCGAGCACCACGAGCGGGACCGGTTCTTGGACGTGTCGAGGAACGCCCAGCGGCAGGTGTCCTCCTGGCAGACCTTCAGCCGGGGCCAGGTCCCGGCGGCGGCGGAGTCCATGATCGCGGCGGCGACGCGGGCGAGGCCGTCGGCGGCCGTGCCGGGCGGGTCGAGGGGGACGAGCGCGGGCCGCGGCCCGGCGAGCGTGATGCGCAGCGGGAGGGCGGCGAGGGCGTCCTCCAGGTCGTCCGGGAAGCCGGCGCCCTCCGGGCCGTGGTGGGCGGACATGGCCTCGCGCAGGCCCTCCCGGAGCGCCGCGGCCACCCGCACGTCGGCGTCGCCGGCCGCCGCGGCCGCCGGGGCGAGCCCGCGCCCGGCCAGCCATCCGGCGAGGCCGGCGGGCGTGCTGATCCCGTCCGCCCCGGAGTCGACGTCGAGCGTGTTGACGAAGTCCGTCAGCAGCAGCGCGGGGTCTCCATCGGCGTGAGCGTCGGCCATAGCCCCTCCTGCTCGTCACGGGCAACTCTACCAAGCCGCAACACCGTCATTAAGGTTTCACCGGTTGCGTCGTGCCGACACCAGCGTTACGGTTTAGGTGGTGTCAACGAACGGGAGGACGCAATGAATCCGCTGCCGTACCTGGCGACGCTCGCGATGCGGCACGCCTGGGCGGAGCGCGAGTACGCGCGGCTCCACGCCGACCTCGTCGAGGCGCGGCTCACCGCCCGTGCCCGCGACGCCGAGCGCGCCGCCCGGATCCGCCGGTGGCTGCTCGGCGGCGTGCCCGACCGGATCGGCGCCCTGCGCCGGCCCGCCCGCTCCGTCCGGCCCGCCCGCTCCGTCCGGCCCGATCCGTTCTGCAGCCGGGCCGCCGCCCGCTCCGCCCACGTCCCGCGAACCGCTGGAGGAACCCGATGACCGACGCGACCCCGAAAGTGACCACGCTCGTCTTCGACTGCACCGACCTGGACGCCATGGCCGCCTTCTGGGGCGGGCTGCTCGGCATGAAGGCGACCGCGCGCGAGGACGACTGGCTGGACTTGGAGCCGCTCGCCGGCGGGGGCCCGGTGCTGGCGTTCCAGCTCGTCCCCGAGAGCAAGGAGATCAAGAACCGGCTGCACCTCGACCTGGCCGTGCCCGACATCCGCGCCGCCGGCGAGCGCGCGGTGCGGCTCGGGGCCGCCCCGGCCGGCGAGCCGGCGGGGAGCCCCGAGACCCCCTTCCAGGTCTGGCGCGACCCCGAGGGCAACGAGTTCTGCCTCTGCACGGCCTGAGCCGCCCCGCCGGTCGGCGGGGACGGCTCACGACCGCAGGACGGTGGCGAGCCGGCGGACGCCCTCGGCCAGCTCCGCCTCCGAGGCCGCCGTCCCGTAGCTGATCCGCAGGTACGGGGCGGGGGCCTCGGCGGGGAAGAAGGGCCGCCCCGCGCTGACCAGGACCCCGGCGCGCAGGGCGGCCTCGGCCAGCGCCACGTCGTCGGCGCCGTCCGGCAGCCGCGCCCACAGGTGGAGGCCGCCCGCCGGCCGGTTCACCCGCAGCTCGGGCAGGTCGCGGGCGAACGCGGCGAGCAGCGCGTCGCGGCGCGCCAGCAGCGCGGCCCGGACGGCCCGCAGGTGCCGCGGCCAGCCCGGCGAGCCGACCAGTTCGAGCAGCGTCTCCTGGAGCGGCCGGGCGGGGAAGAACTCCTCGACGAGCTGCGTCGCGCGGATCCGCTCGGCGACCGGGCCCCGCGCGATCACCGCGGCGACCCGCAGGCTCGGCGCGGTCGCCTTCGTGAGGGACGCGATGTGCACGACCCGGCCCTCGGCGTCCCCCGCGATCAGCGGCGGCGGGGGCGGCTCGATGCCGAGGTGCCGCGCGTAGTCGTCCTCCACCACGAAGGCGCCCGCCGCGCGCGCCACGTCCAGCACCCGCGCGCGGCGCTCGGCGGCGAGCACCGCGCCGGTCGGGTTGTGGAAGGCCGGCTGGCAGTAGAGCACCCGCGCCCCGCTCATCGCGAACGCCTCGGCGAGCAGGCCGGGACGGATCCCGTCCGCGTCCACCGGGACGGGCACCGGGTGCAGCCCGCTCGCCCGCGCGATCGCGAGGACGCCCAGATACGTCGGCGACTCGACCAGCACGGGCGCGCCGGGCGGCAGCAGCGCGCGCAGCACGGTGGTCAGCGACTGCTGCCCGCCGCTGGTGACGACGACGTCCGCGGGGGAGACGGCGCCGCCGACCGTCCGCGCGAACCAGGCGCGCAGCCCGGGCAGCCCGCCGAGCGGCGGCATCTCCCAGGCGTCCGGGCGCCGGGCGGCCCGCGCCGCCGCCGTGGCGAGCGCGCGGGCCGGCTGCAGCGCGGAGTGCAGGTAGCCGCCGCTGAGCGGGACGACGCCGTCGGGCGCCGGGGTGAGCAGCCACGACACGCCGGACGGGTCGACGGACCGGTCGCCGAGCGTCACCGCCTGCCAGCCGAAGTCGGCCGGGTCCGCGGCGGCCGGCCGCCGTCCGGCGGCGAACGCCCCGCTGCCCGGACGCGTCACGACGAGCCCCTCGGCGGACAGCCGCCCGAGCGCGCGCGACACCGTGACCGGGCTGACCCGGTGCCGCTCGACCAGCGCCCGGCTCGACGGCAGCCGCTCGCCGGGGCTCATGCGGCGGACGTCGGCGCGCAGCGCGTCGGCGAGCGCCGCCACACTGCTATCGTGATTCATGAAGACCAAGGATAGCGCTATCGCCGCCACGTCGATAGCGGACGGCACCGCGGCGCGCGGTCTCCAGCTCGCCGGGCTCGGCGTCCTGATCTACTCCCTCACCTTGCCCGCCACGG
Organism: Actinomadura sp. GTD37; assembly: GCF_041951365.1. NCBI lineage: Bacteria > Bacillati > Actinomycetota > Actinomycetes > Streptosporangiales > Thermomonosporaceae > Actinomadura > Actinomadura sp. GTD37. The sequence continues at coordinate 272,824 of NZ_JBGNUS010000008.1, forward strand.
TCTTCGCCCTGGACGGGCTCGACCCGTACGTGATCGGCATCGGCCGGTCCGCCGCCGCGGCCGTCCTCGCCGCCGCCGCACTGCTATCGGTGCGGGCGCGCCCGCCGCGCCGCGACCAGTGGGCCGGATTCGCGGTCGTCGCCGCCGGGGTGATCTTCGGGTTCCCGGTGCTCTCCACGCTCGCGCTCGACCACGGCGCCACGTCCGCCCACTCGGCGGTGGTGGTCGGGCTGCTGCCCGCCGCCACCGCCGTGTGCGGCGTGCTGCGCGCGGGGGAGCGGCCGTCCCGCGCGTTCTGGCTCGCGAGCGCGGCCGGCGCCGCCTGCGTCACCGGGTTCGCGCTGGTCGGCGGCGCCGGCCGGGTCACGGCCGCCGACCTGCTCCTGTTCGCGGCCCTCCTCGCCGCCGCGGCCGGCTACACCGAGGGCGCGCGGCTGACCCGCGACATGCCCGGCTGGCGCGTCATCTCCTGGGCGCTGGTGCTGGCCGCGCCCGTCACGGTCCCGGTGACCGGGTGGCTGCTCGCCGCCACCCGCCCGGACTGGACGGGACGCGCCGTCCTCGGCTTCGGCTACGTCGCCGCGTTCTCCGCCTACCTCGGGTTCTTCGCCTGGTACGAGGGCCTCGCGCGGGCCGGGATCGCGCGCGGCGGCCAGGTCCAGCTCGCGCAGCCGGTGCTGACCCTGATCTGGTCGGGGATCCTCCTCGGCGAGCCGATCGACGCGACCACCGCGCTGGCCGCCGTCGCGGTGCTGGTCTGCGTGGCCCTCACCCAGCGGGCCCGCGTGGCCCGCGCCCCCGCCGGGGACGGCGCGGTCAATCCTTGACGATCTGGGCGAGCAGGGTCACGACGCCGACGCCGACGCCTATCGGGATCGCGAGCCGCGGCGCGGCGGCGGTCAGGGCCGCGGCGCCGATCGCCACGATGATGATCACGAGTGCCCGCGTGCTGATCAGCGGGCGCGGCTCGCCGTGTTCCGGCGGCACTCGCAGTTCCGGTGGTACTCGCATGCCGGTTCGACCTCCATCCGGACGGACGGTAAGGACCGGGGCGGCTTCCCGTCGGGACGACGGGCGACATCGCTGAGCCGCCTCGTCATCACAGGGTTCCCCCGATGTCAACGGTTGCCGCGCGCGCCGCGCGATCACCGCGCAATCATGATCGTTTCATGGGACGTTCCTGGCCCGCGGCGTCCGGCGCACCCCGCGAATCCGAGATCATTGCGTTATGGAGCGCAAAGGGCGAGTTTCCGGTGGTCTGGGCAGGCTGCTGCGCGGGGCCGGATGGACGGCGGCGTACCTGCTCGGTCTCGCGGCCCTCGTCCTCGCCGGTGCGTGGGTGTGGTGGCAGCCCGAACCGGAGGCGCGCGGCACCGAGACCAACGCGCTGTGGGCGCGGCACCAGTGGGTGGGCGAGGCGCACAGCGACGCCGAGTACCGCGAGTTCGGCGGCCTCCTGAAGCAGAACCGCATCACCGACGTGTTCTTCCACGCGGGCCCGTTCGAGGCGGACGGGACGGTCCCCGCCTCGAAGCACCGCTACGCCCGGCAGCTCATCGCGGCCATGCGCGAGTACGCGCCGGGCGTCCGGGCCCAGGCGTACCTGGGGCAGATCCGGATGGTGGAGGGCAAGGGCGTCATCGACCTCGACGACCCGGCCGTCCGGGAGCGGGTCCTCAAGACCGACGCCGCCTTCCTGGACCTCGGGTTCGACGGCATCCACTACGACTTCGAGCCGATCTACCCCGACGACCGCGCGTTCATGACGCTCATGGACCGCACCCGCGAGCTGACCAGGGCGCGGGGCAGGCTGCTGTCGGTGGCGCTGGAGCAGCCGACGCTCTTCGACGCCCTCCAGCCCGTCTACAGGGCGCTGGTCCCGCGCACCGGCCCGGTCCACTACCCGCCGCGCCCGACCAGGGAGTTCCTGCGCGCGATCGCCGACCGCGCCGACCAGGTCGCGATCATGACCTACGACGTGGCGCTGCCGACCCGGTCCCTCGCCGGATGGCACTACGCCCGGCACACGCGGGCGACGCTGGAGCTCATCGGCGACCGGACGACCGTGTTCATCGGCATCCCCACCTACCGTCCCCTGATGGACTGGGCCGAGGACCTGCCGGTCGCGCTGCGCGGCGTCCGGCGCGGCGTCGACCAGCTGGACCGCCCGCCCAGGCGCCCGTACGGCGTCGGGATGTACGCGGGCTGGACGACCGACCAGGGCGAATGGGCCCGTTACAGGTCCACCTGGCTGCCCCGGACGACAGAAAGTCCTGCCGGTTGAGAAACCCGCCCGGCCACGTTCCGATTCTCTTGTAGACGCAGGTGAAAAGGGTTGGGTAGCCGTTCGCCTCCGGGGGTATTGCCCCGTGCGGAAGTCAAGACCGGGCCTGCGGATGGCAAAGGAAGTGGGGACGAGGCCGATGGGCACTCAGCAGACCGCGCGGCGCGACGCCGACCGGATCGGCGAGCTGTCAGCCGAGTTCGCCGGCTGGCGGATCGGACGGGGCGGGTCCGGGCTCTGGTGGGCCGTCCGCGGCAACGATCTCGTGCGCACTCCCGACGTCGAGGAGCTGCGCGTCCGGCTGCAAGAGATGACCGCTGGGTCACGTTATGGGATCGAGTCCGGGAAGTGGCCGGACTGACCCCGTAACGCCGCTTTTGCGTGCCACGATGTGCTGTGGGAGCCGCCGCCACGCGTACCCCCGAGCGTGTGGCGGCGGCTTCTCCCTTTCTGTACGACCTGCGGGTCCAAGTCGAACGGCCGGAACGGTACCGTTCGTTGCATGGCACCCAGCACAACGACTGACGCTCCGTTTGGACGGATGCTGACCGCCATGGTCACTCCGTTCCTGCCCGACGGCGGCGTCGACTACGACGGCGCCGCGCGCCTCGCGACCCACCTGGTCGACGAGCGGCGCCACGACGGCCTCGTCGTCAACGGGACGACGGGCGAGTCGCCCACGACGAGCGACGACGAGAAGAGCAAGCTTCTGCGCGCGGTCATCGAGGCGGTCGGCGACCGCGCCGTGATCGTCGCCGGTGCCGGGACGAACCACACCGAGCACACCCTGCAGCTCGCGCGGCAGGCCGAGGCCACCGGCGCGCAGGGCCTGCTCGTGGTCACCCCCTACTACAACAAGCCCCCGCAGGAGGGCCTCGTCCGCCACTTCACCGCGGTGGCCGACGCGACGGGCCTGCCCTGCATGCTGTACGACATCCCGGGGCGCGCCGGGGTGCCGATCGAGAACGACACGCTCGTCCAGCTCGCCGACCACCCGCGGATCATCGCCGTCAAGGACGCCAAGGGCGACCTCTTCGGCGCGTCCCGCGTGATGGCCGCGACCGATCTGGTCTGGTACTCCGGCGACGACAACCTCAACCTGCCCTGGCTGTCGGTCGGCGCCGCGGGGTTCGTCAGCGTGGTCGGGCATGTCGTCGGCGCCGAACTCCATGAGATGATCGACGCATACCGCGCCGGAGAGCACGGGCGGGCGCTGGAGATCCACCGGCGGCTGCTGCCCGTGGTCGCCGCCATCATGACCCGTACGCAGGGCGCCATCGCCGTCAAGGCAGCGCTGAACCTGCTCGGCCTTCCCGGAGGCGGCCCGCTCCGCGCGCCGTTGGTGGAGGCCACGCCGGAGTTCGCCGCGCGCCTGCGAGAAGACCTCACGATAGGGGGAGTCAAAGTGCCGGAGGTCGTCATCCCGGAGGTCGCCCGGTGAGTCATCCTCACCCGGAGCTCTCGGACCCGCCCGCACCGCCCGAACGCGGCCTGCGCATCGTCGCGCTCGGCGGGCTGGGGGAGATCGGCCGCAACATGACGGTGTTCGAGTATGGCGGTCGCCTGCTCGTCGTCGACTGCGGCGTGCTGTTCCCCGAGACCGAGCAGCCCGGCGTCGATCTGATACTGCCCGACTTCGAATACATCAGAGACCGCCTCGGCGACATCGAGGCCGTCATCCTCACGCACGGCCACGAGGACCACCTCGGCGCCGTGCCCTACCTGCTGCGCGAACGCCGCGACATTCCCATCGTCGGCTCCAGGCTCACCCTCGCGCTGCTGGAGGCCAAGCTCGCCGAGCACCGCATCAAACCGGTCACCGACATGGTGGTGGAGGGGGAGCGGCGCACCTTCGGGCCGTTCGACTGCGAGTTCCTCGCCGTCAACCACTCCATCCCGGACGCGCTCGCCGTCGCGCTCCGCACGCCCGCCGGGCTCGTCCTGCACACCGGCGACTTCAAGATGGACCAGCTGCCGCTGGACGGCCGGCTCACCGACCTGCCCGGCTTCGCCCGGCTCGGCGCCGAGGGCATCGACCTGCTGATGTCCGACTCGACCAACGCCGAGGTGCCGGGCTTCGTCACCAGCGAGCGCAACATCGGCCCGGTCGTGGACGAGGTGTTCCGCACCGCCCAGGAGCGGCTCATCGTCGCCTGCTTCGCCTCGCACATCCACCGCGTCCAGCAGGTCCTGGACGCGGCCGTCGCCAACGGACGGAAGGTCTGCTTCGTCGGCCGGTCGATGGTGCGCAACATGGGCGTCGCGCGCGAGCTCGGCTACCTGAACGTGCCCGACGGCATCATGGTCGAGCAGAAGGAGCTGGACGACATCCCCGGCGACCGGCTGGTGCTGGTGTGCACCGGGTCGCAGGGCGAGCCGATGTCGGCGCTGTCGCGGATGGCCAACCGCGACCACTCGATCCGCATCACCGGCGGCGACACCGTGCTGCTGGCGTCCTCGCTGATCCCGGGCAACGAGAACGCCGTCAACCGCGTCATCAACGGCCTCACCCGGTGGGGCGCCCGCATCGTGCACAAGGGCAACGCGCTCGTGCACGTGTCCGGGCACGCGTCGGCCGGCGAGCTGCTGTACGTGCTGAACGTGACCAAGCCGGCGAACTTCGTGCCGATCCATGGGGAGTGGCGGCACCTGCGGGCGCACGCCAAGCTCGCCGCGCTCACCGGCGTCCCCGACGACGGCATCGTCATCGCCGAGGACGGCGTCGTCGTCGACCTCGTCGACGGCCGCGCCAAGATCGTCGGTGCCGTCCCGGCCGGCTACGTGTACGTGGACGGGCTGTCGGTCGGCGAGGTCACCGAGACCTCGCTGAAGGACCGGCGCATCCTCGGCGAGGAGGGCTTCGTCTCCATCGTCGTCGGCATCGACTCGACGTCCGGCAAGATCGTCGCCGGGCCGGAGGTGCACGCGCGCGGCGCCGGCATCCTCAACGAGGACTTCGACGAGATCATCCAGCGCATCGAGTCCGTGCTGCGGGACGCCGGCGGCGACGGCGTGAACGACCAGCACCAGATGAGCCAGCTCATCCGGCGCACCGTCGGCAAGTGGGTGAGCGACAACTACCGGCGCCGCCCGATGATCGTCCCCGTCGTCGTGGAGGTCTGAGGCCGCGGAGACCGGCGCACGGGTCCGGACGGCCGCGGGGACCCCGCGGCCGTCCGTTCCCCAACACGCCCTCTCCTGGTCCCTGGAACCTCGAGGGTCCTTGGTTACTCTCATAAGCATGGCCACACGTGCGTCCGGGGGTGCGAAAACCTCTTCGCGTGCGGGGGGCAGTGGGGCTCGCAAGCCCGCAGGTCCGTCCCCCCGGAAGCGACCGAGCGGCACCTCCAAGGGCGGCCGCGGCTCGGGGCGGGGGCGTCCCCCGCAGAAACCCGACCCGATCTCCCAGGCCGTCCTCGGGTTCTTCAAGCTCCTCTTCAAGCTGTATCTGCTCGCGGCCGTCGCGGTCGGGTCCGTCTTCCGCGCCTACGGGCACGGCGCGCGCAGCCTCGACCCCGAGCACCGGCGCGACGGCCTCGGGCTGGCGCTGCTCGGCTCGTCCATCGTGCTGGCCTCCGTCACCTGGTTCCGGCCGGACGGCGTCGTCACGATCGCGCTGGAGAAGGTCGTGCGCGGCGGCCTCGGCATCATGGCCATGGTGCTGCCCGTCCTGCTGGCCCTGCTGGCCTGGCGGACGCTGCGCCACCCCGAGCACCACGAGGACACCGGGCGCGTCGTCATCGGCGTCACCGCGCTCGGCGTCGGCGTGCTCGGCATCCTGCACACCGCCGCCGGCGTCCCGTCCCCGGCGAAGGACATGAACGGCGTCCGCGAGGCCGGCGGCGTGGTCGGCTGGCTGGTGTCCGCCCCGCTCGACGCGGCGCTCAGCGGCTGGGTGGCCGTGCCGCTGCTGCTGCTGCTGTCCGGGTTCGGCCTGCTGGTGGTCACCGCGACGCCGATCGCGAAGGTGCCCGAGCGCGTCACCGAGCTGTGGGCGGTGGCGACGCTGCAGGGCCGTCCGGAGCGTCCGTCCGCCGGCGAGAAGGACGGCGAGGACGAGCCGAAGAAGCGCCGCCGCAAGAAGAAGACCGACGACCCGGCCGACGAGCTGGAGGTCGGCGAGCACTCCCGGCCCTACGACACGCCGCTGCTGGAGGACGCGCCGAAGAAGGCCGACCGGCCGAGGCGCGACCTCGCCGACGAGCTGTTCGAGCCCGACCCGTTCGGCGCCGACGTGCCGCCGCCCGCGCCGCCGCTCGACGACGAGCCCATGGACGAGCACGTCGCGGACGACACCATGGCGGAGTCCGGCGCCGCGGCTCCGCCCGAGGCGCCCGACCCGACCCCGGCGCCGCGCCGCTCGGAGCAGCTTCCGCTGTCGTCGTCCGGCGAGATCTACGTGCTGCCCGACCCGTCGGTGCTGCGGCCCGGCAGCGTGTCCAAGCCGCGGACGAAGGCCAACGACACGGTCGTGAACGCCCTCACCGGCGTGCTGGAGCAGTTCGACATCGACGCGCAGGTCACCGGGTTCACCCGCGGCCCGACGATCACCCGGTACGAGATCGAGCTGGGCCCGGCGGTGAAGGTCGAGAAGGTCATCGCGCTGACCAAGAACATCGCCTACGCGGTGAAGAGCGCCGACGTGCGGATCATCTCCCCGATCCCCGGCAAGTCCGCGATCGGCGTGGAGATCCCCAACACCGACAAGGACATCGTCAGCCTCGGCGACGTGCTGCGCTCGCCCGCCGCGACCAACGAGCACCACCCGATGATCGTCGGGCTGGGCAAGGACGTCGAGGGACGCACGGTCGTGGCGAACCTGGCGAAGATGCCGCACATCCTCATCGCGGGCGCCACCGGCGCCGGCAAGTCGACGTGCATCAACGGGCTCATCAGCTCGATCCTGATGCGCGCCACGCCGGACGAGGTGCGGATGATCCTCGTCGACCCCAAGCGGGTCGAGCTGACGATGTACCAGGGCATCCCGCACCTGATCACGCCGATCATCACGAACCCGAAGAAGGCCGCCGAGGCCCTGGAGTGGGTCGTCGGCGAGATGGACCGCCGCTACGACGACCTGGCCGCGTCCGGGTACCGGCACATCGACGACTTCAACAAGGCGGTGAAGGCGGGCAAGCTCGTTCCGCCGCCCGGCAGCGAGCGCGTCTACACGCCGTACCCGTACATGCTCGTCATCGTCGACGAGCTGGCCGACCTGATGATGGTCGCGCCCCGCGACGTGGAGGACTCGGTCGTCCGCATCACCCAGCTCGCCCGCGCCGCGGGCATCCACCTCGTCCTCGCGACGCAGCGCCCGTCGGTGGACGTCGTCACCGGGCTCATCAAGGCGAACGTGCCGTCCCGGCTGGCGTTCGCGACGTCGTCGCTGTCCGACAGCCGCGTCATCCTCGACCAGCCGGGCGCGGAGAAGCTCGTCGGTCAGGGCGACGCGCTGTTCCTGCCGATGGGCGCGAGCAAGCCGATGCGGCTCCAGAACGCCTACGTGGCGGAGAAGGAGATCCACGCGGTCGTCGACCACTGCAAGGGGCAGATGGAGGCGAAGTACCGGGAGGACGTCGCCGAGTCGAGCAAGCCCAAGAAGGAGATCGACGAGGAGATCGGCGACGACATGGACCTGCTCGTCCAGGCCATCGAGCTGGTCGTGTCGACGCAGTTCGGCTCGACGTCGATGCTGCAGCGCAAGCTCCGCGTCGGGTTCGCCAAGGCCGGGCGGCTGATGGACCTGATGGAGAGCCGCGACATCGTCGGGCCGAGCGAGGGCTCCAAGGCGCGGGACGTGCTGGCCAAGCCGGACGATCTCCCCGGGGTGCTCGCGGAACTGCGCGGCGGCTGAGCGGCCGCGGCGGGGGGCATTGCGGAATGATGCGAAATCTTGCCCTGTTTCGAACGTGTTGGCTGTCGCCCAGCGGGCATTGCCGTTCCTAGACTGGTGTCCCAGAAGATCGGCCACGAGCGCCCCCGAAGGAGGCCCGAGGTGAGCATCGGTGAGACCTTGGCGGAGGAGCGCGAGCGGGCCGGTCTCTCGGTGACACAGGTGAGTCTCCAGACCCGGATACGGGAGACCGTGATCCGCGGCATGGAGGCCGACGACTTCTCCGCGTGCGGCGGCAACTTCTACGCCCGCGGCCACATCCGCAGCATCTCCCGGGTCATCGGCATCGATCCGGAGCCGCTCGTCGCCGAGTTCGACAAGGCGCACGGCGGCGCGCCGCAGCCCGTCTCGGCGGTGTCGGCGTTCGAGCCGGAGCAGCCCATCGCGTTCCGCGAGCGCAAGGCGCCGAACTGGAGCGCCGCGATGGCGCTCGCGCTCGCCCTCGTCGTCATCTACGGGGTCGTCCAGCTGGTCGGTCCCGGGGACCGCGGCGAGCAGCGCACCGCGCGGCAGGTCGCCGGGACTCCCGCGCCGTCCTCGCCGGCCGCGTCCGCGCCGCCCAAGACCGGCGCGCCGGTCGCGGAGGCGCCGCGCACCGAGGTCGTCGTGCGAGTTGAGGCCAAGCACACGACGTGGCTGAACGTCATCGGAGACAAGGGCCGGACGCTGTTCATCGGCACCCTCCACGAGGGCGACCAGAAGGACTTCACCGCCAAGAAGAAGGTCAAGCTGGTGGTCGGCGTCGGCGGCAGCGTCAACCTGACCGTCAACGGCAAGGACATCGGCTCGCCCGGCAAGGGCAAGGGCGTGCAGCGGCTGAGCTTCGACCGCAACGACCCCGAACCCGCTTAGCCGGGGCGGGGGCGGGGTTTCCGCGACGCGCTAAGGGGCGGGCTGTGGTACGTCCTGGCGCCCCGGCCCATTACCTTTAAGGGCATGTCGACTCGCCGCAAGGTCTCGCTCATCACGCTCGGCTGCGCCCGCAACGAGGTCGATTCCGAGGAACTCGCCGCGCGCATCGAGGACGCGGGCTGGGACGTGGCCGACGGCGCGGACGGCGCGGACGTCGTCGTCGTCAACACCTGCGGGTTCATCGAGGCCGCGAAGAAGGACTCCATCGACACGCTGCTCGCCGCGCACGACTCGGGCGCCAAGGTCGTCGCGGCCGGCTGCATGGCCGAGCGGTACGGCAGGGAGCTCGCGGAGGCGCTGCCGGAGGCCGACGCCGTGCTCGGCTTCGACGACTACGCCGGCATCGGGGAGCGGCTCGACGACGTCATGGCGGGCCGCAGGCGGGACGCGCACACCCCGCGCGACCGCCGGACGCTGCTGCCGATCAGCCCGGTGGACCGGTCGGCGTCCCGGGTGGCGGTCCCGGGGCACGGCCCGGCCGACCTCCCGGACGGGCTGGCGCCCGCGTCCGGCCCCCGGGTGCTGCGGCGGCGGCTCGGCGGCGGCCCGGTGGCGCCGCTGAAGCTGGCGTCCGGCTGCGACCGGCGCTGCACGTTCTGCGCGATCCCCGCGTTCCGCGGCGCGTACGTGTCGCGCCCGCCGGCGGAGGTGCTGGAGGAGGCGCGCTGGCTCGCCGGGCACGGCGTCCGCGAACTCGTCCTCGTCAGCGAGAACTCGACGTCCTACGGCAAGGACCTCGGCGACCTGCGCGCGCTGGAGCGGCTGCTGCCGGACCTCGCCGCCGTGGACGGGATCGAGCGCGTCCGGGTCAGCTACCTGCAGCCCGCCGAGACGCGCCCCGGCCTCATCGAGGCGATCTGCGGCACGCCCGGCGTCGCGCCCTACTTCGACATGTCGTTCCAGCACGCGAGCGGCCCGGTGCTGCGCTCGATGCGGCGGTTCGGCGACCGGGAGCGGTTCCTCGGGCTGCTCGGCCAGATCCGCGAGCTGGCGCCGGACGCGGGCGTGCGGTCCAACTTCATCGTCGGCTTCCCCGGCGAGACCGAGGACGACTTCGAGGAGCTGGCGGAGTTCCTGTCCGCCGCGCGGCTCGACGCGGTCGGCGTGTTCGGCTACTCCGACGAGGACGGCACGGAGGCCGCGGACCTGGACGGCAAGCTCGACCCGGCCGAGGTCGCCGCCCGCGTCGAGGAGCTGTCGACCCTCGCCGAGGAGCTGACGGCCCAGCGGGCCGAGGACCGCGTCGGCACGCGGGTCCGCGTCCTGCTGGAGGACAAGGCCGACGGCGGCGGGTTCGAGGGCCGCGCCGAGCACCAGGCGCCCGAGGTGGACGGGACGGTCCTCGTCCGCGGCGCGGGCCTCGCGCTCGGCGAGATCGTCGAGGTCCGCGTCACCGGCAGCGACGGGGTGGACCTGAGCGCGGAACCGATCGCGGGCGACGCATGATCGCGGGCACCCCGGAACCGGTCGCGGGGGCGTCGGACCCGCCCCCGGCCGGCGTCTGGAACATCGCGAACGCGCTGACGATGCTCCGGATCGTGCTGGTGCCGGTCTTCGTGTGGATGCTGTTCCTGGACGGCACCGCCTGGCGGCTCGCCGCGTTCGCGGTGTTCGCCGCCGCCTCGATCACCGACAAGATCGACGGTGACATCGCCCGCGCCCGCGGCCTGGTCACCGACTTCGGCAAGATCGCCGACCCGATCGCCGACAAGGCCCTCACCGGCGCCGCGCTGGTCAGCCTGTCGGTGATGGGGGAGCTGTGGTGGTGGGTCACGGTCGTGATCATGGTCCGCGAGATCGGCATCACGGTGCTGCGCTTCGTCGTGCTCCGGCACGGCGTGATCCCGGCGAGCAAGGGCGGGAAGCTGAAGACGATGCTCCAGGTCATCGCCATCGGCTTCTACATCCTGCCCGGCCCCCTCGACTACGTGCGCTGGGCGACGATGGCCGCCGCGCTCGTCGTCACCGTCGTCACGGGCGCGGACTACGTGCTGCGGGCGTGGCGGATGCGCCGCGCGTCCGGGACGTCCTGACCGCGTCCCAGGCGCTCCTGACCGCTCGCGGGCCGGAACGACCGTGGCGCCCGGGAGGAGCCGCGAAACCACGCCCACCCCGGTCGCGTCCCGCGGCCCCGATCCGCGGGCGCCACGCGATGTCGATTATCCTCGCCCGCGTCCGGGCGGACGAATCGATCAAATGAGTTTTGACTCACAATGTGACCTGCACTTCCAGGTATTGGTCGGACGCGCGGCCGATGACGTGCGGCGACGATGCGCGCCCCGGCCCCCGGTGCGCCCGCGTGCCGTGGCGCACGCGGCTTCGTTCCGGAGGACAATGCGCGGCCGTCCCTTTCGCGCCGCGACGGAATGGGGATCGGCCGTCCGGACCGGTGCGGGCCCGCCCGCGCCGGCGCCGTCCTGATGCGGCCGTCTTTCGCGGTGAACCGGTGGTGCGCCAGGGCCGTCGCGGACGCGCGCCGGTAGATTCGCCACGAGCCGCGGCCGCCGGCGGCGGGGATGGGGACGCCATGCGAGTCGAACTGCTCACCGTCGGGGACGAGCTGCTCCTCGGCGACACGGTCAACGGCAACGCGGCGTGGCTGGGCCGCCGGCTGGCCGACCACGGCGTCGAGGTGACCCGCAGCGTCGTCGTCGGCGACGAGCTGGACGTCATCGTCGCGGCCGCCGCGTCGGCGCTCGACCGGGCCGACGCGGTGATCACCACGGGCGGGCTCGGCCCCACCTACGACGACCTCACCCGGGACGCGCTCGCCGCGGCGGCGGGCGTCCCCCTCGTCCGCGACCCGCACCTGGAGCGGCGGCTCCGCGAGCGGGTGGCGCGGGCCGGCCGCGAGCTGCAGCCGATGGCGCTGCGCATGGCCGACGTCCCGAAGGGCGCGCGGGTGCTGGCCAACTCCGCCGGTTCGGCGCCCGGCCTGCGGGTGGAGCTGCCGGGCGGGGTCGTCTACGCGCTCCCCGGCGTCCCGTTCGAGATGCGCACGATCATGGACGAGGTGGTGCTGCCGGAGCTCGCCCGCGTCGCCGGGCTGCCCGCGGTCGCGCGCCGCACGCTGCGCACCGCACGGCTGTGGGAGTCGGTCGTCGCGACGCGGCTCGCCGAGGTCGAGGCGATGGACGGGGTGAGGCTCGCCTACCTGCCCGACCCGGCGGAGGTGAAGATCCGGATCACGGTGTCCGGCCCCGACGCGGCCGACCGGCTCGCGAGCGTGGAGGCGCGCGTCCGCACGCTGCTCGGCCCGGCCGTCTACGGGGCCGAGGACGAGACGCTGGACCGCGTCGTCCACCGGCTGCTCGCGGCCCGCGGGGAGACCGTCGCGGCGGCGGAGTCGCTGACCGGCGGGCTCATCGGCGCGGAGCTCACCGCGATGCCGGGCTCGTCCGCCACCTTCGCGGGCGGCGTCGTGACGTACGCGACGGAGGCCAAGCACCGGCTGCTGGGCGTCCCGGCGGACCTGCTCGCCGCGCACGGGGCCGTCCACCCGGACGTGGCCGCCGCGATGGCCGCGGGCGTCCGGGACGCGGTGGGCGCCACCTACGGGCTCGCGGTGACGGGCGTCGCCGGGCCGGACCCGCAGGACGGCCGGCCGGTGGGAACGGTCTATATCGGCGTGGCCGGTCCCGGCGATTCGCGCACTGTGGTCAGCCCGAAACTCCCCGTGCCCGGCACCGGGCCGGAGATCCGCGCGGTGATCCGGCGGATGACCGTCGTACACGCCCTTGAGCTGCTGCGACGCGTCCTGATGGGGCTTGACGCCGACGGCGGGAACGAGGAGGCTCAGGCAGATCGGGAAGACCGGGACTGATTACAGCGTTACGTTCCGAGCGAACACGAAATCAACGGTCTGCCATGGCTACCGCCAAGCCGGGTACGGTGGAACCGGCAGATGGTCCGAACTGAGGGAGGGAGCGAGACGATGGTCCTGCTTCGCCAGCTGCTCGGTGACGTACTGCGGCAGCTGCGGCTGCGCCAGGGACGCACCCTCCGTGAGGTGTCCGCGGCGGCGCGGGTGTCACTCGGCTATCTCTCCGAGGTCGAACGGGGGCAGAAGGAGGCTTCTTCGGAACTGCTGTCCTCGATCTGCAAAGCCCTGGGCGTCCCGCTGTCGCACGTACTGAGGGAAGTCGCGGATCAGCTAGCCCTCGCCGAGCTGCAGCACGAGCCCGTCATGGCGGGCGCGCCGGAGCACGAGCGCATCACCACCGAGAGCATTCCGGAGACTCCGGAGGAGATCACCGGGGAACTCCGCCCCGACATGGTCGCGGCCTGACCTGTTCTTGGTGCGTTCATGCCCTATCGGGGCCGCGGGTGTGCGCGGCCTCACGCATGAATGCGGCATTTCAGGGGATCTTTCCGGGTTGTAACGGATAACCGTAACGACGCGGAAGGAGCCCGATAATGGCGACGGTCAAGAGCCCGCTCACCGACGAGGCCATGAAGGCGGTGGGGGAGGCCCTGCAGGGCTCTCTCGTCGATCTGATCGACCTGTCCCTCGTGGCCAAGCAGGCGCACTGGAACCTGACCGGGCGCAACTTCAAGGTCGTGCACGAGCACCTCGACGAGGTCGTCGCGCTCGCCCGCGGCGGCCAGGACGATGTGGCCGAGCGCGCCGTGGCGATCGGCGTGAACCCCGACGGCCGTGCCCGCACGGTCGCCGACCGGACCACGCTGCCCCAGCTGGAGGCCGGCTACCTGGACGACGACAAGGTCGTCGCCGCGGTGACCGACGTCCTGGCGCAGATCATCGGCCGGTTCCGGGAGCGGATCGCCGCGACCGACGAGCCGGACCCGGTGACCCAGGACCTGCTCATCTCCATCACCGCCGAGTTGGAGAAGCAGCACTGGATGTTCCAGGCCCAGACCTGACCGGCCGGGCGCCGGCAGCCGTGACGGCGGCCCGCCCGACCCGAGCGCGAAGCCCCGGCCCCGCCGATCACGGCGGGGCCGGGGCTTTTCACGTCCCGACCCGCATTTCACGTCCCGGCCTGCGGCCGGGCCCGGAGATGGTCCAGGACGGTGTCGGCGAACTCGATCGCGAGGGGGCTGAGGGCGTCCCAGCGGCGCGCGGCCCAGCCGGCGGCGAGCGGCGGCAGGTCCGGGACGGGGACCAGCCGGACGTCTCCCGTGCCGCGCCCCCAGCCGGGAAGCGCGGGAAGGATCGCGTGGCCCAGCCCCAGTTCGGCCAGCAGGAGCGCGGTGTCCCAGTCGGCGACGCTCGTCGTGGACGCCAGCCGCACCCCGTGCCGTTCGAGGTGCGTCTCCAGGTGGACGCGGGACGTGGAGTGCGCCGGCAGTTCGATGTACCGGATGCCCGGCAGGTCGTCCAGCGTGACGGACGAGCGGCCCGCGAGGGGGTCATCCGCGCGGGCGGCGAGCATCCACGGCAGCTCGTAGGACGCGCGCTGCTCCACGCCGTCGAGCGGCGGCCCGATCGTCACCCAGGCCAGGTCCGCGGTGTGCGAGCGGACGGCCTCCAGGCAGCGGCGGCTGGAGCCCGCGGTCTCGAACTGGAGGGCCGCCTCGGGATGCCGGTCCCGGAACGCGGCCACGCCCGCCGCCATGAAGTGCCGGACGGTCGTCGCGCCGGTCGCGACCCGGACGGTGCCGCCGACGCCGCGGCGCAGATCGTCGAGGTGGCGCAGCGCCGCGTCCAGCCCCGCGATGCCCTCCGTCGCCGCCCGGTGCAGGACGCGCCCGGCCCGCGTCGGCACCACGCCGCGCGGGCGCCGCTCCAGCAGGACCAGGCCGGTCTCCCGCTCCAGCCGCTTGACGTGCTGGCTGACGGCCGACTGGCTGCACGACAGGTCCCGCGCCACGGCGCTGAGGTTGCCCACCGAGCAGACGGCGACGAACACGCGGAGATCGTCCAGGGTCATGCCGCCCAAGCTAGAGCTAAGCGATCAATAAGAATACCCGAGAATTGACTTGGAACGATCGCAGGCCGAAGATCGTGGCACGGGCGCAGGATCCGGCGACCCGATCAGGCGGCGACCCGCCCGGGCGGCCTCGGGGGGCCGGGGCGGGCGCCGACCGTCCGCTATGCGGGCGCGGGCTGGCAGCGCGGGCACCAGAACGTGGCGCGCTCGGCCTGCGCGGCGCGCTCGATCCGCGTCCCGCAGCGCCGGCAGGGGCGCCCCGCCCGCCCGTACACCCAGTGCTCCCGGCCGCGCCCGAGGTCGCCGGTGGTGATGTGGCCGTGCCGTTCCTTGTTGGCGTCCAGCAGCCGGTGAGAGAGCTCCACGAGCGCCGGGACGTCGGGGACGTCCTCGACGGGGGCCCACGGGTTCACGCCTCTCAGGAACAGGACCTCGGCCTTGTAGACGTTGCCGATGCCCGCGAGCCTCGTCTGGTCGAGCAGCGCCTCCCCGATCGGCCGTCCGGGCCGCTCGGCCAGCCGCGCCGCGGCCACGGCCGCCGTCTCCGCGTCCCAGGACGGGTCGAGGAGGTCGGGCCCGAGGTGACCGACGGCGCCGTCCTCCTCGGCGGTGCGCAGCAGCTCGACCAGGCCGAGCGAATACCCCACCGCCTGCCACTGCGCGTTCGCCAGCACGAGCCGGACCCGGTGGTCGCGCGGCGCCGGCCCCGCCCGGCGGATCTGCCAGCGCCCCTCCATCAGCAGGTGCGTGTGCACGGTGAGCCCGCCCTCGACCCGCGTGAGGAGGTGCTTGCCGCGCGACACGGAGTCCAGGACCGTCCGCCCGCGCAGGTCGGCTGCGGCGAACCGGGGGACGCGGAAGTCCGAGCGCGTCAGCACTCGCCCGGCGAGCGCCTCGCGCAACCGCCGGGCGGTCAGCCAGACCACGTCCCCTTCAGGCATGGCTCAGATGTAGGAGGGGCTCTCCCAGGCGGACGGGTCCTCGGTCAGCTTCTGGACGGGGGCGGGCAGCTTCCCGGCCGCGATGTGCGCGAGCGTGACCTGCTCCAGGATGGACCGCTCGCTGGCGCGCAGCGCGATCCACACCTCCTGGAGGGAATGCGCGGGCCCCTGGTACCCGACGTGCTCGGGACGCTCGCCCCGGACGCCGAGCAGCGGCCCGTCGATGGCGCGGATGATGTCGGCGAGGGATATCCGCTCGGCCGGCCGGGCCAGCCAGTAGCCGCCCTCGGGGCCCCGCTGGCTCCGGACGAGGCCGGACCGGCGCAGCTGGCCGAGGATGTTCTCCAGGAATTTGGGCGGGATCTGCTGGGCCTCCGCGAGCTGCACCGCGGTCACCGGGTGACTCCCGGCGACCGCGAGCTCGGCGGCGGCACGCAACGCGTAGTCGACCCTGGCGGACAATCGCATGGACGTATTATCCCTTGCCGATCGGACCGGTCGGGCACTGCCCGGGGCGGAGCGCGGTGCGGTGGACGCGGCGCGCCCGCCGGGACCGGGCTCCTGCCCGGCGGGCGCGCCGCGGGTCTAGCCGGCCGGGGCCGCGGAGCCGGTCAGCCCGAGCAGTTCGGCGGCGGCCTGGGCGTTGGCGGCGGCGGCGCCGTAGGTGGCCAGGTAGACGGCCGATCCGGGACGCCAGACGGGCAGCCCCATCTCCACGACGACGGTGTCGGGACGGGCGGTCAGCAGGGCCGCGGCGAGGGCCCGCTGGCCGGCGTGCCGGTGCGCGTCGCGCAGCACGACGACCAGGCCGCGGCCCTTGGCACGGTCCAGGATCCGGTCCGCCGCGCCGTCCTCGTCCCCGGCCCGGACGGCATCGGGCGCCCACGGGTGCAGCCCCCACGGGGTCGGGCCGGCCGCGATGTTGCCGGCCGACTCCGTCTCGACGACCAGGGGCGGGCCGCCGGTCCAACCTGGGAGCGCTCCCGTGACCCGCACGGCGCGGCGCGCGGCCTCCAGCCCGGCGGCGCGGTCCGCGGCGGCGGCGCCGGGCCCGCCGAGCCACTCCTTCAGCCGCGCGGTGCGCTCCGCCGCGTCCAGCAGCCGGCCCGGCGACAGCCGCCCGGTCCGCACCGCCTCGTCGATCGCGGCAAGCGTCGCCTCGACGGTCTCGGCGTGCTCGCGGGGGCCGAGGCACAGCAGGTCGGCGCCCGCGACGAGGGCCCGCACGGACGCCTCCGGGATGCCGATCGCGCCGCTCGCGCCCTCCATGTCGAGCGCGTCGGTGACGACCACGCCCTGGTAGCCGAGGTGCTCGCGGAGCAGCCCGGTGATCGCGGCGTGCGACAGCGTGGCCGGCGCGCCCCGGGTGATCGAGGGCAGGTTGAGGTGCCCGGTCATCACCGCGCGGGCGCCGGCGGCGATCGCGGCGCGGAAGGGCACCAGCTCGCGGCGGTCCAGCAGCTCCAGGTCGGCGTCGACGAGCGGGATCGACAGGTGCGAGTCGTCCACCGTCGCGCCGTGGCCGGGGAAGTGCTTCGCGCAGGCCGCGACGCCGGCCTCCTGCGTCCCGGTGACGGACGCGGCGGCGTGCCGGGCGACGAGCTCGGGATCGGACCCGAACGAGCGGGTCCCGATGACGGGGTTGTCGTCGGCGGTGTTGACGTCCACCGACGGCGCGAAGTTGAAGTTGACGCCGACCTCGGCAAGCTCGGCGCCCATGGAGCGGTAGATGCGGCGGGTCAGCTCCGGGTCGTCCACGGCGCCGAGCGCGGCGTTGCCCGGGTAGGGGCTGCCGGTCGCGTGCCCGCCGAGCCGGGTGACGTCGCCGCCCTCCTCGTCGATCGTGACGAACGGGTCGCCCGCCTTGCGCATCTGCGCGGTGAGCGCCGCGAGCGACTCGGGGCTCGGCACGTTGCCGGTGAGGGCGAACAGCGTGACGCCGGCGAGGCCGGCCTCCAGCTCGTCCAGCAGCCAGCGCGGCGCGGTCGCCCCGGGGAACGACGGGAGCAGCGTGCCGCGGGCCAGCCGGGCGATCTCCGCCGTGGTCGCGATGTCGTCGGTCGTCACCCCTTCACCGCCCCGGCGGTGAGGCCGGACACCATGCGGCGCTGGACGATCAGGAAGAAGGCGATGACGGGAATGGTGAGCAGCGTGGACGCTGCCATGATGGGCCCCCAGGCGTTGCCGCTGCGGCCGAAGAAGAACTGCAGCATGATCGGCAGGGTGTACTTGTCCTGGTCTTCCAGGAACGTGTAGGCGAAGATGAACTCGTTCCAGGCGGTGATGAAGGAGAAGATGCTGGTCGCGACGAGTCCGGGCGCGACGAGCGGGAGCATGACCGTGAAGAACGTCCGGACGGGCCCGGCGCCGTCGATGGCGGCGGCCTCCTCCAGCTCGCGCGGCACCGCGGCGACGAAGCCGCGCAGCATCCAGATCGCGAACGGGACCGCGAAGCCGATGTAGACGAGCGAGAGGCCCGCCAGGCTGTTGAGCAGGTCGAGCTGCTTCAGGTCGAGGAACAGCGGGATGACGAGCGCCTCCAGCGGCACCATCTGCACGATCAGCAGCATGACCAGGAACGTGGTGCGGAACCGGAAGCGGAACCGGGCGACGGCGGTCGCGGCCAGCAGCGCGAGCAGGCCCGACGCCACGACGGTGACGAGGGCGAGGATCGCGCTGTTCGCGAAGTACTCCCAGAAGGAGACCTCGGCGATGCCGCCGTTCAGCACCAGGTCGAAGTGCTCCAGCGTCGGGTGCGCCGGCAGCGGCTTCGGCGTCGTGCTGAAGATCTCGGTGTTCGGCTTGAACGCGGTGGACGCCATCCAGAAGACGGGGAAGACCGCGACGAGGAAGACGAGCAGCCCCGTCCCGTTCAGCATCATCTTGCGCGGCATGCGCTTCGTCACGAGGGGACGGCGCAGCGCGCCGTCCGGCCGCCGCGCGGTGGTGGGCCTCATCGCGTCTCCCCCTGTCGGACCATGACCCGCACGTACAGGGCGGTGACGATGAGCAGGATGAACGTGAGCACGAGCGCGATGGCCGAGCCCATGCCGAGCTTCGGATTGAGCGAGCCGAACGCCTCGGAGTAGGCGTAGAGCGACAGGTTGAACGCGTCGCGGTTCGCCAGCCCGGACATGATGAACAGCTGCGTGAAGACCTTGAAGTCCCAGATGATCGACATGACGAGCAGCACCATGAAGATCGGCTTGAGGATCGGGTAGGTGATGCTCCAGAACGTCCGCCACGGGCCCGACCCGTCCACCCGGGCCGCCTCGTACAGCTCGCCGGGGACGCTCTTGAGGCCGGCCAGCACGGACACGGCGACGAACGGGCACGCCTGCCACACCACGCACACGGTCAGCACGGTGTAGGTGGACAGCGGGGTGGCGAACCAGTTGTAGTCGAGCCAGCCGCCGCCGACGAGGAAGTCGGGCAGCAGGTCCAGGGACCAGTTGACCAGGCCGCCGGTGGTGCCGAACAGCCAGCTGAAGATGATCGCCGCGGTGACCGGCGGGGTCGCCCAGGCGACCATCACGCCGCCGGCGACGAAGCTCGACATCCGCTTGCCGAGCTTGTGGAGCAGCATCCCCACCAGCGTTCCGATGAGCAGGGTCAGGCTCACCGCGACGACCGCGAACAGCACGGTGTGCCGGAGGGTCTGCCAGAAGAACGGGTCGTTGAGGATCTTGTCGAAGTTCTCGGTCCCCACCTGCTCGGCGGGCTCGCCGCGCAGCTGGCGGTTGCCGACCTTCTGGAACGACATGATCCCGATCTGGATCATCGGCCAGAACATCAGGACGGCGATCACGAGCACGGTCGGCGCGATCAGCAGGTAGGGCCCGAGGCGGGGTCGGCGGCGGGGCCGCGCCCGGCCGGAGGACCTCCGGCCGGGCGTCCCCCGCACCGCGGGTGCGGTGTCGAGCATGGACGTTCCGATCAGCCTGGACTAGGGGTTCAGCAGGGTGTTGGCCTGCTCGTTCGCCTTCTTCATCTCCTCGTCGGCGTTCTTGCCCTGCATGATCGCCTTGACCGTGTTCGGCAGCACCTTCTTGGCCTGCTCGAACTCGGCCCAGCCGGGGCCGATCGGCGGGAACTTGGTGTTGCCGGCGATCGAGGTGAAGATCTCCAGCTTCGGGTCGGAGAACTTCACGTCCGACCGCATGGACGAGAAGCCGCTGTAGTCGGCCCACGCCTTGGCGTTCTCGGCGTTGTTCAGGACCGTGACGTAGTCGAACGCCGCCGCCTTGGCCTTGCTGTCCTTCCAGACGGCGAGGTCGGAGCCGCCCGCCATGACCGGGGCGTTGCCGCCGGCCTTGCTCGGGATCGGGAAGACGCCCCACTTGCCGGCGTTCTTCTCGGAGACCTTCTTCATCTCCTTCAGCGCCCAGCTGCCGTCGAAGTACATGCCGAGCTTGCCGAGCGCGAAGTCGCGCTGCGGGCCCTCCAGTTCGTTCTTGCCGATGTACTTCTCGGGCGCGACCTTCTCGGTGCCGACGAGGCCGGCGTAGTACTTCACGGCCTCGACGGCGGCGGGCTGGTCGAGCTGCCCCTTCCAGCCGCCGCCGCCGTCGTCGACGGCCACCGTGCCGTTGTTGCCCCAGATGAAGCTGAGCAGGGCGTTGGTCTGGTCGCTCGGGATGCCGATGCCGGGCACCTTCTTGGCGTCCTGCACCTTCTTCGCCGCGGCGCTCAGCTCCGCCCAGGTCTTCGGCGCCTGGATGCCGAGCTCCTGGAACCAGTCGGTGCGGTACCAGACGCCGCGGACGCCGCCGTACCACGGCACCGCGTAGGTCTTGCCTCCGGCGGTGTCGTTCTCAAGGGCGGTCTTGTTGAGGGTCTTGCCGTCCGCCCAGCCCTTGAACTCGCCGGAGATGTCGGCGAGGCTGCCCTGCTCGATGTGGGACTGGACGTCGGTGTTGCCGAGTTCGGTGACGTCGGGGCCCTCGCCGCCCGCCGCCGCCTTCTGGAACGTGGTGGCGACCTGCGGCCACGGGACGTACTTGATCTGGACGTCGGTGCCCGGGTGCTTCTGCTTGAACTCCGTCTCGACGTCGTCGAGGAACTTGGTCTGCTCGGGCGTTCCGTCGCCCATCATCCAGACCTTGAGCTGCGCCGGGTCCTTGCCCGCGCCGGCTTTGTCGTCCTTGCCGTCGCCGTCGCCGCCGCAGGCCGTGGCGGCCAGGGCGATCGCGGCCGCCGCGGCCGCAATCTTGATGTACTTCACTGGGGGATCCTTTCCGGCATCGCCTCGCGCGGCCTTGTGGCCTGCGGTGCGAGGGAGACGGCCCGGACCCTTTAGGGTCCTGGCCATGCCCTCCTCGCGTTCGCAACGCTCGCGGGCGCCCTGCTCGCCAGTCCGCGCTCTGCGCGCGCCCCCGGCCCGGGGTACCGGACCGGTCGGCGCTTGGGCGTAAACTAACAAGAAACTTTCCTAAACAAAACTGCTCGTTAGCGGATTGAGACATCGAGGGGACCGGCATGGCCAGACGCCCGGGAACGCCGAGGCTGCTGCGTGAGCTGAACGACCGTGCGGCGCTGGACCTGCTCGTCGAGCGGGGCCCGCTGACCCGCGCGCAGATCGGCGAGCACACCGGGCTATCGAAGGTAACCGCCTCGCAGCTGCTGTCGAGACTCGAGGAGCGCGGACTGGTCTCCGTCGTCGGCGAGCAGGCGGGCGGGCGGGGGCCCAACGCCGCCCTGTACGCCGTCGTCCCGTCGAGCGCCTACGTCGCCGGGCTGGAGGTCGGGCCGGACGGCGTCACCGCGGGCGTCGCCGACATCACCGGGCACGTCGCCGCACAGGTCACCGTCGACCCGAACGGCACGGACGACGCGGTGAAGACGGTGCACGACGCCGTCGTCAAGGCCTGCCGCTCCGCCAAGGTCGCGGTGTCGAAGCTGAGCGCCTTCGTCATCGGGACGCCCGGCGTCGTCGACCCGCGCTCCGGCGACGTCCAGTTCGCCTTCGACCTGCCGTCCTGGCACGAGGGCGTCCTCGCCGCGCTGCGGACCGACCTGCGCCGGCCCGTGACCATCGAGAACGACGTCAACCTCGCCGCCATCGCCGAGCGGGCCTACGGCTCCGCGCGGGACGCCGACGACTTCGCGCTGATGTGGTTCGACCGCGGCATGGGCCTCTCGGTCATGCTCGGCGGGCGGCTGCACCGCGGCCGGTGGGGCGGCGCCGGGGAGATCGGCTACCTGCCGGTCCCCGGCGCGCCGCTGCCGCTCGGCGCCGCCCGGCGCGGGCCGCAGGAGGCGCAGGGCGTCACCGAGTCGACGACCTGGGGCATCCCGACCCTCGCCGGCGGCTACGGGGCCCTGGTCGGCGCGGACGCCGTCCGGGCCCTCGCCCACGAGCACGGGATCGCCGAGGCCACCGCGTTCGACTGCGTCAGCGCGGCCGCCGCCGACGAGGACCGCGGCGGGCCGTTCCTGGACGCGTTCGCCACCCGCATCTCCTACGGCGTGACCTCGGTCAACATCGTCCTGGACCCGGGTCTCGTCGTGCTGTCGGGCAGCCTCGGCCGGGCCGGCGGACGGCCCCTCGCCGCCCGGATCGAGCGGATCGTCGGCCGGATCAGCCCCACCCGCCCCACCGTGGCCGTGACCGAGGTGGAGGGCAACCCCGTGCTGCGCGGCGCCCTCCACGCCGCGCTGCAGAAGGCCCGCGACGACGTGTTCTCGGCGGACGGGGCCTCGTAGCAGGCGTCTCGCGGGGGCGTCGCGAAAGGGAAGCGCCCCCGGCCGGACGGCCGGGGGCGCTTCTCCGCTGCGGCTACCCGCCTGTGCGGCTACTTGGCCGCCACCGCGACCGCGGCCTCCTTGCGGCGCCGCGGATCGTTCAGCGCGCGGTCGATGACGGTCTGGTTGATGATCTGGCGCTTGCGCCGGAGCGCGGCGGCCTTCCGTGCCGTAGGTGTCATGGTCGAACCCCGTTCCGCGGTGACGCTTTCCCCTGGTCACCGCAAACCCCGTAATGCACCCATGCTCTCAGGGGAGAGGGGGGCGGGGTATCCATCCGAGGAATGAATTCGAGGTCAGACCAACAGACTAGGACGCCCTGGTCTCGGCCGCGGTCCCCCTGGGATCATGGAGGGGAACGCCGTCCCGTACCCGCCCGTTGGGGGAACCGTGAGCGAAGAACCGAAGGGCCGCCATGGCGCTGCGTGACCGGCTGCGGCGGCTCGTCCAGAAGCCGGGCAGCGTCGACCTCGCGCCCTTCCGCGCCGTGGTGGACGAGGCGGGCAGGCGCGAGTCCCGCGTCCGGGAGCTGTCCGGCGCCGAGCTGACCGCCGCCGCGTCCGCCCTGCGCGAGGCGGAGGACCTCGCCGAGCTGTGCGCCCTCGGCCGGGAGGCCGCGCGCCGCGCGCTCGGCGAGCGGCCGTTCGACGTCCAGCTGATCGGGACGCTGGCGCTGCTGTCCGGGCACGTCGCCGAGATGGCGACCGGCGAGGGCAAGACCCTCTCCGGGGCCCTGGCCGCCGCCGGGTACGCGCTGCGCGGCCGCCGCGTCCACGTGATGTCGGTCAACGACTACCTGGCGCGCCGCGACGCCGAGTGGATGGGCCCGCTGTACGCGCTGCTGGGCGTCTCGGCCGGCTGGGTCGGGCAGTCGTCCACGCCCGCCGAGCGGCGGGCCGCGTATCGCGCCGACGTCACGTACGCGCCGGTCAGCGAGGTCGGGTTCGACCTCCTCCGGGACCGGCTCGTCACGGACGCCGGCGATGCCGTGCAGCCCCCGCCGTCCGTCGCGCTGATCGACGAGGCCGACTCCGTGCTGGTGGACGAGGCCATGGTGCCGCTCGTCCTCGCCGGCGCCGCCGACCTCGACGCCGCCGACCCCCGGTTCGCCGACCTCGTCCGGCGGCTGCGGCCCGGGCTGCACTACTCGACCGACGACGAGGCGCGGAACGTCCAGCTCACGCCCGCCGGGACGCGCGAGGTGGAGCGCGTCCTCGGCCTCGACCTCTACGCCCCGGAGAACCTCCGCACGCTCACCGCCGTGAACGTGGCCCTGCACGCCGAGGCCCTGCTGCACCGCGACGTCGACTACATCGTCCGGGACGGCGCCGTGAAACTGATCAGCGAGTCCCGCGGCCGGGTCGCGCTGCTGCAGCGCTGGCCGGACGGCCTGCAGGCCGCGGTCGAGGCGAAGGAGGCCCTGGAGGCGTCCCCGAGCGGCGAGATCCTCGACTCGATCACCGTCCAGGAGCTGATCGGGCGCTACCCCGTCCGGTGCGGCATGACCGGCACCGCGATGGCCGTGTCCGGCCAGCTCACCGAGTTCTACGCGCTGCAGATCGCGGTGGTCCCGCCCAACCGGCCCCGCGTCCGCGACGACCGGCCCGACCGCCTCTACGCGACCGCCCCCGACAAGGAGGTCGCGATCGTCGAGGAGATCGCCGCCGCGCACGCCGCGGGCCGCCCGGTGCTGGTCGGCACCGGGGACGTCGCCGAGTCCGAGCGCCTCGCCCGCAGCCTCGCCCGCGCCGGGCTCGACCGGGTCGTCCTCAACGCCAAGAACGACGCGGAGGAGGCCGCGATCATCGCCGAGGCCGGCGCGTACGGCGCGATCACGGTCTCCACCCAGATGGCCGGCCGCGGCACCGACATCCGGCTCGGCGGCAGCCCGCCCACCGCGCCCGGCACCGCCCCCGCCGACACGCCCGGCTCCGACCGCGACCGCGTCGCGGCGGCCGGCGGCCTGCTGGTCATCGGGACTGGCCGCTACCACAGCAGCCGCCTGGACGACCAGCTCCGCGGACGCTCCGGACGCCAGGGCGACCCCGGCGCCTCCGTCTTCTTCACGAGCCTCCAGGACGACCTCGTGACCCGCTACGCGCCCGACGAGAACGTCAAGGCGCCCTCCGACGACGACGGACTCATCACCGACAAGGGCGCGCAGTGGCTCGTCGGCCACGCCCAGCGCGTCGCCGAGGGCGTCGACCTCGAACTGCACCGCAACACCTGGCGCTACAACCACCTGATCGGGCTCCAGCGCCGCGAACTGCTCGCCGAGCGCGACGCCGTCCTGACCGGCGACGCCGCCGACCGGGCCATGGCCTCGTCCGCCCCCGGCAGGCACGCCGAGCTGACCAAGACCGCCGGTGCGGACGCGGTGGCCGCCGCCGCGCGCCAGATCGTCCTCTACCAGCTCGACCGCTGCTGGGCCGAGCACCTCGCCTACCTCGCCGACCTGCGCGAGGGCATCCACCTGCGGTCGCTCGGCCGGGGCCTCGACCCGCTGGTCGAGTTCAACCGGGAGGCCGTCCCGGCGGGCAAACGGCTCCTCCCGGACGCCCGGAAACGCTCCGTGGAGGCGTTCGAGGCCCTCACCGCCACCGAGGACGGCATCGACCTCGACGCCGCCGGCCTGAAACGCCCCTCCGCGACCTGGACCTACCTCGTCCACGACAACCCCTTCGGCTCCCTGGACGAACGCGCCATGCGCGGCCTGATCAGCATGTTCAAACGCCGCTGACCCCCGCGCGGGAACCGCGGGAGCACCACCCCGTCCACGGCGCGGGCCCCGCACGGCGCCGCCCACACTGAACGCGCCGACCGCGCCCCGTACAGGTGCACACCGCCGTGGTGCACACCGCAGTGATGTGCACCGCAGTGGTGCGTGCCCAGTGGTGCGCGCCCAGTGATGTGCGTGCCCATGGTGCGTGCCTCGCGGTGTGCGCGCCGTTGCGGGCACGGTGGTCCTGCGCGCCCCCCGGCGGGTCAGGAGCGGAGGCGGAGGCCCCGGGGGGTCGGGTGGAAGCCCGCCGATTCGAGGGCGGCGGCCAGCGGGGAGTCGTTGATCGACTCGCCGTCGGCGCGTTCGACGGTCAGCTTGCCGAGCGCGCCCTCGCGGACGGCCAGGGCGAGCGCGTCCACCGCCGGTTGCAGGACGTCCGGGGAGTCGTCCCAGGTGAGGAGGGTGCGGCCACCGCGCTCGACGTAGAGGACGAGGCGGCCCTCGACCAGCACGACCAGCGCGCCCGCCTTGCGGCCGGGCTTGTGGCCGGCGGCGCCCTCGTCGCCGCGTCCGGGCCAGGGCAGCGCGGCCCCGTACGGGTTGGCGGGGTCGGCGGCCGCCAGCACCAGGGCGCGGACGCCGGGCTTGGGAGGCGTCTCCCAGAGCGCGGACAGGTCGTCCGGGGGAGCGGTCGCGGGGCGGAGGGCGCGGAGCCGGTCGACGGCGCCCGGCAGGGCGAACTGGGCGGCTCCGAGGCCCTCGACGAAGTAGCCCCGGCGGCACCGGCCCGTCTCCTCGAACGCGCGCAGCACCGGGTAGACCGCCGAGAACCCGCCGGGGATCCGCTCGGCCGCGACGGCGCCGCGTATGACGATGCCGTACCGCTCCAGCAGCGCCTCGGCGAGGGCATGCGAGCGCAGCGTCGCGGTGGTCTCCCGTTCGGGGAGCGGCCACCAGCGTCCGGCGACCGTGGGCGGGCCCGTCCGGGACGGCAGGACGGGACGGCCGCGCCGCGTCGTCCTGGACCGGTGCGTCGGACGGCCGGACCCCAGCGCGGCGCGCAGCGGGGCCATCGTGTCGTTGGTGAGGTGCCCCGACCACACGAGGTCCCACAGGGCGGTGACGAGGTCGGCGTCGTTCGCGGTGACGTCCTTGTTCACCCGGTCGGACAGCGTGCGGAAGAAGTGGGCGCCGCCGTCGCCCAGCGCGTCCAGTACGGCCCGGTGCACCGGCGTGAGGGTGATCTCCGCGGGCTCCGGCATCAGGAGCGGCGAGGTGTCGGCCAGGTAGAGCGCCACCCAGCCGTCGCCGCCCGGCAGGCCGCCCTGGCCCGCCCACACGACCTCTCCCGCGGACGTCAGCTCGTCCAGCATGGCCGGGGTGTAGCCGGGCACCCGGGACGGCAGGACCAGCGACTCCAGCGCCGACGCGGGAACGGCCGCCCCCTGCAACTGCTCGATCGCCTGGACGAGCGCGTCGACGCCGCGCAGCCGCGACCCGCCCGAGATGCCGTGCCAGACCGGCAGGAACCGGCCGAGCGACTCCGGCGGCGACGGCTCCACCTCGGCGCGGAGCCGGGCCAGCGAACGGCGCCGCAGCATCCGCAGCACGCCCGCGTCGCACCACTCGGTCGTGAGCGGGCCCGCGACGGCCTCGACGGGCAGGAACTCGCCCTCGACGATCCGCCCCGCGCCCGCCAGCCGCCGCAGCGTCTCGACGACCACGGCCGAGCCCAGCCCGAACCGGGCGGCGGCGTCGCCCGCCCGGAACGGCCCGTGCGTGCGCGCGTACCGGGAGATCAGGTCGCCGAGCGGGTCGTCCACCGGTTCGAGGAACGCCTCCGGGACGCCCACCGGCAGCGGCGCCCCGAGCGCGTCGCGCAGCCGCCCCGCGTCCTCGATCGCGGTCCACCGCTCCTCGCCGGCGATCCGGACGCGGATCGCCCGCCGCGTCCCCTCCAGCTCGACCAGCCACCGCGCCGCCTGCGCGACCGCCTCACCGGAGACCACCGCCGGTTCGCCGGAGCCCGCGAGGACCGGGGCGTCCGGCCGGGCGCCGTCGGCGCTCATGCCGCCGGAGTCCGGGGCGCCGGGGGCCGCCGGCGACGCGGCGCCGTCCGGCCCGGCGGGGGCGGGGGCGGGCAGGGTGCGTTCGGCGGCTTCGGCCGTGGTCAGGGGGCCGAGGGTGCGCAGGAGGTCGGCGACGCCCTCCAGGTCGCGGGCGCGGCGGTCGGGGGCCAGGCGCTGGAGCTCGCGCTCGGTCTCGGCGACCGCGTCGAGATCGAGGAGCTCGCGGAGGTCGGCCTGGCCGAGGAGCTCGGCGAGCAGCGCCGAGTCGAGCGCGAGCGCCTGCGCGCGGCGCTCGGCGAGCGGGGAGTCGCCCTCGTACATGAACGCGCCGACGTAGTGGAACAGCAGGGAGCGCGCGTAGGGCGACGGCTCGGGCGTCTCCACCTCGACCATGCGGACCTTGCGTCCCGACAGGTCGCGCATCAGCTGCACCAGGCCCGGGACGTCGAACACGTCCTGCAGGCACTCGCGCATGGTCTCCAGCACGATCGGGAACGACGGGTACTTGCTCGCGACGGCGAGGAGCTGCGCGGCGCGCTGGCGCTGCTGCCAGAGCGGCATGCGCTTGTCCGGACGGCGGCGGGGGAGCAGCAGCGAGCGGGCTGCGCACTCGCGGAACCGGGCCGCGAACAGCGCCGACCCGCCGAGCTCGTCCACCACGATGCGTTCGATGTCGTCGGCGTCGAAGACGGCGAGGTCGGGGCCCGGCGGCTCGTCCATGTCGGGGATGCGGATGACGATGCCGTCGTCGGCGTGCATGGCCTGTGCGTCGACGCCGTACCGCTCGCGCAGGCGGCCCGCCATGGCGAGCGCCCAGGGCGCGTGCACGCGCGCGCCCAGCGGGGAGTGGACGACCATCCGCCAGTCGCCGAGCTCGTCCCGGAAGCGTTCGACGACCATCGTGCGGTCGTCGGGCACGTGCCCGGTGGCCTCGCGCTGCTCGTTCACGTAGGAGACGAGGTTGGCGGACGCCCAGGCGTCCAGCCCGGCGGCGGAGACGCGGCCGCGCGCCTCCTCGGCGGGCAGCCCGGCCAGCTCGCGGGTGAACGAGCCGAGCGCGCGGCCCAGCTCGGCCGGGCGGCCGAGGGTGTCGCCGTGCCAGAACGGGAGCTTGCCGGGCTGGCCGGGGGCGGGGGAGACGAGCACGCGGTCGGGCGTGATGTCCTCGATGCGCCAGGAGCTGGCGCCGAGGACGAACACGTCGCCGACGCGCGACTCGTAGACCATCTCCTCGTCCAGCTCGCCCACGCGCGACGACTTCTCGCCGACCAGGAACACGCCGAACAGGCCGCGGTCCGGGATGGTGCCGCCGCTCGTCACGGCGAGGCGCTGGGCGCCGGGGCGGTCGCGCAGGACGCCGGTGACGCGGTCCCACACGAGGCGGGGGCGGAGCTCGCCGAACTCGTCGCTGGGGTAGCGGCCGGCGAGCATGTCGAGGCACGCCTCCAGCGCCGAACGCGGCAGGGCGGCGTAGGGCGCGGCGCGCCTGACCAGCGAATCGAGGTCGTCGACGGTCCACTCGTCCATGGAGACCATGGCGACGACCTGCTGCGCGAGGACGTCCAGGGGGTTGCGGGGGTAGCGCAGCTCCTCGATCTCGCCGCTGCGCATGCGCTCGGCCACCACCGTCGTCTGGACGAGGTCGCCCCGGTACTTGGGGAAGATCACGCCTTTCGACACGGCGCCGACCTGGTGGCCCGCGCGCCCGACCCGCTGGAGCCCGTTGGCCACCGAGGGCGGCGACTCCACCTGGACGACCAGGTCGACGGCGCCCATGTCGATGCCCAGCTCCAGGCTGGACGTCGCCACGACCGCCGGGAGGCGCCCCTCCTTCAGGGCGTTCTCGATGCCGGCCCGCTCCTCCTTGGAGACCGAGCCGTGGTGCGCCCTGGCGATCTCCATGGGCGCGCCTCTGGCCGCGCCCGCCTGGGCCATCGTGGCGGCCGGGGAGTGGTCTTCGGGCAGGGGCTCGCCCGTCGCCCGCTCGTAGGCGAGTTCGTTCAGCCGCCCGCAGAGCCGCTCGGCCAGCCGGCGCGAGTTCGCGAACACCAGCGTCGACCGGTGCGCCTGGATGAGGTCGAGCAGGCGGTCTTCGACATGGGGCCAGATACTGCGCTGGCGGGGGTCGGCGGTGCCGGAGTCGTCCATGAACCGGCCCACCTCGCCCATGTCCTCCACGGGGACGACGATGTCGAGGTCGAAGACCTTGTCGGACCGGGGCTGGACGACCGCCGCGGGCCTCGGACCGCCGAGGAACGCCGCGACCTCGCCGGCCGGACGGACGGTCGCCGACAGGCCGATCCGCTGCGCTGGCCGTTCGAGGAGGGCGTCGAGGCGTTCGAGGGAGAGCGCCAGGTGAGCGCCCCGCTTGGTGCCCGCCACGGCGTGCACCTCGTCCACGATGACGGTCTCGACGCCGCGCAGCGACTCGCGCGCCCGCGAGGTGAGGATCAGGAACAGCGACTCCGGCGTGGTGATGAGGATGTCCGGCGGCTTGACGGCGAGCCGGCGGCGCTCGTCGGCCGGGGTGTCGCCCGACCGCATCCCGACCCGGACGCCCGGCTCGGCCAGGCCCAGCCGCCGCGCCGCCTGCCGGATGCCGGTCAGCGGCGCGCGCAGGTTGCGCTCGACGTCCACGGCGAGGGCCTTCAGCGGCGACACGTACAGGACGCGGCAGCGCCGCAGCGGGTCGTCGGGGAGGGGCTCGTGGGCGAGCCGGTCGAGGGACCACAGGAACGCCGCCAGGGTCTTGCCGGACCCCGTCGGCGCCACCACCAGCGTGTTGTCGCCGCCCGCGATCGACTCCCACGCCCCCGCCTGGGCGGGCGTGGGCGCGGCGAACGCCCCGGAGAACCAGGCACGGGTCGCCGGGGAGAAGCGTTCTAGCACGTCACCGCCCATGGCGCCATACTGCCTCGCGGGTCGGACAGAACGCGGCGATGTGGCGGCCGTCACATTGTAAGCAAGCGCTTGTCCGGGCATGGTCTTCCGGTAGGACGCCCACCCCCAGAGGGAGTTTCCATGCCCTACGTCCTGCTCACCCTCGGGATCCTGTTCGCCTTGGCCGCCGCCAACGCGTTCGCGCCGAGGCGCAGCGCCGTCCTGCTCGCGCCCAGCTTCTTCCTGGGCTGGCTCACGATCGAGATGGCGCCGCACGTGCTCGTCACCTGGGCCGTGGCCACGGGACTCACGGCCGCCTTCGGCGGACTGGACGGCTGGGCCGGCTGGACGGGCCTCGTCCTGGCGCTCGCCGCCATGGCGGGCGTCGCGGCCACCGTCGTCGCGTCCCGCCGCACGGTCGTCACGCTGCGGGACAGCGGCGCACCCCTCGATCTGGACCCGGAGGGCGCTCCCCGCTATCCGCTGGCGCACCTGATCGTCCCGCCGTTGTGCCTGATCCCGCGCAAGGGCGTGCGCGTCGAACGCAACGTCGTGTACCGGGAGGAGGGCCGGCTCCGGCTCAGACTGGACGTGTTCCGTCCGGCGGACGGAGCCGACGACGGCGGGCTGCGTCCGGGGCTCATGCAGATCCACGGCGGCGCGTGGGTCATCGGGGACAAGCGCGAGCAGGGCCTGCCGCTGCTCAACCACATGGCCTTGCAGGGATGGGCCGGCTTCAACGTCAACTACCGGCTCAGCCCCCGCGCGACCTGGCCCGAGCACCTGATCGACCTGAAGCACTTCCTCGCCTGGTACAAGGAGCACGCCGAGGAGTACGGGGCCGACCCGGGCTTCCTCTGCGTGACCGGTGGGTCGGCCGGCGGGCACCTCGCCGCGCTGGTGGCGCTGACCGCGAACCAGCCCGCGTTCCAGCCGGGCTTCGAGGACGTCGACACGGCCGTGCAGGGCGCCGTCCCGTTCTACGGCGTCTACAACCTCGTCGAGGCGGGGCCGTGGCGGGTCCCCATGGGGGCCACGCGCATCATGGAGAAGATGGTGGTCAAGAAGCCCTTCGCGGAGAACCGCGAGGTGTACGCCGAGGCGTCCCCCGTCACCCACATCGGCGAGGACGCGCCGCCCTTCTTCGTCATCCACGGAAGCCGCGACTCGCTCATCCCCGCGGCGGAGGCCCGGCGATTCGTCGAGCGCCTCCGGGACGTCTCCGCGTCACCGGTCGTCTATGCCGAGATGAAGGGCGCCCAGCACGGGTTCGACGTCTTCCCCTCCTACCGGACGGCCCGCGTCATCGAGGGCGTCGAACGCTACCTGACGGGCCTGCACCGCCAGTACCGCCAAGGCGCCGGACCAGCCGTCCCCGGCGAGGTCGCACGGTCACTGGGGGAGCCCTCCGTCGGATAGCGTGGAGGACGTGCGGCTCACAATGTTCTGGGATCGGATGAACCAGCAGTTCGGCGAAAGCTATGCCCAGAGCGTCGCCAAGGACTACGTCATCGCCGAGTTGGGCGGGCGGACCGTCGAGCAGGCGCTCGCCGACGGCGAGTCGGCCAAGAAGGTCTGGCAGGCGGTCGTGGCCACCTTCGACGTCCCCTCGGCCCTCCGGTAGGAGCCGGTCAGTCCGGAACGGGCAGGTGGGCGTAGAGGTCCATCGCGTCCAGGGACGACGGCAGATCGCTGACCTGGCCGTCGCCGACCTCCACGACGCGCCAGGCGCCGTCCGTCCGGCGGGCGAGGTCGGTGGTGATGAACCGGCAGCCCAGGGCGCGGACGGCCGGCGCCACGGAGTCCAGGTCGGGATCGGGGTCCATGCCGGGGCTGTCCGGGTGCGGCCCCACCAGTGCGGGCTCGCCGTCCACCCACCACACGCGCGCCTCGCCGTCGCCGTCGTACTCCTCGAACTCGCGGACGACGAGACCTCCCGCCAGATGGTCGTCCCGTATCGCGACCATCTTGGAGGCGATGTCGTGCAGCTGCGCGGGGTTCTTCACGTCCGGGACGAAGCACGCCTCCTCCCACTCGTGCTTGCACGACTTCACGTAGTCCTTGACCACGGCGGGCCCGCTCCGCAGCGGCCGGACCAGCTCGGCCAGCTCGGCCAGGTCGCCAGGGTCCTGGCCGGCGCGGAGCGGGCGCCACACGCTGTGCGGGGTCAGCCCGGCGAACGTCTCGTGCCAGCCCGGCAGCTCGTGCGCGCGCCTATAGTCGTCCGGGTGCGTCAGCAGGGTCGTCCCGCGCCGCTTCAGGGCGGCGGCCATGGCGGCGTACTCGTCCGCCGACACCATCCAGCCGCGGTACCAGACCGGTCCCAGGCCGGAGGGGACGGCGGCGACCGCGTCCTCCACGTCACCGCGCCCCAGCGCGTCGTGGTCGATCAGGGCCGTCTCGCCGTAGTGGTCCCGCACGGCCGCGGCCTCACGGGAGAAATGGGGGTCAACGCGCCGGGGGTGGAGCGGATCGACGCAGAAGAGGACGGTCAGCGTCATGATTGGAACCCTCCGTGGACGGCGCCAGCGTACGGGGTTCGGACTAGGTAACGCACGGCGATTCCCGTCCAAATCGCCATACCGGACGATGATCGAACGGATGTTCGGTAGGCTGGTGCGCGGCACGCGGCGTCATCCACAATCGCGCCGGCGGCTCGAAAGTGTCGGTGGCCCGCCGTAACGTCGCCCTCGACATCGCCAGCAGCGGCCGAGAGCCGACAGTCACGACGAGAAGGACATCTCAATGGCAGCGAACGACCGGGAGAAGGCTCTCGAGACCGCACTCGCCCAGATCGAGCGTCAGTTCGGCAAGGGGTCGGTCATGCGGATGGGCGAGGAGGCGCGGGCGCCGGTCGAGGTGATCCCCACCGGCGCCATCGCCCTCGACATCGCGCTCGGCATCGGCGGCCTGCCCCGCGGCCGCGTCGTCGAGGTGTACGGCCCCGAGGGCTCCGGCAAGACCACCGTCGCGCTGCACGCCGTGGCGAGCGTCCAGAAGAAGGGCGGCATCGCCGCGTTCGTCGACGCCGAGCACGCGCTCGACCCCGAGTACGCCTCCAAGCTCGGCGTCGACATCGACGCCCTGCTGGTCTCGCAGCCCGACACCGGCGAGCAGGCCCTGGAGATCACCGACATGCTGATCCGCTCCGGCGCGATCGACATCGTCGTCATCGACTCCGTCGCCGCGCTCGTCCCCCGCGCCGAGATCGAGGGCGAGATGGGCGACAGCCACGTCGGCCTCCAGGCCCGCCTCATGTCGCAGGCCCTGCGCAAGCTCACCGGCGCGATCAACCAGACCAAGACCACCGCCATCTTCATCAACCAGCTCCGCGAGAAGGTCGGCGTGATGTTCGGCTCCCCGGAGACCACCACCGGCGGCCGGGCGCTGAAGTTCTACGCCTCCGTCCGGCTGGACGTCCGCCGCATCGAGACCCTCAAGGACGGCACCGAGGCCGTCGGCAACCGCGTCCGCGTCAAGGTCGTCAAGAACAAGATGGCCCCGCCGTTCCGCGTCGCCGACTTCGACCTCCTCTACGGCCATGGCATCAGCCGCGAGGGCGGCCTGATCGACCTCGGCGTGGAGCACGGCTTCGTCCGCAAGTCCGGGGCCTGGTACACCTACGACGGCGACCAGCTCGGCCAGGGCAAGGAGAACGCCCGCAATTTCCTCAAGTCCAACCCCGACATGGCGGACGGCATCGAGAAGCAGATCAAGGAGAAGCTCGGCATCGGCCCGAAGGTCGACAAGGAGGCCGAGCCCGCCGCCCCGGACGCCGCCCCCGCGCCCCCGCCGCCGCTCGTCACCGCTCCCAAGCCCGTCTCTGCGAAGAAGGCGGCGAGGGGCGCCAAGGTGGGCGATTCCTGACGAGGAATCCCCTGATATGGGTGACTCTTGACGAAGAGTGAGCGATGATCTCGTATGCAGGGCGGCGGCGCCTTACCCGGCACCGCACGACCGGTGCCCGGATCTTCCCCGATGGCGCCGCCGCTCCCACGGGCTCCGCCCGCAGGTCGGCGCGTCCGGGCCCTCACGCGATCACGGTGCGCCGCGCACTGCGGGGCGGGGGCGGGTGAGCGTGGCGTCGAGGGGACGGCGCGACGGGGACGGCGGCGGAGCGGATCCCGAGGCCAGGGCCCGCGAGATCTGCCTGCGCATGCTGTCCGGGTCGCCGCGCACCCGGGCCCAGCTGGCCGACGCGCTGCGCCGCAAGGACATCCCCGGCGACGTCGCCGAACGAGTCCTCGGCCGCTTCACCGACGTCGGCCTCATCGACGACGAGGCGTTCGCGCAGGCATGGGTCCAGTCCCGCCACACCGGCCGCGGCCTGGCCAAACGCGCTCTGGCCGCCGAGCTCCGCCGCCGCGGCGTGGCCTCCGACACCGTCAACGAGGCCGTCGAGTCCCTCGACCCCGCCCAGGAGGAGCAGACGGCGCGGGCCCTGGTCCTCCGCAGGCTCCCGGCCACCCGAGGCGTCGACCCCGCCAAGCGCATGCGCCGCCTGGTCGGCATGCTCGCCCGCAAGGGCTACCCGCCCGGCGTCGCCTACCGGGTGGTCAAAGAGGCCCTGGCCGAAGAGGGCGCCGACCTCGACTCCGTCCCCGACCCCTCGGACTCCTTCGACTGACCCGGCCGTGTGGTGACACACCGTCACCGCACGGTGACAGACCGACCTCGCTGTGACACGCCGGCCGCGCGCGATGGCACGTCGGCCCCCCGATGACACGCCCGCTGTGCGATGACAGGTCGGCCGCGCGGTGACATGTCGGCCTCACGGTGACACGCCGCTGCGCGATGGCACGCCGACCGCGGGGCGGGGCGGGGCGGGGCGTGGGGGTCCGAGGACGCGAGGTTCCGGGGGTGCGGGGGTTCCGAGGCTCCGGCTCTGACCGAGGGTCGCGGGGCTGGTGGGGAGGGGGGCGCCGGGTCAGGAGGGGCGGTAAGGAAGGACTCACGTTGACGTTCGGTTAGTCCGGAATGCCCCCCGTTTGCTTGCTCATTACCTCCATGCCGCTTACCGTTACGGTAGTGAGGAGTTACTCCGCGTCTCGCGGATTGCCATACGACCGAGCACGTTCCAGCAGCTGAGAGGCAGACAGGACAGGTTCGTCGACCGGAATCGGCCGAGTCGCCGGGGGCGCGCCGCGCGCGGTCCCGTGCTGTCGTGCATCCGCGCGCGAGTAAATCCTCGCTAGGCAGGGCCCGAAGTCCGGACGGGTCCGCGGCGAGGAAGGATCTGCCTCATGGAGAGCGTCCTGCTGGGTGCAGCACTGCTGGTGACCCTGGCCGCTCTCGTCATCGTCGTCCTGTGGCGTCCAGGCATGCCCGGCAGAGCCGCGGCGGAGATCGCCCGGGCACAGAGCGAGGCCGACGAGATCCGGTCGAAGGCGCAGCAGGACGCGCAGGACGTCCTGGACGAGGCCGAGCGGGAGACGCGGCGGATCACGTCCGAGGCGCGCGCCGAGGCCGAGGAGGAGGGCCGCGCCCTCCGCGACGACCTGCGGACCGTCCGGGAGGATCTGGAGCGCCGGGAGGCCCGGCTCGCCGAGCGCGAGCAGCGGCTGGACGGCGAGATGCGGCGCCTGGAGGAGCGGCAGGGCCGGCTCGCCGAGGCCAGGCAGGCCCTCGACGCCCGCAAGGAGGAGCTGGCCGGCGTCGCCGAGGAGCGGCGCAAGGTGCTGGAGCGGGCCGCCGGCCTCACCGCCGAGCAGGCCAAGGGCGAACTGGTCGCGGCGGTCGAGAACCAGGCGAAGCGGGAGTCGATCCCGATCGTCCGGGAGATCGAGAACTCGGCGCGGGCGGAGGGCGAGAAGCGCGCCCGCAAGATCGTGACGCTGGCGATCCAGCGGGTCGCGAGCGAGCAGA
The DNA here is from genome assembly GCF_041951365.1 of Actinomadura sp. GTD37. Taxonomy (NCBI): domain Bacteria; kingdom Bacillati; phylum Actinomycetota; class Actinomycetes; order Streptosporangiales; family Thermomonosporaceae; genus Actinomadura; species Actinomadura sp. GTD37. The sequence goes on from NZ_JBGNUS010000008.1 coordinate 309,028, forward strand.
CGGCCGAGTCGGTCGTGTCGGTGCTGCACCTGCCGAGCGACGAGATGAAGGGCCGCATCATCGGCCGCGAGGGCCGCAACATCCGGGCGTTCGAGACCACGACGGGCGTCAACCTGATCATCGACGACACGCCCGAGGCGGTCCTGCTGAGCTGCTTCGACCCGGTGCGCCGGGAGGTCGGGCGGCTGACGCTGGAGAAGCTCGTCCTGGACGGGCGCATCCATCCGCAGCGCATCGAGGAGATCTACGAGCGCAGCAAGAGCGACGTGGAGCAGCTGTGCGTCCGGGCCGGTGAGGACGCCCTGGTGGACGTCGGCATCGCCGACATGCACCCGGAGCTGATCGCGCTGCTCGGGCAGCTGCGGTACCGGACGTCGTACGGGCAGAACGTGCTGAAGCACCTGATCGAGTCCGCGCACATCGCGGGCGTCATGGCGAGCGAACTGCGGCTGCCGGTGGAGGTCGCCAAGCGGTGCACGCTGCTGCACGACATCGGCAAGGCGCTCACCCACGAGGTGGAGGGCAGCCACGCGCTGATCGGCGCCGAGATCGCGCGCCGGTACGGGGAGCACGAGGACGTCGTCCACGCGATCGAGGCGCACCACAACGAGGTCGAGGTCCGGACGGTGGAGGCTGTCCTCACCCAGGCCGCGGACGCCGTGAGCGGCAGCCGTCCGGGGGCGCGCAGGGAGTCGCTGGAGGCCTACGTCAAGCGGCTCGAACGGCTGGAGCAGATCGCCCGCGAGAAGCACGAGGGCGTGGAGAAGGTCTTCGCGATGCAGGCCGGGCGCGAGATCCGCGTGATGGTCAAGCCCGACTCGGTCGACGACATCCAGGCGCAGGTCATCGCCCGCGACATCGCCAAGCAGGTCGAGGACGAGCTGACCTACCCGGGCCAGATCCGCGTGACGGTGGTGCGGGAGTCCCGCGCAACCGAGTTCGCCCGCTGAGCCGGTGGCGCGCCCGCCCGCCCGTTCGGGGGCGGACGGGCGGAGTGGTCAGCCCACGGTGAGGTTGATGGGTTCCACGCCGCGCGGTTCGAACCCGAGGGTCTGCCCGTAGAAGGCGAGCTCCGCCTCCAGGCAGCGGAGGACGGTCCCGGCCTTGCGGAACCCGTGCGACTCGCCCTCGAACGTGAGGTAGGCGTAGGGCATCTTCTTGTCGGCCAGCGCGAGCGCGAAGCGCTCGGACTGGTCCGGCGGGACCACCGGGTCGTTCAGGCCCTGCAGGAGCAGGACCGGGCACGCCGTCTCGCCGGCGCGGCTGAGCGGCGAACGCTCCTCGTAGGCGCGCTCGAAGCCGGGCAGCGGGCCGATGAGGCCGAACAGGTAGTGCGACTCGAAGTCGTGGGTGGCCTCGGCGAAGCTCTGCAGGTCGCTGATGCCGAAGTAGGACGTCGCGGCCTTGAACACGCTGGTCTGCGTGATCGCGGCCAGCGTCGTCCAGCCGCCCGCGGAACCGCCCCGGATCGCCAGCCTCGCCGGATCGGCTATGCCGCCGTCCACGAGCGCCTGGGCCGCCGCTATGGCGTCCTCTACGTCGACCACGCCCCACTGGCGGCGCAGCCGTTCACGGTAGGCGCGGCCGTAGCCGGTCGACCCGCCGTAGTTGACGTCGATGACCCCGATGCCGCGGCTGGTGAAGTACACCCGCTCCAGATCGAGCACCTTGGAGACGCTGCCGGTGGGCCCGCCGTGCACGAACACGACGTACGGCGGCAGTTCGCCCTCGGGCGCGGTCGCCTCCGGGTTGGTGGGCGGGAACACGTAGGCGTGGACGGGACGCCCGAACGGCCCTTCCAGGCGCTCGGCGCGCGGCCTGGACAGGTACGCGACGTCCGGCAGCTCGGCCAGCTCGCGGCGCAGCCCCTCGACGCGCCCGGTCGTGGTGTCGACGCGGACGACCGAGGGCGGCAGGTCGGGGCCGCCGCCGATGCCGACGATCGTCGTCCCGTCCGCGGACAGCTGCGTCGCCCAGTGCTCGTAGGGGACCTCCAGGTCGACGAGGTCGAGCGTCTCCGGGTCGTAGACGCCGAGCCGCATGTCGCCCTCGCCGTGCAGGACGGCGAGGCGCCCGTCGCCGAGCAGCGCGTACGGCATGCCGCCGAGCTGCCAGAGCGGTCCGGTGAACTCCTCCTCGGCCGGGTAGAGGGCCTGCGGGGACTCGCCGTGCAGGCCGACCTGGTAGATGTTCCACCAGCCGGGCCAGTCGGAGATGACGTACAGGGACGCCTCGTCGCGCCACAGCGGCGCCAGGGCCGACTCCTTGAGCCCGCCCTTGACCGTCCGGGGCGCGACGGTGCGGCCGTCCTCGAGCGCCGCCACGCGCACCTCGGTGCCGTCCCAGGGCATGCGCGGGTGGTTCCACTGCACCCACGCCAGGTGCCCGCCGCCGGGCGACGGGGCGGGGTTCGCGTAGAACTGCGCGCCGGCGACCAGCTCGCGGATGGCGCCGGCGTCCTCGGCGGCGCGGCCGTCCAGCGGGACGGCGACGATGGCGCGGCGGATCCCGGTGACGCCGGGCTCCTCCGCCGGGAGGGCGGCGGCCTCCTCGCCCTCCGCGGGGGCGGGCGCCGGCGGCGCGGCGATGTGGCCCTCGCAGACGCACCAGATCTCCGTCCCGTCCGGGGACAGGACGTAGTCGGCGTAGCGCAGCCCCGCCGGGACGGCCGGCTCGGGCGTCAGCGGGTAGGGCTTGGGGTCGCCCTCGTCGAGCCGGTGGAGCCGCTGGTCGTCGTAGTTGGAGAAGACGACCGACCAGCCCTCGGCGGTGCGGACCGGCAGGTACGACCGGCCCCCGTACTCGTGGACGCGGGTACGGGCGTTCCAGGGCGCCTGCAGCAGCTCCGTGCGGTGACCGCCGTTGAGATGGATGACCGTGGTCCGTCCGTCCTCCTCGGGCCGGGTCTCCTGCCACCACACGTCGTCGCCCGCGACGGTGGGAAAACTGAGGCGCAGCCGGGCGCGGGCGACATCGGCCGCGGAGATGGGGGAGGGCCAGGAGCCGTAGGGGAGGGTCGCACGAGCGGTCATAACAGGAATCGTCCCGCATACGGGGATCGGTTGGGGCCATGACGGGCGCTTTGACTTCGGAAAGATACAAGGCGGCGACCAGCGGACTCACCGGTAACCGGGCGGGGGCGCCACCGGGAAACCGGCGGCGCCCCCGAAGCGGACGTCCAGGAGGTCAGACCGACGGGACGGTCTGCTGGGCGACCCCGACCCCCGCGACCGGCGGCGGGCCGCCCGTGCCCATGGTCTTGGCCTCCGTCTTGCGGCTGCGGCGGCTGCGCGCCTCCAGCCACGTCGCGACCCGGCTCAGGGACATGTTGATCGCGATGTAGATGATCGCGACCACGATCCCGGCCTGCAGGACGTTGTTGCTGTAGTTGGCGGGCACCTGCTTGAAGCCGGCCTGCAGCAGCTCGGGGTAGGCGATGATGAAGCCGAGCGCGGTGTCCTTCAGCAGGACGACGATCTGGCTCACGATCGCCGGCATCATCACGGTGATGGCCTGCGGCAGCAGGACGAGCCGCATGACGCCGTTCTTGCGCAGGCCGATGGAGTAGGCGGCCTCCGACTGCCCCTTCGGGATCGACAGGACGCCCGCGCGGATGACCTCGGCGAGCACCGAGCCGTTGTACATGGTGAGGCCGAACACGACCGCGGCGAACGCGGGCACGGTGATCACGCCGGCGTTGCTCTCCACCCCGAAGACCGAGAAGAAGTAGTCGACCGAGACGCGCTGCAGCTGGCCGAACTGGGACTCGGCGATCTGCGGGCTGATCTTGTTCGGCACGAAGAACGCCAGGAAGATCAGGATCAGCAGCGGGATGCCGCGGAAGAACTCCACGACGGCCCCGGCCGGCAGCCTGACCCACCAGTGGTCGGAGAGCCGGGCCAGGCCGAACACGATGCCGAACAGCAGCGCCAGGACGGTCGCGACCGCGGCGGCCTTCAGCGTGTTCAGCAGGCCGGGGATGATCAGGTGCCGCCAGACCGTCCACTCGGTGAACGGCGTCCAGAGGTTCGCGGCGAACTGGTCCTTGTCGGCCAGCCGCCAGATCAGCGCGGCGAGGACGGCGGCGAGCGTCACCGTCACGCCGATGCCGAGCATCCGGTTCCGCGCGTGCGCCCGCGGCCCGGGGACGTCGAAGAGTACGGTCGCTTCCTTGCTCAACGCGCCACCGCCATCCGCTTGGCCAGCCAGCCGAAGAAGTACCCGGTCGGCAGGGTGAGGATCAGGAAGCCGACGGCCACGCCGAGGAACAGCGGGATGACCCCGTTGCTGAAGGACGGGGCGTCGACGATGGTCTTGGTGACCAGCGCCACCTCGCCGTAGCTCGCCGCGGCGGCGACCGTGGTGTTCTTGATCATCGCGATGAGGACGCTGCCCAGCGGCGCGATGATCGCGCGGAACGCCTGCGGCAGGATGATCACGCGCAGCGACTGGGTGAAGGTCAGGCCGATCGACCGCGCCGCCTCCGCCTGCCCCAGCGGGACGGTGTTGATCCCCGACCGCAGCGTCTCGCAGACGAAGGCCCCGGTGTACGCCGACAGGCCGAGGACGGCCCACCAGTAGTAGGAGACCGACGAGGTCGCGGAGAACTTCAGCGCGAGGATGTCGTTGAGGCCGAGGCTGCACATCAGCAGCACCAGGGTCAGCGGCGTGTTCCGCACGATGCTGACGTAGCCGGTGCCGAAGCTGCGCAGGATCGGGACGGGAGCGACGCGGAAGCTCGCCAGGAGGGTGCCGATGACGAGGGAGAGGACCGCGGCGGCGGCCGCGAGGCGGATCGTCGCCCAGAAGCCCTGAAGGATCTCGTCGAAATGATCGAAGAACGGGCTGAAGTCAAACATTGCTCAGCTGTTTCATGGCGTTCCAGCGGTGTCGGGCCAGCGGTGTCGAGCCCGGCCGGCGGTGTCAGGCCAGGCCGGCGCGTCCCCGGGAGCCGCTCCGCGGGGACGCACCGGCGTGACGGGCGTCAGGCGCGGCCCCCGGTCAGGAGCAGCCCTCCATCTGCGGGGCGGTCGTGGCGAGCTTCAGCCCGGTGCCGGCGAAGTGCTTCTCCAGCATCGTCTTGGCGGTGCCGTCCGAGTACATGTCGGTGATGGCCTTGTTGACGGCCTCGCAGGTCTCGGTGTCGCCCTTCTTGATGCCGACGCCGTACTTCTCGTCGGTGAAGGGGTCGTTGATGACCTTGAAGGAGCCCTTCTGCTGGTTGGCGAACCCGGCGAGGATCAGGTCGTCGGTGCTCACCGCGTCCAGCGCGCCGGACTTCAGCTTGCTCACGCACTCGGAGTAGCTGCTGGCGTCCACCAGCGTGACGCCCTTGATGTTGAGCTTGCCGTCCGGGGGGCCTTCGGTGATGCGGCGGAAGGAGTTGGACCCGGCCGCCTTGCAGAGCTTCTTGCCCTTGAGGTCGGCGGTCTTCTTGATGTCGGTGTTGTTCGCCTTCACCATCGTGTCCTGGTGCGCGACGTAGTAGGGACCGCCGAAGGTCACCTGCTGCTTGCGCGCCTCGGTGATGGAGTAGGTGGCGAAGATCAGGTCGACCTGGCCGCCGCCGATGAACGACTCGCGGTTCGCGGAGGTCGTCTCCTTGAACGTGATGCCGCTCTCGGGGACGCCCAGCTTCTGCGCGACGTACTTGGCGACGTCCACGTCGAAGCCGTCATAGGTGCCGTCGGGCTTCTTCAGGCCCAGCGCAGGCTGGTCGAACTTGATGCCGATGGTCAGTTTCTTGTCGTCCTTGGCCTTCTGGACGACCGTCTTGGCCTCGGTCTTCTCGGTGTCGCTGCCACACGCGCTGAGCGCCAGGGACAGCGCCATCCCCGCCCCGATGAGGGCGCCGAAACGACGTACTCGCATTGCTCGTCCTACCTCTGCTCTCTGCCGGAGCCCCGCGGCTCAGTGCGTGAGGATCTTTGAAAGGAAGTCCTTCGCGCGGTCGGTTCGCGCGTTGGTGAAGAACTCGTCGGGGGTGTTCTCTTCGACGATCTGGCCGTCCGCCATGAACACGACCTTCTGCGCGGCCCGGCGGGCGAAGCCCATCTCGTGCGTGACGACGATCATCGTCATGCCCTCGCGGGCCAGGCCCGTCATGACGTCGAGGACCTCGTTGACCATCTCCGGGTCCAGCGCCGAGGTGGGCTCGTCGAAGAGCATCACCTTGGGCTTCATCGCGAGGGAGCGCGCGATCGCCGCCCGCTGCTGCTGCCCGCCGGACAGCTGCGCCGGGTACTTGCCGGCCTGGTTGGCGATGCCGACCCGGTCCAGCAGCTCCATCGCGTGCTTCTGCGACTCCTGCTTGCCCTGCTTGCGGACCTTCACCGGCCCCAGCGTGACGTTCTCCAGGATCGTCTTGTGGGCGAAGAGGTTGAACGACTGGAACACCATGCCGACGTCGGCACGGAGCTTCGCCAGATCCTTGCCCTCCTTGGGCAGTTCCTTGCCGTCCACGAGGATCGTTCCGCCGTCGATGGGCTCCAGCCGGTTGATCGACCGGCACAGGGTCGACTTCCCGCCGCCGGACGGGCCGATGACGACGACCACCTCGCCGGAGTTCACGGTGAGGTTGATGTCCTTGAGGACGTGCAGCTCGCCGAAGTGCTTGTTGACGTTCTCCACCACGACGAGGGGCCGGTCGCCACCCGTGGGGGCCGGCTCCGGACCAGAGTCCTCCGGCTCGTCCTTGGTGAGGTCGAGCCCGCCTTCGCTGTCCGTCATGCGGTCGGACTTTACGTCATGGGCAGAATCGCGAAAGTCGCCGCGCGGTACCGATACGATCACGAATCCCCATGTCGGACGGGGTCCATCGGGGCGCGGGCTGATCATCTGGGCAGGTGGGAGCGGTGCGGCCGTCCGTTCCGCGCCGGGCGTTCCGCGCGTCCGCCGAGGGCCCGTACCCTTGGTTACCGTCATGAGTGCGCCAATGGAGACCGCCACCCGTACGTACGAGATCCGTACCTACGGGTGCCAGATGAACGTCCACGACTCCGAGCGGCTGTCCGGGCTGCTGGAGTCGGCCGGCTACGTCCGCGCGGAGGACGCCGAGCCCGACGTGGTGGTGTTCAACACCTGCGCCGTGCGCGAGAACGCCGACAACCGCCTCTACGGCAACCTCGGCCATCTCCGGCCCGTCAAGGACGGCCATCCCGGCATGCAGATCGCCGTCGGCGGCTGCCTCGCCCAGAAGGACCGCGACACCATCGTCAAGCGCGCCCCCTGGGTGGACGTCGTGTTCGGCACCCACAACATCGGGTCGCTGCCCGCGCTGCTGGAACGCGCGCGTGTGCAGAGCGAGGCGCAGGTCGAGATCGAAGAGTCGCTGGTGACCTTCCCCTCGACGCTGCCGACACGACGCGAGTCCCCGTACGCCGCGTGGGTGTCGATCTCCGTCGGGTGCAACAACACGTGCACGTTCTGCATCGTCCCGTCCCTGCGCGGCAAGGAGAAGGACCGCCGGCCCGGGGAGATCCTCGCCGAGGTGGAGGCGCTCGTCGCGGAGGGCGCCCTGGAGGTCACCCTGCTGGGGCAGAACGTCAACGCCTACGGCTCGGGCTTCGGCGCCCTGTCCGCCGCGCCGGACGACGTGCGCGCCATGACCGAGGGCGGCCAGTCCGCGTTCGCGGGGCTGCTGCGCGCGTGCGGGGGAGTGGAGGGCCTGGAGCGGGTCCGGTTCACCTCGCCGCACCCCAAGGACTTCACCGACGACGTCATCGCCGCGATGGCCGAGTTGCCGAACGTGATGCCGTCGCTGCACATGCCGCTCCAGTCCGGCTCGGACGCGGTGCTGCGCGCGATGCGCCGCTCGTACCGGCAGGAGCGCTACCTCGGCATCATCGGGAAGGTCCGGGCCGCGATCCCGGACGCGGCGATCACCACCGACATCATCGTGGGGTTCCCCGGCGAGACCGAGGCCGACTTCGAGCAGACCCTGCACGTGGTGCGGGAGGCGCGCTTCTCGTCGGCGTTCACGTTCCAGTACTCCAAGCGTCCGGGCACCCCGGCCGCGACGATGGACGGCCAGCTCCCGAAGGAGGTCGTCCAGGAGCGCTACGAGCGGCTCGTCGCCCTCCAGGAGGAGATCTCCTGGGCGGAGAACAAGAAGCAGCTCGGCCGCACCCTGGAGGTCCTCGTCGCCGAGGGCGAGGGGCGCAAGGACGAGGCGACCCGCCGGCTGTCGGGACGCGCGCGCGACAACCGCCTGGTCCACTTCGGCGTGCCGGAGGAGCCGGTCCGGCCCGGCGACATGGTCACCGTCGAGGTCACCTACGCCGCGCCGCACCACCTGGTCGCCGACAAGCCCGCGCAGGCCGTCCGCAGGACGCGCGCGGGCGACGCGTGGGAGGCCCGTCAGGGCGGGGAGCGCGGCGTCTCGCTGGGCATGCCGTCGATCGGGCGTCCGGCGCCGCCCGCCGCGCCCTCCGGCCAGGGCTGCGCCGCCGGGTCCTGAACTGGGGCATGATCGGATCGGGCCCGCGGTCCGGTTCCGCGCGGTCCGGCCCCGTGTCGATCAGCAGCACGTCGATCGGCAGCACGTCGATCAGCACCGTGCGGTCCGGCCCGGTTCCCAAGGAGGCAGCGTGCTCGTATCGGCGGCGGTGTGCCCGCATCCGCCCGTCCTCGTCCCGGAGATGGCGGGGGAGGCGGCGCCGGAACTGGACGCGCTGCGCGCCGCGTGCGACGAGGCCGTCGGGCGTCTCCGCGGCGCCGGCGCGCTGATCGCGGTCGGCGGCGGGCCGGAGACGCGGGCGTACGGGGCGGGCGCCTACGCGTCCCTCAGGCCGTACGGGCTCGGCTGGACGAGTCCCAGCGGCCCCGGGGCGGGCGCCGAGGCGCTCCCGCTGTCCCTCACGATCGGACGCTGGCTGCTGGAGCGGCAGGGCCTCGCCGCGGGCGCCCGCTACCAGGCGGTGGGGTTCGACACAGAGCCCGAAGCGTGCGCGGCGCTGGGGAGAGAGTTGGCGGAGTCGGCCGAGCGCGTCGCGCTCTTGGTGATGGGCGACGGGTCGGCGTGCCGCTCGGAGAAGGCGCCCGGTTATCTCGACGTGCGCGCGCGCCCTCATGACGAGGGCGTGGCGCGCGCGCTCGGCACGGCCGACGCCGCCGCCCTGGCCGCGCTGGACCCCGGGATCTCCCGGGACGTCCAGGCGGCTGGGCGCGCGGCGTGGCAGGTGCTGGCCGGCGCGGTCGGCGGCGCCGCTCTCACCGGCGAACTGCTCGCCGACGAGGCGCCGTACGGAGTCGGCTACTTCGCGGCGGCCTGGTCCCGGCGGGTCGGCTGAAGGCGCGGCCGTTTGAAGGCGCGGCCGTTTGAAGGCGCAGGCGGGCCGCCGGGCTAGGGCTGCCGGCCGCCGCCCTGCCCCATGCCGCCCTGGCCGGGCTCGCCGCCCTGCCCCATGCCCCCGCCCGAGTCGGAGCGGCCCGTGTCGCCGGGCCGGTCGCTTCCGCGCTCGATGTAGTCGCCGGCCTTCTCCTGGACCTTGTCGACCTTGTCGGCGTACTTGCCGCCGGTTCGCTCGTCGATCATGTCCCCGGCCCGCTCCACGCCCTTCTTGGCCTTGTCGGAGTGCTGCCCGAGCATCTGCTTGACCTTGTCGACGATGGACATTCCCGATCCCCCCGGATCCCTCGTCTCGATCGGTGCGGCGCAGGCGCGCGACACCCGTACAACCCGGCTATACCCGTTCTGTTGCCACAATCATTCCCGTGACCTCACCTGATGCTCCGTACGTGATCGCCGTCGTCGGGGCGACGGCGGCCGGGAAGTCCGACCTCGCCGTCGAACTGGCGCTGCGGCTGGACGGCGAGGCCGTCAACGCCGACTCGATGCAGCTCTACCGGGGGATGGACGTCGGCACGGCGAAGCTGACCGCGGCCGAGATGCGCGGCGTCCCCCACCATCTGCTGGACGTGTGGGACGTGACGCGCACGGCGAGCGTCGCCGAGTACCAGCGCCTCGCCGCCGACGTCATCGCGGACGTGCGGGGCCGGGGGCGCCTGCCCGTCCTGGTGGGCGGGTCGGGCCTCTACGTCCGGGCGGCGCTCGACCACCTGGAGTTCCCGGGGACGGACCCGGCCGTCCGGGCGCGCCTCGACGCGGACCTGGCGCGGCTCGGCCCCGGCGCGCTGCACGACCGGCTGCGCGAGCTGGACCCCGCCGCCGCCGACGCGATCCTGCCGAGCAACGGCCGCCGGATCGTCCGGGCCCTGGAGGTCGTCGAGATCACCGGCCGCCCGTTCACCGCGACGCTGCCCGAGCACCGGTACCGCTACGGCTCGGCCCTGCAGATCGGGGTGAGCGTCCCGCGCGAGGCGCTGGACGAGCGCATCGCCCTGCGCGTGGAGCGGATGTGGGACGCGGGCCTGGTCGACGAGGTGCGGGAGCTGGAGAAGCGCGGCCTGCGGGACGGGCTGACCGCCGGGCGGGCCCTCGGCTACGCGCAGGTGCTCCGGTTCCTCGCGGGGGAGTGGACGCAGGAGCGGGCCAAGGAGGAGACGATCCGCACGACGCGGCGCTTCGCCCGCCGGCAGGAGTCGTGGTTCCGCCGCGACCCGCGCGTCCAGTGGCTCCCCTACGACGCCCCCGACCTGGCCGGACGTGCTCTCGCCATGATCGCGGAGGCGGGCGGGCGGGACGCCTGACGGAGGCAATACGATCGAGGTATGCGGTTCGTCAAAGGCCACGGCACCGAGAACGACTTCGTGATCCTGCCCGACCCGGACGGCGTCCTCGACCTGACGCCGGAGGCCGTCGCGCGGCTGTGCGACCGGCGGGCCGGGATCGGCGCCGACGGCGTGCTGCGCGCCGTCCGGACGAAGGCCGCCGAGTACGAGGCCGGCGCCGAGTGGTTCATGGACTACCGCAACGCGGACGGCAGCATCGCCGAGATGTGCGGCAACGGGGTGCGGGTCTTCGCCCGCTACCTCGTCGACGCGGGCCTGGCCGCGCCCGGCGAGTGGGACGTGGCGACCCGCGCTGGCCTGCGGCGCGTCGCGCTCGGCGCGTCCGGCGACGTCAGCGTGGACATGGGCCTTCCCGAGGTCCTCGGCTACGGCGAGGCGTCCATGGCGGGGACGACGTTCCAGGGCCGCCGGGTCTCGGTGGGGAACCCGCACCTGGCGTGCCGGGTGGACGGGCCCGTCGCGGCGCTGGACCTGTCGCGTGCGCCCGGCTTCGACCCGGCCGTGTTCCCCGAGGGCGTGAACGTCGAGTTCTTCCGGACGGTCGGGGAGCGGCACGTCGAGATGCGGGTGTACGAGCGCGGCTCGGGCGAGACCCGTTCCTGCGGCACGGGCACCGTGGCCGTGGCTGCGGCTGCGGCCTCCGGGACGGCGGGCGCGTCCGAGTGGACCGTGGACGTCCCCGGCGGCCGCGTGACCGTCGCCTTCGACGGGGAGACCGCGTTTCTACGGGGCCCGGCCGTCCTGGTCGCGGAGGGCGAGACCCGACCCGGCTGGTTCTAGCCGAACGCCTCCCCACCAGGGATTGTGGCGGTTTCGGAGGGGTCCCGGCATGAACGGGACAGGTGTCCCTCTCCAACGGGACCGTGGGCCGCGTAATTTTCTTCTTGCACACCCTCTGGTGAATGGCCCGTACGGACCGGGATGGGAGCCCCGGCGCCGTATGGAGCCCGAGGGCCGGTGGCGACCTTCTTGGCGGGGGGCGGTCACCGGCCCTCCCACCAGGGTGGGGCCGGTGGATCTTCCGGGGAGGCGCGCGTCAGGAATGGCCGCCGTTGACCGGCAGCCTGGCCCGGACGAGTGTGCCCCCCTCGGGGCCGGGCCCCACCGTGCAGGATCCGCCGAGTTCGGCCGCGCGTTCCCGCATCGAGGACATGCCGATACCGGATCGCACCCGGTCGGGCAGCCCCACTCCGTCGTCGCCGACCGTGACGTGCAGGTCGCCGTTCAGGCACAGCGTGACCTCGGCGCAGCCGGCGCCGGCGTGCCGGTGCACGTTCGTCAGCGCCTCCTGGACGATCCGGTACGCGGCGACCTCCGCGGCGGCGGGCAGGCCCTTCAGGTCGCCCTCGACGCGCACGTCGACCCGCGGGCCGTCCCCGGTCGCGACGACGCCGCCGAGCGCCTGGATCGCGCCCTCCAGCCCGAGGTCGTCCAGCGCGGGCGGACGCAGCCCGTACACGAGGTCGCGGATGTCGCCGATCGTGCGTCCCATGGTGGCGCGCAGGTCCTCCAGGAGCGCGTCCACCGCCTGGGGGTCGGTCTTGAGCGTGATGCGGGCCGCGTCCACCGTCATGGCGAGGCTGGCCAGCGTGGGGCCGAGCCCGTCGTGCAGGTCGCGGCGCAGCCGTCGCCGCTCCTCCTCCCGGGTGCGCAGGATGTGCTCGCGGGAGCGCTGGACGTCGGCGGCGAGCCGGGCCGCGTTCGCCAGCTCGGCGAGGTTGCGGGCGAGGACGCCGGACAGCCGCGCGTCGGGGGCGCGGGCGACGCCGAACAGCAGCCGGCCGACCGGCTCGCCGTGCCACACCAGCGGGATGAGCTGGGGGCGCCTGCCGAGCACGCCGTCCTCCGCGGAGACGGTCCGGCCGTCGCGGTCCAGCACCTCGATCACCACGCCGGACGCGTGCAGCGCGGAGCGGGACACCTCGGCCGCCACGGCGAGCGCGGAGCGGGCGTCGGCGGCGGTCTGCAGCCGCCGGTTGAGGCGGTCGGCGATCCGGTACGGGTCGCGCTCGCCGTGGATGAACCCGTCCACGGTGCGCTGGAGGCGCCGCCGGACGGGCTCGAACACCGCGCCGGCGGCGATCGCCCCCGCCAGGCCGGTGAGGGCGCCCCCCTTGCCGTGGGCGAGCAGGCTCGCGGCGCCGACCAGCGCGAAGTACACGCCGGTGATGACGACGACGAGCCCGGCGTACACGAGCGTCCGGCTGACCACGAGGTCGATGTCGTACAGCCGGTACCGGGTGATCGCGATGGCGATGCAGATCGGGACGGCGACGATCGTGATGTTGCGGAGCGGGTCGCCGATGGGGCCGTTCTCCCCGACGTAGATGACCGCCTCGGCGAGGATGCCGGGGTAGACGACCCAGGCGATCTGCCGGCGGACGTCCGGCGCCGCCCGGACGAACCGGACGGCCACCGAGAGCAGGCCCGCGGCCAGGGTGCCGATGATGACGACGGCGATCGGCAGCGGGATCCCGCCGAACGGGTAGACCGACACCCCGTTGTGCCAGCCGCGCACCTCCGGGTCGACCGTCAGGTGGACGCAGACGATGACGGGGACGAGGCAGGCGAGGGCGAGCACGGGGCGGAACCAGCGCGACACCAGCCGGCCGTCCGGGAAGATCAGCGGCAGGACCAGCGTCAGCGCGTAGGTGTCGACCGCCCACAGCCAGGTGCCGACCCAGTCGACGAACCCGGCGAACGCCCAGTCGTGCCGCTGCGCCCACGGGCCGAGGTTCAGCGCCAGGACGTACACGGCCGCGCTGGCCCCGGCGCCGAGCATCAGCCAGGCGACCTTCAGCCCCGGGCGGTGCCGCAGCAGGACGGCGCCGACGGGCGTCCAGGCCAGCGCGACGAGGATCTCCGGATGCCACCAGACCATCCGCGCGTCCGGCGGCAGCCGGGCGCCGATGGCGAAGGACGCGGCGACGGACGCGACCGCGGTCAGCGCGAGCAGGACGCCTGCGCGTCCCGCGGCGCGGTCGTGTGCTGCCGTCTCCATCGTCCGCTCCCCGCCCGAAAGTAATGGAATGTTAAAGCTTCCAGCTCCTCGTCCTGCAGTCTGCGCGGCGTCCGGCTCAGGACACGCCGCCGCGGCCGGTGGGCGCGGCCCGCGGGCACGGCGCGCGCGGGCGTGCCGTGATGGTAACCGCGGAATCTGCTAAGGAGAACGGAAGGCCCAGGTCAGAGCGTCTTTCGTAACATTCCAGTACGCTTCGTGGCCGGAGTGCGGCACTCCGTGTCCGCTACCGGCCGGTACGGGGGTGCTCCGCTTCGCGCCGGGTGAGGACCAGGGGGCCGTCCTCGGTGACGGCCACCGTGTGCTCGGAGTGGGCCGTGCGCGAGCCGTCGGCCGACCGGATGGTCCAGCCGTCGGGGTCGTAGACGATCCGGTCGGTCGTGCGGGCGAACCAGGGTTCGAGCGCGAGGGTCAGGCCCGGCCGGAGCGTGAGGCCGCGCCCCGCCGTGCCCCTGTTCGACACGTGGGGCCCCTCGTGCATGGTGCGGCCGAGGCCGTGGCCGCCGAACTCGTCGTTGACCGGGTAGCCGTAGTCGCGGGCCACCGCCCAGATCGCGGCGGAGATGTCGCCCACCCGGTTGCCCGGGCGCGCCGTCTCGATCGCCGCCTCCAGCGCCTCCTCGGTGGCGCGGATGATCCGCAGGTCCTCCTCGGCGGCGGTCCCGACGACGACCGTGCACGCCGAGTCGGCCACCCAGCCGTCGACGCCGACCGCGAGGTCCGCGCTGAGGACGTCGCCGTCGCGCAGCACGTAGTCGTGGGGCAGGCCGTGCAGGACGGCGTCGTTGACCGACAGGCAGATGACGTTGCGGAACGGGCCGTTGCCGAAGGACGGCGCGTAGTCCCAGTAGCACGACTCCGCGCCGCGGCGCTCGATCATGGCGCGCGCGTGGTGCTCCAGGTCCAGGAGGTTGACGCCCACCGCGGCGATCCTCTGGACCTCGGAGAGCACCTCGGCGACGAAACGCCCGGCCACGTGCATGCGCTCGATCTCCGCGGGCGTCTTCAGTTCGATCACAAGTACCTCGCGTAAGGGAGTGTGGTATTTCTATACCGGAACTCTAGCGCTTGACGGTATAGAAATACCAGTTCTACCCTGTGGGCATGGTCCGCCAACCGCTCACGTCCGAACAGATCGAAGCCGGCCGGCGTCTCGGCGCACTGCTGCGCCGCGCGCGGGCGGGCCGCGACCTCGCGGAGGTCGCGGCCGCGGCCGGCATCTCGCCGGAGACCCTGCGCAAGATCGAGACCGGCCGCCTGCCCTCCCCGGGGTTCGGCACGGTCGTCCGCCTCGGCGAGGCCCTCGGCGTGCCGATGCAGGACCTGGCGACCACCTGGCGCGGCACCGCCCTCCCCTTGGAGGCCATCTCCTAGGAGGTCGCGGCCCGCGGCCGGGCGGAAGGGCGTCGATCTCCCGGCTTCGGTGATTTTCCTACGCGTTGTGTGATCGTTCAGTAGCATTCCGTGTTCTGTGCTGAACGGTCCGGGAGGTGGCGCGTTGGCGGGGTTCCTGCTGCGGCGGACGGCGAGCCGCGGGGTGCTGGTCCTTCTCGCCGGGAGCCTCGCCTACCTGCTCGCCGCCGCGGCGCTGGACCCTCGGGCCGGGTTCGCGGGGCGGGCTCCGCGTCCACCGGACGCCGTGGTCGACGCCCGGCTCAGCGCGCTCAACCTCAACGACCGGACGCCCCTCGCCGACCGCTACCGCACCTGGGCGCGGGGCGTCCTGCGCGGTGACCTGGGGCGGACGCAAGAGGGCGAGTCGGTCAACGCGGAGTTATGGCGCCGGGTCGGTGTGAGCCTGCGGTCGCTGGTTCCCGGAGCGGTTCTGGGGAGCGCTCTGGGAGTTCTTCTCGGCGCTCTCGCTGCGGCCAGGCGCGGACGAGTCGCCGACCGGGTCATCTCGATCGGGTCGTATCTGGTCCTGGCCGTTCCCGTGTTCGTCCTCGCGGTGCTGTCGCAGACGATCGCCGTCAGGGTGAACGGCGCCCTGGGCGTGCGGGTGTTCGTGTGGGTCGGGGAGTCCGCGCCGGGGGAGCCCGGCCCGCTCGGCGGGGTCGTCGACCGGGCCCGGCATCTGCTGCTTCCGGCGGCCGTGATCGGGTTGGCCCAGGCCGCCCTCTACAGCCGCTACCAGCGCGGCTTGACACTGGACGTCCTGCACGCCGATTTCGTCCGGACCGCGCGGGCCAAGGGGCTGCGGAGGCGGAGCGCCCTGCTGCGGCACGGCCTGCGCACCGCGCTGATCCCGATGGCGACGTATTTCGCCTATGCGTCCGGGCTGCTCGTCCTCGGCGGCGTGTTCGTCGAGAAGGCCTTCGGCCGGCACGGGGTGGGCGAGTGGCTGGTCGAGTCCATCGCGCGCGGCGACGTCAACGCGGTCGCGGCGATCGGCTGCGTCGCCGCGTGCGCGGTGCTCCTGGCCGGTCTCGTCTCGGACGTCCTGACCGGCGTGCTCGACCCCCGCGTCCGCTCCGGGGCCGGGCGGTGACACGGCGAGGCGTCGCGGGTCTCGTGCTGCTCGCGGCGGTGGTGCTGCTGGCGTTCGCGGGGCCGCTCGTGTCGCCCTGGCGGTGGGACGAGACAGACTTCACGGCGTTTCGCCAGGGCCCGTCGGCGCGGCACTGGCTCGGCACCACGCAGGGCGGACGGGACGTCTTCGCCCTCGTCCTGCGCGGGGCGCAGAAGTCGCTGCTGATCGGCCTGCTCGTCGCGGTGCTCTCGACCGCCCTCGCCGCGGTCGTCGGCACGGTCGCCGGGTACGCGGGCGGCCCGGTCGACCGGGCGCTGATGCGGGGCGCCGACCTCCTGCTCGTGCCGCCGCCGCTCCTCGTCGTCGCCGTCCTGGCGCCGGCGCGCGGATGGCCGGTGCTCGTCCCGCTGCTCGCCGCGCTCATGTGGATGCCCGCGGCCAGGATGGTGCGGGCGGCGACGCTGGCGGCGCGCGAGCGCGAGCACGTGCTCGCCGCCCGGTTCGCGGGGGTGGGCGTACCGCGACTGATCGTCCGGCACGTCCTGCCGCAGGCGGCGTCGCTGCTGGTGGCGGACGCGAGCCTGACCGCCGGCGTCGCGATCACCGCGGAGGGCGGGCTGTCCTACCTCGGCCTCGGGGTCCGTCCGCCGGACGTCTCGCTCGGCACCGTCATCGCGGACGGGCAGGGCGCTGCGGCCACGTGGCCCTTCGGAGCCGCCGCCGGGCTGCTCGTGCTGATCGTCCTCGCCGTGAACCTTCTCGGCGACGGCCTGCGGGACGTCCTCGACCCGCTGCGGGACGCGCGGTGACGGTTCTGCGGGTCACCGGCCTGACGGTCGGCTTCGGGAGCGGCGTGCGCGCCGTGCGGGGAGCGGGCTTCGCGGTGGAGGCCGGGGAGGTGCTCGGGATCGTCGGCGGGTCCGGGGCGGGGAAGACCGCGCTCGCGCTCGCCGTGATGGGCCTCCTTCCGGACGGCGCCGCCGTGACGGGATCGGTGCGGCTGCGCGGCGCCGAACTGGTCGGGCGGTCCGACGCCGAGCTGTCGCGGGTGCGGGGCCGGGACCTGGCGATGGTGTTCCAGGAGCCGGCGCTCACGCCCGTCCGCACCGTGGGCGACCAGATCGCCGAGGCCGTCCGGGTCCACTCCGGGGCCGCGCGGCCGGCGGCCTCCGGACGGGCCGTGGAGCTGCTCGACATGGTCGGCGTCCCGGGCGCGGCCCGGCGGGCCCGCGCGTACCCGCACGAGTTCTCCGGCGGGATGCGGCAGCGGGTGATGATCGCCATGGCGATCGCCGGAGATCCGGGCGTGATCCTGGCGGACGAGCCGACGTCCGCGCTGGACGTGACCGTCCAGGCCCAGATCCTGGACGTTCTCCGCACCGCCAAGGAGGCGACCGGCGCCGCGATCGTCCTGATCACGCACGATCTGGGCGTCGTCGCGGGGTTCGCCGACCGGGTCATGGTCATGCACGGGGGACGGGTCGTGGAGACGGGACCGGTGGAGCAGGTCTACCGGCGGCCGCGTGCGGCGTACACGGCCGGATTGCTGCGCTCGGCTCCCCGCCTGGACGGCAAGGGTGCGCCCGAGCCTCGTCCCGGGCGTCCTGTCGTGCTGCGCGTGGACGGTCTTGTCCGGCACTATCCCGTCCTCAACGGGACGCTGGTGCGGCGCCGGGTCGGGACCGTGCGCGCCGTGGACGGCATCGAATTCGACGTCCGGGAGGGTGAGACCCTCGCACTCGTGGGGGAGTCGGGGTGCGGCAAGACCACGACCCTGATGGAGATCCTGCGGCTCGCACGCCCGCAGGAGGGACGTGTGGTCGTCCTCGGCCGGGACACGGCGTCCCTGAGCGCGGCCCGGCGGAAGGTGTTGCGGCGTGACGTCCAGGTCGTGTTCCAAGACCCCGCCGCCTCGCTCAACCCCAGGATGCGCGTGACCGACATCATCGCCGAGCCTCTGACCGCGCACGGTGTCCCGTCCTCGCACATCGGTGGCCGCGTCAAGGAGTTGCTAGAGCTGGTGGGCCTGGAGCCAGGGCACGCTCTACGCCGCCCCCACGCGCTGTCGGGCGGGCAGAAGCAGCGCGTGGGCATCGCCAGGGCGATCGCTCTGGAACCTCGCCTCCTGCTCCTGGACGAGCCCGTGGCGGCCCTGGACGTATCGGCGCAGGCGAGTGTCATGGCCCTGCTGGAGGATCTCCGCGATCGTCTCGGCCTCGCATATCTGGTCGTCGCCCATGACCTTGCCGTCGTCCACCGCATCGCCCACCGGGTCGCCGTCATGCACATGGGCCGCATTGTCGAGTCGGGGCCGGTGCGCGACGTGTACGAGGCGCCGTCCCACCCCTACACGCGCGTGCTGCTGGACGCGATCCCTCTGCCAGATCCGTCCCCGGGGCGTCGTCGCGTCCCTCTACGAGGAGATCCACCCGACCCCATGTCACCCCTCGCAGGCTGTCGTTTCCGCGGCCGCTGCCCCCGTTACCTCACGCTCACCGCAATGGACGCGCGCGTATGCGAAGAGCAAGACCCGCAGCCCTGCGGAGGCCCGGACCGATGGGTCGCCTGCCATCACCCTCCCGGCGGAGCCGAGGCCGACCATTGAAACGGATACTCGGTGCGGTTCTCCTAGGCGTCGTGCTCGTGGCCGGATGCGGCGGCGCGGAGCGGCGGGACGAGACCAGCACGTCCGGGCGGCTGCCGGCGTCCGACGTCAACCCGGCCCCGCGCGACCGTGTCGTGAACGGCGGGACGCTCCGCTGGCCGCTGCCGGAGTTTCCGTCCCAGTGGAACTTCAACCACGTCAACGGCACCACGGGCGCGGTCGGGCACGTTGTCCAGGGCGCTCTCCCGTACCTGATGCGCGCGGACGAGAAGGCCGTCCCGCATCCCGTCCCGGAGTATCTGGAGTCGGCCGCGCTGAAACGCACCGGGCGCGGGCAGACCGTCACCTACAGGCTCAACCCGCGAGCCAGGTGGTCCGACGGCAAGCCCATCGGCTACGCCGATTTCGCGGCCCAGGCGCATGCGCTCTCCGGACGCGACCCGCGCTACGAGGTCTCCACCGTCAGCGGCTACCGCCTGATCGAGCACATCGGACGGGGCGCGGGCGAACACGAGGTCGAGGTGACGTTCGCCCAGACGTACGCCGACTGGAAAAGCCTGTTCAGCCCGCTGTACCCGGCCGCCGCCTACTCCAGCCCACGCTCGTTCAACACCGGCTGGGTGAACCGCCTGCCCATCACGGCGGGCCCCTTCAGAATCGAGCGGATCGACCAGACCGCCAAGACGGTCATCTTGGCCCGCGACCCGTCCTGGTGGGGCCCACCCGCCAAACTCGACCGCATCGTCTACCGCGCCATGGACACCAGCGCCATGCCCGGCGCGTTCGCCAACAACGAGATCGACCTCATGGACATCGGCCTCGACGCAAGCGCGCTGCAACGCGTCCGGCACGTCCCCGAGACCGACGTTCGCCGGGCAGGGGGACCGGACTGGAGGCACTTCACCTTCAACGCGGCCGCTCCCGCCCTGTCCGATGTGCGCGTGCGGAGGGCGGTCGTCCTGGGCATCGACCGGCGCGTCATCGCGCGGTCCGACATGGCCGGGCTCGGGCTGCCCGTCCAGACGCTCGGCAACCACTTCTACGTCAACACCCAGGACGGCTACCAGGACAACTCCGAAGAGCTCGGCGCGTACGACCCGGCTCGCGCCGGACGGCTCCTGGACGAGGCGGGCTGGCGGCGGCACGGCAAGTACCGCGCCAAGGACGGACGCACGCTCGCACTCCGGTTCGCGGTGCCGTCCGGCGTCCCCATAAGCCGACGTGAAGGGGAGCTGACGCGCGCGCTGCTCGAACGGATCGGTGTCCGGGTGGACATCGACCTCATCCCGGCCGACGACGCGCTGGACGCCTACGTCACGCGGGGGAACTTCGACATCGTCCCGTTCTCATGGCTGGGCACCTCGTTCCCGGTCTCGCCGATGAGAGCGGTGTTCGCACGCCCGCGCGGAGGCCGCGTCCAGCAGAACTACTCCCGCACCGGGACCGCCGCCATAGACGAGTCGATGGACCGGGCGATCGCGGAGACCGACCCGGCGAGGATCCACGCCCTTGTGAACAGAACCGACCGGCTCATCTGGCGCCAGGCGTCCGTCCTGCCCCTGTACCAGCGTCCGCAGCTCGTCGCCGCGCGCGCGGACCTGGCCAACATGGGCGCCTGCGGCTTCCTTGAGCCCGACTACCAGGACATCGGGTTCACGCGCCGGCCCTAGCCCCGCCCTGGCACGGCCGTCAGGGGAACGCGAGCCGGATGCCCTTGCGGTCGCTGGTGTAGCGCGCGTTCCACACGTACAGCCGGAGGTCGTCGGCGGAGATGTCGTCGTCGACCGGCAGGTCGGAGGCGATCCGGACCACGTAGGACGCGCCGGCCGGCATCATCGCGCTGCCGCTGTCCTCGACCGGCGCCTTCGACCCGTCGATCCGCGCCGTGATCTTGCTGTGGTTGGGCAGCGTGCACATGTCGCCGGGGATGCCCGCCTGCGGCATGCACCGGTCCCGCGCCGCCGCGGGCATCCGCGCCTTCGGCATGAACAGGTCGCCGGGGAAGTCCAGCAGGACGGGCCGCCGCTGGGTGTTGGTCAGGATGTAGTCGGCGTAGGCGTACGTCGTCCCCGACGGCGGCGCCTTGGTGGCGCCGAGCGGCTGCCGCCCGGTCCCGGCCTTGACCCCGGCGAGGCTGTACCCGTACCCCTCGGGCGTCGTGAAGTTCACCGCGGGCCCGGCCTCCGGCGCGGGCACGGCGGAACCCGCCGGGCCGCCGTCGCCCTGGCTGGCCAGGGTCGGCTGGGCGGTCTCCTCGACGCCGTCGCCGCCGGGCCGCAGGAAGACGATCCCGGCGGCCACCGCGGCGATCCCCACGGCGCCCGTGAGGGCCCCGGCGAGGCCGAGCCTTCCGGCGCTCGTCTTCCTGCGCCGGCGGTGCGAGCGGTGCGGCTGGTAGCTGTTGGACATGATGGTGCGTGCTCCCTCGGGCCTCTCCAGGCTCAGTAAGCGCGGCCTATCGAGTTGGGGTCGGCAAGGGTGGCTGGCCACGATACCGGACGCCCGGATCGGCGGTGGTCCAGGCCCGCGGGTTACGAACCGCGCGCGATGAGGGCGTGGCGGCCGAGTCCCCGCAGGGAGGCGTCCAGCACCTGCGCGGTGTGCGCGACCGCGATGCCGGCGCCGCGCCGGCGCAGCGCGGTGGCGATCTGCATCGAGCAGCCGGGGTTGGCGGCGACCAGTAGTTCGGCTCCGGTGGCGCCGACGTTCACCGCCTTGCGGTCGCCGAGTTCTCCGGCGGCCTCCGGCTGGAACAGGTTATAGGTTCCGGCGGAGCCGCAGCAGACGTCGGGTTCGGCGATCTCCCGCACGGTCAGCCCGGGAATCGCCGCGAGCAGCGCCCGGGGCTGGGTCCGCACGCCCTGGGCGTGGGCGAGGTGGCAGGCGTCGTGGTAGGCGATGGTGACCGGAAGTGGCCTCCGCTCCGCGCGGGGCCCGAGTTCCACGAGGTACTCGGCGAGATCCCGGGTCCGCTCCGCGAGCGCCTCGGCGCGCGCGGCCCAGGCGGGGTCGTCCGCGAGCAGCGCCCGGTACTCCTTCATCGCCGACCCGCAGCCCGCCGAGTTCACCACGATGACGTCGACGGACTCGAACGTCTCGACCGT
Organism: Actinomadura sp. GTD37; assembly: GCF_041951365.1. NCBI lineage: Bacteria > Bacillati > Actinomycetota > Actinomycetes > Streptosporangiales > Thermomonosporaceae > Actinomadura > Actinomadura sp. GTD37. The sequence continues at coordinate 330,918 of NZ_JBGNUS010000008.1, forward strand.
CCGGCGGGCGAAGGCGCGGGCCTCGTCCGCACGCCCGGAGTGCATGGACAGGGCGCCGCAGCACCCCTGGTTCCGGGGGATGACGACGTCGCAGCCCTCCAGCGCCAGGACGCGGGCCGTGGCGGCGTTGACGCCGGGGAAGAACTCGCTCTGCACGCAGCCGGTCAGCATCCCGACCGTGGCGCGGCGCCCGCCGCGCGCGGCGACGCGCTCGGGCAGCCGCGGCGCCCTCCCGAGGGGCGGCGCGAGCCGTTCCATCGCCGCGATGGACGGCGAGATGCGCTCCAGGATCCCGCTGCGCCGGACGAGCCGCTCCAGACCCGACTTCTGGTAGGCGCGCAGGGGGCCCCGCAGAGCGCGGAGCCTCCGCCTGTACGGGAACAGCTGGAACACCATCTCGCGGATGGCCCGCTCCTTCAGCGGACGCGGATGCTCGCTCTCGACCTCCGCGCGGGTGGTCTCGATGAGACGGTCGTACTGGACGCCGGACGGGCAGGACGTCACGCAGGCCATGCATCCGAGGCAGCGGTCGAAATGCTCGACCATGGGTTCGCTGAGAGGCGCGCCGTCCACGTGCTGCTGCATGAGGTGGATGCGGCCCCTGGGGGAGTCCATCTCCTCGCCCCACAGCACGTACGTCGGGCATGTGGGCAGGCAGAAACCGCAGTGGACGCAGTCGCTGAGCAGATCCGGAAGGTCGTCCTGGGCGCTCATCAGATACCTCCCACAAAGCGGCCGGGGGACAGCCTGCGATCCGGATCGAACTGGTCCTTCACACGCCGCATCAGTGCGAGCGCCGGAACCGGCCCCCACAGGTCGATCGCGCCGCGCACCTCTTCGGGGGCGTAGCGGACGACGGCGTGGCCACGGTGCCGGGCCAGGGCGTCCCGTAGACGGCCCAGGACGTCGGCCACGTCGTCCGGGGTCATCTCCGGGGGCAGACCCACGTGCCCGTGCCCGCTACCGCTCCACGTGACGGGGACGTCCCGCCCGAGCAGGTCGAGGACGTCGCGGAGCGAAGGCGGTGGTGCGCTGATGTCGACGAGGGTGGTGCCGTCCGGGTAGCGCCCCCAGCCGTCCGGTGCGGTCTCGGAGACTCCGGTGCCCTCCCCGAGGAGTTCTGCGGTCTGCCCAGCGCGCGCGGCGACGCCGTCCGGTACGCCTTCCAGGAGGACCGAGACCGTTCCCGGGCCGATGTACTCGACCGCACTGGGCGCGACAGGAGAGTGCAGGACGCTCTGGACGGCGTCATGCGCGTCCTCCGCCCCGCCCACGGTGCACGTCACGTACGCGGACGCGGTCGGGATCGGATGCAGGCGGAAGGTGGCCTCCACGATCAGGCCCAGGGTGCCGTACGAGCCGGAGAAGAGCCGGCCCAGGTCGTACCCCGCGACGTTCTTGACGACCTTGCCGCCCGACCGCGCGACCCGGCCGTCCGCCCGCACGACGGTGAGCCCGATGACCAGGTTGCGGGGCGTCCCGTACAGCGTGCGGAGCGGACCCGCCGCACCCGCCGCGACCGTCCCGCCGACCGTCGAACCGGGGAGCGGCACGTCGAGGGCGAGCCGCTGCCCCCGCTCCGCGAGCCGCTCGCCGAACACGTCCATCGGCAGCCCGGCCTCCGCCTTCGCGACGAGGTCGCCTGCCGTGTGCTCTACGAGCCCGTCCAGCCGGTGGGTGTCGACGAGCAGATCGCAGCGTTCCGGGGGCTTCCCCCAGTCCAGGCGGGTCTCGGCCCCGCGCGGGACGACGGCGAGCCCCTTCTCGGCGGCGACGCGCATGACGTCCGCGGCCTCGGTGAGGTCCTTGGGCGCGGCGACGAGCGCGGGCTCGACGCCGAGCACGCCCTCCGCGGGCTCGCCGGGCCGCACGTCGGCGCAGACCTTCGCCAGAGCGTCCAGGGGCCGCATCAGAAGATGTCCGCCTTTCCCTCGTAGGGGTGGGGGCCCTTGCGCTTGCCGGGCACCTCGCCGCACAGCCGCGGCGTCGGGAAGACCTTGCCCGGGTTGCACAGCCCCGCCGGGTCGAACCCGCAGCGGACCATCTGCATCGTGTCCAGATCGGTGTCGGTGAACATGCGCGGCATGTACCGGGACTTGTCGACGCCGACGCCGTGCTCGCCCGTGATGGAGCCGCCGTGCTCGATGCACAGGTCGAGGATCGCGCCCGACACCGTCTCGGCGCGCTCCTCCGCACCCGGTTCGGCGTCGTCGAACAGCACCAGCGGGTGCAGGTTGCCGTCGCCCGCGTGGAACACGTTCGCGACCCGCACGCCCGACTCGGCCGACAGCGCGTCGATCCTCGCGAGGACCTGCGGCAGCACCGTCCGCGGGATGACGCCGTCCTGGACGAGGTAGGCGGGGCTGATCCGGCCCACCGCCGCGAACGCCGACTTGCGGCCCTTCCAGATCAGCGCCCGCTCCTCGTCGCTCGCGGCGATCCGGATCTCGAACGCGCCCGCGTCCCGGCACAGCCGCTCCACCCCGGCGAACTGGGCCGCGACCTCGGCGTCCGGGCCGTCCAGCTCCACGATCAGCACCGACCCGGCGCCCGCCGGGTACTCGCAGCGCACCGCGGCCTCGGCCGCCTCGATCGCGAGGGCGTCCATCATCTCGATCGCCGCCGGGACGACGCCCGCCCCGATGATCGCCGACACCGCCGTCCCGCCCGCCTCGATCGAGTCGAACGCCGCCAGCAGCGTCTGCACGGTCTCCGGGACCCGGGTGAGCCGCACCGTGATCTTGGTGGTGATGCCGAGCGTGCCCTCCGCCCCGACGAAGACGCCGAGCAGGTCGTAGCCGGGCGCGTCCGCCGCCAGCTCCACCAGCTCGCCGTCCGGCGTGACGACCTCGCAGGCCAGCACGTGGTGCGCGGTGAACCCGTACTTCAGGCAGTGCGCGCCGCCGGAGTTCTCCGCCACGTTCCCGCCGACCGAGCAGATCTGCTGGCTGGACGGGTCGGGCGCGAAGTAGTACCCGTACGGCCGGACGGCCCGCGTCACGTCCAGGTTGATCACGCCGGGCTCCACCACGGCCCGCTGGCCCGGGATGTCGATCTCCAGGATCCGGCGCATCCGCGACGTGACGATCAGCACGCCGTCGGTGCGCGGCAGCGCGCCGCCCGACAGCCCCGTCCCGGACCCGCGCGCCACGTACGGCACGCCCGCCGACGCGCACGCCCGCACAATGGCCGCGACCTGCTCCGCCGTCTCGGGCAGCACGACCACCCCGGGCGTCGCGCGGTGATTGGTGAGGCCGTCGCACTCGTACGTGCGCAGCCGCACCGGATCACTGATCACCCGTTCCGCCCCGGCGATCTCCGCGAGCCGGGCCGCGAGCCCTGTGAGCATGGATTCCATCCCTACCACCATCCTCCGCCCCCGGCACCCCCGCAAGATCGGGCCGGACGGCCCGCGCCGCCCGGCCCCGTGCCCCCGGCGCGCCGCTACGGGAACTGCTGGTAGGCGGGGGTGGTGAGGAACTCGGAGTACTCGTCGGCCAGCGTGACCTCCTTGAACAGGGTCACGGCCTGGTCGTAGCGGGGCTCGTTGTACGCCTGGCCCAGCTCCGCGCGGATCTTGCCGAGCTCCTCGTCCAGGAGCTGCTCCACCCACTCCTTGGTGATCTTCCTGCCCTCGGCGGTGGAGACGCCGTTGTAGATCCACTGCCAGACCTGGGAGCGGGAGATCTCGGCGGTGGCCGCGTCCTCCATCAGGTTGTGGATCGCGACCGCGCCGGCGCCGTCCAGCCAGGTGGCGAGGTAGCGCAGCGCCACGTCGACGTTGCCCCGCAGGCCGGCCTCGGTGATCGCGCCGGGGGTGTCCTTGACGTTGAGCAGGTCGGCGGCGGAGACCCGCACGTCCTCGCGGAGGCGGTCGCGCTGGTTCGGCCGGTCGCCGAGGACGCCGTCGAACACCTCGCGGCAGACGGGGACGAGGTCGGGGTGCGCGACCCAGGAGCCGTCGAAGCCGTCGCCGGACTCGCGGGTCTTGTCGGCGCGGACCTTCTCCAGCGCCACCTTGTTGACCTCCTCGTCCCGGCGGGACGGGATGAACGCCGCCATGCCGCCGATCGCGTGCGCGCCGCGCTTGTGGCACGTCCGGACGAGCAGCTCGGTGTAGGCGCGCATGAACGGCGCGGTCATCGTGATCGCGTTGCGCTCGGGGAGGATGAAGTCCGCGCCCCGGTCGCGGAACTTCTTGATGACGGAGAACAGGTAGTCCCAGCGTCCGGCGTTCAGCCCGGCGGAGTGGTCGCGCAGCTCGTAGAGGATCTCCTCCATCTCGAACGCGGCCGGGATCGTCTCGATCAGGACGGTCGCCCTGATGGTGCCGCGCGGGATCTCCAGGGCGTCCTGGGCGAGGTTGAACGCGTCGTTCCAGAGCCGCGCCTCAAGGTGGCTCTCCATCTTCGGCAGGTAGTAGTACGGGCCCTTGCCCTTGCCGAGCTGGCGGCGCGCCGAATGGAAGAAGTAGAGGCCGAAGTCGAACAGCGACCCGGACATGGGCTCGCCGTCGACGAGGAGGTGCTTCTCCTCCATGTGCCATCCGCGCGGCCGGACGACGATGGTCGCGAGCTCCTCGTCGGCCTTGAGCGCGTAGCTCTTGCCGGACTTGGCGTCGGTGAAGTCGATGGTGCGGTCGAGGGCGTCCCGCAGGTTGAGCTGGCCCTCGATCATGTTGTCCCACAGCGGGGTGTTGGCGTCCTCGAAGTCGGCCAGCCACACCTTCGCGCCCGAGTTCAGCGCGTTGATCGTCATCTTCCGGTCGGTCGGGCCGGTGATCTCGACGCGGCGGTCCACCAGGCCGGGCGCGGGCTCGGCGACGCGCCAGGCGTCGTCGGTGCGGACGTCCGCCGTCTCCGGCAGGAAGTCCAGCGTCCCGCCCGCGGACAGCTTGCGCTGCCGCTCGGCGCGGGCCGCGAGGAGCTCCTTGCGGCGGGCGCCGAGCTCGCGCTGCAGGGCGGCGAGCAGGCCGAGCGCCTCGGGGGTCAGGATCTCCTCGTAGCGATCGCCGAGGGGTCCGGTGACCTCGATGCCTTCCAGTCCAGCCATCTGCTCGCCCTTTCCTACGGTTTTTCGTATGGTGAAATTCAACTTCTGTTACGTGGAGAACGGTACTCGGCGGTGGGAGGCTCGGTCAAAGCGGGTATCCCTGCCACATCTCCCCGCGCGCGCTTACGTCAACCCAGGAGGGAAGACACCGCGATAACCGCGTGACCACCGTGGACGCGCGTGAGACGATCGCCGGGAAGATACGGCCGCGAAGCGGCGTTCTACTGAGGACATATGACTCAACCTTTCTCTGCAGACAAGACCCAGGCCCAGGACCAGACCCAGGACGAGTTCGAGTACCAGCCCATGACGGGCGAACTCGACCTGGAGGACCGGAGGGCACTGCGCCGCGTCGCGGGCCTGTCCACCGAGCTGACCGACGTCACCGAGGTCGAGTACCGCGCCCTGCGGCTGGAGCGGGTCGTCCTCGTGGGCGTCTGGACGGAGGGAACGGCCGAGCAGGCCGAGAACTCCCTGCGCGAGCTGGCGCTGCTCGCCGAGACCGCGGGCTCCGAGGTGCTCGAAGGGCTCGTCCAGCGCCGGTCCCGCCCCGACTCGGCCACCTACATCGGCTCCGGCAAGGCCGCGGAGCTGCGCGACGTCGTGATCTCCACCGGGGCCGACACCGTCATCTGCGACGGCGAGCTGGCCCCGAGCCAGCTGCGGCACCTGGAGGAGACCGTCCAGGTCAAGGTCATCGACCGGACCGCGCTGATCCTCGACATCTTCGCCCAGCACGCCAAGAGCCGCGAGGGCAAGGCGCAGGTCGAGCTCGCGCAGCTCAGCTACCTGCTGCCGCGACTGCGCGGCTGGGGCGGCAACCTGTCCCGGCAGGTCGGCGGGCGCGCCGCGGGCGGCGTCGGCATCGGCGGTCGCGGCCCCGGCGAGACCAAGATCGAGCTGGACCGGCGGCGGATCCGCACCCGGATGGCCAAGCTGCGCCGGCAGATCGCCGAGATGTCCAAGGCGCGCGACACCAAGCGCGGCGAGCGGCGCCGCAACGCGGTGCCCGCCGTCGCCATCGCCGGCTACACCAACGCGGGCAAGTCGTCCCTGCTCAACCGGCTCACCGGCGCCGGGGTCCTGGTGGAGGACGCGCTGTTCGCCACGCTCGACCCGACCGTCCGGCGCGCCGAGACGCCCGGCGGCCGCGGCTACACCCTGGCCGACACGGTCGGGTTCGTCCGGCACCTGCCGCACCAGCTCGTCGAGGCGTTCCGGTCGACGCTGGAGGAGGTCACCGACGCCGGGCTGATCCTGCACGTCGTGGACGGCTCCGACCCGGACCCCGAGGCGCAGATCGACGCCGTCCGCGAGGTGCTGCGCGAGATCGACGCCGAGGCGATCCCCGAGATCATCGTGATCAACAAGGCCGACGCCGCCGACGATCTCGCGATCGCGCGGCTGCAGCGCCGCGAGCCGCACAACGTCGTCGTGTCCGCCCGCACCGGGTTCGGCATGGACGCGCTGCGCGCCGCCATCGAGGCCGACCTGCCGGGGCTGGAGAGCGAACTCCACGTCCTGGTGCCGTACGAGCGCGGCGACCTCGTCGCTCAGATGCACGATCGCGGCGAGGTGCTCAAGCAGGAGCACGTCGCCGAGGGCACCGTCCTGCACGCGCGCGTGCCGGCGGGCCTCGCGGGCGAACTCGCCCAGTACGAGACCGTCGCACCGACGGCCTGAACCCGGCGCCGCCGGGCCCCGCGCGGGCCCGGCGGTCTCGGGGCCCGGTTCGGAGGCCGTTTCAGGGCGGTCTGGGACCGGCTCAAGAATCATCCTGGTCGCCGAACGGTGACAGCTTGTCCATTCCGCTTGACGGTTCGGTTGAAATCCGTACGGTCATTAGAGCCAGGGGCGGGACGACGGCTGCCGATGAAGTGCGGCGCGCTGCGACGCGGTGCCAGCAGAGGTTGTCGGAGGGCCCTCCGGTGCACTACCGTGACGAAACCGATATCTCCGGTCTCGTTGCCAGTGGTGGTCCTCCGGCCACCCGACCCTCCGTTGGTGAGTCGCCGGCACCCAGCCGGTGTTTCGGATCGAGAGCAGGTGGCCATGGCAGGTCCGAACACCGGCACGAGGGCGGGCGGCCCGCTCCAGCGCCATCCGGCACCCGGTACCGCGCCGAAGGGCGCACGGCTCCATCCAGGTCGGTGACCCTATGACGGTACGGCTGTTGACGAACATCGGCAGGCTCTGGACGGGCACCGACGTCTGCAGCAACGCCGCGGTGCTCATCCACGACGACCGGATCGTCTGGGCCGGGCCCGCGTCCGACCTCCCGCAGAGCGTCCCCGGCATCATCGACGACATCGTCGACGTCGACCACGTCGAGAACCTCGGCGGCGGCCTCGTCACGCCGGGGCTCATCGACGCGCACTCGCACCCGGTCTACGCGGGCAACCGCTGGGCCGAGCTCGCCATGCGCACCAGCGGGTCGTCCCACTCCGCCATCGCCGCGGCGGGCGGCGGCGTGAACTCCACCGTGACCGTCACCCGGGGCACCGACCCCTGGACGCTGTGCAACGGCGTCCGCGAGCGGCTCCGCCAGTGGATCCTCGCCGGCACCACCACCGTCGAGGCCAAGACCGGCTACCACCTCACCCGCGACGGCGAACTCGCCGACATCCGGATGCTGCGGTCGCTGGAGGGCGAGCCGTCCATGCCGCGCATCCACGCGACGTTCCTCGCCGCGCACATCCTCCCGCCGGAGTTCTTCGGCCGCCGCCGCGACTACATCGAGGCCGTCCGGCTGTGGGCCGGCGACGCCGCCGTGGCCGGCGCCGACTCCATCGACGTCTACTGCGACGAGGGCCACTTCACCGCCGAGGAGGCGCGCGCCCTGCTGCTGACCGGCAAACGCGCCGGGCTGAAGGCGCGCATGCACGCCTGCGCCAACGAGCGCATCGGCGCCGCGCAGGTCGCGGCCGAGGTCGGCTGCGCGTCCGCCGACCTGCTCACCCAGGCCAACGACGACGACATCAAGGCCCTCGCCCACGCCGGCGTCACCGCCACCGTCTGCCCGGGCAGCTCCCTCAACAGCAGCCGCGCGCCCGCTCCCGTGCGGCAGATGCTCGACCGCGGCGTCACCGTCGCCCTCGGCACCGACCACAACCCCGGGCAGTGCGGCATCACGTCGATGCCGCTCGTCATCGGGCTGTCCGTCGCCATGTTCGGCCTGAGCGTGACCGAGGCCCTGCGCGCCGCCACCCTCGGCGGCGCCGCCGCGCTGCGGGTCGGCGACCGCGGCTCCCTCGCCCCCGGCATGCTCGCCGACATCGTGCTGTGGGACGCCGACCACGAGGGCGCCTTCGCGTGGGCCTTCGGGCTGCGGGCGCTCCGCATCTGGCGCGGCGGCGTACCCGTCCAGCCCTGACGCGGTGTCCCGGCGGCGGGTAATGTCCCTGCCATGGGCAGTGCGGTCGCGGTCGTCACGGATTCCACCGCCTACCTCCCGCCGGGGCTCGCCGAGCGGCACGGGCTCACCGTCGTCCCGCTGCAGATCGCCGTCGGCGGCGCCACCCGCGACGAGTGCGACATCAGCACCGCGGAGGCCGCGCAGGCGCTGAGGGAATGGCACCCCATCACGACGTCGCGTCCGGCGCCGGAACGCTTCGCGGACGTCTACGAGGCCGCCGCCTCGTCCGGCGCCCGGCACATCGTCTCGGTGCACCTGTCGGCGGCCCTGTCCGGGACGGTGGAGGCCGCGCGGCTCGCGTCCCGGGACGCGCCCGTCCCCGTGACCGTCGTCGACAGCGGGACCATCGGGATGGGACTCGGCTTCGCCGCCCTCTCCGCGGCGGCCACCGCCCTGTCGGGCGGCACCGCGGAATCGGCCGCCTCCGCCGCCGTCCGCCGCGCCGAACTCACCCGCTCCCTCATCTACGTCGACACCCTGGAGCACCTGCGGCGCGGCGGGCGGATCGGCGCCGCGGCCAACCTCCTCGGCTCGGCTCTCATGGTGAAGCCCCTCCTGGACATCGCGGACGGGCGGATCGCGCCGATCGAGAAGGTCCGCACCTCCTCGCGCGCGCTCGCCCGGCTGGAGGAGCTCGCCGTCGCCGAGGCCGGCGACCGCAGGGTCGACCTGGGCGTCCAGCACCTCTTCGCCCCGGCCCGCGCCGAGACCCTCGCCGCCCGGCTCCGCGACCGCGTCCCGCACGCCGAGGACGTCTACGTCGGCGAGGTGGGCCCGGTCATCGGCGCCCACGTCGGCCCCGGCATGCTCGGCGTGGTGGTGGCCCCCCAACTCTGACCGAGAGTTATCCACAATCTCCGGACCCGGTGCGGCCGGCCGGCCCGGCTCCTTAGCGTCGGACGCTATGAGACCCGACGCGCAGGACCGGCTGAACTCCCTCATCGGGAGGGTGAGGCCGCCCGCCCCTCCACCTTCACCCGACGCACCGCCGTCCGCCCGTTTACGGGCGACGCCCGAACGGTCCCACGTCCGGACCCTCGTCCTCATCGGCGTGGTCGCCGCCCTGGTCGCGGCCGGCTACCTGTGGCTCGCACGCCCGCGCCCCGCGGCGCCGGCCGCGTCCGCGGCGCCGATGGCGAGCGCCGCGCTCACCGGCACGCGGCCCGCCGTCCCCGCGAGCCCGGCGGCGGGCTCCTCGGTGGTCGTGCACGTCCTCGGCAAGGTGCGGCGCCCCGGCGTGATCACGCTGCCGTCCGGCTCGCGGGTCGCCGAGGCCGTCAAGGCCGCCGGCGGCGTCCGCGCCGGCGCCGAGACGGGCACGCTCAACCTCGCCCGCAAGGTCGTGGACGGCGAGCAGATCCCGGTCGGCATCCCCGCACCCGCACCGCCGCCGGGTGCAGCCGCGCCTCCCGCCGCCTCCGGGGCGCCCGGCATGCCGCTCGACCTCAACGCCGCCACCTCCGACCAGCTGGACGACCTTCCCGGCGTCGGCCCCGTCCTCGCGCAGCGCATCGTCGCCTACCGCACCGAGCACGGCGGCTTCCGCTCGGTGGAGCAACTCCAGGAGGTCAGCGGCATCGGCCCCAGCCGCTTCACCGACCTGAAACCCATGGTCCGCGTCTGACCCCCTCGCCCGGTTCCCTGCCGTCACCGGCGGGACCGTCCCGCTTCCCCGCCGACCGTCCCGTCCGGGAGGACCCCTGTTGAGACCTGGCACCGACTCCGTTCCCGCGGGGCTCCGCTCGCTTCCCCGCCAGGAGGGGAGTCCCCTTGGAGCGACCCGGACGACCCACGACATCCGCCTGCTGGCGCCCGCCCTGGCCACCTGGCTGGCCGCCGCCGCAACCCTCGGCCTCCCTCCGGAACTCACCTACGCGCTGGCCGCCACCGCAGCCCTGACGTCCGTCTACCTGCTGACCAGCCGCCCGGGCCGACGGGGCAGGGCGAATTCCAGTGGGGGACCGGACGGGCGGCGCCGGGGCGCCGATGCGGCGGGTGGGCGGCGGGTCGCCGCGGGGGCCGTGCTGGTGTGCGCTGCGGCGTCGGCGTGCGGGGTGGCCCTCCGGACGTCCGCGGTGGAGGACGGGCCGGTCCACGACCTCGCACGTGCCGGGCGGTACGCGACGGCCGAGGCGGTGGTGACCGGGGACCCGCAGGCGAAACCGGGGAACGGCCGGCGCACCGTCATCGTCCGCGCCCGGGCAGAGGCGGTGCGGCTGACGAAGGTTCGCGTCCCAGTGCTGCTCATCGCGGGCGACCCCCGCTGGCTGCGCCTCGTCCCCAGCCAGCGGGTGCGGCTGCGCGGCCGGTTCGTGCCGCCCAAGGGCGCGGGCCTGCTGTCCGCGGTCGTGATCGTCCGGGGCCCGCCCACCGTGCTCGGGCCGCCGTCCGCGCCGCAGCGCGCGGCCGAGCACATGCGCGGGCGCCTGCGGGCGGCGGTGGACCGGCTCCCGCCCGACCGGCGCGGAGTACTGCCCGGCATGGTCGTCGGCGACACCTCCCGCCTCGATCCCGCCCTCGCGGCGGACTTCCGGACCGCCGGGCTCACCCACCTCCTGGTGGTCTCCGGCGCGAACCTCGCGATCGTCGTCGGCGCGGTCCTCGGGCTGTGCCGCCTCGCCGGCCTCGGCCGCCGCCGCGCCCCGCCCGTCGCCGTCCTCGCGGTACTGGCGTTCGTCATCGTCGCGCGACCGGAACCGAGCGTCCTGCGGGCGGCGGTCATGGGCGTGATCGGCATCCTCGCGCTGTTCACCGGCCGGGAACGCCAGGGGCTTCCCGCGCTCGCCGCCGCGGTCCTGCTCCTCGTCCTGATCGACCCGGAACTCGCCCGCTCGTACGGGTTCGCCCTCTCGGTCCTCGCGACGGCAGGGCTGCTGGTCCTGGCGCCGTCCTGGCGCGAAAGGCTCGCCCGCCGGCTCCCCGGCCCCCTCGCCGACGCGCTCGCCGTCTCGGCCGCCGCCGAGGTCGCCGTGGCCCCGGTCCTGGTGATGCTCTCCGGCGAAGTGGGCGTCGTGTCCGTCTTCGCGAACCTGCTGGCCGCCCCCGCCGTCGCCCCGGCCACCCTCCTCGGCGTGCTCGGCGCCGTGACCGCCCTCGTCTCGGTGCCCCTCGCCCGGCTGATCGTCCGGCCCGCCGGCCTCGCCGTCGGCTGGATCATCTGGGTCGCCCGCACCGCCGCCGCGCTGCCGTACGCGACCGTCCCCTGGATCGGCGGCGGCCTCGGCGCCGCGACCCTCCTGGCGGCCGGCGCGGTGGCCGTCCTGATCCTGCGCAGCGGCCGCCTCCGCCTGATCGCCGCCGCGGCCATGACCGGCGTGCTGGTCGCGGTCGTCGCCATGCGCGCCATGGCCCCCGGCTGGCCGCCGCCCGGCTGGCAGATGGTCGCCTGCGACGTGGGCCAGGGCGACGCCCTGGTCCTCGCCGCCGGCCCAGGCCAGGCCGTCGTCGTGGACACCGGCCCTGACCCCGCCCCGGTCGACCAGTGCCTCCGGCGCCTCGGAGTGAAGGACGTCCCGCTCCTCGTCTTCACCCACCCGCACGCCGACCACATCAACGGCACGTCCGGCGTCCGCCGCCACCGCGCGGTCCACGAGGTCCTGACGACGCCCCTCACCTCGGGCCGCGAGGCCCGCTACACCTCCGGCCTCCGAACCCGCCACGCCGAACCAGGCCAACAATGGCGTGTGGGCGACCTGACGCTCTCGATCCTGGCCCCTCCCAGCACCACCCGCCTCCTCTCCCCGAAGGACGACGGCACCACGATCAACAACGCGAGCATCGTCCTCATCGCCCGCAAGCCGGGCTTCAGCGCACTCCTGGCAGGCGACGTCGAAACGGAGGCCCAGCGAGTGCTGGAAGCGACCGTCCCCCACGTCCAGGTCCTGAAGGTCCCGCACCACGGCTCCCGCAGCCAGGACCCCCGCTTCCTGGCCGCCGCCCACGCGTCCATCGCCCTCATCTCGGTGGGCGAGCACAACGACTACGGCCACCCGTCCCACACCACCCTCGCCCTCCTGCGCGGCCTCGGCACCCGAATCCACCGCACCGACCAGGAAGGAGACATAGCCATAGTCCGCACGAACACCGCCGTAACAGCCATCCCGCGCCACTGATCACGGACATGACGTGTGGTTCTCCCCCCGAGAACGTGGGTGCTTCACCAACTGATCACTTGCCCCCCAGCAAGAGCACTTTCCACACCTGGGTGTGGCCGGAGGGGCGCTCATGTGCGGTGCTGCCTGGGGAGGCTCATGTGCGGTGCTGCGGGGAGTCTGCGAGGCCGGGGTTTGTGGGCTGCGGTGGAATGGCGTCCTGCGGGTGGGGGGTGGTTCGGGGCGGGTG
>NZ_JBGNUS010000009.1:0-255085 GCF_041951365.1 Actinomadura sp. GTD37
CCCGCGAGTTGATCGGAGATCAACGAGCATGGTGGCCCGCCCTCGGGGGTTCCAGGGGGTCGGCCCCCTGGGTAAACAATGCGGGCCACCCGCGAGTTGATCGGAGATCAACGAGCATGGTGGCCCGCCCTCGGGGGTTCCAGGGGGTCGGCCCCCTGGGTAAACAATGCGGGCCACCCGCGAGTTGATCGGAGATCAACGAGCATGGTGGCCCGCCCTCGGGGGTTCCAGGGGGTCGGCCCCCTGGGTAAACAATGCGGGCCACCCGCGAGTTGATCGGAGATCAACGAGCATGGTGGCCCGCCCTCGGGGGTTCCAGGGGGTCGGCCCCCTGGGTAAACAATGCGGGCCACCCGCGAGTTGATCGGAGATCAACGAGCATGGTGGCCCGCCCTCGGGGGTTCCAGGGGGTCGGCCCCCTGGGTAAACAATGCGGGCCACCCGCGAGTTGATCGGAGATCAACGAGCATGGTGGCCCGGCGCGTGCCCCTGGTCGGACTCGAACCGACACGATGGCTCTTTTAGGGAGCCTGCCTCTGCCATTGGGCTACAGGGGCGGCGTCATCATATCGAGTCAGGGGCTGAGAACGGCGCGTCCTTTCACGGGGTTGGGGGAGACGGCCGGGTCCGGCCAGTTCGACAGCGCCAGTCAAGAAGCGCCACGGTCCCGCCGGACAGGCCCGCGTGGACGTGCCCGACCCGCTCTCACCTCGGTGGACGGAGTCAGGCCGACACGTTCTCCTGGGTGCGCCCTGCGGCGAGTTCGAATTCCTGGCGCGGCCGTTCCAGCTCGGCCAGGGAGACGATTTCCCGCCGGAAGAAGAACGCGAGTGTCCAATCCATGGTGATACGGAACTTGCGGTTGACGGTCGGCATCCGCGACAGGTGGTAGGTGCGGTGCATGAACCAGGCGGGGAGGCCGCGCAACTGCACTCCGTAGACGTTGGCGACGCCCTTGTGGAGGCCGAGGCTCGCGACGGAACCGACATAGGCGTGCTTGTACGGCTTTCGCGGCTTGCCGTGCACGTCCGCGGCGATGTTGTCGCCGAGCCGCTTGGCCTGCCGGACGGCGTGCTGGGCGTTGGGCGCGGTGAACTCGCCCTTTCCGCTGAGGTCGGGGACGGCGGCGTTGTCGCCGGCCGTGTACACGTGCTCCAGCCCTTCGACGGTCAGTTCGGGGGTCGCCTTGAGGCGTCCCTTGTCGTCCAGCGGCAGGTCGGTGTCCTTGAGGAGGGGGTGCGGTTTCACGCCGGCGGTCCAGACGAGGGTGCCTGCGTCGAACTCCTCGCCGTCGCTCAGCACGATGTGCCGTTTCTCGGCGGACTTCAGCAGCGTCTTCATCTTGATCTCGATGCCGCGGCGGCCCAGCGCGTCGGCGGTCCAGCGGCCCATCTCCGGGCCCACCTCGGGCAGGATGCGGTCGGTCGCCTCCACCATCATCCAGCGCATCTCGCGCGGGTCGATCGTCGGGTACCACTTGCACGCGTCCCGCGCCATGTCCTCCAGTTCGGCCATGGCCTCGACTCCCGCGAACCCGGCCCCGACGAACACGAACGTCAGCGCGCGCCTTCTGACGTGCTCGTCGTCCGGGTTGGCGGCGGCGATGTCGAGCTGGTGGAGGACGTGGTTGCGCAGGAAGATCGCCTCTTCGACGGTCTTGAAGCCGATCCCGCTTTCGGCGAGCCCGGGGATGGGCAGCGTCCGCGAGATGGAGCCGGCCGCGACGACGAGCATGTCGTAGCCGACGTCGCGCGCGGCGACGCCGTCGGTCCGCGTCCCGGCAGGGCAGACGGTGATCCGCTTGGACGCGTGGTCGATCCGGGTCACGAACCCGTTGACGATCCGGCAGCGTCCGAGGACCTTGCGCAGCGGCGCGACCACGTGCCGCGGCTCCAGGTTCCCCGCGGCCGCCTCGGGGAGGAACGGCTGGTAGGTCATGTAGGACTGGGGGTCGACGACGGTGACGACCACCTCGCCCCGGCGCAGCTCGCGGCGGAGCCTGCGCTGCAGGCGCAGGGCCGTGTACATGCCGACGTACCCCCCGCCGACGATCACGATCTGCTTCGCCGATCCCCCGCCGCGCGCCGAGGTGCCCGGAGGGCCGCTCGTCCGAACCGATGTAGAAGGCATGTCCGGAGCGATACCCGTACGCCCGGCATGCGAACTTCATGGCCCCTTCCGGCATCTCACCGGATGTATCACCAGAAAGAGGACGGCGGGATCAGGGCCGGACGGGGGCGCCAAGCGGCCGCGGACGGCGGACCGGGACGGGGGCCGGTCACCACGCCCGCGGCCGCTTGGCCAAGGCCCTGACCTGCCGTCGCTCTCGTTCACCGGGGGGTGGGCACGATGCCGCGACTGATCTGGGGGATTGTCGTCGCCGCCGCCGTCACCGGAGCGCTCGCCGGATGCGGGTCCAGCCCTGACGCGGGCAGCGCGTCGTCCAGCGGGGGTGCGACGGCGGGTCCGGCTTCGTCAGGGACGTCCGCCACGGCCACGGCCACAGCCACGGCCCCGGGGACCGGTTCGCCCGGTTCGCCCGGCGCGCCCGGCGCGCCCGGTGCCGCGGCGGGGAGCCCGCACTGCACCAGCGGCATGCTCGGCGCGTCGCTCACCGACCTCGGCACCGCGGCGGGGAACCGCTACGCGACGCTCGTCCTGACGAACAGGTCGGGCAAGAACTGCACGACGGGCGGCTGGTCGGGGCTCCAGCTGTCCGGCGCGGACGGGACGGTCCCGACGAAGGTCGTCCGCGAGGGCGCCGCGCGCACGATCACGGTCGGCAACGGCGGCCGCGCCTACGAGCGGCTGCACTGGGCGGTCGTGCCCGCCGGGGACGAGCCGGACGACGCGGGCTGCGAGCCCGAGCCGTCCGCGCTGAAGGTGATCGCGCCCAACGACACAGAGCAGATCACCGCGAACTGGACGTACGGGGCGGTCTGCCAGCACGGCCGGATCCGCCTCCAGCCCCTCACGACGAACCCGGAGCCTCGCTAGCGGTAGTCGCGGGCGCGGGTGAGGACGGCGTCCAGCATCTCCTCGGTGACCCGGCCGGTGAAGGTGTTCTGCTGGCTCGGGTGGTAGCAGCCCAGCAGCAGCACGGGGTCGCGCCGGGCCACCGAGGGCGGCGGCGCCAGCTCCGCCTCCGCGCCGTGGCCGAACTTCGGCCGCGGCCGCGGCACCCCGTACCCCGCCTGCTTGAGCGCCGGCCACACGCCCTGCCACGCGAACCCGCCGAGGCACAGGACGCAGCGGACGCTCGGCGCCACCATCTCGACCTCGCGGGCCAGCCACGGCAGGCACGTCGTCCGCTCCAGCGGCGTCGGCTTGTTGTCGGGCGGCGCGCAGCGGACGGTCGCCGCCATCCGCGCGCCGATGAGCCGCTGCCCGTCGCCCGCGCGGACGCTGGTCGGCTGCGCCGCGAGCCCCACCCGGTACAGGGACGCGAACAGCCAGTCGCCCGACCGGTCGCCGGTGAAGATGCGCCCGGTGCGGTTGCCGCCGTGCGCCGCCGGGGCCAGCCCGATGATCAGGATGCGCGGCTCGGGGTCGCCCCACCCGGCGATGGGGCGGCCCCAGTACTCCTCGCCGGCGAACGCGCGGCGCCGCTGGACGGCGACCTTCTCCCGCCACGCCACGAGCCGGTCGCAGGCGCGGCACACCGACTGGCGGGCGCACAGCTCGTCCAGACCGGGCGCTTCGGCGGCCAGCTCGACGACCTCGCCGGTGCCGTGGGCGACGGGGGTGCCCGGCGTCGCGGGATCCTCCGGCCACCCGGATCCGGGCGGCACGAACGGGGCGTTGGCGGTCGGCATACCATCGATCGTCCCACGCCGCGCCGTCTCGCCCGGCGGTGGCCGGGTTCCGCCCATGCCGGGTGCGGGACGGGCCTGGTCGGTACGATGCGTTCGCCGGTCGGGGAGGCGGGTGTCCGGCGTCGCCATCGTGCCCAGCGGGAGGCAGGAGTGTCGCAACCGGGCTGGTACCCCGACCCCTACGGCACCGGGAGCCTGCGCTGGTGGGACGGCCGGACCTGGACCGAGCGCCTCAACCCCGAGCCCGACCGGCCGCCCCGGCTGCCCCCGCCGCGGCAGGAGAGGGCGCCGGTCCGCGAGGAGGCCGGCGCCGCCCGCGCCGCCCCGCACGCGCAGCGCCCCTCCTGGGACCGCGCCCCGGACGTCCAGGGGCTGGACGTCACCCTGCGCGGCCTGCACCTGTACGCCGACGACCAGGGCCTCGCCTACGCGGACGCGTCGCTCACCTGGCCGAGGGTGGAGTGGGTGGCGTACTGGGCGGCCGACCGCCCGGCCGGTTCCGGCCACCGCCCCGGCACGCAGTGGATCTTCCAGGCGGGCCGGTTCCCGTTCCGCGGCGGCCCGCGCGTCGAGGTGGTGATCGAGCCGGACGCCGTCCCGGGCCGGGACCCCGACCCCGAGCACGTCTGGGGGCGGCTGATCCAGCTCTGCCAGGAGCACGCGGAGCCGCGGCTGGTCGCCGAGCTGGCCGGACGCGTCCGGGCCGGCGACTCGGTCGACGTGGCGCAGGGGCTGACCGTCCATCCGGGCGGGGTGCGCGGCAACCGGGTGTCGCTGAGCTGGTCGTCGATCTCCGGCGCGACCGTCGACCGGGGCCGGGTCTGGATCCAGCAGGCCAGCAGCAGCGCGCCGATCCTGTACGTCCCGCAGCAGAACCCGAACGCGGTGCTGATCCCCGCGTTGCTGGCGCGGCTCAAACGCTGAGCGCCCGCGCCGGGCTCAGAGCAGCGACCAGGCGATGCCGTCCAGGATGTCGTGCTCGCTGACGACGACGGCGCCGAACCCGTACTCCCGCATGATGCGGTCCAGGATGAGCGCGCCCGCGCCGATCACGTCGACGCGGCCGGGGTGCATGACGCCGATCTCGGCCCGCTCGGCGCGGGTGGCGTGCAGCAGCCGCCGCGTGACCTCGTGCACCTGGGTGGCGGTGATGCGCGACAGGTGGATGCGGGACGCGTCGTACTCCGGCAGGTCGAGCGCGATCCCGGCGACCGTGGTGACCGACCCGGCGAGGCCGACGAGCGTGCGCGCCTCGTCGACCGGGACCCGTTCCCGGACGGCGTCGAGCGCGGTGTCGATGTCGGCGGCGGCGCCGGAGATCTGCTGCGGGGAGGGCGGGTCGTCCTTCAGGTGCCGCTCGGTCATCCGCACGCAGCCGATGTCGATCGAGCGGGACGCGCCGGCGGTGGAGCTGCCGAGCACGAACTCGGTGGAGCCGCCGCCGATGTCGACCACCAGGTAGGGGCGGGCGGGCCGCAGCTCGGCCAGCTCGCGGGTGGCGCCGAGGAACGACAGCTCGGCCTCCTCGTCCCCGCTGATCACCTCGGGGACGACGCCGAAGATGTCGAGGACGCCGCTGACGAAGTCGGACCGGTTGGCGGCGTCGCGGGTCGCGCTGGTCGCCACCACCCGGGTCTTGATCGGGCCGTGCCCGGTGCCGGCGCCGTGCCGCTCGATCAGCTCGGCGTAGCCGCGCATCGCGGTGAAGGTCCGCGCCAGCGCGGCGGGCGAGAGCCGCCCGGTCTCGTCGACGCCCTCGCCCAGCCGGACGATCTCCATCCGGCGCTCGACGTCGGTCAGCCGCCCGCCGCCCTCGCCGGGCACGATGTCGGCGATCAGCAGGCGGACCGAGTTCGTCCCGCAGTCGACGGCCGCGACCCGCGTCACTCGCTCTCCCCCGGTTCGGCCCGGTGATCCACCCGGGCCCGCTCGATCTGGACGCCCTCAGGCTGGACGCCCTCAGGCTGGACGCAGGGCCCGGACCGCCACCATTCGGGCAGCGCCTCCAGGCCCTCGCGGCCGAACGGGTTCGCGCCGGGCACCGCCAGCTCGTGCGCGATCAGGGCGTGCAGGCACTTGACGCGCTCGGGCATGCCGCCGGCGCTCTGCGTGCCGGCGGGCAGCGGTTCGACGCCGTCCTCGCGGGCGGCGTCGTCGCGGCGGCGGAGGTAGTCGTCGTGGGCTGCGGCGTACTCGTCCCTGAGGGACGCGTCGCCGGCGAGCCTGGCCTGCATGTCGCGCATGACGCCGCTGCCCTCCAGCGTCCCGATGGCCGAGGCGGCCTTCGGGCACGTCAGGTAGAACAGCGTGGGGAACGGCGTCCCGTCGGGGAGCCGCGGCGCGGTCTCGATCACCGCGGGCAGCCCGCACGGGCAGCGGCTCGCCACCGCGCGCACACCGCGCGGCTCCCGTCCGAGCTGGGCCGCGACGGCGGCCGTGTCACCTGCTTCGATCATCTGTCCCCACCCGCGAATCAGCGCGGCCGGTCGGCGGCCTCCACCGACCGCCACAGGGTCTCGTACCACGGCGGCCTGCTCGGCGGCCCGCCCCGGCGCGCCTGCCGGCCCTCGGCCCCGGTTCCGTCCAGCACGATGTAGCACTTTACGTCAGGACGGCAGTAATGAAGCCGTCGCGTCGCCTCACGCTCAATGTACGACTTATCACCCAATTGTTGCTTGCGCTGGGCGAGTTCCTCGACCTGCCCGCGGGCCGCGGCCTCCTTGTGCCGCAGGTCGGCGATCTCCTTGCGCTGGGCGATGTACTCCCGGACGGGGTAGGCGAGGCTCAGCGCGATCGCGCACACCACCACCGCGAGGATGGCGGCGCGGCTGGTCAGCGCCGGATTGCCGCGGCGCCCCGCGGATTCGCGGTCGTGCGCGCCGAGGTCGTCGCCGTCATCGTCGTCGCGGTCGTCGCGGTCGTCGCGTTGCGCCATACCGTCCCCTGCCTCCGGCTCGGCCGCCCGGGACCCGGCGGCGGGACGCGGCCGTCCCGCCCGCCGGGTCACCGGCCGCTGCTCAACCCCGCGCGTCGAAGCGCGGGAACGCGGCGGCGCCGGCGTAGCGCGCGGCGTCGTCCAGCAGTTCCTCGATGCGCAGCAGCTGGTTGTACTTGGCGACGCGGTCGCTGCGGGCCGGGGCGCCGGTCTTGATCTGGCCGCAGTTCGTCGCGACGGCCAGGTCGGCGATCGTGGTGTCCTCGGTCTCGCCGGACCGGTGGCTCATCATGCACTTGTAGCCGCTGGTCTGCGCGAGCGAGACGGCGTCGAGGGTCTCGCTGAGCGTGCCGATCTGGTTGACCTTGACCAGCAGCGCGTTCGCGGCGCCGGACGCGATGCCGCGGCCGAGCCGCTCGGGGTTGGTGACGAACAGGTCGTCGCCGACGATCTGGACGCGGTCGCCGACGGCGGCGGTGAGGCCCTCCCAGCCGGCCCAGTCCTCTTCGTCGAGGGGGTCCTCGATGGAGACCAGCGGGTAGGCGCTGAGCAGCTCGCCGTAGTAGGCCGCCATGTCGTCCGCGGACCGCTTGGTGCCCTCGAACGCGTACTGGCCGTCGGCGTGGAACTCGGTGGCGGCGACGTCCAGGGCGAGCGCGATGTCGCGGCCGGGGGTGAAGCCGGCCTTGCGGATCGCCTCCACGATCAGGTCGAGCGCGTCCCGGTTGCTCGGCAGGTCGGGGGCGAAGCCGCCCTCGTCGCCGAGGCCGGTGTTCAGGCCCTTGGACTTCAGCACCGACTTCAGCGCGTGGTAGGTCTCGGCGCCCCAGCGCAGCGCCTCGGCGAAGGTGGCCGCGCCGATCGGCGCGATCATGAACTCCTGGATGTCGACGTTGCTGTCGGCGTGCGCGCCGCCGTTCAGGATGTTCATCATCGGGACGGGCAGCAGGTGCGCGTTCGGGCCGCCCACATAGCGGAACAGCGGCAGGCCGGCGGAGTCGGCGGCGGCCTTGGCG
This sequence comes from Actinomadura sp. GTD37, assembly GCF_041951365.1. Lineage (NCBI taxonomy): Bacteria > Bacillati > Actinomycetota > Actinomycetes > Streptosporangiales > Thermomonosporaceae > Actinomadura > Actinomadura sp. GTD37. The sequence goes on from NZ_JBGNUS010000009.1 coordinate 7,767, forward strand.
ACGGCCAGGCTGACGCCCAGGATCGCGTTGGCGCCGAGCGCGGACTTGGCCGGGGTGCCGTCCAGGTCGACCAGGAGCTGGTCGATCAGCCGCTGGTCGGACGCCGGGTAGCCGACGAGCTTCTCGTCGATGCTCTCGTTGACGGCCTTCACGGCGTTGCGGACGCCCTTGCCGCCGTAGCGCTCACCGCCGTCCCTCAGCTCAACGGCCTCGAACTGGCCGGTGGAGGCGCCGCTCGGCACGGCGGCGTGCGCCTCGGTCCCATCGGCGAGCAGGACCTCGACCTCGACGGTCGGATTGCCGCGGGAGTCAAGGATCTCCCGGGCGAGTACGGCCTCGATCGACGACACGGGGAACCCCCAGAGGATGCGGATGGTCTGGTGCGGTCACCGAGCCTATCCGCGCGGCCCCCGCACCGACCAACTGGCTCGCCGTGCAGGGCGTCCGCAGGGCGTCCGGCGGGTGCCGCGAGGCCGCGGCATGACCGGGTTTTACCCGTCCGCCACGGTGGCGTTTGCCCCGTTCAGGTAAGGAATCTCGGGAACAGGCAGGAACATACCCGGGAGGTCGCCATACGCGTCCGGCTCCGCCGGCCGTCCACGGGACTGAGCCACTGGATGTGGCGGGCCGTCCTGCATCGCCCGGAGATCCGCATCCGGATGACGCTCACGGCCACGCTGGTCGCGCTGGTGCTGTCCACCACGCTGTGCGGGGTCCTGCTGGTGCTGCTCAGGCAGCAGGCGACCGCGGAGACCGTGCGGGGTCTGGCCCGGGACGGGCGCAGGGTGGCGACGGCCATCAACGCCGGACGGCTGCGGAGTTCGATCGTGACCTCCGACGACGAGCTCCTGCAGGTGACGGACCTGAACGGGCGGGTGATCGCCGCCTCGCCGCGGATGCGGGGCCGCCCCCCGGTGCGCTTCGCTCGGCCGACGGCCGACGACCTCCGCCGCGACGGGCGCAGCTGCGACGTCGACGCGCCCGGCGGCGACTGCTTCCTCATCGTGGCCTACCAGGTCGGCGTCGGGCCGTCCGCGAAGATCGTCTCCTCGATGGCCCCGCGGCCGGGGCTGCTCCCGCACCCGGTGGCCGCACTGCTGCTCGTGCTCGGCATCCCGTTCATCACCGGCCTCGTCGGCTACGCGACGTGGCTGTCGGCGACCCGGACGCTGCGGCCGGTGGACGGGATCCGCCGGGAACTGGACGAGATCACCGCCACGGACCTGGAGCGCCGCGTCCCGGTGCCCGGCCGCCGCGACGAGGTGGGGCTGCTCGCCGAGAGCGTGAACGCGACCCTCGACCGGCTGGAGCAGGCGGTCGCGCGGCAGCGGGCGTTCGTCTCCGACGTGTCGCACGAGCTGCGCAGCCCGCTCACCGCACTGCGGATGGAGGTGGAGCTGGCGCTGGCCGCGCCGGAGGACAGCGACGTGCCGCGGACGCTGCGGGCGGTCCTGGAGAACATCGAGCGCCTGTCGGCGGTGGTGGACGACCTGCTCGCGCTGGCGCGGCTGGAGGCCGACCGGAGCTTCCCGCGCGAGCCGGTGGACCTGACCGAGCTGGCGGACGAGGAGGTCCTGCGCCGGCCGCGCCGCACCCAGGTGACCGTCCTGTCGGAGGGGTCGGTGACGGTGCGCGGCGGGCGCAGCGAGCTGGCGCGGCTGCTGACCAACCTGCTCGACAACGCCGACCGGCACGCGTCCGCCGAGGTCACGATGATCCTGCGCGCCGAAATGCCCGCGACCGCCGTCGTCGAGGTGATCGACGACGGTCCGGGCATCGCGCCGGAGGACCGCGAGCGGGTGTTCGAGCGGTTCACCCGGCTGGCCGAGGGCCGGCACCGCGACGCGGGCGGCACCGGCCTCGGGCTCGCCATCTCCCGGGACATCGCCCAGGCGCACCGCGGGTCGCTCGTCCTCACCGACCGGATCGACGGCCGCGACGGCGCCCGCTTCGTCCTCCGCCTGCCCCGCTCCTGACCGGGGTCAGTACAGGTCGGCGGCGGTGACGGTGACCTCGACGCCCGGCGCCGGGTCGACGCCCATCGCCTTGGCGAGCTTGCGGAACACGGCCGCCTCGTCCGCGCGGCCCCGCCGCTCCAGGGTGCGGGCCAGCGCCTCGTGGGCCCAGCCGTTGCACGGGTCGAGCTCCACGAGCCCGCGGAGGGTCGCCTCCGCGCGGCCGAGCTGCGCGCTGTGGAAGTAGGCGCGGCCGAGCAGCTCCACGACGGAGCGGTTGCCGGGGTTCTCCGCGGCGATCGGGGCCAGCAGGCGCGCCGCGCCGGCGTAGTCCTTGGCGTCGAAGAACAGCGTCGCGCGCTCGAACTCCTCGTAGGCGGTCATCGCCGCCTCCCCTCCGTTGCTTGACACAACCCGCAACCGGGGGCGGGGGGCCTTTGTTCCCGGGTGTTCCCGGGTGTTCCCGGGGCGGGCTCAGCCGAGGCCGAGGGAGTCGCGGAGGCGTTCGCGCTCGGCTTCGAGCTGCTCGATCTGGCCCTGCAGCTCCTCGCGCTGCGCGAGGTACTGGCCGGCGTCGATGAAGTCGCCGGCGTCGGCGGACGGCTCGGGCAGGTCGGCGCGGAGCCGGTCGAGGGACTCGTCGATCTCGCGGAGCCGGGTGCGCCGCTCGTCCTCGGTCTGGTTCATCTCATCCTCCCCGTCGGGTACGGCCCTTCATGCCCACGGGAGGCGCGGGCAGTCCTCGCCTCGCGCGGCGCTCAGACGCGGAGCACCGTCTTGCCGCGCGCGCCGCCCGCCCGGTTGGCGGCCAGCGCGTCGGCGGCCTCGGCGAGCGGCGCCTCGCGCTCGACCCGGACGCGGAGCTCGCCCGCGTCGATGAGGTCGGAGAGCCGCTCCAGGAGCGCGGCCGAGGGCTTGCCCTCGTAGTTGACGCCGCGCAGCTCCCTGGCCTCCATCGCGTCCGGGTTGACCGCCCAGGTGGTGCTGACGTACGTCCCGCCGGGGCGCAGCAGCTGCGCGATGTGCTCGGCGGCGGTGGTGTCGCTGACCGCGTCGAGGACGACGTCGACCCCGTCGGTGTGGACGGCGAGCACCTGCTGGTTGAGGTCGCCCTTGGAGTGGTCGACGGTCTCGTCCGCGCCGAGGCGGCGCATCGTCCCGGCCATGTCGTCGCGGGCGGTCGCGATGACCTTGGCGCCCGTGCGGGCGGCGAGCTGCACCGCGCTCTGCCCGACGCCGCCGGTGGCGCCCACGACGAGGACGGTCTGCCCTGCGTCGACGCGGGCCTCCTCCACGATGGCGAGCGCGGTCGTGCTCGCGGTCGGCACCGCCGCCGCCTGCGTGTAGATCATCCCCTCCGGCATCCGCGCGACCGGCCCGTCCTCGCGGACGATCGCGTACTCGGCGTAGCTGCCGAGGCCGCGCGGGGCGTCCAGGAAGCCCCCGTAGACCTGCTCGCCGTGCCGCAGCCGGACCACGTCCGCGCCGACCTCGTCCACGACGCCCGCGCCGTCCTGCCCGAGGATCAGCGGGAACGGCACGTCGACGGAGTCCTTGAGCATGCCGTCGGCGATCTTCCAGTCGACCGGGTTGAGCCCGGCCGCGACGATCTTGACAAGGATCTCCCCCGGCCCCGGCTCCGGGCGCGGCAGGTTCATCAGCGCCGGTGTGGCGCCGTACTCGGACACGGCGATGGCTCGCATGACGATCGTCCCCCCGATCGGATCTTCACGGGGCCGCGACAACCCCCGAGGTGATCTACCCGATCACCGGGCCGTCACACGGATCCGCAGGTCGCAGGGGTCGGAGCGGCCGTCTTCGTCAGGCGGGGGCCTGCTGCGCCGGGTCGCCGGGCAGCGGCGGGACGGTCACCGGCGGGCTCGGGCGCGGCGGCCCGCCGGGGCCCGGACCGCCGCCGTCGCCGGGCTCGTCCGAGCCCTCGCTGACGCGCAGCGTGATCGTCGTGCCGGGCTCGGCCGACCCGGGCCCGGGGTTCATCTCGGCGACCGTGCCCTTCTTGTACCGGCGCGACTCGACCGGCTCGCCCACCTCGGTCTGGAAGCCCGCGGCCCGGAGCCTGGCGACGGCCTCGGCGGGCTTCATGCCGCGCACGTCCGGCACCTTCGCCCGGTCCTCGCCGGACCCCTTGCTGAAGTAGTGCGACGGCGGGCGCTGGAACGACGACGCCGCCGTGCCCGCCAGCGCGCCGCTCATGCTCTGCTGCCAGATCGGCGCGGGGATCGTCGCCCCGAACACGGAGCCGTAGCAGGTGCCGTCCATGCAGAGGTTCCCCATCGGGTACCGGTAGCCGCCGCGCGGGTCGCCGACCCAGACGGCCGCCGCCAGTTCCGGGGTGTACCCGGCGAACCAGGCGGCGGAGAAGTCGTCGACGGTGCCGGTCTTGCCGGCGGCCGGACGGCCGATGCCCATCCCCTGCGCCGTGCCCTTGGTGAGGACGCCTTGCAGGACGTAGTTGACGGCGTCCGCCACGCCCTCGTCGATGACCTGCTCGCAGTCGCGTCCCGGCACCTTCAGCCGGTGCCCGGACGCGTCCCCGACCGCCTTGATCGCGGTCGGCCGGCAGTACTCGCCGCGCGCGCCGAACGCCGCGTAGGCGGCGGCGAGCCGCAGCGGCGACACCGGGTTGAAGCCGAGCGTGAAGGCCGGGTACTCCTCCAGCGGCTTGCCGTTCGCCTGCCGCATCCCGAGCCGTTCGGCCATCTTGACGGTGTCGCAGAGGCCGACCTTCTTCTCCAGCGCGAGGAAGAACGTGTTGACCGAGTGGTGCGTGCCGGTGACGAGGCTGAACTCCTTGCCGCCCTCGCCGTCGGCGGCGTTGCGCAGGGACGCGCCGGGGTCGCCGACCCGGGCGCCGTCGCAGTTGCGGAAGCCGACGGGGGTGAACTCGCGCGGCGCCATCAGCCGGGTGCCGAACGGCAGGCCCTCGTCCAGCGCGGCGGCCAGCGTGAACGCCTTGAACGTCGACCCGGCCTGCATGCCGATGCTGGAGCCGTGGCTGGCGTCGGCGGCGAAGTTGATCCAGGTCTTGCCGCGCTCCTTGTCCGGCCCGAGCCGCCGGTCGACGACCAGGGCCTTGATCTCGCCGGTGCCCGGCTCGACCATCGCCTCGGCGGCGGCCTTGTGCGCCGAGTTCTTCGGCGGGACGTGCTGGTCGACGGCGCGCTGCGCCGCCTTCTGCGCCCGCGGGTCCATGGTGGTGCGGATCGTGAGGCCGCCGCGCTTGAGCAGCTTCTCGCGGTCCTTGGGCGTCTTGCCGAACACCGGGTTCGTGAGGATCTCGCGCTGGACGTAGTCGCAGAAGAACGCCGACCTGCTGGTGACGCAGCCGCTCCGGAGGTTGTCGACGTCCAGCTGGATGGGCCTGCTCCTGGCGGCGTCCGCCTTGGCCCGGTCGATCCAGCCCAGCTCGGCCATCCGGTCCAGGACGGTGTCGCGGCGCTGCCGGGCCTCGCCGGGGTGCCGGGTCGGGTCGTAGGCGTAGGGGTAGCGGATGATCCCGGCGAGCAGCGCCGCCTCCGGCAGGTTCAGCTCGGACGCGTGCTTGGAGAAGTAGTGCCGGGACGCGGCCTCGACGCCGTAGGCGCCGTCGCCGTAGTAGGCGATGTTGAGGTAGCGGCGCAGGATCTCGTCCTTGCCGAACTTCTCCTCCACGGCGACCGCGTACCGCAGTTCGCGGATCTTGCGGGCGGCGGTGACCTCCTTGGCCGCCTCCCGCTCCTCGTTGTTGTCGGCCTGGGTGAGCAGGAGGTTCTTCACGTACTGCTGGGTGATGCCGGAGCCGCCCTGCGTCACCTGCCCGCTGCTGAGGTTGCTGGCGAACGCCCGCAGCGTGCCCTGCATGTCGATGGCGCCGTGCTCGTAGAACCGGCTGTCCTCGATGGCGAGCACCGCCTGCCGCACCACCGGCGCGATCTTGGCGAGCGGGACGTCGACCCGGTTCTGGTAGAAGAACGTCGCGATCTTCGATCCGTCCGCGGCGAGGATCGTGGAGCGCTGCGGGACGCCGGACGTCGTCAGGTCGACCGGCTCGCTGTCGAACCAGCGGGCCGTGTCGCGGGCGCCGACCCCGGCCGTGCACGCGGTGGGCAGCAGCATCAGCGCGACGAGGAGGCCGGCGAGGCCGCCGAGCGCGCCCAGTCCGCGCAGCGCGCGGGCCTTCTCGGCCCGGCTCGTGGACGTGGTCAGGACGCGGCGGCGGCGCGGCGGGACGGGGAGCCCGCCCCTCGCGGCGCGATTCCCTGGTTCACCATCTGCCCCGGCAGGCACGCGCTTAGAGTAAACGTGCGTACGCGGCCGGACCACCCCATCGGCGATGTTCCGGTCGATTCCCCGCGATTCAGGCGAGCTACCGCCGTCGTTCCCACGCTCGGACACGATCGCGGAATACCCGCGAAACGGCGCGCAACTCCGCCTCCGGGTCGGCGCCCCGCTCCGCCGCCTCCCGGACGAGCGCGAAAAGCCTTTCCCCCACGTCGCTCCCGGCGTCCGAGGCGCGACCCTCGGCGAGCCCGTCGGCGAGGCCGGCCGGGGCCTCCAGCCGCGCGGCGCGGCGCTGGAGCTGCGCGGCCAGCGACAGCGCCGGCTGCCCCAGCGGGACGCCGTCGAGCGCCGACGCCTCGTCGCCGCTCTTCGCCGCCCGCTCGGCCGCCTTGATCTGCTCCCAGTTGGCGTTGACCTCGTCGGCGCCGGACACGGTCACGTCCCCGAACACGTGCGGATGGCGGCGCACCAGCTTCTCGACGATCGCGCCCGCGACGTCGTCGATGGTGAACGCCGTCTCGTCGTCGCGTTCGGCGGCCACCACCGAGTGGAACGCCACCTGCATCAGCACGTCGCCCAGCTCCTCGCGGAGCGCGCCGAGGTCGCCGGACTCGATCGTGTCGAGGACCTCGTACGCCTCCTCCAGCAGGTACGGGACGAGGCTGACGTGCGTCTGCTTGCGGTCCCACGGGCATTCGCGGCGCAGCGTGTCCATGACCGACACCAGGTCGAGCAGCCGCGCGCCCGGCAGGTCGTAGGAGCCGTGCAGGACCTCGACGTCCAGCGGATCGGCCACGACGAGCGTCCCGATCTCGCGCATCAGCGCCTCGTCGCCCTCGGGCGCGGCCACCCACACGATGCCGCCGTCCGGGGCCGCGGACCGCGCGTCGGCCACCAGCCGCGCCGCGTCGGGCTCCTCGACCGTCTCCGCGCCGACCCCGGCCTCGCGCAGCGCGGGCAGCAGCGGGTGCCCGGCGCGGAGCCGGACGGCGGCGGCCGACCGGAGCGCGTCCCACGCCCGCCAGGTCAGCAGGCCCGGCGCGACCCGGTGGGTGGTCGCGAGCAGTGTCAGGCTCATGCGCCTCAGATACCCGAGTCGGGGCTGGACAGCCGGTAGGTGATCGGGCCGACCTCGAACTTGCCCGGGTCGTAGGTCCCGTAGCGCGGGTTGACCTCGATGTGCATGCCGTCGGCGGTGCGCTGGAACAGCTCGTTCCACTGCCGGCCGGCCTGCTGCGTCGCCGGGCTCAGCCGGTTGTCCATGTCCGCGCCGAACCGCCGCATGACCGCGATCTGCGTCGCGACGAGCCGGGCCAGGTCGCGGGCGCGGTCGCGGGGCAGTCCGCTCGCCAGCGTGACCGAGTCGGCGCCGCCCTGCTGGTTCAGCGCCTGGACCGCGCCGTCGACCTGCCCGCCGCTGACCGTCACGCCCGCCTTGCGGGCGACCCTGTCGGCGACCTGGAAGTTGATCAGCAGGGTGAGCGCGCCCTGCAGATCGGACTCGGAGTCGCCGGCGAGCTGCGGCGCGACGCCCCCGGCGTTCGCGCGCAGCTCGTTGGCCGCCGGGTCGGCGCGGAACTGGGTGCGCCAGTCGCGGACGGTCTGGCTGAGGTCGGTGACGGTGATGCGGTCGTCGCCGACGAGGGCGGCGGTGCCGACCTTCGGGGAGCCGCCGCAGCCGGCCAGCGCGCCGGCCGCCAGCACGACCGCCACCGCCGCCTTCACGGACTTACCAGGCACGGATTCCTCGTCTCGTCATGAATGGTCTGAATCGGGGTCGGAGTCGGGATCGGCTCAGGCTACCGCTTGCCCGACGCGGTCGCGGGTTCGAGGAACAGGGCCTCGACCAGGTCGGTCGCCCACCTCAGCAGCTCCTGGTCGCGCAGCGGCCGGCCGCCGATCGCCGCGGTCTTCGGCGCCGGCACGAGCAGGGTGTCGGTCGCCGGCTTCAGGATGCTCTTCGGGTACAGCCGCTGCAGCCTGACCTGCTTGGAGTCGGGCAGGTCCACCGGGGTGAACTTGACGAAGGCGCCCTGGAGCGTGACGTCGGTGAGGCCCGCGCTCCGCGCCTTCGCCCGGAACCGCGCGACCTCCAGCAGGTTCAGCACCGGGACGGGCAGCGGGCCGAAGCGGTCCTTCAGCTCGTCGTGCACGGCGCCGATCTCGTCGTCGGACGTGATGGCGGCGATGCGGCGGTAGGCGTCCAGCCGGAGCCGCTCCCCCGGCACGTACTCGTGCGGCAGGTGCGCGTCGACGGGCAGCTCCACCCTGGTCTCGACGCTCTCCGCCCGGGCTCGGCCGCCGTTCTTCAGCTCCTGGACGGCCTCCCCCACCATCCGGACGTACAGGTCGAACCCGACGCCCGCGACGTGCCCGGACTGCTCCGCGCCGAGGATGTTGCCCGCGCCGCGGATCTCCAGGTCCTTCATGGCGACGTACATGCCCGCGCCGATCTCGGTGTGCTGGGCGAGGGTCGCGAGCCGCTCGTGCGCCGTCTCGGTCAGCGGCTGCTCGGGCTGGTAGAGGAAGTAGGCGTAGGCGCGCTCCCGGCCGCGTCCGACGCGCCCGCGCAGCTGGTGGAGCTGCGACAGGCCGTACATGTCGGCGCGGTCGACGATGAGGGTGTTGGCGTTGGGCACGTCCAGCCCGGACTCGACGATCGTGGTCGCGACGAGGACGTCGTAGTTCCGCTCCCAGAAGTCGACCATGACCTTCTCGAGCTCGTTCTCGTTCATCTGCCCGTGCGCGATGCCGATCCGCGCCTCCGGGACGAGCCGCGCCAGGTTCGCCGCGACCTTGTTGATCGAGCGGACCCGGTTGTGCACGAAGAACACCTGGCCCTCGCGCAGCAGCTCGCGGCGGACCGCGGCGGCGATCTGCTTCTCCTCGTACGGGCCGACGAACGTCAGGACGGGGTGCCGCTCCTCCGGCGGGGTGAGGATCGTCGACATCTCCCGGATGCCGGTGAGGCCCATCTCCAGCGTGCGCGGGATCGGCGTCGCGGACATCGCGAGGACGTCGACCTGCGTCCGGAGGCGCTTCAGCTCCTCCTTGTGCTCGACGCCGAACCGCTGCTCCTCGTCGATGATCACCAGGCCGAGGTTCTTGAACCGGGTCTGCGACGACAGGATGCGGTGGGTGCCGACGATGACGTCCACGGCGCCCTCGGACAGCCCGCGCAGCGTCTCCGCGATCTCGGCGTCGGTCTGGAACCGGCTGATCGGCTTCACCACGACGGGGAACGCCGCGAACCGCTCGGTGAACGTCGACATGTGCTGCTGGACGAGCAGCGTCGTCGGCACGAGCAGCGCGACCTGCTTGCCGTCCTGGACGGCCTTGAACGCCGCGCGCACCGCGATCTCGGTCTTGCCGTAGCCGACGTCGCCGCAGATCAGCCGGTCCATCGGGACGGGCCGCTCCATGTCGACCTTGACCTCGTCGATGGCGGCGAGCTGGTCGGGCGTCTCGTTGTAGGGGAACGCGTCCTCCAGCTCCCGCTGCCACGGGGTGTCGGGCGCGAACGGGTGGCCGGGGCTCGCCATCCGCGCCGAGTAGAGCCGGATCAGCTCCCCGGCGATCTGCTTGACGGCCTTGCGGGCGCGGGACTTGGCCTTCTGCCAGTCGGCGCCGCCGAGCCGGTGCAGGCTGGGCGCCTCGCCGCCGACGTAGCGGGTCAGCTCCTCCAGCTGGTCGGTCGGGACGAACAGCCGGTCGCTCTTGGCGTATTCGAGGATCAGGTACTCGCGGGTGGCGCCCTGCACCGTCCGGCTGACCATCTCCACGTACCGGCCGACGCCGTGCTGCTCGTGCACCACGTAGTCGCCGGTCCTGAGCTGGAGCGGGTCGATGCCGCCGCGCCGCCTGGACGGCATGCGCCGGGCGTCCTTCGTGGACGACTTCTGCCCGGACAGGTCGGTCTCGGTCAGCACCGCGAGCTTGGCCGACTCCCAGACGAACCCGTTCTCCAGCAGCCCGGTCGCGACGTTGACCAGCGCCGGCTCGGGCGGCCCGGCGAGGTCGGCGAGCCGCGCGCCGAGCCCCTCCTCCCCGACGAGCTGGACGAGCCGCTCGGCGGGCCCGTGCCCGGCGGTGACCATCACGACGCGCCAGCCGCCGTCGACCCAGCCCTTGAGGTCGCCGACGACGCGGGACGTGTCGCCCCGGTACGCCTCCGCCTGCCGCACGCCCAGGTTCAGTGCGTCGCCCGCGTCGCCCGCGTCATTCAGGGAGGACGACCCCCCTGTGCCCGCTTCGCCCGCCGTGAGCGGGTTCAGCGCCGTGACGCTCCACCGGGGCAGACCCAGCTCCGTGCTGTGCCGGCGCACCTCCTCCAGCGAGCGGAACGCGGCCGCGCCCAGGTCGATCGGCGCCTCTCCCCCGGCGGCGGCGTTGACCCAGCTCGCCTCCAGGAACTCCTGGCTCGTCCGGACCAGCTCCACCGAGCGTGTGCGGATCCGCTCCGGCTCGCACACCAGCAGCGCCGACCCGTCCGGCAGCAGGTCGGTCAGCAGCTCCATGCGGTCGGCGAGGACGGGCGAGAACGCCTCCATGCCCTCGACGGTGTCGCCGCCCGCGATCCGGCCGAGGATCTCCTCCAGCGCGGGGTGCTCTCCGGCGAGCAGCTTCGCGCGCTCGCGCACCTGCTCCGTCAGCGGCAGCTCGCGGCACGGCGGCGCCCACAGCCCGTCCTGGGCCACCTCCAGGGACCGCTGGTCGGCGGCCTTGAAGTAGCGGATCTCCTCGACCGTGTCGCCCCAGAACTCCACCCGGAGCGGGTGCTCCTCGGTCGGCGGGAACACGTCCAGGATGCCGCCGCGCACCGCGATCTCGCCGCGCTTCTCCACCAGGTCGACGCGGTGGTAGCCGGCCTCCACCAGGGCCCGGACGGTGTCGTCCATGTCGGCGTCCGCGCCGGAGGCGAGCCGCACCGGCTCCAGGTCGGCGAGCCCGGCGACGATCGGCTGCAGGACGGCCCGCACCGGCGTCACGACGACGTCCAGCGAGCCGCCCTTGCCCGCCAGGCCGCGCTCGGCCTCCTCGCCGGTGGGCGGGCCGCCGGCGTCGGGGTGGACGAGCCGGCGCAGCACCGCGAGCCGCTGCCCGACCGTGTCCGAGCGCGGCGACAGCTTCTCGTGCGGCAGCGTCTCCCACGCCGGGAAGTGCGCGACCCGGCCGACGTCCAGCAGGCTCGACAGGGCGGCGGTCAGGTCCTCGGCCTCGCGGCCGGTCGCGGTCACCGCGAGCACCGCGCCGCCGCCGTCCGCGCGGAGCCGGCGGCTCAGCGCGGCGGCGAGGATCGGCCACAGTGCGGCCGGCGCGACGACCTCCTGGTCGGCCCGCGCCCGCTTGAGGGCGCGCTCCAGACGGGGGTCTTCGCACGCAAGGTCAACAAGTCCAGAAAGCGTCATCTTCGCCCGCACAATCGCCGATAAACCCGAGGCAGGGCAGCCCGAAAAGCCGGAAATCCCCGCGGGATCCCAGCGCCTCGTACCAGGGTACGCGCCTCCCGCGACACGACGGTTACCAAGAAAGGGCAAATAGCGGACGGAGCGCAGTCGTGCGATTACGCTGCGAGATTGTGACCGATCTGCGTACGCCGCCGGTCAACGACGGCGATCTCTTCTCAGAACGCGCCCGTCAGTACGCCCTAGAGAAGCCCCTGCAGCGGATCCACATCCTGGAGGCGGGCTGCGGCTGGGGCACGGGCCTGGACCTCGGCGACCGCGAGCACCACGTCACGGGCGTCGACATCGAGTCCCCGGAGCTGCGCGCCCATACCTGCGAGCGGCCCGACCTCGACGCCTGGCACCTCGGCGACCTGCGCACGGTGCCGCTGCCGCCGCGCGCCTACGACATCGTGCACGCCTCGTACCTCATCGAGCGCGTGCCGCACGCCGAGCTGGTGCTCGACCGGTTCGTCGCCGCGCTGAAGCCCGGCGGGCTGCTGCTGGTGCACCTGCGCGACCGCGACACCGCGTTCGGCTTCCTGGACCGCAGGCTGCCCGGGTGGCTGCGCACGTCCGGCCGCCGCCGCGGCCGGCCGCGTCCGGGGCGGGGCCCGCGCGCGGGCCGGGGAGCGCGCGCCGGGCGAGGGGCGCGCCCCGGGCGGGGGCCCCGCGGCGCGCACGCCCGCGTCCCCCACCCGGCGGACGAGCGGGTCGCCGGGCCGGGGCCGGGGCCGCGGCGCGAGCCGCCCGTCCCCGCCCCGGCGCCGCGTCCCGCGTCCCGGCCGGAGCCGACGGTCCGGACGAGCCCGCCGCCCGCGGTCTACAGCCGGGTCGCGTCCCGGTCCGGCCTGCGCTGGTACTGCGTGATGCGCGGCCTGGTGATCGCCGAGGAGTACACGTCCCGGCAGGCCGTCGACGCGCTCGGGGCCGGAACCGGCCTCGCCGCGCTGCTGTGCCGGCTCGTGTCGGCGGCCACCCGGGGGCGCCTCACCGCAGACCACAGCGAGGTGACGCTGGTCATCCGCAAACCCGAGAACCGTTTCGCGCGGGTCATCTGACCGGGGGCTGGCGTGCGCGGGCCGGCGGCGACGCAGTATTTTTCCTGCGGAAACTCCCACTGACACGGACGAGCCCGGCTCCCCGCCGCCGGGCGGGATCGGAGATCGCGGTGACCGCCGAAGCCGGCCTTCCCGACACGCTGCGCGACCTGCCCGCCTGGACCCCCGGTCCGGTGGAGCTCGCCGACCTGGAGCTGCTGCTCGCCGGGGCGTACCCTCCGCTGGCCGGGTTCCTCGGCTCCTTCGACACCGCGGCGGTGACCGCCGGCGGCCGGCTCGCCGACGGCACGCCGTGGCCGGTCCCGGTCACGCTGACCGTCCCGAAGGAGCTGACCGGGCACGAGCGGGTCGTCCTCCAGGACCCGGAGGGCGTGCCGCTCGCCGTGCTGGAGGTCACCGAGTCCTGGCAGGACCCGGTGACCCAGGCGTGGCGGCTCGCGGGGCCGCTGGAGGCGCTCCGCGCCCCCGCGCACGGACCGTTCCACTCCCTGCGCCGCCGCCCCGCCGAGCTCGTCCCCGCCGAGGGCGCCGTCCCGGCTGAGTCCCCCGGGGGCGGCGGGGCCCCCGCGCCTTCCGGGAACGTCCTCGCGGTGGCGACCCGCGAGCCCCTGCACCGCAAGCAGCTCGGCCAGCTGCGCCAGGTCGCCGAGCGGCTCGGCGCGCGGGTCCTCGTCCTGCCGCTGCTCGGCGGCGCGCACGACGACTCCCTCGTCCGCGCGCTGCTCGGCGTCCGCCGGGAGCTGCCGGACGGGGCCCGGATCGTCCCGGTGCCGCTGCCCGTCCGCGGCTCCGGCGCCGCGCAGGAGGAGCGCGACGTCCTGCTGCGCGCGCACGTCGCCGCCGCGTACGGCGCCACCCACCTGCTCGCCGAGGCGCAGCTGGACGGCACCGCGATCCCGCTGGTCGTCCCCGAGCCGTGGGCCTACGACGCCGACGTGGAGGTCTGGCGGCCGGTCGCGCGCATCGAGCCCGACCACGTCCAGGCGGAGCTGACCGCCCGGCGGCTGGACGAGCTGCTGGACGCGGGCGAGCCGGTCCCCGACTGGTTCACCCCGCCCGCCGTCGCGGCCGAGCTGGCGCTGGCGCGGCCGCCGAAGCGCTCGCGCGGCATCACGGTGTTCTTCACCGGGCTGTCGGGCTCCGGCAAGTCCACGGTCGCGCGCGGCCTGTCCGACGCGCTGATCGAGCGCGGCGGCCGGACCGTCACGCTGCTGGACGGCGACGTCGTGCGCCGGATGCTGTCGGCGGGCCTGACGTTCTCCCGCGCCGACCGCGACCTCAACATCCGGCGGATCGGGTTCGTCGCCGCCGAGATCACCCGGCACGGCGGCACCGCGATCTGCGCGCCGATCGCCCCGTACGCGGCGACCCGCGCCGAGGTGCGCCGGATGGTGTCCGCCGTGGGCGACTTCATCCTGGTGCACGTCGCGACGCCGCTGGAGGAGTGCGAGCGCCGCGACCGCAAGGGCCTGTACGCCAAGGCGCGGGCGGGCCTCATCCCGGAGTTCACCGGCATCTCCGACCCCTACGAGGCGCCCGGGGACGCCGACCTGACGCTCGACACCTCGCGGCTGGCCCCGGACGAGGCGGTCGGCCGGGTTCTCGACCTGCTGGTGGCCGGCGGCTGGGTTCGTCCCGAATAGCTCAACTGCCCCCGTTTGTCCCTCGACACCCGGGTTACACCCATCTGAGCTCGTCCTCTAGGGTGTACGGGAGTTTTCCTATATGGCAGGTAGGTCATGCCGATGGACTTCGATTGGACGATGGCGCTGGGCTCGTTCCTCGTCGCCATCATCGTCGGGCTGACCGGCATGGGCGGCGGCGCGCTGATGACGCCGATGCTCGTGACGTTCTTCGGGGTCAGCCCGCTCGCCGCCGTGTCCAGCGACCTGGTCGCCGCCGCCGTGATGAAGCCCGTCGGCAGCGCCGTCCACTACCGGCAGGGCACCATCAACATGCGGCTGGTCGGCTGGCTGTGCGCGGGCTCGGTGCCCGCCGCGTTCTCCGGCGTCCTGCTGGCGAAGGCGCTCGGCCACGGCACGTCGATCGAGGACCTCATCAGCAAGGCGATGGGCGCCGCCCTGATGATCGCGGCGATCGGGCTCGTCCTGCGCGCCTACCTGGGCCGCCGCTCGGGGGCGGGCGAGGACGGCGGCAAGGCGCCCGAGGTGAAGGTGCGCCCCGTCCCCACCGTGCTGATCGGCATCGTCGGCGGCCTGGTCGTCGGCATCACCTCGGTCGGCTCCGGCTCCCTCATCATCGTCGCGCTGCTCGCCCTGTACCCGGCGCTGAAGGCCAACCAGCTCGTCGGCACCGACCTGCTCCAGGCCGTCCCGCTGGTGTTCGCGGCGGCCATCGGGCACCTGCTGTTCGGCGACTTCCGGATGGAGGTCACCGCCGCCCTGCTCGTCGGCTCCATCCCCGGCGTCTACCTCGGGTCCAAGGTCTCCTCGCGCGCCCCCGGCGGCCTCATCCGCCGCGTCCTGGCGCTCGTCCTGGTCGCGTCCTCGCTGAAGATGTTCGGCGTCGGCGCCGTCCCGCTCGCCTGGACGATGGTCGTCCTCACCGCCGCCACGGTGGGCGTATGGCTCGCCACCCGGCGCCGAGGCCCGGGCCCGGCCGCCGAGCACGCCGGGCCGCCGCGCTCGGAGTCGCACGCCGTCCGCTGAGGACGGCCGGTTCCGGTCGCGGGCCCCGTCCGGCCGGGCAATGACGCGAATGGACGATCGCACGGACCGGTAATCCCTAGAATCAGCCAATCAGTGCTGTTCATCCCGAGGAGGCCGTCCGTGCCGTCAGTGCCGCCCCTGCCGGTCCGCCGCGTCGCGATCCCGATCGCGCTGGCGGCGCTGCTCGCGCCGCTGGGCGCGCCCGGCGCCCTCGCCGCGGCTCCGAACGGCGTCGAACTCGACGCCGTGGTCGAGAGCCTCACCGAGAACGGCGGGCTCTACATCGCCCCAGGCGTCCGGGACCTCAGTGACGGCCAGCTCGACAAGCTGCGCGAACCGCTGGAACGCGCCCACCTCCCGGTGTACATCGCGATCTTCCCTGCCGGGACGCTCCCCGCCCGGACCACCGCCTACAACCGGCTGATCGCCGACATCTACCAAGAGGTCAAGCGCAAGGGCACCTACGCGGTCGTGGTCGGCAAGACGGTGCGGGCCTACTCGTGGAGCGTCTCGCCGGGCACGACCAGGAAGGCGTGGGCGGGCGCGAAGAAGAACGGCGGCGGGAGCCTGGTCAACGAACTCTCGCTGTTCGCGCGCAGCGCGGGCGCCGCGGCGCCCGGCAAGCCGGGCCCGGGGCCGGACATCGGCGCGGAGAGCCCCGTCGCCACGCCCCCGCCCGAGCCCGACGACAAGGCCGCGACCGACCCCGGCAGCGCGTCGGTGCCGGTCGACGACGAGGGCGGCATTCCGCTCGGACTGATCGGGGGCGGCGCGGCGGTCGTCGCCGTGGCCGCCGGCGGCGCGGTGTTCCTGCTCCGCCGCAAGCGGCGCCCGGCGGTCGCCCCCGCGGGCGGGCCCGCCCCCGCCTCCGGCGGACCGGGCAGACCCGGTGGCCCGGGTGGACCGGGCGGCCCTGCGGGCACGCCGGGCCCGGACAGCCCTGCCGGTCCCGCCGGTCCCGGCGCCGCCGCGCAGGCCCCCCAGACTCCGCAGGGCCCGCAGGCCCCACCCGCCCCGCCCGCCCCACCGGCCCCCTTGACGCCGCCCACGCCGGGCGCCGCGCCCTCGGACGCCCCGCGACCCGGCGGTCCCTCGTCCGGCGGCCCCGCGACCGGCGACGACCGTCCGCCGACCGTCTGATGGCCGCTCTCGTCGCCCTCTGCGTGCTGGGGCTGGTCCTGACCTTCATCATCGGCTACGCCTGGACGAGCCGGCCCCCGGGCGACCAGGCGGCGGCGACCGCGCGGCTGCGCACCGCCCGCACGCAACTCGACGGGACGCTCGGCCCGGTCGGCTCCTTCGCCGTCTTCCTCGGCGCGGGCACGTTCGTGGTGACCGCCGTGTGCCTGCCTCTCGGCGAGCTGTGCCAGCGGCTCCTGAAGAGCCACGACGTCCCGATGTTCAAACTCGCGCAGCGCACCGTGCGGCCCGGCGCGTGGACGGACGTGATGAAGGTCCTCACCCAGTCGGGGAACGTGTGGCCGACCCGGTACGTCGGGCTGGCCGGGGCGATCGCGCTCACGCTCCTCGCCCTCCGGAAGGGCCGCCGGGTGTGGGTGCCGGCGCTGCTGATCGGCTCGGTCGTCCTGGTGGAGCGCTTCCAGCAGACCGCGCTCGGCGCGCTGGTCGACCGGGGGCACCCGCCGACGACGCTCGGGACCTACCCGTCGGGCGGCTGCGCCCGGCTCATCTCGATCTACGGCGCGATCGTGCTGATCACGCTGTCCTACCTGCGGGCGGGCCCCCGGGTGCGCGCCGCCGTGTGGGGCGTCTTCGCCGCGTTCGCGTTCTGGGAGGGGTACACGCGCTGGTACCTCAGCAAGCACTGGATCACCGACGTGTACGGCGGCTGGATCTACGGCTACCTGCTGCTGGCCGTGGTCGTGTTCGCGGGCCGGTCGCTGCTCACCGAGGGCGCGGACCGGAGGCCGTCCGCGGACGGCGGGCGCGAACCGGTCAGGGCGGCTTCAGCCGGTTGAAGTCCGGCATTTTGGTGATCTGCCGGAATGCCGTCGCCGAGTCGTCCGTGGCGTTCCATCGCGTGTCCCCCACGGGCGTCTTCGGCGACTCGAAATAGAAGAGCGCCTTCAGCCGGGGGTATTTGGGGAGCTGGCGCGGGACGGACGCGAAGAAGCGCCGGCTGAAATCGGGGTCGTTCTTGCGATTGACGGTGCCCCACTCGGCGAGCATGAGCGGCTTCTTCGGGAACCGCGCCGACGCCCACGCATAGAATCCCGGCCATTTCGGATAATCCGGACGCGTCTTGTTGACCAGCGTCCCGAAATCGTTCACCCACTTGTCCGCGTAGAGGTCGGCGGCCACCCAGTCGATCACGTCGTCGCCCGGATAGAGGTCGTTGAACCAGGGCTGCGACCCCCAGTTCGGGACGCCCATGTAGGCCATCACGGTCACCACGTTGTCGGCGCCGCCGGCCCGCAGCCGCTTGATCACGTGCCGGACCATGGCGCGGTAGTCGCGGGCGGTGTACCCCGACCCGGGCGACGGCCGGACCTCCTCCTCGGGCTCGTGGTGGACGGCGAGGAAGAACGGGTGCGGATGGGCGGCGCGGATGCGGCGGGCGATGTCGTCGATGTGCTCGTCGACCGCCGGGTCCCCGGCAGCGACCTGCGCCCACGTCCGGCCCATCTCGGGCTTCCAGTTGAGGAACAGCAGCCGGCTCCGGCCGCCCTCCCGCGCGATCGCGATCTCGCGGTCGGTCGGGAAGATCTCGCCGTCCCGGTGGTAGAGGTGCACGACGTCGGCGGGGTGGCGGGTCTTGTCCTCGAAGTCGTCGAGGGCCTTCTCCGTCGACTTGCTCGTGAACACGCCCGGCGCGACCCCCCACCACCGGCCGCACTCGGGGACCAGCCGCTTGGAGACCGCGCAGGCGGGGCGTTCGGCCGAGTCCCCGCCGACGTAGACGCCGACCCCGGCGCCCGCGAGGACGACCGCGCCCGCTCCCGCGCCGAGCGCCCAGCGCGCCTTCCTCGTCATGGCCATCAGAAAAGACTCCCGTTGCACGTAAAGGCCAGGCGCCCACCGTATTAGGGCGGGCGCCCGGCCCAATATCACTGCCGCGCTACAGGTCGCACGAGGGAATGGCTTACCTTCGTGCGGTCCGCGGCGAGTGGCGCATCAGCCGACGAACAGGCCGCGGCCTCGCCAGTCCTCCGTGCTGACCACCGTGGAGCTTCCACTCGGCGCACCGTCGACGAACTTCACCGCGTTCAGCCGGCCGTCGCTCGCGACATAGTAGAGCTTACCGTCCGAAACAAACATTCCTCGGACGTTCGACCAGCCGGAGGACGCCGCGGTGTACTCCAGGGCGCCGAGGATTCCGCTCTCCGGCGTGAAGTAGCGGTAGTACAGCGCCGAACTGCCGGACCGGGTGTAGTACATCCGGCCGTTGTCGAAGAACATCCCGAGCGTCCGGCCGCCCGACAGCGAGCTGTAGAAGTCGGGCTGGCGGCCCTTCCAGCTCGGCTCGTCGGCGTCCCACGCCGCGTCGGCGTAGGGGTTGGCGAGCACCTCGGCTCCGACCGCCGTGCCGTTGAACGCGCGCTTGTACAGCTTGCCGTCGGCCTTGGCGTACCAGAGGACGCCGTCGATCAGCATCGTGCCCCGGACGTCCGACCAGTCCATGCCGCCCGCGACGGTCTCGGTGACCGCGGCGCCGGCCGCCGTCCCGTCGAAGGTGCGCGAGACCAGCTTGTCGGGCTGCACCATCGATCCGGGCGCGGCGACGTACACCTTGCCCGGCAGCTGCCCGGTCTTGTCCTCGGGCAGCGTCGTCCCGCCCGTGAACGGGAAGTAACCGATCTTCCCGCGGAACTTCTGCGACGCCGGCGGCAGGAAGTAGTTGGTGTCGCTGCCGACCCACAGGCCGTCGGAGGTCACCAGCAGCGACCAGGCGCCGTCGCCGCGGGGGTCGCGGCCCGGGTTCCAGGAGAGCGGGACGCCGTTGCGCGGGTCGAGCGCGGCCAGGCCGGGCCTGGTCACCGCGCCCGGGCCGGCGTTGTCGCGGCCGCTCGGGTTGTTGGACCAGCGGGGGTGCCCGCCGGCGAACACGGCCGAGCCGGAGACGGCGACGGAGTCGATCGTGTCGCCGCCCGTCCAGTTCACCCACGCCGGCTTCACGTTCGAGCCCTCGGCGCCGGTGTCCCAGCGGGTGACGCTGTCGCAGAGCTGGGACGTGCCGTACGGGCCGCCGGTCGAGCCGACCACCACGTACTTGCCGTCCGGCGACATCGCCATGTCGCGGACGTAGCTGTCGAAGACGGTGTTGCACGAGGTGGCGAACCCGTCGGTCTTCCACGTCGTGTCGAGCGCGTCGGAGGAGTCGCCGAGGTTCAGCCGGGCGAACTGCCGCCGCTCCTCGCCGCCCGCCGTGCGGAAGTTCCCGAGCGCGAACATCTTCGTGCCGTCCGGGGTGGCGGCGATCCGGCGGACGCGCGAGACGCCGCCGTTGTGCACGCCGGTGAACGGGACGGTGCCGAACTTGGTCGACAGCCCGCCCGTCGTCGGGCTGAGCGCCGCGAGGCCCTTGCGGTTCGCGCCCGCGACCGAGGTGAACTGCCCGGCGAGGTACACGCGCCCGTGCGCCTGCTCGATGTCGAAGACGGCGCCGCCCTTGACCCCCGGCGTCTTCCAGGTGCCGTTGGCGAGCTCCTTGCCGGTGGCCGCGTCGAGCCGGGCGAACTTCGGCCGGGCCTTGCCGTTGACCGTGTTGAACTTGCCGCCGACGAGCACCGACTTGCCGTCCGCCCCGGGCGCGAGCGCCAGGACCTCGTCGTCGAGCTGCGGCTTGAAGGCGGTGTCGAGGCGCTTGGTCGAGGCGTTGATCGCCAGGAGGTTCGTCGCGGCGTACGTGGTGTCGCCCTGCTTGACGGACTTGAACTTGCCGCCGACGAAGATCTTGCCACCGACCTGGGTCATGGCGTAGACCACGCCGGCCCAGCCGCCCTGGTTCGGCTCGATGTTCGGGGTGCCGCCGTAGGGCGTCTCGGCGGGCATCTTCCCAGCGGGGGTTTGCGCGGCGCTGGCGACGACCGGGACCTGCCGGCCCTCGGCCAACTGCGGGGCGGCCACGAGGCCGATCCCAGCCAACGCCGTCACCGCAACCGTCGTATCACGGCGCAGACGCGACACTTATGCCTCCTCGGCGGGGATTCCTCGGAAAGACGAAGTATTGACCCAACGCGCCCATCGTGTCGCAGGTACAGTCGCCTGAGGCGAGAGTTACCCGACTGATACTTTTGGGGGGAGCCCGCGCTAGCATAGCGGCGCGCATGTACGGCCGCTAGGCCGCATCCGACTTCCGAACGGCCCGGCGCGGACCGCCGCCGGCCCGCCCGCGACCGCTCCATCCGGCGGCCCCATCCGGCGGCGCCCACCGGCGCGGAGAGTGTCCGAACCGGGTCGTCGCCCGCTATATAGTGACCGCGACGCCACGCCCCCCACCTCACCCGGCGACTTCCGGCGGCCGGACCCGGCGGCCCGGCAATCGCGCGGCGGCGGGGCGGTGACCGCGAAAGGGACTGAAGTGTCGTCTAGTCCAGCACCCTCCAAAGAGTTCGTCGACTACACCGGGCTGATCCGGCGGCGTTGGGGAATCGTCGTGTGCTGCGCCGCGCTCGTCTTCGCCGCCGTCGCCGCCTACACGTTCACGGTCGCCAAGACCTATACCGCCGAGGCGCAGGTCCTCGTGGCGCCCACCGGCTTCGACGACTCCGCGCCGGCGGCGTCCAAGACCCAGTCGGACGTCAACCTCGACACCGAGGCCCAGGTCGCCAAGTCGCTCGAGGTCGCCAAGGAGGCCAAGCGCCTCCTCAAGTACGAGGACTCCGAGAACCACCTGCTGGCGCACGTCACCGTCTCGGTCCCCCCGAACTCGGGCGTCCTGACCATCGCCTACACCGACGACAACCCCAGCGGCTCCGCGAACGGCGCGAACCTCTTCGCGCAGGCGTACCTCAACCAGCGCACGGCGTCCGCCCAGGCGAACCTGGCGCGCCAGATGGACGTCATCAGCAAGAAGGTCGAAGACCTCACCAAGCGGAACAAGCTCCTGCTGGACCAGATCCCGCGCACCAGCGGCGCCACCCGCACCTACGCGCGCAGCCAGCAGCAGATCATCGGCCGCCAGATCACCGAGCTGACCGGCCGCCTGGGCTCCCTCAGCACCACCACGATCAACCCCGGCCGCATCATCAGCAACGCCTCCACGCCCACCCGGCCCAGCGGCCCGAACGTGCCGCTCTACCTCATCGGCGGGCTCATGGCCGGGCTGCTGGTCGGGCTCGGCGTCGCCGCCGTCCGCGACCGCCTCGACACCCGCCTGCGCAGCGCGGCGGACGTGGAGCGGATGCTCGACATGCCCGTCCTGCTGGAACTCCACCCGGCCGGCAAGGGCGAGCGGCTCGGGCTGCTGCCCGCCCGCAGCCGCAACGGGCAGGAGGTGCACGAGCTGAGCCACCAGCTCAACGCCGTCCTCGGGCACGGCAACCACGTGATCCTGGTGACCAGCGCCACCGACGGCCCCGGCGCGGGCCTGTCGGCCGCGAACCTGGCCGCGGCGCTCGCCCGCACCCAGTCCCGCGTGGTGCTCATCTGCGCCGACCTGCACTCCCAGGAGTCGGCGCGGCTGGCCGAGGCGCCGACGAGCATCGGCCTCGCCGAGGTCCTGCTCGGCTCGCGCTCGCTCCGCGACGTGATGCTCCGCTCGCCCGTGCAGAAGCGGCTGTGGGTCGTCCCGCCCGGCATCGACACCGACCTCGCCTACGAGCTCCTCCAGACGCGGCAGATGGTCCACGTCGTCGACCAGCTCCGCTCCAACACCGACTACGTCGTGATCGACGCGCCGTCCACCAGCAGGAGCGCCGACGCGCAGGCCATCGCCGAGGCCGCCGACACCGCGCTCGTCGTCGTCGAGGTCCCGGAGGCCAAGCGCAAGGACCTGGAGGAGTCGGTGCGCGCCCTCGACCGGATGAGCGTCGCGGTGCTCGGCACCCTCGTCGTCCCGGCCCAGCCGCGCACCGAGACCGCCCACCCGCGGACCGGCCGCGCCGTACGGCCGGCCCGCGCTCCGCGGCCGGTGGCGGGCGGCGCGGCCGGCGCCGGGGGCCTGGGCAAGCACGGCGGCCTGGACCTCGAAGCCTTCGGGGACGGCCCCCCGGACCGCACCGTCATCGACGGCCCCGGCGACCGTCCCGTCGCCGGTCAGCGGCGGAGCGAGCTCGCCAAGCCCGAGGCCGACATGGACGCCGAGCACCGCGCGCCGGCCAACGGCAGCGAGCCCGACACGACCTCGGTGATACCGCGCTACAGCCGGCACGACGACCCGGACGACTAGTCCGGCCGACGCTGAGATGCCCATCCCCTCCACATCGTCCGCGGATTCCGCGCCGGAGACCGCGTCCGACGGCGCGGTCCCCCCGTCGCGGATCGAGGAGCCGCTCCCGATCCGGCTGCGCGACCTGCCGCGCACGACGTGGCCGCTGATCGCGCTGCTCGTCGGCTACCCGGTGTGGTGGCTCCTCGGCCTCGGCGTCTTCAGCTTCGTCATCTGCGCCGTGCCGATGGCGCTCATCCTGCTCAACCGCCGCCCGCTGCGGTTCCCGCCCGGCTTCGGGCTGTGGGTGCTGTTCCTGGTCTGGTACCTGGTCAGCCTCACCATGCTCGACAAGAACCCGCCGGGCGCGTACGGCGAGTTCGACTTCGGGCGGGTCGTCTCGGTGCTGGTGCGGCTGGTCGTCTACCTGGCGTCCGCGATCATCGCGCTGTACGTCGGGAACCTCAGCGAACGGGAGCTGCCGCGGCTCGCGCTCGTGCGGATGCTCGGGGCGCTGTTCGTCACCACCACGCTCGGCGGGCTGCTCGGCGTCCTCTACCCGAACTTCACCCTCACCCCGCTGTTCGGGATGCTGCTGCCCGGACGGATGCGCACCGACGCGTTCGTGCAGAACATCATCAACCCCACCGCCGCGCAGATCACCTGGGTCGGCTCGGTCAAGGCGATCCGCCCGGAGGGCCCCTTCGAATGGGCCAACACCTGGGGGAACAACTACTCGATCCTGCTGATCTGGTTCGTCCTCGGCTGGTGGGTGTACGCGTCGCGCAAGCGCCGGATGCTGGGCGTGGGGATCTTCGCGCTCTCGCTGATCCCGGTCGTCTACGGGCTGAACCGCGGGCTGTGGGTCGGGATCGGGCTCAGCGCCGTCTACGTCCTCGTCCGGCTGGCGCTGCGCGGCCGGGTCATGGCGCTCGGCGTGGCGGGCGTCGCGCTCGTGCTCGGCGGCACCCTGTTCGCGGTGTCGCCGCTGTACGCGCAGGTCCAGACGAGGCTCGACAATCCGCAGAGCAACAGCATCCGCGCCTACACGCGCGCGAAGACGATCGAGGCGACGTTCACCTCGCCCATCATCGGCTACGGCACCACGCGGTACGCCGTCGGCAGCGACAAGACGGTCGTCACCGGCAAGACGGAGGCGTGCCCGGAGTGCAAGCACCCGCCGCTCGGCTCGGACGGCCAGTTGTGGCTGCTGCTGATCTCGCAGGGCTTCGTGGGGGCGGGCCTGTACGTCCTGTTCTTCCTGAACGCGATCCGGCGGTACTGGCGGGACATCTCGCCGATCGCGACGGGCGGCGTCCTGACGATGCTGCTCGTGCTCTTCTATATGACGGTCTACGACGGGCTCTACACGCCGATGCCCCTCTACCTGCTGTCCTTCGCGGTGTTGTGGCGCAACGGCATGGACCTGAGCAAGCCGCGCGGCGAACCGATCGCCGTGCGCGCCCGGCAGGCGCGCGACAAGACGCTCGTCGCCGCCCGGACGCGGCGGCTGCTGGAGTCGAAGTCGCGCCGGGCCGCGCTGTCCACCCGGACGAACGGCACGCCCATCAGGATTCGGGAGGGAAAACGTGAGCGACACGGCGGACCGGCTGGCGGCCCTGAGTGAGACGGCACGGCTGCTGTGGCCCGAACCCGCACGCGTCGCCTTCGGCTCCGGCGACCGCCTCCTCGCGCCCGGCGCCCGCCGGCCCAGGATCCTGCTGCCCGCCGACCGCGCGGCCTCCGTCGCGGCGCTGCGCGCCTACGGCCGGGTCGAGTCGCGCGCCGCGCGGCTGGTGACGGCCGGGCTGACCTGGTCGCTGCGCTGCGGGCTCGGGCGGGCGGTGCTGCGCCAGAGCGTGCGCGTGGACGTCCCCGACGGGGCCGAGACCGTGGAGACGTACCTGAGCGCGGCCCTGGGGCGTCCGGTGTGCGCCGCGCTGTACGCGCGGCCCGCGGGCCGTGCCAACGACAAGCCGGTGCTGCAGGCGCTCTCCCCCGGTTCGAGCGGGCCGCCGGTCGCGTTCGTCAAGGTGGGGGTGAACGAGCTGACCGGGCGGCTCGTGCGGGCCGAGGCGGCGGCGCTGGCGCGGCTGCCGCGCGCGGCGGGCGCCGTGGTCCGCGCGCCGGAGGTGCTGCACTTCGGGTCGTGGCGGGGGCTGGACGTCCTGGCGCTGACCCCGCTGCCGACGTGGGAGCCGGGCCGTCCGGTCACGCCGGACCTGCTGGCCGCCGCGCTGCGGGAGATCGCCGCGGCGGCGGGGACGCGGCGGCTCCGCCTGGCGGCCTCCCCGTACTGGGCGGCGCTCCGCGACCGCGTCGCCGCGCTGCCGGGCGAGGCGGCGGACCGGCTGCGCGCGGCGCTCGCGGAGATCGGCGAGCGCCACGGCGACGCCGAGATCGCCTTCGGGTCCTGGCACGGCGACTTCACGCCGTGGAACACCGGCGGCTCGGACGGCGGGCTCCTCGTGTGGGACTGGGAGCGGTTCGCCGGCGACGTCCCCGTGGGCTTCGACGCGCTGCACCACGTCCTCCAGCGGGCGGTCTCCGACCCGGCGGCCGACCCCGCGCGGGCGGCGGCCGGCTGCGTGCGCGACGCCTCCGCCGCCCTGGCCCCGTTCGCCGCCGGGCCCGCGCACGTCCGGCCCGCGGACGCCGGGCTCGTCGCGCGGCTGTACCTCGCCGAACTCGCCGCGCGCTACCTCGCCGACCGGCAGGCCGAGGCGGGCGCCCGCCTCGGCGACGTCGGCGCCTGGCTCATCCCCGCCCTCGCCGAGGGCGCGCACGAAGCGAAGGAAACGCATGGCTGACAAGCACCAGGCGGCGCGGCCCCCCGGGCACAAGCGGCTGGCCCAGGCCGCCGCCGTCACCGCGGGCAAGGCCACCCACCGCGCCCGCATGCTGCCCGGATTCCTCATCGTCGGCGGGCAGCGCTGCGGCACGACGTCGATGTACCGGACGCTCAGCCAGCACCCGGCGCTGCTCAAGGCCCTGTGGCACAAGGGCGTCCACTACTTCGACACCGGCTACGGCAACGGGCTCCCCTGGTACCAGGGGCACTTCCCGCTGCGCGCGACGGCCGCGCGCGTCGAGCACCGGCACGGCGTGCGGCCGCTGGCGTTCGAGTCGTCGCCGTACTACGGCTTCCACCCGCTGGCGGGGGCGCGGATCGCCGCCGACCTGCCGGACGTGAGGCTGCTGATGCTCGTCCGCGACCCGGTGGAGCGCGCGTACTCGGCGCACTCGCACGAGCTGGGGCGCGGCTTCGACACCGAGCCGTTCGAGCGGGCGGTGGAGCTGGAGGAGGAGCGGCTGGCGGGCGAGGCCGAGCGCCTCGCCGCCGACCCGGCCGCGACGAGCCACGCCTACCAGCACAACGCCTACCTCGCGCGGGGCCGCTACATCGAGCAGATCGAGCGGCTGGAGGGGCTCGTCGGCCGCGACCGCCTCCACGTCGTGGACAGCCACGAGTTCTTCACCGAGCCGGAGACCGTGTACAAGGGCGTCCTGGACTTCCTCGGCGTCCCGCCGCTCGGCTCCCCGGTGTTCGAGCGGCACAACGCGCGCAGCCGCTCGCCGCTGCCGGACGCGCTGCGGGCGCGCCTCGACGAGCACTTCCTCCCCTACGACGAGCGGCTGGCGAAGTGGCTCGGCCGCACCCCGTCCTGGCGCCGATGAGCGCGCCCACGACCGGCGCGGACGGTCCCGGCGGGCCGGGCGGCGCCGCACCCGCCGCCGGCGGGCCCGCGGCGGAGGGCGGCGGCGCGGGCCCGGGGTCGAAGGGCTCCGACGTCGGCGCCCTCGCCCGCGGCGGCGCCCTGAACATCGCCGGCGCGGGGATCTCCGCGCTGGCCCAGCTCGTCGTCGTCGCCGTCATCACCAACGCGTTCTCCCAGGACGAGGCGGGGATCCTCTTCGCCGCGACCTCGGTGTTCCTGCTGTTCGGCGCGATCGCCGAACTCGGGACCCAGACGAGCCTGGTGTACTTCATCGCCCGGTTCCGCTCGCTCGGCCGCACCGAGCGGATCGGCCCGCTCGTCCGGCTGGCGCTGCGGCCGATGGTGCTGTTCTCCGCGGTGCTCGGCGGCGTGCTCTTCGCGGCGGCGCCATGGGCGGCCGAGGCGATGATCCACGGCGACTCCGGGGACGGCGTGACCTACCTGCGGGTCCTCGCGGTGTTCCTGCCGGTGATGAACCTGTCGGCCGGGGCGCTGGCGGCGACGCAGGGGTTCCGGCGGATGCGGCCGTCGGTGCTGGTGGAGAACATCGGCCGACCGCTGGTGCAGCTCGCCGCGGTCGGCGCGGTGGCGGCCGCCGGGGCGTCCGGGCTCATCGCCGTCGCGTGGGTCGGGCCGTACCTGCCCGCCGCGGTGCTGGCCGTGCTCGCGATGCTCTCGCTGGTCCGCCGCACCGCGCCGGCGGACGGCGCCGCCCCGGACGTCCCGCCCGACCTCGGCCGCCGCTTCTGGCGCTACGCGCTGCCGCGCGGCCTCGCGGGCATCACCCAGATCCTGCTGCAGCGCATGGACATCCTGCTGGTCGCGGCGATGCTCGGCGCCCGCGACGCGGCGATCTACACCGCGGCGTCCCGGCTCCGCGTCGTCGGCCAGCTCGCCAACCAGGCCATCTCGCAGGCCGTCCAGCCGCAGCTCTCCGAAGTGCTCGCGCACGACGACCGCCGCTCCGCCAACACGCTCTACCAGACCGCCACGAGCTGGCTGATGCTGGCGAACTGGCCGCTGTTCCTGCTCTCGGTGATGTTCGCCGAGCAGCTGCTGCGGATGTTCGGGCACGGCTACCACACCGGTGTCTCGGTGATCGTGGTGCTGGCGATCGCGATGCTGCTCCGCGCGGGGACGGGCATGGTCGAGGTCGTCCTCATGATGGCGGGCAAGACCACCTGGAACCTCGGGAACGTCGTCCTCGCGCTCGGCGTGAACGTCTGCGTCAGCGTGCTGCTCATCCCGCACATCGGGATCATGGGGGCGGCGCTCGGCAACGGCGCCGCGCTGCTCGCCCGCAACGTCATCCCGCTGCTGCAACTCCGCATGAAGCTGGGCCTGCACCCGTTCGGGCCGGGCTCGCTGGCCGCCGCGGCGCTGGCGGGCGTCTGCTTCGGCGCGGTGCCGCTGCTCGTTCGGCTGACGTGGGGCGGCGGCCTGCCCGAGCTGGCCGCCGCCGCGGCCGTCGGCGGCACCGGGTACGTCGCGGGCTGCTACCTGCTGCGCCGCCCGCTGCACCTGGACGAGGCCGCGCACTCGATCCTGCGCCGCGGCCGCCCGCGCCGCTGACCGTCCGGGGCGCGCCGCAGGGCGCCCCGGACGCGGCTAGCGGCGGTACCGGTCCACCGCGCAGCCGGTGAGGAACCGCGCCGCGAACGGAAGGTCGTGCAGGATGTAGCGGCTGAACAGGCGCCGGGGCTCGCCCGCCAGCCGGTGCAGCCACTCCAGGCCCGCCCGCTGCATCCACTCCGGGGCACGCTCGATCTCACCCGCCGCGAACGGGATCGCCGCGCCGCACCCCACGAACCACGCGCCGGGCAGCGCGGGCCGCAGCGCGGCGATGAGGCGGTCCTGGCGGGGGAACCCGAGGCCGACGAACACCAGGTCGGGCTTGACCGCCGTGAGTTCGGCGGCGATCGCGGCGACCTGGCGTTCGTCCCGGTCGAAGCCCATCGGCGGCGCGGACGCCCCCGCGACGCGCAGCCCCGGGTACCGCTCGGCGAGGACGGCGCCGGCGCGTTCGGGGACGCCGGGCGCGCCCCCGCCGAGCAGGTAGACCGACCGGCCGTCGCGCGCCATCGCCGCGCTCAGCGTCCAGATGAGGGACGCCCCGGTGACGCGGGCGGGCAGCGGGCGGCGGGCGAGCCGCGCGCCCCACAGGATCGGCGTCCCGTCGGCGACGACGAGGTCGGCGCCGGTGACGAGCGACCGCGCCTCCCCGCCGCGCCGGGCCTGCCGCACGATGTCGATGTTCGGCGTCACCAGGTGGCCGCCCGCGCCGCTCGCCAAGCCGGCGGCGACGCGCTCGACGACCTGCTCCTCGGTGAGCGCGTCGAACGGCAGGCCGCGCAGCACGACGCGCGGCCCGCCGCCCGCCGCCGCGTCCTCCGCGGCGGCCCCGGCCTCGACGCCGCCCGTCATATGCCGTGCCCCTTCGCGTGCAGGGTCCGCAGCACCCGTTCGTCGGAGACGAGCCCGGACGCGACCGCCAGCGCGAACGGCACCCGCCGCTCCCGCCAGTTGGCGCGCATCGCCCGCCGCGACCAGCTCAGCGCCTCCCGGCGGCGGCCCAGCCCGGCGTTCCAGAACGCGATCTGCGCGTAGACGCGCGCCGACCCGACCGGGTCGGCGGCGAGCTCCGGGTGGTGCGACAGCATCCACCGCAGGCCCTCGATCTTGGTGGCGTACTCCCCGGCGAACAGCGACGTCCGCCCCCACAGCACCCGCACCAGGGGACGGTCGACGTTCACGATCGGGTGCCGCCGCGCGGCGCGCAGCGCGAAGTCCCAGTCCTCGTTCTGGCCGGCCGGGATGGTCTCGTCCACCAGCCCGATGCCGTCCGGCCCGGTCAGCGCCGCCCGGCGCGCCAGGTACGTGGACGAGTGGACCATCACCATCCGGGACCGCACGAGGTCGGCGTGCGTCACCTCCTCGGCGCCCGCGAGCCGCGCGTTGCCGCCGTCGCGGAACTCCACGAGGATGCCGCAGCTCGCCAGCACGGCGTCCGGCCGGGCGGCGAGCGCGGCCGCCTGCGCGGACAGCTTCTCCGGCAGCCACCGGTCGTCGTCGTCGCAGAACGCCACCAGCTCGGTGTCCAGCGCGAGGATGCCGGTGTTGCGCGCCCCCGCGAGGCCCGGCGCGCGGTCGTTGGCGAGGACGGTGACGCGGCCGTCCGCGCCGGGCACGTCCGCGAGGGAGAGGTCGGGCTCGGCGCGGTCGTACACGACCGCGACCCGCAGCGCGCCCGGATAGTCCTGGGCCAGGACGGCGTCCAGTGCCGCGCGCAGCAGCTCCGGACGGTTGTGCGTGGGGATCACCACGCCGACGGACGGATGTCCGCCCGGCTGCTCCGTCATGCGTCGCCTCCGAGATAGCTGTAATGGCGCAGCAGCGGCAAGGTCATGGCGGTGACCTTGCGCTGGTCGGCGGCCGGCAGCGCGGTCCGCCACCGGTCGTCGGACCGGATGTCGATGCGTCCGGTGCGGAAGCGCATCGGGTTGCCGGACGCGGTGTGGTTGGCGGTCAGCTCCGCGTGGCCGTCGCCGGCGAAGGCCAGCGCCGCGTCTCCGGCGGGCAGCCCCGCGAACCGGGCGATGTCGCGCAGCCGGCCGCGCGGATCGGCGACGAAGTCCTCGTAGCGCATCCGCCGCACCCGCACGCCGCGCCGCGCGAGGAGCTGGTAGGCGCCGTTCTCGGCGTTCCAGTGGACGGCGGTGCGGTGCGGCGGCCACCGCGTCATGTACTCGTCGCCGCCCGCGTCGGCCTCCGGGCGCCGCACCTCGCGCGTCCACGAGTAGGCCACGCCGCGGCTGTCGCGCACGACGTGCAGCACCCGCAGGTCGAGCCGCCCGGCCCGCGCCGCCCAGCGCAGGCAGAACGCGAGCGACGCCTGCTTGCTGGAGTCGATCAGGACCGTCGCGCCGGCCTCCGCGGCGACGGCGCGGTACAGGCGCAGGTAGTGGTCGACGTACTCGGTGACGAGCGGCGCCCGGTCGGCGGGGAGCCGGTCGCGGGCGAGCGCCGGGATGTGGCGGGTGCGGTCCACCGCGGCGCGCAGCTCCGCGAAGCGGCCGAGGTCCAGCGCGTCCCAGCCGCCGAACGCCGCCTTCCCGACGCGCAGCCACACCGGGCACTCGCCGAACGGGACGCCGCAGCCGCAGCGCTCCCCCTCGTGGACGCCGCGCTCCCACAGATGGACGACCTCGCCGAGCGCCATCGCGCCGGGCAGCTCGCCGAGCAGCCGCTCGACCAGCGTGGTGCCGCTGCGGCCGAGCCCGCCGAGGAACAGGACGCGGGGCGGGGCCGCCCCCTCCGCAGGCCCGTCCGCTGGCCCTTCGGCGGACGCGTCCGCATTCGGGTGGGGGGACACACCGGCCTACTTCGCGCCGAGGATCATGCCGGCCGCGACGGTGTTGTTGGTGGCCTCGTCGATCAGGATGAAGCCGCCGGTGAGGCGGTTGCGGGCGTAGTCGTCCACGAACAGCGGCTGGGTGACGCGGAGCGAGACGCGGCCGATCTCGTTCAGGCCGAGGCCGTCGGCCTGCTCGTCGCGGTGCAGGGTGTTGACGTCCAGGCGGTAGTGCAGCGCCTTCACCATCGTCTTCGCCGTGCGGGTCGTGTGCTTGATGACCAGCTTGGACCGCGGGGTGAGGGTGCGGTCGGGGGTCATCCAGCAGATCATCGCGTCGATGTCCTGCGCGGTCTCGGGACGGTTGTTCGGCCGCGCGATCATGTCGCCGCGGGAGATGTCGATGTCGTCGGCGAACCGGAGCGTCACCGACATCGGCGCGAACGCCTCCGGCACGGAACCGCCCGGCCCGTCGATCTGGGTGATCGTCGTCGTCAGCCCGGACGGCAGGTGCACGACCTCGTCGCCCGGCTTCAGCACGCCGCCCGCGACCTGGCCCGCGTAGCCGCGGTAGTCGTGCAGATCGGGGTCGGTCGAGGCGTGCGGCCGGATCACGTACTGCACCGGGAACCGCACGTCGATCAGGTTCCGGTCGGACGCGATGTGCACGTGCTCCAGGTGGTGCAGCAGCGACGACCCCTCGTACCAGGGCATGTTCACGCTGCGCTCGACGACGTTGTCGCCGTGCAGAGCCGAGATCGGGACGAACGTCAGGTCGGTCACGTCGAGCTTGGACGCGAACGCGGTGAACTCGTCCACGATCCGCTCGTAGACGCCGCGGTCGTAGTCGACCAGGTCCATCTTGTTGACCGCCACGACCAGGTGCGGCACCTGGAGCAGCGTCGTCAGGAAGGCGTGCCGCCGCGACTGCTCCAGGATGCCCTTGCGGGCGTCCACCAGGATGATCGCGAGGTCGGCGGTCGAGGCGCCCGTCACCATGTTGCGGGTGTACTGGATGTGCCCCGGCGTGTCCGCGATGATGAACTTGCGGCGCGGCGTCGCGAAGTAGCGGTAGGCGACATCGATCGTGATGCCCTGCTCCCGCTCGGCGCGCAGCCCGTCGGTGAGCAGCGCCAGGTTCGTGTACTCCTCGCCGCGCTCGGTGCTCGTGCGCTCCACCGACTCCAGCTGGTCCTCGAAGATCGACTTCGAGTCGAACAGCAGCCGGCCGATCAGGGTCGACTTGCCGTCGTCGACGCTGCCCGCGGTCGCGAACCGCAGCAGGTCCATGGGCTTGCCCGCGGGCTCGTTCCCGGCCATCAGAAGTAGCCCTCCTTCTTGCGGTCCTCCATCGCGGCCTCACTCGTCCGGTCGTCGGCGCGGGTCTGGCCGCGCTCGGTGATCCGGGTCGCCGCGATCTCCTCGATCACCTCGTCCAGCGACGCCGCCGACGACTTCACCGCCCCCGTGCAGGACGCGTCGCCGACCGTCCGGTACCGGACCGTCGCCTCGAACTCCGGCTCGTCGTCGCCCCGGTTCGCGAAGCCCGTCTCGGCGTCCAGCAGCAGCCCGTCCCGCTCGAACACGCGGCGGGTGTGCGCGAAGTAGATCGCGGGGAGGGCGATGTCCTCCCGCCGGACGTAGTCCCAGATGTCGAGTTCCGTCCAGTTGGACAACGGGAACACCCGGACGTGCTCACCCTGCACGATCTTCGTGTTGAACAGGTTCCACAGCTCGGGACGCTGGTTCTTCGGATCCCACTGGCCGAACTCGTCCCGGAACGACACCACCCGCTCCTTGGCGCGGGCCTTCTCCTCGTCCCGCCGCGCCCCGCCGAACGCCGCGTCGAACCGGTGCTCCTCGATCGCGTCCAGCAGCGGCGCGATCTGCAACCGGTTCCGGGACGCCCGGCGGCCCTTCTGCTCGGTCACCCGGCCGCTGTCGATCGCGTCCTGCACCGACGCCACCACCAGCCGCACACCGAGCTCGCCGACCCGCCGGTCGCGGAACTCGATCACCTCGGGGAAGTTGTGCCCGGTGTCGACGTGCATCACCGGGAACGGAATCGGCGCGGGCCAGAACGCCTTCTCGGCCAGGCGCAGCATCACGAGGCTGTCCTTGCCGCCCGAGAACAGCAGCACCGGCCGTTCGAACTCGGCCGCCACCTCCCGGAAGATATGGATCGACTCGGCTTCAAGGACGTCCAACTGCGACAGCAGGTAATCGGAACGCTGCATGGTCTGGGGCTCTCTCCACGCTGTTCTGGCAGATTGCAACCGGTGGCCCGGGACGGGACGTCCCACCGGGTCGAACACCGGCCTACCGCGGTTCAGTCCCGGCCGGCCGGAGACGGTCGGGCGGACGTCACCCCGGCAGGGCGCCGGCCACTTCCGCGATGCCGGTCAGCAGCATCGACGCCGACATGGGATGGCACACCAGGATATCCGGGAGCCGGGGGTCCTCCCGGTTGTACACCAGCGGCGACCCGTCGACCCGGGACGCGTGCGCCCCCGCGCCGAGCGCCACCGCCGCCGGAGCCGCCGAATCCCACTCGAACTGGCCGCCCGCGTGCACGTACGCGTCGACCTCGCCGAGCAGCACCGCGGAGATCTTCGCCCCCGCCGAGCCGATCGGCACCAGTTCCACGTCCGCGTCCACCCGCTCGGCCAGTTGCCGGACGAACTCCGGCGGCCGCGTCCGGCTCACCGCGACGCGGAGCTTGCCCGCGTCCGGCGCCGGGACGTGCAGCGGCACCTCGCGCGGCTGCGCCGCCCCCGCACCGGCCGTCACCGGCTCGGGCTCGCCCGCCTCCGTCCGGACGAGGGCGGCGCCGCCCGTCGCGTCCGTGCGCAGCGTCAGGCCCTGCGCCGGCAGCGCCACCGCCCCGGCGACCAGCCGACCGCCCGTCCCCTCGCGCTCCCACAGCGCCACGTGGACGGCCCAGTCGCGGCGGCCCTCCTCGGAGAACTCGCGGGTGCCGTCCAGCGGGTCGACGATCCACACCCGGCCGGCGGTGAGCCGCTCGGCGGTCGCGGTGTTGCGGGTCGGGGCGCGGTCGTCGTCCTTCGACCGCTTCCCCGCCACGGAGGAGCGCCCCTCCTCGGACAGGACGGCGTCACCGGGACAGCGCTCGGCCAGCGCCGCCATGAGGAACTCGTGCGCCCGCAGGTCGCCCGTGTCCTTCAGGACCCGGGGATCGGCGAAGCCCACCTCGGCCCGCACGTCCAGCAGCAGCCGGCCCGCCGCGCCGGCGAGCTCCGCCGCCAGCGCGTGATCGTCCCCACCCGTCATCCGCTGATCACATTCCCGACTCGAATGGTCTGTTCGCTCTACTTTCTCATGCCTACCCGAGCGGGCCCCATGCCCGGTCCCGCTCAGTAGGCGCCCGACCCCTTGAGCACCGCGGACCAGGTCTTCCACATGATCTGCAGGTCGAGGGCGAGGGTCCAGTTCTCGACGTAGCGCAGGTCGAGCCGGACCGACTCCTCCCACGACAGGTCGGAGCGGCCGCTCACCTGCCACAGGCCCGTCAGCCCCGGCTTCACCACCAGCCGCCGGTACACGTCGCCGCCGTACTGGGCGACCTCCTCCGGCAGCGGCGGACGCGGACCCACCAGCGACATCTCGCCGCGCGCCACGTTGATCAGCTGCGGCAGCTCGTCCAGCGAGTAGCGGCGCAGCCACCGGCCCACCCGGGTGATCCGCGGGTCCTCCCGGATCTTGAACAGCACGCCGTCGTTCTCGTTGTGCTGGACCAGCTCGACCTTGCGGGCCTCGGCGTCGGCCACCATCGTGCGGAACTTCAGGACCGTGAACTCCCGGCCCCCGCGCCCCACCCGGGTCTGCCGGAACATCACCGGACCCGCGCTCGTCACCTTGATCAGGAACGCGACGATCACCAGCAGCGGACTCAGCGCCAGCAGCCCCCCGAGCGCCGCCGTGCGGTCGAACAGGCCCTTGAACAGCTTGCGGCCGCCGTCCAGCTCCGGGTGCTCCACGTGCAGCAGCGGCAGCCCCGCCACCGGGCGGATCGAGATCCGCGGGCCGGTCACGTCCATCAGCGCCGGCGCCACCACCAGCTCGACGTCGTTGCGCTCGATCTGCCACGCCAGCCGGCGCAGCGCCACCCCGTCCATCTCCGGACAGGCCAGCACCGCCACCGAGTCGGCGCCGATCCGGTCGGCGACCGCCGCCGCCGCCTGGAAGAAGTCGCCCAGCACCGGGACGCCCTCGACCTCGGCGACCGCGTCGTCGCCGGACGCCAGCGCCGGCGGCAGGCACACGGCCGCGATGTCCATGCCGTGGTAGCGCTTCTTGCGCAGCTCCCGGATCAGGTCGGCCACCGACGTCCGGTGCCCCACCGCGACCACGCGCCGCATGCAGTGCCCGTTCCAGCGCTTCTTGTGCAGCCACTTGCGCAACCTGTACCGCGCGACGAGCGCGAGGAACGTGCCGAGCGGCAGCGCCATCACCACGTAACCGCGCGCCACCTCGGTCTTCGTCGCGTACGCCACGATCGCGACCGACGCCGTCAGGATGAACCCCGCGCGGATGACCCGGTGGAACTCCTCGTACCCCACGCCGATGTACCGCGGCTGATAGGCCCGGCACATCATCAGCGTCGCCGACCACAGCACGGGGAGGATCACGGTCAGCGCCACGTACGGCGCGTTCGGCGCCTTC
The DNA here is from genome assembly GCF_041951365.1 of Actinomadura sp. GTD37. NCBI lineage: Bacteria > Bacillati > Actinomycetota > Actinomycetes > Streptosporangiales > Thermomonosporaceae > Actinomadura > Actinomadura sp. GTD37. Next base: position 43,260 of record NZ_JBGNUS010000009.1, read on the forward strand.
GGCTCGATCGGCACCCCCGGGAACCGGAGCACGAACGCGACCACGGCGGCCGTCAGCATGCTGAGGAAGTCGAGGCACCCGGCGACCCGGCGGTACGATCCGCTCCAGTTCTGCGACTGCGCACGACTGTGCTCATGGCGGATCGATGACTCGGCCTGGACCTTGTCAACGACGGCCATAAACCACTCACCAATCCCCTGTAACACGCGCACCGTTAGCGCGATACACACCGAAGACGGTTGAACGCCGCTCGAGGTTCACATGCATCTCGAACCTCATCGAGCAGCATCTTACGGCTGCTTAGCCATGGTCACCGCCGGAACGCACCCACCGTCCCGGCAACGCCAACAAACTAGGGCAGATTCGCGCGAAACAACGCCAGGCACGCGAAACCGACCGGCCTTCCAGTCCCCCTTCCGCGGCCGGATCCGGTCAACCCGCGTGGAAGACGTTCTGCGCCGCCGCGAGCCCGTCGGCCATCAACGCCTCCACCGCGTCCGCCGCCCGGTCGATCTCGAGGTCCAGATCCTTGCGCTCGGTCGCGGAGAAGTCCTTCAGCACGAACGCCGCCGCGTCCATCCGCCCCGGCGGCCGCCCCACCCCGAACCGGACCCGCGCATACTCCTTCGTCGCCAGCGACTTCGTCACCGACCGCAGACCGTTGTGACCGTTGTCACCGCCGCCCTGCTTCAACCGCACCGCGCCGAACGGGATGTCCAGCTCGTCATGGACGACGACCAGACGCTCCACCGGCACCTTGTAGAAGTCCAGCAGCCCCTTCACCGGACCACCCGACTCGTTCATGAACGAACGCGGCTTCGCCAGCACCGCACGCGCCCCCGCGAGCCGGCCCTCCAGCACGTCCGCCCGCGCCCGGTGCGACTTGAACCGGCCCCCGGCCCGCGCCGCCAGGACGTCCAGCACCATGAACCCCGCGTTGTGCCGGTTCTTCGCATACGACGGCCCCGGATTGCCCAGCCCCACCACCAGCCAGAGATCCGCGCTCACCCGAACTCCTCACACAGGACGGCCCCCGCCGGTGCGCACACCCGCGGGGGCCATGAGAGAACCATGCGGCCCGCCGAAGCACGGCCGCGCGGCGACGCCTGCCCTACTCGGCGGACTCGCCCTCGCCGTCGGCGGCCCCGCCCTCGGCCTCCTCGCCCTCGGCCCCGGTCTCCGGCTCCGTCGCCGCCGTCGCGTCGGAGATCTGCAGGATCAGGATGTCGTCGTCGGCCACCAGCGTCGTCCCCGACGGGAGCTTCAGGTCCTTCGCGAGCACCTGCGAGTCGATCGTCAGGCCGGAGATGTCCAGGTCGACGGACACCGGAATGTTGGTCGCCTCCGCCTCGACGGAGATCTCCACCACCGTCTGCGCCACCTGGCCGCCCGGGACCACGTCACCGATCACGTTCACCGGCAGGTCGACGACGACCTTCTCGCCGCGCTTCACCAGCAGCAGGTCGACGTGCTCCAGGAACCCCCTGACCGGGTCGCGCTGCACGTCCTTCGGCAGCGCCAGCTCCGCGCCGCCGCCCAGCCCCTCGATGGTCAGCAGCACGTTCGGGGTCTTGAGCGCCAGCATCAGGTCGTGGCCCGGCAGCGAGATGTGCTGCGGGTCGGTCCCGTGGCCGTAGAGGACGGCGGGCACCTTGCCGGCCCGGCGGGTGCGCCGCGCGGCGCCCTTACCGAACTCGGTGCGCGGCTCGGCGGCAATACGTACCTCGGACACGGCGAAAACTCCTCGTTGTTGCGATCCACGGCCGTCCGGCACTGGACGTCCGCTACGGACAGAGCGAATCAGGCGATGCTCGATGCGTCAGGCGCCTCGAAGACTCTTTGCGTTCCCCGGGGAGTGCGGCCCCTGTACCGGCACCGCACTGAACGACCCGAGGCATGCGCGATTGGAAGAGTCTAGCCGATGGCAACCCCACCCCACGCCAGAGGCGCGTCTTTCCAGGGGCCGGCACTCGCTCCGCGCGCCCGCCCGCGACCGGCGGCCGGGATCCCGGCCAGGGTCAGCTGTGGCCGCCGAAGAGGCTGGTGACCGAACCGTCGCTGAACACCTCGTTGATCGCGCGGGCGACCAGCGGGGCGATCGGCAGCACGGTCAGCTTGTCGAACTGCTTCTCCTCCGGGATCGGCAGCGTGTTCGTCAGCACGACCTCCGAGATCCGCGAGTTCTTCAGCCGGTCCACCGCCGGGCCCGACAGCACGCCGTGCGTCGCCGCGACCACGACCTTGGCCGCGCCCTGCTCGAACAGCGCGTCCGCCGCCTTCACGATCGTGCCGCCGGTGTCGATCATGTCGTCGACCACCACGCAGGTGCGGCCCTTGACCTCGCCGACGACGTCGAAGACCTTGACCTCGTTCGCCACGTCCGGGTCGCGCTTCTTGTGGATGATCGCCATCGGGACGCCGCCCAGCCGGTCCGACCACCGCTCGGTCACCCGCACCCGGCCCGCGTCCGGCGCCACCACCGTCACCTGCGAGGTGTCCAGCCGGCTCTCGAAGTGCCGGGCCAGCAGGTCCAGCGCGAACAGGTGGTCCACCGGGCCGTCGAAGAAGCCCTGGATCTGCGCCGTGTGCAGGTCGACCGTGATCAGCCGGTCGGCGCCCGCCGTCTTGAACAGATCGGCCATCAGCCGCGCCGAGATCGGCTCCCGCCCCCGGTGCTTCTTGTCCTGCCGCGCGTAACCGAAGAACGGCGCCACCACGGTGATCCGCTTGGCGGACGCCCGCTTCAGCGCGTCCACCATGATCAGCTGCTCCATGATCCACTGATTGATGGGAGCGGTGTGGCTCTGGATCACGAAGGCGTCCGAGCCGCGGACCGACTCCAGGAACCGCACGAACGTCTCACCGTTGGCGAAGTCGTACGCGGACGTCGGCGTCAACTCGATCTGGAGGTTGTCGGCTACTTCCTTGGCCAGGTCCGGGTGGGCTCGGCCGGTGAAGAGCATCAGCTTCTTCTGACCGCTCGCTTTGATCCCACTCACCTCTGACAACTCCCCCTCAATGGATCTACTCCTTACCTGTGGGTTGTCGTCCCCACTCCCGCGCACCACAAGACTCCGGTGCACGGGTTGCTCTGTTGTCACGGAGGACGCCGCTGTCCTCCATGTCCCCGCACCGAGGCGGGGCAGTCCGGTCGGGCTCCGCGCTACGGCGCGCCCTCGTCATCGCCCTTCGCCCGGCGGGCCGCCTCCGCCGCCGGGCTCCCCGGCCGCCTGCGCTCCACCCAGCCCTCGACGTTGCGCTGCTTCGCCCGCGCGACCGCCATCGCCCCCGGCGGGACGTCCTGGACGATCACCGACCCGGCCGCGGTGTAGGCGCCGTCGCCCACCGTCACCGGAGCGACGATCATGTTGTCGCTGCCGACCTTCACATGCGACCCGATCACGCTGCGATGCTTCGCCACGCCGTCGTAGTTGACGAACACCGAGCTCGCGCCGATGTTCGAGCCCTCGCCGATCTCGGCGTCGCCCACATAGGTCAGGTGCGGCACCTTCGTGCCCTCGCCGATCTCGGCGTTCTTGGTCTCGACGTACGTCCCGATCTTGGCCTTCCGCGCCAGCCGCGTGCCGGGCCGCAGGTAGGCGTAGGGCCCGACGGACGCCTCCGGCCCGATCTCGGCCTCCACGCACACGGCGTTGAGCACGACCGCGCCCTCGCCGACCCGCGTATCGGTCAGCGTGCACCCCGGCCCCACCCGCGAGCCCTCGCCCAGGTGCGTCCTGCCGTGCAGCTGCGTGCCCGGGTGGATCTCGGCGTCCTGATCGGCGGTCACGTCCACGTCGATCCACGTGGACGCCGGGTCGACGATCGTGACGCCGGCCCGCATGTGCGCTTCGAGGATCCGGTCGTTCAGCTGCCTGCGCGCCTGCGCGAGCTGGACCTTGTCGTTCACGCCCTGGGTCTCGACCCAGTCGGCGACCAGGTGCGCGCCGGCCCGGTGACCGTCCCCGCGCACGATCGCGACGACGTCGGTGAGGTACTCCTCGCCGTTGGCGTTGTCGGTGGTCACCCGCTTCAGCGCGTCCGCCAGCAGGACCCCGTCGAACGCGTACATGCCGACGTTGATCTCGTTGATCGCGCGCTGCTCCGCGGTGGCGTCCTTGTGCTCGACGATCGCCTCGGCGCTGCCGTCCGCCGCCCGGACGATGCGCCCGTAGCCGGTCGCGTCCGGCATCTCGGTCGTCAGCACGGTCGCGGCGTTGCCCTCGCCCTCGTGCGCCTGCACGAGCGCCTGCAACGTCTCGCCCCGCAGCAGCGGATGATCGCCGTTGGTGACCACGACGGTGCCGTCCAGCGCGCCGGTCTGCTCCAGCGCCATCCGCACCGCGTGGCCCGTCCCGCCCTGCTGCTCCTGGACGACGGGCTCGGCGTCCGGCGCGTGCTCGGCGAGATACTCGACGACCTGCTCACGCCGGTGCCCGACGACCACGACGAGCCGCTCCGGCTCCAGCCGCCGCGCGGCGGCCAGCACATGGCCGAGCATGCTGCGCCCGCACAGTTCGTGCAGGACCTTCGACTTGCGGGACTTCATCCGGGTGCCCTCGCCCGCGGCGAGAACGATGACGGCGGCCGGTCGGCTCGCAGCACTCACAAGGAGGCTCCTCGGCATCGCGGACGGGATCGGTCTCGGACGCGCCCACCTGCGAGATCACGACAATGCAGGCCGGAACACACCCGACACGGGCAGGATACCGCCCACCCCCGACCACTCACCCCGCGCCACCCGGCCAGGACATTCCAAACAGCTCCGGCGCCAGGACTCGAACCTGAACTATAGGTACCAAAAACCCATGTGCTGCCGATTACACCACGCCGGATCAGAACGGTCAGTGCGGGCAGCGGCCCGAGCCGACCGGGCCCAACGATACCGACACCCGCGCAGCGAAACCCACCCGATTCCCGGACGCCCCGAAGGTCCGCGCCGACCACTCCGCAGGGTCAGGCCCGGCCGTGGCGTCCTGGACGATTTGCCCGGAACGGTTTAGGACGTCCACTACCGAGCACCCCATCTCCGTACCGTCCGACCAGGACCAAGGCACGGACGGCACGCCGGTCTCCGCGGAGACGCCCGGTCGGCGAGCAGGCTGGTCGCCGGAGGAGTCACCGACAGGCCCCATCAGGGAGCTTTCGGCGCGGGATCGGGTTCGGGGGTGGTGAGGGGCATCCCGGCGTTGTCTCGCGAGGGGCGGGGCGCAGGAGAGGTTTGTGGCCGGGGAGGCAGTTTCGTACTGAATTTGCCGTTCGCCACTGTCCAACTTACGGTGCCGTAGGTTACGTTGGCGTAGGTAAGGCTCCCCTAGTCGCAGGAAGTGGTGACGCATGACAACGGCTCCAACCGTGGATCCTCCCCGTCCGCAACCGCGTTCCGAGATCAACGCAACCGCGCGGGGCAACGCCGAACGGGTGCTCATCGCGGTGTTCACCGGCGTGCCTTTCCTCGCGCTGTTCGCGACGATCCCGCTGGCGTGGGGCCGGTTCCTCGGCTGGACGGACGTCGTGCTCATGGCGGTGTTCTACGTCCTGTCCGCCGGCGGCATCACGGTGGGGTACCACCGATACTTCACGCACGGGTCGTTCAAGGCCAAGCGGGGCCTGAAGATCTTCATGGCGCTGGCCGGGAGCATGGCCATCGAGGGGCCCGTCATCACGTGGGTCGCCGACCACCGGCGCCATCACAAGCACTCGGACAAGGAGTTCGACCCGCATTCGCCGTGGCGGTTCGGCGACGATTGGAAGGCGCTGGCCAAGGGGCTCGTCTGGGCCCATTACGGGTGGCTGTTCGACGCCAACCGGACGTCCAAGCAGCGCTTTGCCAAGGATCTGCTGAACGACCGCGACATCCGGCGCATCCACCTGGCGTTCCCGGGGCTGGTGGCGGTGTCGTTCCTGCTGCCGGCGGTGATCGGCGGGCTCGTCACCATGTCGTGGGCGGGCTTCCTGACCGCGCTGTTCTGGGCGGGGTTCGTCCGGATCACGCTGGTCCACCACGTGACGTGGTCGATCAACTCGATCTGCCACACCTTCGGCAAGGAGGACTTCGAGGTCCGCGACAAGTCCCGCAACGTGTGGTGGCTGGCCATCCCGTCGCTGGGCGAGTCGTGGCACAACCTGCACCATTCGGATCCGACGTGCGCGCGGCACGGTGTGCTGAAGGGGCAGGTCGACATCAGCGCCCGGATCATCCGGGGCTTTGAGAAGGCGGGATGGGCATACGACGTCCGGTGGCCGAACAGCGACAGGCTGGCGGCGAAACGCGCGAAGCAGGCGGTTTGACCGCCACAATTGGTTCCGTGACAGATCCCGCGCCCAGGCCCCGCAGAAAGCGGATGACCGGTAAGGAACGCCGCGAGCAGCTCCTCGACATCGGCCGGTCGCTGTTCGCCGAGCGCGGGCTGGACGGCACCTCGGTGGAGGAGATCGCCTCGGCGGCCGGCGTGTCGAAGCCCGTGGTGTACGAGCACTTCGGCGGCAAGGAGGGGCTCTACGCGGTCGTCGTCGACCGGGAGTTCGAGCGGCTGCTGAAGCTCGTCACCGACGCGCTGAACTCGGCGATCCACTACCGGGGGAAGCTGGAGAAGGCCGCGCTGGCGCTGCTGGAGTACATCGAGGGGCATCCGGACGGGTTCCGGATCCTCGTCCGCGACTCGCACGGCGGCACGGGCACCGGCAGCTACGCCAGCCTGCTGAGCGAGATCGCCGGCGAGGTGGAGTACGTCCTCGCCCAGGAGTTCGACCGGCACGACTACGACGACAAGTTCGCGCCCATGTACGCGCAGATGCTGGTCGGCATGGTCGCGATGACGGGGCAGTGGTGGCTGGACGTCCGGAGGCCGCGCCGGGAGGAGGTCGCCGCGCACGTGGTGAACCTCGCGTGGAACGGCCTGGCGGCGCTGGAGCCGAAGCCGTCGCTGGACCCGCGCCGCCGCCGCAAGGAGCAGGAGCGCCGGGACCGGGCCGCCGAGAAGGCCGCGGCGAAGGCGGAGAAGGCCGGGGAGAAGGCCGCGGCGAAGGCGGAGCGGGAGCGGCGCAGGGCGCGCCGGGATCTGGACGGGGTCGTCGACCCCTCGACGTGAGCCGGGCGGGCGGGCGCGGAGACAGCCGGTGGCCGCCCGGAGTTCGTCCGGGCGGCCACCGGCCAGGGGTCGCCGGGCTCGGGTCGCGAGTCCGGGATCTGCGGACGCCGCCCATCCGTCCGGGGTTGGCACACCGCAGGGGAACGAGTCGCCTCCCCCGGCGGACGGGCGGCATCCCGTCTAGGTGGTGTTCCGCGTGGCGATCACGAAGATCCTCCTGAAGGGGAACACGGTCCCGTAAGGGGCTGCGGGGTAGGCGCGGCGGAGCCGCTCCCGGTAGGTCGTGAGGAATTCGCCGGTCTCGTCCGGGTCGAGTGCGGCGAGGACGGGCCGCAGCGCGGTGCCCTTGACCCATTCGAGGACGGGGTCGTCGCCGTGGAGGACCTGCGCGTAGGTCGTCTCCCAGGCGTCGACGGCGTATCCGTGGCGGGCGAGGAGGTCGAGGTAGCCGGCCGGGTCGAGGACGGGGGCGTCCTCCTGGAGGCGGCCGAGCTTCGCGCGCCAGCGGTCGGAGCGGGCGAGTTCGCGCAGCAGGGCGTGGCTGGGCGCGCCGAAGTTGCCGGGGACCTGGAAGGCGAGCCGTCCGCCGGGGGCGAGCGCGGCGGCCCATCGGGGCAGCAGGCCGGGGTGCCCGGGGACCCACTGCAGGACGGCGTTGGAGACGATGAGGTCGACGGGTCCGCCGGGCTTCCAGGCGGTGACGTCGCCGACGCGGAAGGAGAGCCGGCCGGGGATCTCGTGCCGGCGGGCTTCGGCGATCATCTCCGGGGAGCTGTCGAGGGCCTCGATGACGGCGGCGGGCCAGCGGGCGGCGAGGGTGGCGGTGAGTTCGCCGCTGCCGCAGCCGAGGTCGGCGACGCGGGCGGGCTCGGCGCCGCCGAGGCGCGCGACGAGCTCGGCGAACGGCCGCGCGCGCTCACCGCCAAAGACCCCGTACTGCGCGGGATCCCACACGGCGCCATTTTCTCTCGACATCAAGACAAGCATGCCCCGCCCCTATCTTGATGTCAAGACTCCTCCGGCGTGTCGACCGACCGATCTCGTTGACCTGCGGCGTGTTGTTGTTATGCGGCCCGTCATAACAACAACACGCCGCAAGTCAACGGGGTCGTGGGCCTAGGACTCGCGGCCGATGGCGGCGAGCGGCCTGGGTTTCTAGGCTCGCGGGCATGAGAGTGGACGAGTGGGCGCTGGTGCTCGGCCCCGGCGGGCCGGTCGGGACGGCGTGGCTGCTCGGGCTCGCGGCCGGGTTGCGCGAGGCGGGCGTGGAACCGGCGGACGCGGACCTGGTCGTCGGCACGTCGGCGGGCGCGATCGCGGGCGCGGCGATCATGACGGGGCGGGATCTGGCGGCGCTGGCGGAGCTGCCGCCGCCGGACGAGCCGCGGCCGCCGGCGGATCTGTCGGTGATGGTGCGGGCGTTCGAGCTGGGCGCCGACCCGGAGCTGGCGCCGGACGAGGTCAGGCGCCGGATCGGGCGGCTCGCGCTGGACGCCGGGGCGCTGCCCGAGGAGCGGCACCGCGCGGGCATGGCGTTCCTGATCGGCACGGACGAGTGGCCCGCCGGCCGGCTGCTGGTCACCGGGGTGGACGTGGCGGCGGGCGAGCCGGTCACCTGGGACGGGGCGAGCGGCGTCCCGCTCTCGGCCGCGGTCGCCGCGAGCAGCGCGGCGCCGGGTTTCGCCGAGCCGGTGACGATCGGCGGGCGCCGCTACATGGACGGCGCGTTCGGCGGCGGGTCCAACGCGGGGCTGGCGGAGGGCGCCGGGACGGTCGTCCTCGTCGAGCCGATCGCGCCGGCGCCCGTGCCGGACGCGGACGGGGCGGGCGCCGCCGTCCGGATCGTCCCGGACGGGCGGACGCTGGAGGCGTTCGGCGGCAACGTCGGCGACATGTCGCGCTGGACGCCGGCCTTCCGGGAGGGGCGCCGGCAGGCGCCGGAGGCGGCGGAGCGCATCGCCGCGGCGCTGCCCGCCGGATCGGGGCGTGTGTCTCGATATCGAGACAGGTAGGGTGGCGGGATGCGCGACGAGGTCGACCGGCTGGTCGAGGCGTGGAACGCGGAACGTCCGGACCTGGACGTCCGGCCGCTGCAGGTCCTCAGCCGCGTGTCCCGGCTGGCCCGGCACCTCGACCGCGCCCGGCGCGCCGTCTTCGTCGCGCACGACCTGGAGTCGTGGGAGTTCGACGTCCTGACCGCGCTGCGCCGGGCGGGCGCGCCCTACCAGCTGAGTCCGGGGCGGCTGCTGCGCGCGACGCTGGTGACGTCCGGCACCATGACGAACCGCATCGACCGGCTCGCGGCGGCGGGCCTGGTCGAGCGGCACCCCGATCCGCTGGACAAGCGCGGCGTGCAGGTCCGCCTCACCGAGGCGGGCCTGACGCGCGTGGACGCCGCGTTCGCCGACCTGCTCGACCGGGAGCAGGCGATCCTGGACAGCCTCACCCCGGAGCAGCGCGACCTGCTCGCCGGTCTTCTCCGCACCCTCCTGATCCCGTTCGACCGGGACTAGAGCGCGGCCAGCACAGCACGGCTAGGACAGTGCGGCCTCCAGTGCGGCGGCCAGCCCGCAGAGCCGCTCCTCGCCGCCGGCCGGCCCGATGAGCTGGACCGACGCGGGCAGGTGCGAGCCCGGCAGCGGGACGGGCAGCGCGAACGCGGGCAGCCCGGCGACGTTGACCTGGCCCGCCAGCGTGGTGAGGACGAGGTCGGACTCGTCCGCCTCGCCGGGTTCGGGGGCGACGCAGGTGAGCACGGGCAGGGCGATCGCCGCGTGCCGGGCGAGGATCGCGTCCAGCTCGGCGCGGAGTTCCTGCTGGACGCCGAGGGCCCAGCCGAGCATCCCGGCCTCCGCCACCTCCGCCATCTGCCGGATGCGCCGCTGGATGCGTCCGCTGAGCTTGGCCGGGTCGTCGAGCAGGTGGCCGTTCTGCCGCGCCCCTTCGCCGCTGAGGATGACGCCGTTGGCGCCGGCGGCCTGCTCGTAGTGCGCGGACCTGACGTCGGTGAAGGGGCCGAGGCGGCGCAGCGCGTCGTCGACGGCGGCGTCGATCGCGGGGTCCACGCCGTCCACGCGGAGGCGCGCGACCGGGAGGTCCGGGTCGTACGGGACGGGCGTGAAGCCCGGTTCGATGAGGCCCATGCCGAGGACGACGGCGGCGACGTCGCGTCCCATGGGCCCGACGACGTCCAGGGTCGGCGACAGCGGGTACACGCCTTCGAGGGAGACGCGCCCGTTGGTGGTCTTCAGCCCGGCGATGCCGCAGCACGCGGCGGGGATGCGGACCGACCCGGACGTGTCGGTGCCGAACGCGACGTCGGCCTCGCCGGTGGCGACGGCGACGGCGGAGCCGCTGGACGAGCCGCCCGGCACCCGCGACGGGTCGAGCGGGTTCACCGGCGTGCCGGACCACGGGTTGACGCCGTCGGCGGCCATGCACAGCTCGTTCAGGTTCGCCTTGCCCGCGATGCGGGCGCCCTGCGCGCGTGCGGAGGCGACGACGGGGGCGTCCGCGGCGGCGGGTTCGGCGCGCTCGGCGACGGCCTCGCAGCCCGCCGTCGTGGGCAGGCCGGCCACGTCGATCGCGTCCTTGACGGCGAGCCGCGGGCCGCTGCCGGGCGCGTTCGTCTCGATGATCCAAGTCGTCATTGAGGGATCATGCCGGGTCTGTACCGCTTTCTCCAGCGGGCCGTCCTGCTAGCCGAGATCCTCGGCGAGCATCAGCCATTCCTCTTCGACGCGGGCGGCCTCGGCCTGGATCTCGCGGAGCCGGCCGTCGAGTTCCTGGAGCTTGGCGTAGTCGGTGGCGTGCGCGGCGAGCCGCTCGTGGAGTTCGGCCTCCTGCCCGGCGAGCTTCTCCAGGCGGCGTTCGAGCCGGTCGAGCTCCTTGCGGGCCTTCCAGTCCTGGCCGCCCTTGGGCTTGGGCGGTGCGGGCGGCTCGGCGGCAGCTCCGGACCTGGGCGCCGTACCGGTACTGGGCGCCGCGCCCGGTTTGGGGGCGGTCCCGGCGGCGCGGCGGTCGAGGTACTCGTCGACGCCGCCGGGCAGCATCGACACGCGGCCGTCGCCGAGGAGGGCGACGACGTGGTCGGTGATGCGCTCCAGGAAGTACCGGTCGTGGCTGACGACGACGAGCGTCCCCGGCCAGCCGTCGAGCAGGTCCTCGACTTCGGTGAGGGTCTCGATGTCGAGGTCGTTGGTGGGCTCGTCCAGGAGGAGGACGTTGGGCTCGCCCATCAGCAGCCGGAGCAGCTGCAGGCGGCGGCGCTCGCCGCCGGACAGGTCGCCGATGGGCGTCCACTGCCGGTCGCCGGGGAAGCCGAGGCGTTCGAGGAGCTGGCTCGCCGTCCAGTCGCGCTTGCCGACGGTGATGCGGCGCTTGATCTCCTCGACGGACTCCAGGACGCGCCGGGAGGGGTCGAGCTCCTCCAGGTTCTGCGACAGGTGCGCGAGCTGGACGGTCTTGCCCTGCACCACCGTCCCGGACTGCGGCCGGACGTCCCCGTCGAGGAGGCGCAGCAGGGTGCTCTTGCCGCTGCCGTTGACGCCGACGAGCCCGACCCGGTCGCCGGGCCCCAGCTGCCAGGTCATGCGCGTGAACAGCTCGCGGCCGCCGAGTTCGACGGACACGTCCTCGAGGTCGTAGACGGTCTTGCCGAGCCGCGCGGTCGCGAACCGGGTGAGCTCGACGGAGTCGCGCAGCGGCGGCTCGTCGGCGATGAGGGCCTGCGCGGCGTCGACCCGGAACTTCGGCTTGGACGTGCGGGCCTGCGGGCCGCGGCGCAGCCACGCCAGCTCCTTGCGCAGCAGGTTCTGCCGCTTGGCCTCGGTGGCGGCGGAGATCCGGGACCGCTCGGCCTTGGCGAGGACGTACGCGGAGTACCCGCCCTCGTAGCGTTCGACGCGGCCGTCGACGACCTCCCACGTCCGGTCGGTGACCTCGTCGAGGAACCAGCGGTCGTGGGTGACGACGAGCAGCGCGACCTTGCGGCCCCTCAGGTGCCGGGCGAGCCAGTCGATGGCCTCGATGTCGAGGTGGTTGGTGGGCTCGTCCAGCATCAGCAGGTCGGACTCGGGGACGAGGAGCCGGGCCAGCGCGACGCGGCGGCGCTCGCCGCCGGACATGCCGGCGAGCGGGGCGTCCAGGTCGAGGTCGGCGAGCAGCCCGGCGAGGATGTCGCGGACGCGGACGTCGCCCGCCCACTCGTGCTCGGCGCGGTCGCCCAGGACCACGGACCGGACGGTCGCGCCCTCCGGGAACGCGTCCCGCTGCGTCAGGTAGCCGAGCCGCACGCCGCGCGCGTGGGTGACCCGTCCGGCGTCGGGCTCGGTCTCGCGGGCGAGGACGGAGACGAGGGTGCTCTTGCCGCCGCCGTTGCGGCCGACGACGCCGACGCGGTCGCCCTCGTCCAGGCCGAGGGACACGGCGTCGAGCAGCGGCGCGGGCCCGTAGGCCTTGGCGACGTTCTCAAGGTTGATCAGATTCACGACACCGTCAAGCCTATTGCCCCGGACGCGCCGTTCGCGCGCTCAGGAGCCGGGCGGCGGCCCGGACGGCCCGGGAGGCGGCGGCTGGTGTCCGTGCGGGTCCGCGGGCGGCGGCGGGTATCCGGGCGGGCCCGCCCCGGGCGCGCCGTACTGCGGCGGACCGTATCCGGGCTGGCCGTACCCCGGCTGGCCGTATCCCGGCGGGGCGCCGGCGCCGCGGGACCCGCTCCGGGTGGCGGCCACGATGACGAGCGCGATCCCGGCGAGCAGCACCAGCGGGACGATCAGCAGCACGAGGAGTATCGACACGCTCAGACCTCCGGCACTCATCTCCATCACCGCCCTTCGGACGCGCCGCCGTTCAGCGGACGGCCGGGGGTGCGGAACGGTCCCCGGCGGGGCCTCGCACACTAGCGGCCGACACGGCCGCGCCAGGCGCGTTGTGGCGTATGTCACGGTCGCGGCGGACGGCCAGGACGACGAGCGTCGCCATCGTGGCGAGCGCGACCAGGCCGAGGAGCGCGGGCAGGATCGTCATCGCTCCACCTCGCCGGAGGGATCGATGCGGCAGGGAATCGCTGTCACGGAGAGTAGGACGTCCGTCGCGGGCGGGAGGTTCGCTTATGTGCGGACCGCACCTACCGCTCAGAGCAGGGTCGCGCCGGGGACGGGGCCGGACGCCCTGACGACCTGCTCGGCGACGCCCGCCCCGTCCAGCGCCGCGGCGAGGTCGGCGGCGTCCTCGGCGGTCTCGGCGAGGAACGCGCAGGTCGGCCCGGACCCGGAGACGAGCGCGCCGACCGCGCCGAGGTCGCGCCCGGCGTCGATCGTGCGGCGCAGCGACGGGCGCAGCGACACGGCGGCGGGCTGCAGGTCGTTCGACAGCGCGGCGCCGAGGCCCTTGGCGTCGCCGGTGGCGAGCGCGGTCATCAGCTCCTCGGACACGCTCGGCCACGGCGCCGCCCGCCCCGCCTCCAGCCGGAGCCGGTCGCACTCGCCGTAGACGGCGGGCGTGGACAGGCCGCCGTCGGCGGTGGCGAACACCCAGTGGAAGGTGCCGCGTGTGAGGGCGGGGGTGAGCCGCTCGCCGCGTCCGACGCCCACGGCGGTGCCGCCGAGGACGGCGAACGGCACGTCGCTGCCGAGATCGGCGCCGAGCTCCATCAGGGCGTCCCTGGACAGGGCGGGCCGCTCCCGGTCGTCCCACAGCCGGGCGCAGGCGACCAGCGCGGCGGCGGCGTCGGCGCTGCCGCCCGCCATGCCGCCCGCGACCGGGATCGCCTTGCGGATCCGCAGCGCGACCCGCGGCTCGACGCCGAGCCGGTCCGCGACGAGCCGGGCGGCCTTCGCCGCGAGGTTGTCGCCGTCGGTGGGGACGCCGCCGATCGCCACCCGCGAGTGCGGCGCGGCCTGGACCCGCACCTCCAGCTCCCGCGCGGGCTCGGCGGTCACCGTGTCGAACAGCGACACGGCGTGGAACACGTTGACGAGGTCGTGGTAGCCGTCATCTCGGATCGGCCCCACGCCGAGCTGGAGGTTCACCTTGGCGGGGACGCGTACCGTCACTGCGCTCACGTCGGAAACCCTACGGGACCGCTACCCCCCGCTGGTGACGGGGAGGTTGCGGGGGTTGAAGTACGGGGTGGTCGCCAGCTCGCGGAGCGCCGACGTCGCGTGCTTGTCGCCGGTCACCGAGTAGGCGCGGCGCTTGTCGCGGGCGCTTTCGGCCTGCTCGTCGGAGTCGAAGTACACGACGGCCTTGACCTGCGGGTCCTGGAGGGTACTGGCGGCCTCGCGGAGCCATTCGGCGCGCCGGGTGCCGTAGGACCTCGGCACCCCGAACTCGGCGATCATGATGGGCTTCTTGTGCTTGCGGGCCCACTCCATGAACAGCTTCACCACCTCGGACAGGTCGCGGTAGTCGTAGTCGCCGCCGGGCTGCGCGTCGGCGCAGATCCAGTCGACCTGGTCGTCGCCGGGGTAGAAGGCGCCGGCGTCGGCGCCGCCGAACCCGCGGGCGGTGGGGCACCACACCCACGCGACGTTGTCGACCTTCTCCCGTTTGAAGATCTCCCGGAGGTGCTTCCAGGCGGCGACGAAGTCGGCCGGGGAGTGGACGCGCTTCTCGGCCGACGACTTGTCCATGTCCCGCGACCAGCGCAGGAACACCGGCTTGCCGAGGGCCTTGACGGCGCGGGCGCGGCGGGCGATGAGGTCGTCGTGCTCGCCCTTGACGATCTCCCGGGTGTCGGCGCCGCCCCAGGTCAGCAGGAGGTACCGGTTGCCGTCCGCGACGGACTTCTCCAGCGCGCCGGGGAAGTCGCTCTTCCAGCCCCGGTAGCTCTGCACGATGTCGAGCTGCCGGCCGAGCTGCCCCTCGAACGCGGCGATGGGCGCCATGCCGGGCTTCCCCGCGTCCTTCCCGGACGGCGAGCTGGACGCCGCCGAAGCGGACGGCGAGGCGGAGGCGGAGCGGGACGGTGAGCCCGACCGGGCCGGGCCCGGCGCGGACGACGGCCTCCCGGTGCCCTCGGGCGGCACCCAGGCGCCGAAGTAGGCGCCCTGCTGCGGCGGGACGGGCGCCACCCCGGCGCGCGCCGTCGTGGTGATCTTCGGTACCGCGCCCGCGCCGTCCCCGCAGCCGGCCGCGACCGTGGCGACCAGAGCCGCGGCCGCGAGCAGCGCCGTCCCCACGAGGGGCAGCCTGGGCCCCCCGAAGGGCACTCGGGTCCGCGCCGTTCGCGAACGCGCCTTCACATCGACCTCCGGCTGGTACTGGGTGGTGTGCCGCCCCGCGGGGCCGCCCCCGGGGGAAAGAGCCCGCCTAGGGGGCTGGGGAACGATCTCCCCGGCGTGAAGGACCATACTCGGCAATCCGGGCGAAGGCGGCCACGTCCAGAGCTTCTCCTCTGGCGCGCGGATCGACGCCCGCCGCGCGCAGCGCCTCCTCGGCCGCGGCGGCGGAGCCCGCCCAGCCCGCGAGGGCCGCGCGCAGCGTCTTGCGGCGCTGCGCGAACGCGGCGTCGACCACGGCGAACACCTCCGCGCGGGACGCCGCGCCCGGCGGCGGGTCGCGGCGGGTGAACGCGACGAGCCCGGAGTCGACGTTCGGCGCGGGCCAGAACACCGCGCGCCCGACGGCCCCGGCGCGGCGCGCGGCGCCGTACCAGGCGAGCTTCACCGAGGGGATGCCGTAGATCTTGCCGCCGGGCGGCGCGACCATCCGGTCGGCGACCTCGGCCTGCACCATGACCAGCGCGGTCCGCAGCGACGGCAGGGTGGCCAGCAGGTGCAGGACGACGGGCACGGCGACGTTGTAGGGGAGGTTCGCGACGAGGGCGGTCGGGTCCGGGCCCGGCAGCTTTGTGATCTTCATCGCGTCGGCGCGGACGACCTCCAGCCGTCCCGCGAGGTCGGGCTCGCGCGCCGCGACCGTGGCGGGCAGCTCGGCGGCGAGCGCCGGGTCGATCTCCACCGCGACGACGCGCCGCGCCGCCGGCAGGAGCGCGAGCGTGAGCGAGCCCAGGCCGGGCCCCACCTCGATGACGACGTCGTCGGCGGACAGCGCGGCGGTCCGCACGATCCGCCTGACGGTGTTGGCGTCGATGACGAAGTTCTGCCCGAGCGCCTTCGTCGGCCTGATGCCGAGCCGCGCCGCCAGCTCCCGCACGTCCGCCGGCCCGAGCAGCCCCCGTGTCTCCCCCATCCGGTGATTGTCTCAGCTCGCCGGAGGGCTCAGGAGAACAGGAACTTGCCGCAGTTCGGCCACTGGCCCTGCCAGCGGCCGTTGACCTTGTTGTAGAGCAGCTGGGCGCGGTAGGTCTGCTCGCCGGCGCTGGCGTCGGACGGCCTGCCCTTGCCGCCGACGGTCGTCCAGGTGGCCATGGAGAACTGGTAGAGGCCGTAGTACCCGGCCGGGTTCACGGCCTTCGGGTTGTTCCCGGACTCGCACTTGGCGAGCCCCGCCCAGTTCAGGCCCGCCGCCGAGCCGGTGCCCGCCGACTTCGGGCCGACCGCGAGGATCCGCGCGACCGGCTTGCGCTTGATCTTCTGCGCGAGGACCTTCGGGACCTTCTTGCCCTTGCGCCGGACGTACGCCCACTTCACGATCTTGACGCCGTCCGTGCCCTCGCGCAGGACCTTCTCGCTCCACGGCGGCACCGAGGAGCTCCGCTTGCGGATCGTCTTGGCGGGCGTCTTGATCACCTTGAGCTTCGGCGCGGACAGCAGCCGGACGATCTTGATGACCTCGCCCGCGGGCTGCGCGGCGGCCGGCTCGACCAGGTCGTGCGGGCCGAGCGCGATCTTCGCCTGCTCCAGGACCTGCTGGACGGTCGTGCCGGTCGTCATCGTCTCGGTCTGCTTGCCGTCGACCACGACGACGACCTTGTGCGGCGCGGGGGCGCTGGTCTTCGGCGCGTCCGCGACGGGGGCGGTGCTCTTCGGGCCCGGTGACTCCTCGCCGCCGCACGCCGCCGCCAGCAGCGCCGTCGCCACCACGAGGGAGGCGGCCGAGAGCACGGGCGCGCGGCGAAGGGAGTTCAGCCGCGGGGTGTTCCGACGCACGGTGTTCCGACGCGCAGGGGTCCGGCGCACGGTGTTCCGAAGCACGGGGGTTCCTCCAGGGGGCCGGGCTCGGGGACGCCCGCTCGATGGCCAGAGAGTAGAGCCACCCGGGCGTCCTCCGCCACCTCATCGCCCTCAGAGGCCCCATCCGCGCGGGCCCCGAACGCGGTCGCCACGTCCCCGCCGGACCGCCCCGGCGCGGCTCCCCGGCGACCGGGGCGCGTCCTCACCAGGGCCCGAAGACGCGCTCCCCGTTCGCGGCGATCGCCGTGCACAGCTCCGCCACGTCCACGCCCTTGACCTCGGCCATCGCGCGGACGGTGTGCGGGATCAGGTAGGACGCGTTGGGCTTGCCCCGATGCGGGATCGGGGTGAGGAACGGCGCGTCGGTCTCCACGAGCACCAGGTCCAGCGGCGCGGCCCGCAGCGCCTCGCGCAGCGGCTCCGCGTTCTTGAACGTGACATTCCCCGCGAAGCTCATCAGATAGCCGTGCTCGGCGCAGACCTCGGCCATCCGGGCGTCGCCGGAGTAGCAGTGGAAGACCACCTTCTCGGGCGCGCCCTCCTCGGCCAGGATGGCGAGCACGTCGTCGTGGGCCTCGCGGTCGTGGATGACCAGGGCCTTGCCCGTCCGCTTCGCGATCTCGATGTGGCCGCGGAACGAGCGGTGCTGGTCGTCCTTGGGGGCCCAGTCGCGGTAGTAGTCGAGGCCCGTCTCGCCGATCGCGCGGACCTTCGGGTGCGCGGCCAGCCGGGCGATGTCCTCCAGGACGGCGTCGGAGATGCCCGTCGTCTCGTTCGGGTGCATCGCGACCGCCGCGTAGACGTCGTCGAACTCGCCGGCGGCCTCCACCGCGAACCGGGAGGACGGCAGGTCGCAGCCGATCGTCACGATCCGCGCGATGCCCGCCGCCTTCGCCGACTTCAGCTGCTCGTCGATCGGCGTCTCGACGACGTCGAGGTGGCAGTGGCTGTCGAAGACGTCGACGGGCAGGCGCTCGGGAAGCGGCGGGTAGGACCGCGAGGCCTGCCCGTCCCCGTCTCGGCTCACCTGTCCTCCAGCCTCGCGAGCTCCTCGTCCACCACGGACGTGTCCAGCTTCTTGAACAGCGGCGTCGGCTTGCTCAGCGGCACGCCCGGCTTGATCGGCGTGGACTCCCAGCGCGCCTCGGTCGCGTAGTCGCCGGTGAGGACGCGGTAGTCGGGGCCGCCCTCCTCCGACACCGTCGAGATCTCCGGCATGCCGCTCCACACGCCCTGCCCGCCGAGCATCTCGTAGACCTTCTGCGAGGAGTTCGGCAGGAACGGCGTCAGCAGCGTCTTCGCGTCGTCGACGACCTGGAGCGCGGTGTGCAGGATCGACTCGACCCGCGCGGGGTCGTCCTTCAGCTTCCAGGGCGCCTGGTCGGACAGGTACTTGTTGGCGTCGCGGACGACGTCCAGCGCCTCGGTGATCGAGTTCTTGAACCGGGACCGGCCGAGCTCGGCGCCCACCGCCGCGAACGCGTTGCGGCTGCGCTCCAGCAGCGCCCGGTCGGCGTCGGTGAGGTCGCCCGCCTCCGGGACCGCGCCGAAGTTCTTGGCCGCCATGTTCACCGACCGGTTGACGAGGTTGCCCCACGCGGCGACCAGCTCGTCGTTGTTGCGGCGGACGAACTCCGACCACGTGAAGTCGGTGTCCTGGTTCTCGGGGCCGGCGACCGCGACGTAGTAGCGCAGCGCGTCGACGTCGTAGCGCTCCAGGAAGTCCTTCACGTAGATGACGACGTTGCGGGACGAGGAGAACTTCTTGCCCTCCATCGTCAGGAACTCCGACGACACCACCTCGGTCGGGACGTTCAGCGCGCCGAGCGAGCCCGGCGTGCCGCCCTTGTCGCCCCGGCCGCTGTAGCCGAGCAGCATCGCCGGCCAGATCTCGGCGTGGAAGACGATGTTGTCCTTGCCCATGAAGTAGTACGACAGGGCCTCCGGGTCCTGCCACCAGGCGCGCCACGCCTCCGGGTCGCCGGACCGCCGCGCCCACTCCACCGACGCGGAGAAGTAGCCGACGACCGCGTCGAACCACACGTACAGCTTCTTCGCCGGGTTCTCGCGCCAGCCGTCCAGCGGGATCGGGACGCCCCAGTCGAGGTCGCGGCTGATCGCGCGGGGCTGCATGTCGTCCAGCAGGTTCAGCGCGAACTTCAGCACGTTCGGCCGCCACTGGCCCTGCTTGCCGCGCAGGTACCGGCCGAGGACCTCGGTGAACGCGGGCAGGTCGAGCATGAAGTGCTCGGTCTCCACGAACTTCGGCTTCTCGCCGTTGATCCGCGACACCGGGTTGATCAGGTCGATCGGGTCGAGCTGGTTGCCGCAGTTGTCGCACTGGTCGCCGCGCGCCCCGTCGTACCCGCAGATGGGGCAGGTGCCCTCGATGTAGCGGTCCGGCAGCGTGCGGCCGGTGGACGGCGAGATGGCGCCCATCGTCTTCTGCGGGAAGATGTAGCCGTTGTCGTACAGGCCCTTGAAGACCTCCTGGACGACCGCGTAGTGGTTCAGCGTCGTCGTCCGGGTGAACAGGTCGTAGGTCATGCCGAGGCCGTGCAGGTCTTCGGCGATCACGGAGCTGTAGCGGTCGGCCAGCTCGCGGGCGGTCACGCCCTCCTTGTCGGCCTGAACCTGGATCGGCGTGCCGTGCTCGTCGGTGCCGCTGACCATCAGGACCTTGTTGCCCGCCATCCGCTGGTAGCGGCTGAACATGTCGGCGGGCAGCGCGAATCCGGAGACGTGCCCGATGTGACGGGGCCCGTTGGCGTACGGCCAGGCGGGCGCGGTCAAGATGTGACGGCTTGACGAGGACATGCAATCAAGGGTAGTCGCGTCACGGCGGCCGCGGCACGCGAGTAACCTGGTCCGGGTTCCGGGGCAGGATGATCAGTGGAGGCGGGGGAGCCCAGGCATGGCCCAGACCACGTCCGACGAGGCCGCCGAGACCGTCGAGGCCGCCGACCGGGCTGCGGACGGCGCCGGGTCCGGCCGCCCGTCCCGGGGCCCCGCCGCGCGGCTGCTCGGCCGGGTGCGCCGGACGCGGCGCGTGGTGTGGCTGTCCCTGCTGGTCGCGGCGTCCACCGTGCTCGCCCAGTGGGCGGTCATGACGCCGCCGCTGTACTTCGACCCCTACTACGTGTGGCTCGCCGCCCGCGACTGGCCCGACATCCCGCTCGCCCAGTGGCCGTTCGACGAGGTCCCGCACCAGGTCACCCGGATCGGGCTCGTGCTGCCGGCGCGGCTCGTCCAGGAGGTCCTCGGGCCCGGCCAGGCCGCCTACTTCACCGTCGCGGCGCTCGGCGGCATCGCGTTCTTCACCGGGACGTACCTGGTCGTCCGGTCCCTGTTCGGGGACGTGGCGGGCGTCGCGTCCGCGGCGGTCCTGCTGATCCACCCGTTCTTCACGATGACGAACCCGTTCGGCCACGAGATCACCTGGTCGACGGGGGTGATGCTGCCGGACATGCCGGGCGCCGGGCTGTTCGCGATCGGGATGGCGGGCCTCGTCGTCGCGAGCCGCAGGACCGGGCGGGCGCAGACCCGCATGCTGCTCGCCGCCGGGGTGCTCCTCGGCGCGTCGTTCCTCGTCCGCGAGTTCCTGGCGTTCCTGTTCCTCGCCATCCCGGCCTACCTGGCGCTGCTGCGCATCCCGTGGCGGCGCAACGTCACGGTCGGCGCGCCGATGCTCGCGATCCTGCTGCTCAACTTCGTCCACAACCAGCTCGTGTGGGGCAGCCCCCTCGCCGGGCTGCTGTCGGCGGCCGAGCACGGCGGCCAGTCCCGCGACTACGTGACCCGCGAGCTCGCCGCCCGCTCGTTCCTGCGCGCCATGCACGACTGGAACCCGCTCGGCCTGGTCTTCACCGCCGCGCTGGCCCTCACGATCGTCGGCTGGGCCGTCACCCGCGACCGGCGGCTCGCGCTGGTGCTGGTGTGGTTCTTCACCCTCGCCGTCCCGCTGACGCTGTTCTCCGGCGTCCTCGACCCGGACAGCATCTCGCTGCGCGCCTGGCTCCAGCGGTACTGGTTCGCGGTGCTGCCCGCGCTGCTCGCCGGCGGGTTCGGCTCCCTGACCCTCATGTTCCGGATGCTGCCCGCCGGATGGGCGTCCCGGCTGCGGCTGAAGACCGTCGTCGTGCCCGTCCTCGCGGTCGCGCTCGGCGGGACGTACACGGTCGCGGCCGTCCGCGCCGTCCCCGACCTGCCGCGCGACACGGCGTGGAACGAGCTGCGCGGCTACCTCGGCGGCCACCGCGGCATCACGCTGATCTGCGCCGACCGGCGGCTCGCGCAGACCCTGACGTTCTACACCCGCGACATGTGGGGCGACCCGGTCTGGCGCGGCGAGATCCGCGACTTCCCGCACTACATGCCGCAGATCCCGCGCGACGCGATGGAGGGCCCGATGCTCTACACGCGCTGGCGCGGCATGGAGTCGCAGATCGGGGGCGGCTGGCGCCCCGACCCGGCCCAAGGCTGGACGCTCATGTGGCGCTCGTCCGACGGGATCCTCCAGCTCTGGAACCCGCCGCCGCTCCCCCGGCAGGACTAGCGGGCCGTACCGGTGGACGGGGCTGGCGGGCGGGACTACCGCGTCGGCTACCGCGTCCAGGCGACCCAGTCGCCCTCGACGGTGCGGCGGCTGTCGGCGACGTGCCAGCCCGCCGGGGCGCCCTTCGGCCAGGACGCGGTGGCGGGGACGTCCTTCGGCCACGCCAGCACGACCATGTCGACGTTCTGCGGCGGCGCGACGTCCCGGGCGTTGAACACGATGCCGTCGCTCCACCAGGCCCAGTAGAACTGCGAGAGCCGGATCGTCCACGGGACGTTCCAGTCGACGGCGATGGACCGCTGCGCCCGCAGGTCGACGCGGTCGCGCAGATCGGTGTGCGCGGTCTCGGCGCGCACCAGCGGCTGCGCGATCCGGTCGATCGCGGTGGCGCACATCGCGACGGCGACGGCGGCGAGCAGGCCCGCGAGCAGCAGCGGGCCGTGCCGGCGCAGCCGCGCGACCGCCACCGACAGCCCCAGCAGGACGAGGCCGGCGGCGGTGGCGTGCCAGAGGCGGAACGACGTCCAGTCCCACGTCAGCAGCGACGTCTCCGGGAAGTCGTAGGGCGTGTAGGTGTACCGGCTGAGCAGGTCGCCCGCGTACCACTGGACGGCGCACGCCGCGGCGACCGTCAGCGCGGCCGCCGACGCCGCCGCCAGCAGCGGCGTCCGGCGCGGGGCGCGCAGCAGGACCGCGACCCCGGCGGCGAACAGCACCGGGGTGACGCAGGCGAGGTAGCGGCCGTAGACGTAGTTGCCGATCCGGTACTCGACCGGCAGCGCCGCCGACGTCGCGAGCGCGATGCCCGCCACGATCGCGAGGACGGCGAGGGCGAGCGCCCGCGTCCGGCCGGGCGAGCCCGGCAGCATGATCGGCGGCCGGACCGCGACGCAGCCGAGCGCGAGCAGGCCCACCGCCGCGATGCCGCCGGTCGCGACGGACTGGTACCAGACCTGGCCGGTGCCGAGCGACACCATCCAGCCCCACCCGTCGGGCGTGGTGAGCCGCTGGACGACGTTGCCGCCGAGGTCGTTGTCGCCGTACGGGTACATGTGCGGCAGCAGCGAACGGTTCAGCAGCGTCCCCGCGCCCGTCGCGGCGGCGAGGGCGAGCCCGGCGGCGGACGCGTTCCCCCACGACCGCCACCGCAGCACCGGCGCGGCCACGATCAGCGCCGCGTGCACGGCCAGCAGGATCGCGCCGCGCGTGTGGCTGGTGGCGGCGTAGGCGACGAGCAGCGACGCGCCCGTCCCGGTGAGCAGCGGATGGGCGGACACGGGGCGTCCGGGCCGCTTCGGCGGCGCGGTCAGCCACGCGTGCGCGAGCAGCAGCCAGCCGGTGAGGACGACGGGGAGGATCGCGTCCGTCAGCACGAACTCGGAGTAGAACAGCACGCACGGCAGCAGCGCCGTCACGTGCGCGAACACGTACGACCAGCGCCGCCGCACCTGGAGGCGGCGCAGCAGCAGGTAGGCCAGCGGCAGCATCACGGCGCTGACCAGCGCGTTGATGACCAGCGCGGTGCGGTAGACGCCGACCGGGCCGGCGCCGAGCCAGATCGCGGGGGTCAGCAGCAGCGGGTAGCCGCCCCGGTAGACCGTCCCGAACGACATGTCGGCGCCGGGGCCGCCGGTGAGGACGCGGGCGGCGAACAGGTACCCGGACTCGTCGGGCGTCGCCACCGGGATCGTCTGCCCCGAGCCGAGCCACAGCCGCACCGCGACCTGCGCCGCCCAGCCGAGCACGAACAGCCACGCCCAGCGGCGGCGGCCGGCCGGGGACGCGGCGGGACGGGACTCGGCCGGGGCGACCGGGGGCCGCGCGACGGACCGGGACGCGGTCGCGGCGCCCGCCGGCGGACGGGCGCTCATCGGCGCCCGGCGCACCGGACGCCGGCTGTCGGTGAACGAAGATCCATGACCGGACAAGCCTGTCACAGTGCGGGCGGGACGCCGGTGCCAGGCCAGGAAACGCCCGGCGAGTTCTCGGCGGGGGCGGGTGTCAGCGCTCGGACGCGCCGTCCTCGTCGGCGTCCTCGTCCAGCGCCGCCCGCACCTCGGTGATGCCCGCCGGGACCTTCTCCTCGGCCTTGCCGGTCTTGCCGGTCTGCTGGGCCTTCTCCGTCTTCTCGGCCGCGCGCCTGGCCTTGTGCGCGGCGGCGTCCACGACGCCCGCGGCCTCCTCGGCCGGGTCGGTGAGCGGCGGGTGCTGGCGGCGGCGGATGCCGAGGATGCTGACGAACAGCGAGGCGAAGATCGCCTGGAAGCTCATCACGAGCGCGGTGGCGGCGGGCACGACGATGCGCAGCGAGTGCCGCGGGTCGAGTTCGCCGAAGCTGTTGAGCCGCCAGTGCAGCAGCGACGCGATGAGGCCGCCGAGGCCGGCGGCGGCGAGCAGCCCGCCGATCAGCAGGCCGCGCTCCAGGCTCCACCAGTCGATGATCTTCTGCACCCGGCGGTCGTGCGGCAGGAACCCCTCCTGCATCGCGTAGACCTTCGTGAGCAGCGCGAACAGCACCGCCTGGAAGCCGATCACCAGCGCGGCGGACGCGCCGACCAGCGTGTCGACGTCGAAGGCGATCTCCCCGACCGTGACCGGGCCGGTCGACAGCGCGACCCCCGCGATCAGGCCGAGGGTCATGAAGACCAGCCCGGGGATGAGGAACAGCCAGCGGGGGCTGTAGAGCATGAGGAAGCGGAGATGGCGCCAGCCGTCGCGCCAGGTGTTGAGGTGCGGGGCGCGGGTCCGCCCGTCCGGCGACAGCGTGGTCGGCACCTCGCGGATGTCGTACCCCTGCAGGGTCGCCTTGACGACCATCTCGCTGGCGAACTCCATGCCGCCGGTCTGCAGGCCGAGCCGCATGATGGCGTCCTTGTCGAAGGCGCGCAACCCGCAGTGGAAGTCGCCGATCTTGCTGCCGAAGAACAGCCGGCCGACGAAGCTCAGCACCGGGTTCCCGAGGTAGCGGTGCAGCGGCGGCATGGCGCCGTCGGCGATGCCGCCCTTGAACCGGTTGCCCATGACGAGGTCGGCGCCGTCGCGCAGCTCGTCCAGGAACGGGCCGAGGGTCGCGAAGTCGTAGGAGTCGTCGGCGTCGCCCATCGCGACGTACCGGCCGCGCGCGGCCCGGATCCCGCCCATGAGGGCGTTGCCGTAGCCCTTGTCGACCACCGGCACGACGCGCGCCCCGGCGTCGCGGGCGAGCTGCTGGCTGCCGTCCGTGCTGCCGTTGTCGGCGATGACGACCTCGCCGTCGATGCCCTTGTCCTCGAAGAAGGCGATCGTCTTGCGGACGCAGGTCTCGACCGTTTCGGCCTCGTTCAGACATGGCATCACTACGGAGAGTTCCACGCGATCTCCTTCGTTACCCCTGGTGACCGTCTGCGGCGGTTCCACTAATCTCAGTTGTTCCGCGGGGCGGCCCATCGTCGTTCATGATGCCTGCCGAGGACGGGTAATGATGGCCGCTCTCGTCAAGAGCACCCGTATCGTGTTGCCCACTTGCAACCGAAAGACCCTCTCCGCCACGGTCGCGGGCGGCAGGCTAGGACGTCAAGCATACGGGCACGGCGGCCCGGAAAGGCTGGGTCGGCTGTGACGCGCGACGGAAAGAGCAGTGTCGCGAGAAAGAGCAGTGCCACCGGACCGGGGGCCGGACACCGAAGGGAAGGTGCGGCAGTGGCGGGGGAATCGCCGCGGGGCACCGCGCAGGACGCGGCGGACACCGCGTCCGGGAGCGACGCGCCCGGCCGTACGGGCAGTGCCGGAAATTCTGGCAAAGACATTGAGGACAGTCCAAAATCCGGCCCACGGGCCGTCCTGAAGAAGGTGCGCGCCCTCGTCGGGAGAAAAGGCGGCGACACGCCACCGATTGGCGAAACCTCCGACGACGTGGCGGTTTCGGGTGGTAAGCGGCGGGCGCGCGGACTGTGGACGCTGGCGCGCCGGCATCCGGCGTTCAGTGTGATCATTGCCACAGCGGCACTGCTCCGGCTGATCGCGATGCTCGGCTACCAGCCGGTGATGTTCTTCAACGACAGCTTCGACTACCTGCACGTCGCGACCGACCCCTATCCGCACCCGCTGCGCCCCGACGGCTACGCGTTCCTCCTGTACGTCCTCAAGCCGTTCCACAGCTTCGCGCTCGTCGCCACGCTCCAGCACCTGATGGGCCTGGCCATGGGCGTGATGGTCTACGCGCTGCTGCGGCGCAGGTTCGGGCTGCCCGGCTGGGGCGCGGCGCTCGCCGCCGCGCCGGTCCTGCTGGACGCCTACCAGCTCCAGCTGGAGCACCTCGTCCTGTCGGACACGATGTTCACCTTCCTGGTGATGAGCGCGGTCACGCTGCTGCTGTGGCACGACCGCCCGACCTGGAAGATCGCCGCGGCGGTCGGGCTGATCGTCGGGCTGGCCTGGCTGACCCGCTCGGTCGGCATGCCGGTGCTGCTCGGCGTGCTGGTCTACATGCTCATCCGGCGCAGCGGCTGGCGGCCGATCGCGATCACGCTCGCGGCGTGCATGCTGCCGGTGGTGGCGTACATGGGCTGGTACAAGGCCGACAGCGACAAGTTCGCGATCACCGAGAGCAACGGGATCTTCCTGTACGCGCGGGTCTACAAGTTCGCCGACTGCCACCAGATGAAGGACCTGCCCGTCCGCGAGTACCCGCTGTGCACCGAGCCGGCGAACCGGCTGCCGAACTCCCAGGACGGCATCTGGAACGCCCAGTCGCCGCTCAACCGCTACACCGGGACCCGGTTCAGCCCGGAGAACAACGCCCTCGGCAACGACTTCGCCAAGCGCGCGATCATCGCACAGCCCGGCGACTACCTGCGGGTCGTCGCGCACGACTTCTTCCGCGTCTTCCGGTGGGAGCGGACGGTCTTCCCCGACCCGGCCACGTACTCGCAGTACGAGTTCGAGGGCAAGAGCAAGAAGCTGCCCGACTGGCACATGCCCGGCGGCGGGGTCGCGTCCCAGGAGGCCAAGGCGTACGAGCGCGGCAACGCCCAGACGCAGGTCGCGGAGCCGTTCGCCGGGGTCGTCCGCGGCTACCAGGACGTCTTCTACCTGCGCGGGACGATGCTCGGCGGGATCCTGCTGCTCGGCCTGGCCGGGCTGATCCCGCTGTGGCGCCGGTTCGGCGGCGAGGCGCTCCTGCCGTGGACGCTCGCGACCGGGCTGCTGCTCGCGCCTGCGGCGACCGCGGAGTTCGACTACCGGTACGTGCTGCCCGCCGTCCCGCTGGCGGCGCTCGCCGCCGGGACGGCGTTCAGGCCCGAGGTCCGCGCGGTGGTCGCGGGGTGGCGGCGCCGGCTCCGGCGCGGGCCCGGTGCGCAGGACGCGCCGCTGCCGGACGCGCCGGAGATCGAGGCCAAGGTCCCCGAGGTCGCGGCGAAGTGATCCCGCCGGAGGGCGGGGCTACCAGGCGTGCATGCGGCGCAGGTGGAAGACCATCGCCACGTCGCCGCCGCCGCGGGCCTTCGGGACCTCGCCCTCCCTGCCCCGCATCGCCGACAGCGCCTTGACGTTCTGGCTCTGGCAGTTCGGGCAGCAGCGGTCCATCCACGGCGTCGTGCACGGCTGGCCGCCCCGCTCGTAGACGACGGCCTCGTTGCCGTGCCCGTCGCCGGAGTGGCGGACCTCGTACTCCTCGTTCCAGGTCGTCGCGCAGCTCAGGCACTCGAGAACCCATACCTCGTGGCTCGACCATGCGTCCTGCACGGCACTCACCCCCTCGCGCGCGTCCGGTGCACCGCATCCAGTTCCATGGTGGCCCCGCGGGGCCCATCGTGCGCACGCCGCCGGCCACCGATCCCAGTTATTCCCAGAAAGAACTGGTTGGACCGGTCTGATGCCGGTGACTATTTCCTGGCTTTGACAACAGCGTCGTAAACGACCCGCTTCGGGGCGCCGTTCGCCTTCGCGACCTCCGCGATGGCCTGCTTGCGGGGCGTCCCGGCCTCCTCCCTGGCGGCGACGGCCGCGGCCAGGTCGGCCGGGTCGCTCAGCCCGGCCGGCTCGGGCGCGCCCCCGACGACCACCGTGATCTCGCCCAGCACCCCGTCCGCCGCCCACGCCGCCAGCTCGCCGAGCGTCCCCCGCCGGACCTCCTCGTAGGTCTTGGTCAGCTCGCGGCACACCGCGGCCGGACGGTCCGCGCCGAACGCGTCCGCCATCGCGGCGAGGGTGGCGGGCAGCCGCCGCGGCGACTCGAAGAACACCGTCGTGCGGGGCTCGTCCGCGAGGGCGGCGAGCCGCCGGGCCCGCTCCCCCGGCTTGCGCGGCGGGAAGCCCTCGAAGCAGAACCGGTCGGTGGGCAGCCCCGACACCACCAGCGCGGTCGTCACGGCGGACGGCCCCGGCAGCACCGTGACCGGCACCCCCTCGGCCACGGCCGCGCGGACGAGCCGGTAGCCGGGATCGGACACCCCGGGCATGCCCGCGTCGGTGATCACCAGCACGTCCCGGCCGGCCAGCAGCTCCGCCACCAGCCCCGCCGCGCGCGCCCGCTCGTTCACGTCGTTGTAGGACACGACGCGGGCGGCCAGCTCGACCCCCAGGTCGCCCGCGAGCCGGCGCAGCCGCCGGGTGTCCTCGGCCGCGATCACGGGCGCGCCGGCGAGCGCCTCCCGCAACCGGACCGACGCGTCCTCCGGCCGCCCGATGGGCGCCGCCGCCAGCAGCAATGTCCCTGTCACGGACTCATTCTCCCAGCGGACCGCCGCGCCCTTACGATGACTGGATGGCGACGACGGATCTGGTTCCGGCCCCGGCCATCGCGGCGCGGCGCCGGCCGCCCCCGCTGCGGGAGTGGCTCGCGCCCGCGATCCCGGGCGGGGTGCTGCTGTCCTGGCTGGGTCCGCTGCTGGTCACGGCGCTGGCCGGGTTCCTGCGGTTCCACCGGCTGGGCTCGCCGAAGTCGGTGGTGTTCGACGAGACGTACTACGCCAAGGACGCGCTCGCCCTGCTGAAGTTCGGCTGGGAGCACAACACCGTCGACAACGCCGACAAGATGCTGATCGCCGACCCGGACGCGCACATCTGGGGCAGCGGGCCCGCGTTCGTCGCGCATCCGCCGTTCGGCAAGTGGATGATCGCGATGGGCGAGTGGCTGTTCGGCGCGACGCCGTTCGGCTGGCGGTTCGTGCCCGCGCTGGCCGGGACGCTGTCGGTGCTGATCCTGTGCCGGGTCGCCCGCCGGATGACCGGGTCGACGCTGCTCGGCTGCGCCGCCGGGCTGCTGCTCGCGCTGGACGGGCTGGCGTTCGTCACCAGCCGGGCCGCGCTGCTCGACGTCTTCGTGATGTTCTGGGTCCTCGCCGGGTTCGCGTGCCTGGTGAACGACCGGGACCGGTCCCGCCGCGCCCTCGCCGACAAGATCGAGCGCGGGCTGACGTCGGAGTACGGGCCGTTCCTCGCGCACGGGTGGCGGTGGGCCGCCGGGGTCTGCCTCGGCCTGGCCTGCGCCACCAAGTGGACGGGCGTCTTCTACGTGGCCGCGTTCGGGCTGATGGTCGTCCTGTGGGACTACGGCGCCCGCCGCGCGGCCGGCGTGCGGGCCCCGTTCGCCGGGACGATGCTGCTGGAGGCCGTCCCCGCCTTCGTGCAGCTCGTCGTGGTGGGGGTCGTGACCTACCTGGCGACCTGGTGGGGGTGGATCTTCAAGCCGGGCGGCTGGGGGCGCGGCGCCGCGTCGGACCATCTGCTGTGGCGGCCGTTCGAGGCCATGCCGAAGCTGTGGGACTACCACGCGCAGATGCTCGGCTTCCACACCGGGCTGGACGCGAAGCACCCGTACCAGTCCTGGCCGTGGGACTGGCCGGTCCTGCGCCGTCCGGTCGCGTTCTTCTACACCGAGCCGAAGGGCGGCTGCGGCGGCGCGTCCCGCTGCTCCCGGGAGATCCTCGGCATCGGCACGCCCGCGCTGTGGTGGGGCGCGCTCGCCGCGCTGGTCGTCCTCGTGTTCCTCTGGCTCGTCCTGCGGGACTGGCGGGCCGGCGCGATCCTGCTCGGCTTCCTCGCGGGCTGGCTGACCTGGTTCCCGTCGGCGTTCGCCGACCGGACGATGTTCCTGTTCTACGCGACGCCGATGATCCCGTTCATGGTGCTGGCGGTCGTGCTCGTGCTCGGATACCTGATAGGACCGGCGCCCGCCGGCGCGGCGGGCGCGCACGCCGCGGGGCCCGGGGAGAAGGGCTTCGACAACGGCTACGCGCTGCCGTACGGAGCGCACGGGTCGTACGGTGAGCACGGGCCGTACGGGGAGCACGGGGCGCACGCGGTGCCGCCGCCGGTCCAGGGGGCGGGGCTGCGGCGGCTGGTCGGCGCCGCCGCCGCGGGCGCGTTCCTGCTGGTGGTGCTGGCGAACTTCGCGTACTTCTACCCGATCCTGTCGGCGCAGCCGCTCCCGTACGACGACTGGCACGACCGGATCTGGTTCCAGTCCTGGGTGTGACGGACGCCGGTTCGGCGCCTCGCTACAGCGCCGCCTCGGCGGTGGCGGGCCGGGCGCCGGGGCGGAGCGTCCGCCCGCCCAGCAGGTAGAGGGCCAGGGCGAGGACGCCGCCCGCGCCGGCGCCCGCGAACGCGCCCGGGACGCCCGCCGCGTCCTGCCCGACGCCGGCGACGAACGAGCCGAGCGACCCGCCCGCGCCGACCGCGGCGACGACCCACGCGAACGCCTCGGTGACGGTCCCGGCCGGGGCGAGCCGGTCGACGAGCGAGAAGCTGCACGCCAGCACCGGGGCGAGGGAGACGCCGGACACGAACGCCAGCACCGACATGACGGGCAGGCCGGGCGCGAGGACCAGCGGGACGTACCCGGCGGCGAGCGCGGCAAGCAGCCAGCGCAGCCGGCGGTGCGGCTCGCCCGCCCACGGCCGGGCGCCGTAGCCGAGCCCGCCGGCGAGCGCGCCGCCCGCCATGCACGCGAGCAGCAGCCCGGACGCGGCGTCGCTGCCGCGCTCCTCGGCGTAGGCGACGACGGCGACGGCGTAGACGCCGAGCGCGATCCCGGCGCAGGCGAGCGACAGCAGCAGCACGCGCAGGCCCGGGGAGCGCAGCGGTCCGGCCCAGTCGGCGGCGCGCGGCTCGCCCCGCCACCGGCGGGACGGCCCGGACAGCGCGACGACCAGCGTCCCGGCGACGCCGAGCGCGCCGGTGACCAGTAGCGCGGCCTCGGTGTTCAGCACGGCGGCGGCGACGACGAGCAGCGGCCCGACGGTGAAGATGATCTCCTGGGCGGCGGCGTCGAGCGCGTAGGCGGCGTCGACCTGCTCCGGGCCGTCCAGGACGTCCGGCCAGAGCGCGCGCAGCCCGGCCTCCAGCGGCGGGGTGGCGAACCCGGCGAGGATCACGGCGGCCACGGCGACGGGCAGCGGGTCGGCGCCGGCGAGGGCGAGGAGCGCGAAGCCCGCGGCGGCGGCGCAGGAGGCGGGCAGCAGGACGGACGGCTGCCCGTAGCGGTCCATGACGCGGCCGAGGACGGGCTGGCCGGCGGCGGTCGCGAGGCCGAAGACCGCGGCGAGCGTCCCGGCGAGCGGGTAGCCGCCGCCGTCCGCGCGGACGTGCAGGACGACGGCGAGCATGCCCATCCCGTTCGGCAGCCGGCCGAGGAGGGTGCCGCCGAGCAGCCGCGCCGCGTGCGGCCTGCGCAGGAAGAGGACGTAGCCGCGCATCCAGTTGCCCCCGAAGATCCCGTCATACGTATTACTCCGCCCGTCATACGTACCACTTCCGGGGCCGTCCGCTCTAGTCTGTTTTCGTCGCGATGTTCGTCGCGATGTCCGCCCGGGGTGCGCCGAGGGAGGTGCGGGTGCCGGCGATCAGCCGTCCCACCAGCAAGGACGTGGCCCAGGAGGCCGGGGTCTCGCAGTCCACGGTCTCCCTCGTCCTCGGGGACAAGTGGAGCGGGCGCGTCTCCCCCGCCACCGCGCGCAGCGTGCGGGACGCGGCCGAGCGGCTCGGCTACCGGCCCAACCAGGCGGCCCGCAACCTGCGGCTCGGCACCACCCGGACCGTCCTGCTGATGGTCCCGACCCTGACCGCGCCCTTCTTCGGCCCCGTCTACACGGGCGCGGCGCGGGTCGCGGCCCGGCACGGCTTCGGCGTCGTGGTCTCGACCTGGCCGGACGACGCGGACGGGCCGGCCGGCAGCCCGTTCGCCTCCGACGAGGCGATCGACGGGATCCTCGCGTCCTCGATGGCCGTGGACGCGCTCGGCCGCTTCCGGGACACGCCCGCCGTGATGCTCGACAGCGGCCCCGCCGGAACCGTCCCCACCGTGGACTTCGGCGTCGCCGACGGAATGCGGGCGCTCGCCCTGCACCTCGCCGGCCTCGGCCACCGCCGGTTCGGGCACGTGGCCGCCGCCGTCGACCAGTGGACGTTCCACGCCCGCGCCGAGGCCCTCGCGAGCACCGTCGCGTCCCTGCCCGGCGGCCTGCTGAGCAGGGACGCCTGCGCGATCGACGTCACGTCCGCGAAGGACGCCGCGGTACGGCTGCTGTCGGCCCCCGGCCCGCCGACCGCCCTCGTCTGCGACGACGACCTGATCGCCGCGGGCGCCTACAAGGCGGCGCGGGCGCTCGGCCTCGACGTCCCGGGCGACCTGTCGGTCACCGGGTTCGACGACGTGCTGCTCGCGACCGCGCTGGAGCCGGAGCTCACGACCGTCCGGCTGCCCGCCGAGGAGCTGGGCGCCCGCGGCATGACCGCCCTGCTCGACCTGCTCGCGGGACGTCCTCCCGCCGCCCGGGTGCTGCCCGGCGAGCTGGTCGTCCGCGGCTCGACGGCGCCGCCGCGGGCCGCGGCGAACCGGAGAGAGGTATAAGAGGCGCATGGGACCGCACCCGTCCGAGACCGACACCGCCGGGCATCCGGGCAACCGGATCGGCCTCGCGCCGCCGCGGACGCGGGCGTGGCGCGGCGGCGCGGTCGTGGCGGAGGGGTTCCCCGTCGCGGAGGTGAGCGACTACCTGGCGCGCCCGGACGTCGTCGTGTGGCTCGACCTGTGCGCGCCGCGCCACGAGGACCTGCACGTCATCAGCGAGGAGCTCGGCCTCGACCACGTCGCCGTGGAGGACGCGGTGTCCCGGCACGAGCGGGCGAAGCTCGACCGCTACCACGGTTACGCGTTCCTCAACGTCTACGTCCCGGCGGTGGACGACGGTGAGCTGGCGCTGCACGAGCTGTCGGCGTTCGTCGCCGAGCGCGCCCTGGTCACCGTCCGCCAGGACGGCGGGTTCGACGTCGACGCCCTCATCCGGCGGTGGGACGCGAGCCCGGACGCGGGCCTCGGCGAGCCGACCGCCGCGTTCCTCCTCTACGGGATGCTCGACCTCGTCGTGGACCTGCAGCTGAAGGCCGTGGAGACGCTCGACGAGGAGGCC
Source organism: Actinomadura sp. GTD37 (assembly GCF_041951365.1). Lineage (NCBI taxonomy): Bacteria > Bacillati > Actinomycetota > Actinomycetes > Streptosporangiales > Thermomonosporaceae > Actinomadura > Actinomadura sp. GTD37. The sequence goes on from NZ_JBGNUS010000009.1 coordinate 76,378, forward strand.
GACGCCGTCGAGGACATGGTGTTCGGCGACGAGTTCCCGGTGAAGGAGATCCAGCGGCGCAGCTACCGGCTCCGCAAGAACCTGGCCGCGCTGCGCCGGGTCGCGCTGCCGATGCGGGAGGTGCTGAACACGCTGCTCCGCCGCGACCTGCCGATCGTCCGCGCGCCGCTGGCGCCCTACTTCCAGGACGTCTACGACCACACGCTCCGCGTCGGCGAGCAGACGGACGCGCTGCGCGACCTCGTCGCCGACCTGCTCGACACGCGGCTGGCGCTGCAGAGCAACCAGATGAACGAGGTGATGAAGAAGGTCACCAGCTGGGCGGCGATCATCGCGGTGCCGACCGCCGTCACCGGGTTCTACGGGATGAACGTCCCCTATCCCGGTTTCTCGGAGCATGACGGGTTCATCGCCAGCGCGGTCATCATCGTCGCCTGCAGCACCGCCCTCTATGTGATCTTCAAGCTCCGCGACTGGCTGTGAGCCGCGCGTCGCCGCACCTCACGGCGCATGAATAGGCGAATTGATATCGGTCGGCGACCCATATCCATATTGGACATCGGCTTCGCCGTTCTGGTCTGCTCACCCGCATGACGAAACACGCTCCCCGCTTCCGGACGCTCGCCGCCGTCCTGGCCGTCTCCGCCGCCTCCGCCGCCGCGGGCTGCGGCTCGGGCGCGAACCCGGACGCGAAGAACGCGGCGCCGCAGAGCAACACGTCCCAGGTGTCCGTTCCCGCACCCGCGCAGGCGGACGTCACCCGGCGGCTCGCACGCCTGGAGGCGGCGCGGCATCTCCGCATCGGCGCGTACGCCATCGACACGGCGACCGGCCGGTCCGTCTCCCACCGGGCGGGCGAACGCTTCGCGTTCGCGTCCACGTTCAAGGCCATGGCCTGCGGCGCGGTGCTGGACAGGGCCCGCCGCACCGCCCCCGGCCTCCTCGACACGGTCGTCCGCTACACCGAGGACGACCTCGTCGACTACTCCCCCGTCACCGAGAAGCACGTGAAGACCGGCATGACGGTCGCGGACCTGTGCCACGCGGCCATCACCCAGAGCGACAACACCGCCGGGAACCTCGTGCTGAAGCAGATCGGCGGGCCCGCCGGCCTCACCGCGTTCCTCCGCTCGCTCGGCGACCGGGTCAGCCGCAGCGACCGCTGGGAGACCGCCCTCAACGACTGGCGGCCGGGCGAGAAGCGCGACACGACCGCGCCGCGCCCCTGGGCGGAGGACCTGCGGGCGCTCACCGCGGGCGGCGCGCTCGTCCCGGCCGACCGCACGCGCCTCGTCGACTGGATGAAGGCGACGGTGACCGGGGACGGGCGCATCCGCGCCGGGCTCCCGAAGGGCTGGACCGTCGGCGACAAGACGGGCACCGGCGGCACGTACGGCACCGCCAACGACATCGCGATCGCCTACCCGGCGTCCGGCGCCGCCCCGCTGATCATCGTGATCACCACGAACGGAAAGGCGCCGGCCGCCGAGGCCGACGACAAGGCCGTGGCCCAGACCGCCGCCGTCCTGGCCCGCGCCCTGCACCCGACCGACTAGAGCCCCCTGCGTTGACCTGCGGCGTGTTGTTGTTATCAGCCCGGCCATAACAACAACACGCCGCAGGTCAACGCGCCCGCTAGAGGGCCTTCAGGAACGTCGCGGCGATGGGGGCGGCGGCCTCGGCGCCGGTGCCGCCGCCCTCGACGATCACGGCGAAGGCGACGTCCTTGCGGTAGCCGATGAACCACGCGTGGGTGGGCGGGTTCTTCCCCGAGCCGAACTCGGCGGTCCCGGTCTTGCCCGCGGTGCCGGCCGGGAAGCCGACGCCGGACGCGGTGCCCTCGCTGACCACGGCGGGCATCAGCGCGTGCAGGGCCTTCTCGACGGCGGGCTCCAGCTTCTTCGGCGCCTCCGGCTTGCGGCCGCCCGCGTCGGCGGCCTGGCTCGCGAGGGCGGCGTCGACGATGCGCGGCGACCGCCACGTCCCGTCCGCCGCCGCGGCGGCGACGCTCGCCATGTTGAGCGGGCTGGTCAGGACCTGGCCCTGGCCGAAGGACGCGGACGCGAACGCGGTGTCGTCCTTGTTGGCGGGGAACGCGGCGCGGACGGCGGGGAGCCCCGCGATGATCGGCGCGTTGAAGCCGAACTGGCCGGCGACCTGCGCGAGCCGCTTCTCGCCCAGCTTGTCGACGGCGAGGCGCGCGAACGTGGTGTTGCAGGAGTGCGCGAACGCCTCGCGGAACGGGACCGTCCCGAAGTCCTCGTGCTGGTAGTTGTGGAACGACCGGCCGCCGACCGAGGTCGTGGCCGGGCAGCCCACCTTCGTGGACGGGGACGTCCCGCCCGCGACGAGGGCGGCCGCGGTGACGACCTTGAACGTGGAGCCGGGCGGGTACTGGCCCATCAGCGCCCGGTTGTAGCCGCCGGGCTTGTTCGCCACGGCGAGAATCTCGCCGGTGGACGGGCGCAGCGCCACCATCGACGCGGGCTTGTCCACGCGCGCGAGGGCCTTGCCGGCGGCGGCCTGCGCCTTCGGGTCGATCGTCGTCTCGAGCGGCCGTCCCTCGGTGCCGCCGAACCGCTGCAGCGTCTTCACCGGCCGGTCCCCGGCGTCCACGATCTGGACGGCGAGGGCGGGCGCGCCGGCGAGGCGGCGCTCGTACTGCTTCTGCAGGCCGTCCGCGCCGACCGGGTCGCCCTTGCGGTACGGGGCGCCGAGCTTCTTCGCGGCGTCCTCGGACGCGGCGGCGACCGGCCCGGCGAGCTGCCGCGCCGACCCGGACTGGGAGGCGCCCAGGTCGCTGCCGTCCGCCGCGAGGACGGCCGCGCGGTCGGACCAGGCGCGGGACGCGCGCAGCCGCTGCCCCTCCCGCAGCGTCGGGTACAGCACCTGCGGCGACCAGTGGACGAGCCACTCCCCGTCCCGCTCGACGAGCGGCAGCGAGCCCTCGTAGGTCCACTTCCGGTCCCCGGCGAGGGTCAGCTCCGCGGTGTAGGACCCGCCGGCCTCGTCGCCGTCGGGGTCCCCCACCGAGGCGACGGTGTAGCGCTGCGCGGTGACGCCCAGGTCGTCGCGCATCCGGGTGAGCCGCTGCTCGAAGTCGGCCGGCGGGCCGTCGGTGAGCGCCTTCATCGCGGCGAGGTCGCCGCCGCTCCAGGCCGCGAGGTAGCGCTTGGCGGCGTCCTCCGGGTCCTCTCCGTCGCGCAGGAACCACACCGCCCCCGCCCCCAGGATCACGACCGCCACCGCGATCGCGGCGGCGGTCAGCGCACGGGATCGGCGCATCGTCGAACTCCCTTCCCCCTGATATGGAGGCACAAGGACATCAGGCGCCGCCCGAAAAGTCCAAGATTGATATTAATGTCACAGGGATACCGATATTGATATCGTGGCTGGTCGTGAACCTGGTGGGGCATCTGCGGTGCTTCGTCGTGGTGGCCGAGGAGCTGCACTTCGGTCACGCGGCGGAGCGGCTCGGCATGGCCCAGCCGCCGCTCAGCCAGCGGATCCAGCGGCTGGAGCGGGAACTCGGGGTGCGGCTGTTCGACCGGTCCAGCCGGAAGGTGGAGCTGACCTCCTCAGGACGGCTGCTGCTGGACGAGGCCCGTGACATCCTCTCCCGCGTGGACCGCGTCTACTCCGTCGCCGAACGCGCCAGGCTCGGCGAGGTCGGCACCGTGCGCGCGGGCCTGCCGAGCGACCTCGGCGGCCGGGTCCTCGCCGCGCTGATCGCCGCGTTCCGCGACCGGCGCCCCGACCTGCGGCTCGACCTGCGCGAGACGGGCACGGCCGGCCAGGTCCGCGCGCTCGCCGACGGGGCGCTGGACGCCGGGGTGGTGCGGCACCCGTGCGACACCCGCGGTCTGGAGCTCGGCCCTATGCTCGGCCGTCCGCTCGGCGTGCTGCTGCCCGCCGGCGCGGGACTCGCCGCGTCCCCCGAGGTGCATCTCGCCGACCTCGGCGGCCGCGACCTCGTGGTGTTCCCGCGCGAGGAGGCGCCGGGCGCGTACGACGAACTCCTCGCGGGCTGCCGCCGCCACGGGTACGCGCCCGCCGCCGTGCACGAGGCGCGGCACCCGCAGTTCGCCCTCGGCCTCGTCCTGGCGGGGACGGCCGTGTCGCTCGTCCCGCGCACCGACGACGCCCCCGGCGCGGCCTGGCGCCCGCTGGTGGGCGAGCCGCTGGCCTGGCGGACGTCGTGCGTGTGGCGGCGGACCCGCGATCCCGGGCACGCCCGCGCGATCGCCGACTTCACGGCCGTCGCGACCGCCGTGCTGCGCAGCGAGGCGGGCATGGCGCCGCTGGACGCCGCCGCGCCCGCCCGCCGCGTCGTTCCGCGGCCGTCGTCTGGATTCCTGGCATGAGCGAAGCGGACCGGGGGGTGTGGGGGGTCGGCCCCCCACAGGAAACCGGCATGAGCGAAGCGGACCGGGGGGTGTCGGGGGTCGGCCCTCCACAGGAAACCGGCATGGGCGCGTGGGGGGGCGGCCCCCCGCGCGGGACCGGCGCGAGTGAGGTCGGCGAGCGGATCGAGGCGGAGTTCCGGGCGGCCGGGGTCACCGGGTTCCTGCACGTCGTCGACATGGACACCGGGCAGGAGGTGGCCGTCCGCGCGGGCGAGCCGGTGGTGCTCGCGTCGGTGTTCAAGGTGCCGCTGCTGGTGGCGTTCCACCGGCGGGCAGCCGACGGCCTGCTCGACCCGGCCGAGCAGGTGACGCTGTCCGCGGCGGACCGCACCGCCGGGCCGACCGGGGTGTCGGCGCTGCTGGACGAGGTGCGCATGTCGCTGCGCGACCTCACCTGCCTGATGATCACCGTGAGCGACAACGCCGCCGCCGACGCCGTGCTGGACCGCGTCGGCCGGGACGCGGTCAACGCGGCGAGCGCCGCGCTCGGGCTGCGCGACACGGTCGTGGAGGTCGGCGGCCGCGAGCTGCACGAGTCCCTGCTCGCGGACGCCGGCGCGGCCACCTTCGCGGACGTGTGGGCCAGGCTGGACGAACCCGGCGTCCTCGGCCGCCTGCGGGCCCTCGACCCGCGCCGCACCAGCCGCAGCACGCCCCGCGACATGACCCGGCTGCTGTCGCTGATCTGGCGGGACGAGGCCGCGCCGCCGGACCACTGCGCGGCGATGCGCCGGCTGATGGGCCTGCAAGTGTGGCCGCACCGGCTGTCGTCGGGCTTCCCCTACGACGACGTCGTGGTCAGCGGGAAGACGGGCACGCTGCCGACCGTCCGCAACGAGGTCGGCGCGGTCGAGTACCCCGACGGCGCCCGGTACGCCGTGGCGGTCTTCACCCGGTCGCTCCTGCCCATCGCCGTCCTGCCGCAGGCGGACGCCGCGATCGGCGCCACGGCCCGGCTCGCGGTCGAGTCCCTTCGTCGCTCATGAACGCGGCGGACGCCGAACACGAAAACGTGTCACATCCAATACGAGGTATCCGGGAGACAGCCGGGCCGACAGCGCCCCGGAAAACATAGGCTGTACCCCGGTTTTGACTGTCCTTGGGAGTGTTCTTTGCGGCTGCCAGAGCATCTGGAGCTTTTGCTCACCGACGAGCCGGTGCTCGACGTCTACTCGCACGGCCCGTGGCGCGTGCCGGACGGGCTGTTCGAGGAGATCTCGGCGCGGATCGACGGGCTGGCGGCCGACCCGCGGGCCGTGGAGCTGACCACCGACGAGCACAAGCTGCTGGCGCTGCCGGCGTCGCTCGTCACGGCCGAGATCTTCGGCATGCTGGCGTTCCTGCCGGGCGGCGGCGCGATCAAGGCGGGGTCGTGGTCGCAGCTGCCCGAGCGGCTGCTGCACCGGCACCTGGTCAACCCGGGGCCGCTCAGCACCCGGATGACGCGGTGGGACGCGCCGGGCGGGCGGTGGCGCCCGCCGGTCGACTGGCTGATCGAGGCGCCGGACCGGGGGCTCGCGATCGAGCTGGCGCGCGACTGCCTGTCGGTGCTGGAGGGCATCGAGCCGCTGGAGGAGCGCCGCAAGGCGCTGCTGCGCCTCTACGACGACCCGCCCGAGTGCGAGACCGGCCTGCCGAAGGCGGAGCTGCGCGAGCACTGGCACGCGCACGCCGGCGACGACATCGTCACCGCCGTCCCGGAGCTGCTCGGGCCGGTCGGCTACCTGGAGTGGGTGTGCGCGGGGCTGCTCGCGTCCTACGAGCACCTGACGGACGCGGCGCCGCGCGACGAGAGCATCGAGATCCACCTGATCCACCTGCTTTTGCAAGGAAGCATGGACCAGGTCCCGGCGGAGCTGGCGGTCGCGCTGGGCGAGGACCGCTACGCCGAGCTCCAGCAGCGGTTCGCCGCCGAGCGCAGCGGGTTCAAGGCGGGCGCGTGGCAGGAGCGGACGCGGGCGTGGCTGGTCCGGGCGCTCGTCGCGGGGGCCGCGGACGCGTGCCGCGGCTGGCTCGACATGGCGATGCGGTTCATCGCGATCGTGCAGGGGCTGCCGGGCGACCCGTGGTTCCCGAAGGCGGAGTGGATCCCCGTCGGCCAGTTCCAGACGGACCTGCGCCGCCTGTACGCGCCGCGCCGCCGCGTCGTGAACCCGCTGACGGAGACGCTGCGGAGCGTCCCCGCGGCGGGCGCGGCGGGCGCGGGCGGACGGGCCGCCGCCCGGCCCGAGCTCGCGACCGCGCTGGTCGAGCAGCCGGAGGTGACCGCCGCGCTGGACGAGCTGACCCGCGGCAGCGAACCCGTCCGGCTGCTGCTGGCGGGCCCGGACGGCACCGGCAAGCGCGACGCCGCGCAGGAGCTGGGCAAGGCCCTCGCGCTCGGCCGCGACCCGCACTGGGTCACCGACAACCTGTTCACCGGGCAGCGGCTGCCGGACGCCGTCGCCCGGCTGCACGCCGACGTCCGCGACTGCGCCGGCGACCGGCTGCTCGTCATCGAGGGCCTGGACGGGATCATCACCGACCCCGGCAACGGGGAGGCCCTCGCCGCCGAGCTGCACCGGCTCCTCGCCGTCCACCCCGACCTGCACGTCGTGGCGCTGTGCGACACGGGCGGGGAGGAGCGGATCCGGGAGATCAACCCCGTCCTGCCGCAGCTGTTCCGGACCGCGCGGACGCGGCCGTTCACCGAGCACGGGCACGCCGAGCTGTTCCGCCGCGCGCTGACCGCGCGCGGCGCCCGCGGCACCCGGCAGGCCGTCGCGGCGGCGGGCGCGCTGCTGGAGGCGGCCGCGCCGATGCAGACGCTCCGCAACGCGCGGCTCGCGCCGCATCTCGCCGACCTGGTCGTCGCGGCGGTGCGGGCCAAGGCCGGGCCGGACGCCGAACTCGTCGTCCGCAAGCAGGACCTCCCCGCCGCGCTGGACGTCTCGCGGACCGCCGGGAACCCGCTGAAGGAGCTGCACGACCTCACCGGCCTCGACACCGTCAAGCACGAGATCGCGCTGCTGGTCGCCGGGACGCACGCGGCGCGGCTGCGCAGCGAGTCCGGGCTGCGGATCACCCCGCCGACCCGGCACATGGTGTTCACCGGCAACCCCGGCACCGGCAAGACGATGGTGGCGCGGCTGCTCGGCCGCATCTACAAGCGGCTCGGCGTCCTGTCGTCCGGGCATCTGGTCGAGGCGTCCCGCGCCCACCTCGTCGGCGAGTACATCGGGCAGACCGCGCCCCGCACGCGCCGGCTGGTCGAGCGGGCGCTCGGCGGCGTCCTGTTCATCGACGAGGCGTACACGCTGACGCAGTCGCCGCTGAAGGGCGACTACGGGCACGAGGCGATCGCCGAGCTGGTCAAGCTGATGGAGGACCACCGCGACGACCTCGTCGTGGTCGTGGCCGGCTACCAGCAGGAGATGGCGGACTTCCTCGCCGCCAACCCCGGCCTGGACTCGCGGTTCCCCAAGCAGATCCACTTCCCCGACTACACCGACGACGAGCTGATCACCGTGTTCGGGCAGCTCGCCGCCGCGGACGGGTTCGAGCTGGCGCCCGGCACCGACGACGTGCTCGCGACGATGCTGCGCCGCGCGCCGCGCGGGGCGTCCTTCGGCAACGGCCGGCTGATGCGCAACATGCTGGACGTCGCCGTCGCCAACCAGGCCGACCGCGTCGCGTCCGCCGCCGTCCGCGCCCGGAAGGAGCACGGCGGGACGGAGAAGGGCGAGACGGTCGAGCCGCCCACCCGGCAGGAACTGATCACCCTCACCGCCGAGGACCTGCCGCCGCTCCTGGAGCACCCGGAGGAGTTCTTCGGCCTCTACCTCTGATCAGCGCCCCGAGCGTTCGACGCGTCGGCGGCACGCGGCACGGATCGCGGCACGGATGTCGAGGGTCTGGTGTCCGATGACCGATTGACATCGATGGTGGTCGGCCGGGGCGGCGCCCGGTCTTTCCGAGGGTCAGGCGACCGTCGGGGCGAGGCGTTCGGCGGCGTCGAACAGGGTGCTCTCGGCGCCGCGCCGGGTGATGAGCTGCGCGCCCACGGGCAGGCCGCCGACCATTCCGGCGGGGACGGTCAGCGCGGGCAGGCCCAGCACGTTCCACGGCGAGGTGAGGCTGACGAGCAGCGCCTTCAGCGGGCCGGACTCCACCTCCGTCGCGCCGATCTCCGGCGCGGTGATCGGCATGGTCGGCATCGCCAGGTAGTCGTAGCGGTCCAGCAGTTCGGCGACCTCGCGCGCGTACCGGTCCCGCTCGCGCAGCGCCCGGACGAGGCGCCAGCCCGGCATGCGGCCCGCCTCCTCCAGCCGTCCGAGCGTCGGCGGCAGGTACCGGCCGGGGGCGTCCGCGACCCGTTCGGCGTGCACGTCGTAGGCCTCGCTGAACTCGATCGCGATGAACACCTCGCGCAGGCCCGCGAAGTCGAGCGGCTCGGCCGGAACGTCCGGGAACAGGGCCCGGACGGTCCGCACCACCTCGGGGTCGGCCGCCGCCGGTTCGATCCAGGCGGCGCGGCCGTGCGGTGCGGCCGTGTCCGCGGGAGAGGGGGCGGCCTCCGCCGGGCCGGTCAGCGCCCGGTAGGCGGTCCGGCAGTCGGCGGCGGACCCGGCGAGGACGCCCACATGGTCGAGCGAGCGCGACAGCGGGAACACGCCGCCCGCCGGGATGGCGCCGTACGCGGGCTTGAACCCGGCGATCCCGCAGAACGCGGACGGGATGCGCACCGAGCCGCCGGTGTCGGTGCCGAGGGCGAGCGGGACCATGCCCGCCGCGACCGCGACGGCGCTGCCGCTGCTGGAGCCGCCCGACATCCGCTCCCGGTCATGGGGGTTGCGGACCGGGCCGCTCGCCGACACGTCGCCGGTGCCGCCGAACGCGAACTCCTGCGTGCCCGTCTTCCCGACGATCACGGCGCCGGCGTTCCGGAGCATGGCCACGCACACGGCGTCGTCCTCGGCGACATGCCCGTCGAAGTGCGCCGACCCCATCCCGGTCGGCAGGCCGGCGACGTCGATGATGTCCTTCACCGCGACGGGGACGCCGTGCAGCGGACCCCGGTCGATGCCGGACGCCCGCTCCTCGTCCGCCCACCTGGCGGCGGCCTCCGCGCCCTCCGGGTCGAGGGCCACGAAGGCGTTCAGGCCGGGGTCGACCGACTCCAGGGCACGCGCGACCAGCCCCTGCGCCGTCTCCTTCCCGGAACGCAGACCGTGCCCGAGGTCCGCGAGCGTCCGTCCGGTGAAGAACCCGCCCATACCGCATCCTCCTTGATCAGCCGTAGTGCTCTGCGTAGCACACCGGGCATTCGCGGGGCAGGTCGGCGTTCCATTCGTGGCACTCCGTCGCCACTTGGTCGCAGTACGTGAGCCATTCGTCGCGGGGGCGCTACCGTCGGCCGACCGGACCCCCGGACCCGTGAACCTACGCGCCGGTACGCGGCAGGCTTCAACACGCCCAGTGGAGACGCTCCCACCGGTTCGCTGGGGGGCGGGGCGGAGCCCGTACCGGACTCCGCCTCTGTAACCGGTCGACGTCCACCCTGTCGCCGCGGCGCCTCGGCGCTCGTGATCGCGGCGCCTCCGGCACCCCGTGATCGCGGCGCCGCGGCGCCCCGTGAATGCGGCGCCTCGGCGCCCCGTGAATGCGGCGCCTCCGGCACCGGCCGCCCTGCGCGTCCGGTCGCCGGGGGCGTCCCGGGACCTTCGGCACTGGGCGCGCCATCGCCCCCGTGATGGGCTTTCCGCGACGGTTGACCGCGCCGAGGCTGGGGACGTGGTCTCCCTGAGGCGGCACCGACACCGGAGGGGACGCGCCATGGCCGAGTCCGTGATGTCCGATGACGAGGTACGGGCGATCGACGCGTACTGGAGGGCCGCCAACTACCTGTCCGTCGGGCAGATCTACCTGCTGGCGAACCCGCTGCTGCGGGAGCCGCTCTCGCGCCGGCACATCAAGCCGCGGCTGCTCGGGCACTGGGGCACCACGCCCGGCCTGAACTTCTGCTACGCCCACCTCAACCGGACGATCCGGGCGCGCGACCTCGACATGATCTACATCATGGGGCCGGGGCACGGCGGCCCGGCGGCGGTCGCGAACGCCTGGCTGGAGGGCACCTACAGCGAGGTGTACCCGGCCGTGTCGCAGGACGCCGAGGGCATGCGGCGGCTGTTCCGCCAGTTCTCGTTCCCCGGCGGCATCCCGTCCCACGTGGCGCCGGAGACGCCCGGCTCCATCCACGAGGGCGGCGAGCTGGGCTACTCGCTGGCGCACGCGTTCGGCGCGGCGTTCGACAACCCGGACCTGGTCGTCGCGTGCATCGTCGGGGACGGCGAGGCGGAGACCGGGCCGCTCGCGGCGAGCTGGCACTCGAACAAGTTCCTCGACCCGGTGAAGGACGGCGCCGTCCTGCCGATCCTGCACCTCAACGGCTACAAGATCGCGAACCCGACCGTGCTCGCGCGGATCCCGGAGGAGGAACTCGTCCAGCTGTTCGACGGCTACGGGTACCGGCCGTTCCTCGTCGGCGGAGCCGACGCGAACGGCAGGGTGGGCGAGAACGAGCCCGCGTCGATGCACCGCAGGATGGCCGCCGCGCTCGGCCAGGCGCTCGACGAGATCGCCGGCATCCAGCGCGACGCCCGGGAGGGGCGGACGTCCGAGCGGCGCCGCTGGCCGATGATCATCCTGCGCTCGCCGAAGGGCTGGACGGGCCCGAAGGAGGTGGACGGGCTGCCGGTCGAGAACACGTGGCGCTCCCACCAAGTGCCGCTCGCGGGCGTGTGCGACGACCCCGGCCACCTGGCGCAGCTCGAGGAGTGGCTGCGCTCGTACCGCCCGGACGAGCTGTTCGACGAGGACGGACGCCCGGCCGAGGCGCTGCGGGCCCTCGCGCCCGAGGGCGGGCGGCGGATGAGCGCCAACCCGCACGCGAACGGCGGCCTGCTGCTGAAGCCGCTGGCCCTGCCCGACTTCCGCGACTACGCCGTCCCCGTCGGCAAGCCCGGCACGACGCTCACCGAACCCACCCGGACGCTCGGCACGTTCCTGCGCGACGTCGTCCGGGGCAACCCGTCCAACTTCCGGATCATGGGCGCGGACGAGACGGCGTCCAACCGGCTCGGCGACGTGCTCCAGGCGACCGACCGCGTCTTCACCGGCTCACTGCTGCCGACCGACGAGCACCAGGCGCCGTCCGGCCAGGTCATGGAGGTGCTGAGCGAGCACCTGTGCCAGGGGTGGCTGGAGGGCTACCTCCTCACCGGGCGGCACGGGCTGTTCAACAGCTACGAGGCGTTCGTCCACATCGTCGACGCCATGTTCAACCAGCACGCGAAATGGCTGAAGGTGACCCGGCACCTGCCGTGGCGGCGGCCCGTCGCGTCGCTGAACTACCTGCTGTCGTCGCACGTGTGGCGGCAGGACCACAACGGCTTCACCCACCAGGACCCCGGCTTCCTCGACGTCGTCCTGAACAAGAAGCCGGAGATCGTCCGGGTGTACCTGCCGCCGGACGCGAACACGCTGCTGTCCGTCGGCGACCACTGCCTGCGGTCCCGCGACTACGTCAACGTGATCGTCGCCGGGAAGCAGCCGGCGCTGAACTGGCTGCCGATGGACGAGGCGATCGCGCACTGCACGCGCGGCATCGGCATCTGGGAATGGGCGTCCACGGATGGCGGCGAGGACCCCGACGTCGTGCTGGCCTGCGCGGGCGACATCCCGACGCTGGAGACGCTCGCCGCCGTCGACATGCTGCGCCGGCTCTTCCCCGAACTGCGCGTCCGGGTGGTGAACGTCGTGGACCTCATGCGGCTGCAACCGCCCAGCGAGCACCCGCACGGCCTGCCGGACCGCGAGTACGACGCCCTGTTCACCACCGACAAGCCCGTCATCTTCGCCTTCCACGGCTACCCGTACCTCATCCACCGGCTGACGTACCGGCGCACCGGGCACGCGCACCTGCACGTCCGCGGCTACAAGGAGGAGGGGACGACCACCACGCCGTTCGACATGGTCATGCTGAACGACCTGGACCGCTTCCACCTGGTGATGGACGTCATCGACCGCGTCCCGTCCCTCGGCGGGCGCGTCGCCCACATCCGGCAGCGGATGGCCGATCTGCGGCTCTCCATGCGCGCCTACACGCGCGAGCACGGCGAGGACGCGCCGGAGATCAGCGACTGGACCTGGCCGTACTAGGGAGGGGGCCGTACCCATGCGCGTCCTCACGGTCAATCCCGGGTCGAGCAGCCTGAAGGTGAGCCTGCTCGACTCCGGCGACACGCTCCTCGCGCAGGACTCCGGCGCGGGCCACGAGATGGCGGACGTGGTGGCGGGCATGCCGCGCCCGGACGCGGTCGGCATCCGGTTCGTCCACGGCGGCACCGACTACACCGCGCCCGTCCGGATCGACGCCGCGGTCACCGAACGCCTGCACGAGCTGGCCGACCTCGCCCCCCTGCACCAGCCCGCGTCGCTGCACGCCCTCGCCGAGATCACCGGGGCGCTGCCCGGCGTCCCGGCGGTCGCGTGCTTCGACACGGCGTTCCACGCGACGCTGCCCTCGGCGGCGGCGACCTACGCGCTCCCCGCCGCATGGCGTGAGAGGTACGGCCTGCGCCGCTACGGCTTCCACGGCCTCTCCTTCTCCTACGCCACGCGCCGCGCGGCGGGCATGCTCGGCGCGGTCCCGGGCCGGATGGTGGTCTGCCACCTGGGCTCCGGCGCGTCCCTGTGCGCCGTCGCGGACGGCCGCTCGATCGACACGACGATGGGTTTCACGCCGCTGGAGGGGCTGGTCATGGCGTCGCGGGCGGGCAGCATCGACCCGGGCATCCCGCTGTGGCTGATCGATCACGGCCTCGACCCCGCCGACGTCAACCGGGCCCTGGAACGCGACTCCGGCCTGCGCGGCCTCGCCGGCACCGGCGACATGCGCCGCGTCCGCGAACTCGCCGGGGAACGCGACGCGCCCGCGCTCGCCGCCCTCGACGTGTACCACCACCGGCTCCGCGCCTGCGCCGCCGCGATGACCGCGTCCCTCGGCGGCCTGGACGCGCTGGTGTTCACGGGCGGCGTCGGCGAGCACGACCCGTCCGTCCGCATGCGGCTGGCCGGGGACCTCGCCTACCTGGGCGTGTCCATCGACCCCGGCCGCAACGGCGAGGCGGACGGCGACACCGACGTCACGGCGGCGGACGCGTCCGTCCGCACCCTGGTGATCGAGGCCCGCGAGGACCTGGAGATAGCCGCGGGCGTCCGGGACCACCTCTGACGATCCGGGGACGGGGCGTGGCCGAAAACGGACGCCGCCGTGCGGAACCGGCGCCTCCCCGGCGCGCTCCAAGGTGATCAGCATTCCCCCCGGCCTGGAGTTCGCATGCCCGATCCCGAACCCGATCCCGAACCCACCGGTCTCGCGCACCGGTTGCGGACGGACCGCAAATGGCGGCGCGGCGCGATCGCCGCGATCCTGCTGGCGCTCGTCGCGGGCGTCGCGGTCACGGTGGTCGCGGCGCGGTCATCCGGGCCGGGCGGGATCTCCGACGGGCCCCTGATCGCCGCCCCCGGGACCGCCGACCCCGTCCCCGCCGTCCGCGCCGTGCAGAAGATCCCCGACGACTGCGGGGTGTCGAAGGGCACGGCCGCCAGGCTCGCGCCCGGCTCCGACCCCGACCCCGAGAAGGGCGGCGTCTTCCGGCAGGGCGGTCCGGGCAGCTGCATGTGGTACTCCCTGGACGACGGCAAGGCGAAGTGCGACTTCTGCGCGGGCGACTTCCGGAACGAGCGCGTCCTCAACGTCGACATCGCGCTCGCCGGGAGCGGCCTCCAGTCACCGGCCGGCGAAGCGATGCGGCTGATGGACGAGCCGCCCGGCGCCGCGCCGGGCTCCGCCCGGCCCGAGATCGTGGAGGGGCTGGGCGAGGAGGCGACCGCCCGCTACTCGGCCGAGACCGAGACCGAGGGCGCGATCGTCAGGTTCCGGGTAGGCACCGCCGTCGCGACGATCCGCTACCACGGCTGGGACGCCGTGCGCGACGAGCGCAGGGCGATCTCGGAGAAGACCGCGCTGGACGGCGCCTTCGCGGCGGCGGCCGAGACGGCGAAGAGCATGGGCACGGCGGCGCGGCCCGTGCTGAGCCGGGTGAAGCATCCGGTCACGCCGCCGCTGCGGCACGTCCCCAAGCCGTGCGACACGGTCCCGGCGGCCACGGTCGACAGGGTGGCGCGCGGCGCGTACCGGCAGCGCGGCAACACGACCCTGTTCCCCGTCCTCGGACGGCCGGGCACGTCCTCGGACGCCTGCACGTGGAAGGCGCGGACGTCGCGGTACGCGTACTCGGACGAGGGCAGCTCGCGCACCCTCACGGTGGCGGTCACGGTCGAGGACGACCGCCTGCCGGGGCTCGGGGCCTTCACGACGACACGCCGGTACCTGGGCGTCTACGAGAACCTGCGCGCCGACAAGACCCCGGGATCCGACCGCTTCACCGGGTTCAAGCCGCTGGCCGGGCCCGGCGACCGGGCGTTCGCGGTCACCCGGGTCGCGAGCGGTGCGTCGGACGGCGACATGGGATACGTGGTCTTCCAGAAACGCAATGCGCTGGTCGAGGTGTCCTACTCGGGCGCCGAAGAGGAGACGCCCTTGAGCGGGAGCCGGCTGGTCGACAGCGCCTACACGGTCGCCGTCGCGGTGGAGAGGTCGTTGCGGTCATGACGGGTTCGCCGCGGTCCGCCGCATCGCCGTCCGGAACCGGCGGCGCCGTCCTGTTCGCCGCCGTCGTCGTGTTCGTGCTCAGCATCGTCCTGGTGAAGGCGCTCCCGTCGCCGGGAAGCCTCGACCGGATGCCCGATCCGCCGGCCGGGCCCGACCGGGTGCCGGCGGGACCGGTCGCCGAGGCGTACCCGGAGGGCTGCGGGCTCTCGGCCGCCGCCCTCGACCGCCTGGTCCCCGGCGCGCGGACGGGCAAGGACGGCCGCGAGGGCACGTGCACATGGTCGTCGAGAAGCGACGACCGGAAGTCGGAGCGGTACCTGTCCATCGGCTTCACCCTGTTCCCCGGCACCGCGCTGCGGCCCGGGGCGCCGCAGACCGGGCGGGCGCCCGTCGCGGCGGCCATGGCGGCACTGGGCCCGAAATGGTCCGACGTGCCCGGCAGGGCGGTGACGGGCCTCGGCGACGAGGCGCTCATGCAGGTCTCCCCGTCCACCGGCGCGACGATCGTGACGCGCGTGGGGAACGCGAACGTCTCCGTCCAGTACCGATCCCTTTTCCGGCCGCTTCCGGAGGAGACCGCACGGGACGGCGCGCTCGCCGCCGCGTCCGACGTCGTCGCCCGCCTCGGCGCGCGGACGCCCGCGCACCCCGCGATCGCGCCGGCGCCGGGGCCGACGCCGGCCCGCACGATCCCCGATCTGTGCGCCGCCGTGTCCGAGCGGACCCGGCAGCGGCTGGTGGAGGGCGACTCTGCCACCGTCCGGTCCGCCTCGCGCGGCGGCGCCCTCGCGATCGAGGACGCTCAGGTCCGCAACTGCTCGTGGGCGTCGAAGGACCGCGAACTCGAGGTCTCCGCGGCGATCGTGCCGGGCTCGGCCCTGTTCGACGGCGCCCGGCTCGCCACCCGCGAGTACATGGTGCGGCACGACGACGCCCGCGCGGAGGAGACGCTCAGCGTCCGCGACCGGAAGTTCTTCCGCGCCGTGACCGGCCTCGGCGACCAGGCGTTCGCCGTGCAGGTCCCCGGAGTCGTCCCCGGGGAGGTCGTCTTCCGTGACGGCAACGTCCTGGTCCGGGTGACGTACGGGGCGACCGACGAACGCGAGCCGCTCAGCGGGAAGCACGCCGTGCGCGGTGCGTACGCGGCGGCGCAGGAGGTCGCCCAGGCGCTGGCCGCGCACTGACGGCCCCGGTCTAGGCGCCCGGCTCGCGGTCCTTGGCGCGGGCCCGCTTCTCCTCGTCCTCCAGAAGCGGGCCCAGCCGGAAGGGGACCTGATGGGTCAGGACGATCGAGGTGGTGCTGCGGCGGACGCCGGGGCAGGCGAGGATCGAGTCGATCACCTCGTGCAGCTGCTTGCCGTTGGGGGCCACCGCGCGGACGAGGAGGTCGCCCTGGCCGGTGATGCCCAGGACCTCCAGGACGCGCGGGATCGCCGAGAGCGCGACGGCGGCCTCGCGGAGGCGGCCCTGGGCGACTTCGAGGGTGACGAACGCCGTCAGCTCGAAGCCGATGGCGCCGAGGTCGACCTCGCGGCCGCGGTGGCCGATGACGCCCTCGCGTTCGAGCCGCTCGACGCGGGCGTGCGCGGTGTTGCGGGCGATGCCGAGCTTGGCGGCCAGTTCCGTGACCCCGATCCGGGGCTGGTCCACGAGGCGGCGGAGGATCTGCAGGTCGAGGAGAGTGGTGCGCGTCACAATGCTCAGCTCCGGCGGGTGACTCAAGTCTGATTTGAGCAATCTGCTCAAGTATCTTCCCACCATCTTGCACACCGCTCAGCAAACCGGGCTCAATGCAAGCATGACCACCACCGTTTCCTCCTCTCCGCTTCGCGACCGCCTGGAGCTGGAGCGCGGCCGGATCGCGATCGGCGGCGTCCACGCGCTCGTCCGGCTGCTGCTCGACCAGCGGCGCGCGGACGCCCGGCGCGGGTGGACGACCGCCGGGTTCGTGTCCGGGTACCGGGGGTCGCCGCTCGGCGGGCTCGACCAGCAGCTGATGCGGGACGCGAAGCTGCTGGAGGGCAACGGCATCCGCTTCGTGCCCGGGGTGAACGAGGAGCTGGCGGCGACCGCCGTCTACGGGTCGCAGCTCGTCGGGCAGCTGCCCGGACCGCGGTACGAGGGCGTGTTCGGGCTCTGGTACGGCAAGGCGCCCGGGGTCGACCGGTCGCTGGACGCCTTCAAGCACGCCAACTGGCTCGGCACGTCCGAGCGGGGCGGGGTGCTGGCCGTGGTGGGCGACGACCCGTCCGCGAAGTCGTCCACGCTGCCGTCGGCGACGGAGGGCGCGCTCGCGGAGGCGTTCATGCCGGTGCTGGCGCCGGCGTCGGTCGGCGATCTGCTGCGGCTGGGACGCCACGGGTTCGAGATGTCCCGGTTCAGCGGGGCCTGGACGGGTTTCAAGGTCGTGACCGATGTGGCCGACTCGCACGAGACCGTCACCGCCGCGCCGGTGCCCGACCCGGTGCTTCCGGAGTTCGCGTGGCGCGGACGTCCGTGGAAGCCGACCCGCAGGCCGGGCGTCGACCTCAAGGACACGACCTCGCTCGAAGCCGAGGTCCTGGAAGGCCGGCTGCGGGCGGCGACGGCCTACGCCGCCGCGAACGGGCTCGACCGGATCGAAGGGGCCGCCGACGCGGCCATCGGCCTCGTCGCCGCCGGCCGCACCTACCTCGAACTGCGCGAGGCCCTCGACCGGCTCGGGCTGGACGACGCGGCGCTGGCGCGGCGCGGCGTCCGGCTGCTGCGGCTCGCCCTGATCCATCCGCTGGACGCGGGGCGGGTGCGCGCGTTCGCGCGCGGCCTCCGCGAGATCGTCGTGGTGGAGGAGAAGCGCGCGTTCATCGAGACGCAGATCCGGGACGTCCTCTACGACGAGACGGAGCGTCCGGCCGTGTACGGGAAGAACGGGCCCGGCGGCGTCCTCGTCCCGGCGGACGGGGGGCTGGACGCCGACCGCATCGCCAAGTCCCTCGCCCGGCTCCTCGCGGACCGGGTCGGCGAGGAGCACGTCGACCTGCGCGACGCGGCGCTCCAGCCCCGCAAGCCCAGGATCGACCTGCTCCCGGCGGCGCGCACACCGTACTTCTGCTCCGGCTGCCCGCACAACCGGTCGACGGTCGTCCCGGACGGCTCGATCGCGGCGAGCGGCATCGGCTGCCACGTGATGACGGTCTTCCAGGACCGCAGCATCGGCACGACCCAGATGGGCGGCGAGGGCGCCATGTGGGTCGGCGCGGCGCCGTTCAGCGACACCCAGCACATGTTCCAGAACCTCGGCGACGGGACGTTCTTCCACTCGGGCAGCCTCGCCGTCCGGCAGGCCGTCGCCGCCGGCGCGAACATCACCTTCAAGCTCCTCTACAACGCGGCCGTCGCGATGACCGGCGGGCAGGACGCCGACGGCGGCGCCGACCCGGCCGCGGTCACCCGGATGCTGCACGCCGAGGGCGTCGCGAAGATCGTCGTGGTGGCGGACGACCCGTCCCGCTACCCGCGCCGGACGGACTGGGCGCCCGGCGTGCGGGTCCGGCACCGCGACGACCTGGACGCCGTCCAGCGGGAGCTGCGCGACGTCCCCGGCGTGACCGTGCTGCTGTACGACCAGGCGTGCGCGGCCGAGTCGCGGCGCAAGCGCAAGCGGGGCCTCGCCCCCGACCCGCAGGTCCGCGTGCTGATCAACGAGTCGGTCTGCGAGGGCTGCGGCGACTGCGGCGTGAAGTCCAACTGCCTCAGCGTGGAGCCCGTCGAGACCGAGTTCGGGCGCAAGACGCAGATCAACCAGACGTCCTGCAACAAGGACTACTCGTGCGTGGACGGCGACTGCCCCTCGTTCCTCACCGTCATCCCCGGCGAGGGGAAGGCGCGGCCGTCACTGCCGCAGATCGGTGAGCTGGACGAGCCCGAGACCCGCCCCGAGTCGGCGGACGTCCTGCTCGTCGGCATCGGCGGCACCGGCGTCGTCACCGTCAACCAGGTCCTCGCGACGGCGGCGCTGATCGACGGCCGGCACGCCCGCGCGCTCGACCAGACCGGGCTGAGCCAGAAGGCCGGCGCGGTCGTGTCGCACCTGCGGATCGGGGACGCCGAACGGGACCGCCCCGGCATGGTCGGCGCGGGCGGCGCCGACGCCTACCTGGTGTTCGACGCGCTCGCCGGGACGTCGGAGACGAACCTGCGCCGCTGCGCGCCCGGCCGGACGAGTGCGATCGTGTCCACCAGCGAGGTGCCCACCGGGCGGATGATCACGGACACGGCGGCGGCGCTGCCGCCGAGCGCGTCGCTCGTCCGGCGGATCGCCGGCCGGACCCGGGCGGAGCGCCTCGTCGCGCTCGACGCGCTCGCGCTGGCCGAACGCTGGTTCGGGAGCACGACCACGGCCAACTTCGTCGTGGTCGGCGCCGCGTACCAGTCGGGGCTGCTGCCGCTGTCGGCGAAGGCGATCGAGGAGGCGCTCGCGCTGAACGGCGTGCAGGTGGAGGCGAACGTCCAGGCGTTCCGGGCGGGGCGGCGGCTCGTCCTCGAACCGGACCCGGCCGCCGAGCCTGCCGCCGAGCCGGCCGCGGCCGAGCCGAGGCCGCTGGACGCGACGGCGCCGGCGGCGCTGCGCCTGGTGGAGGCGTCCGGCGCGGACGGCGAGCTGGCCCGCGTCCTGCGGATCCGCGTCCCCGACCTCGCCGCCTACCAGGACCTCGCGCTCGCCGAGCGGTACCTCGGCGTCGTCCTGCGGGTCGCCCGCGCCGAGCGGGCCGCCGGCGGCGACGGGCTCGCGGTGGCCGTCGCGCGCAACCTGTACAAGCTGACGGCCTACAAGGACGAGTACGAGGTCGCCCGCCTCCACCTCGACCCCGGCCTCGCGCGGCGGGTCGAGGAGCGGTTCGGGCCGGGCTCCGGCGTGCGGTACCTGCTGCACCCGCCGCTGCTGCGGGCCGTCGGGGTGGACAGGAAGATCGCGCTCGGCCGGACGGCCCGCCCGGCGTTCCGCGCGCTGCGCGCCATGCGGCGGCTGCGCGGCACCCCGCTCGACCCGTTCGGCGCCACCGCGCAGCGCCGCGCCGAGCGCCGCCTCGTCACCGGCTACGTCGCCGTCGTGAACGAGCTGGTGGCGGAGCTGGACGCGGGCCGGCACGGCCTCGCCGTCCGGATCGCGGAGCTGCCGGACATGATCCGCGGCTACGAGGACGTGAAGACCGCGAACGTCGTCCGGTACGAGGAGGCCCTGCGCGGGCTGCTCGCGGCGTGGCGCGCCGAGCGGTCGCCGAGCCGCGTGTGACGATCGGGTGATCGCGCTGGTCACCGCGCCGGCCGGCGCGATCGCCGCCGGTCGAACCGGGCACGGCCGGCCGCCCGTACCACCTGACACGCCGGGACCGCGCCCGGCGCCGAAGTGCGACGAGGGTGACGTCCCGTGGAATCCGGCCTGCTGCTGACGGAGCGCTACCGGCTCGTGGAGCGCCTCGACGGCGGCGGGACGATGGAGGTCTGGCGCGCCCTGGACGAGCTGCTCGACCGTCCCGTCGCGGTCAAGCTGCTCGCGCCCCCGCGCGCCGGCCTGCCGCACGGGCCCCGGCAGGACGAGTTCCAGCGCGGCGTCAACCGCGCCGCCGGGCTGTCCCATCCCGCGCTGGAGACGGTCTTCGACAGCGACCGGACCCGGGACGCGTCCGGGCGGCTCACGTCCTACCTGGTGACCGAGTTCCTGGACGGCACGACCCTCGCGGACCGGCTCCGCCGCGGCCCGCTCACCGCCGGCGAGACCGCCGGCGTGTGCGGCCGGATCGCCGCCGCCCTCGGCGCCGCCCACGCGGCCGGGGTGACGCACGGCGACCTGCGGCCCGGCAAGATCATGCTGCTCCGCGACGGGGTCAAGCTCGTCGACACCGGCATCGGCGGGCTCGTCCGCGGCGGCCGTGCGCCGGACGCGGCGGACGGCGAGGCTGCCGACGTCCGCGCACTCGGCGCCGTCATCGCCGCCTGCGCCGCCCCGGAGGCGTCCGGGGGGCCGGCGGCGATCGCGGCCCGCTGCCTGGCCGAGGAGCCCCCGTCCGCCCGGCGGATCGCCGCCCTCCTCGCCCGCGACGACGCCCCGCCCCGCCGGGCCCTCGCCGCACCGGCACGGCGGACCGGGACGCCGCACCCGCCGCCGCACCGGCACGGCCCCCGTCCCGTCCGCCTCGCCGCACTGGCCCTCGCGGTCGCGGTCACCGCCGCGGCCGCCGCGATCCTCGCCTCGCCGTCGCGCACCCCCGCCGCCGTCCCGCCGCCCGCCCGGACCGGCGCGGCGCCCGCCCCGGCGGCGCCGGCGGACGGCGCGCCCGCCGCCGAACCGGCCGGGACGCGGGTGCGGGGGGCGCTCGGCCGGCTGCGCCCGATCGTCAGCCGCGGCTACGCCTCGGGCGAGATCCGCTCCGACGTCGCCGCCGACCTCGACAACGTGATCAGCAACCTGGAGGACGACCTCACCGCCGACCGGGACGTGGACGTCGGCCGCCGGATCGCCCTCCTGCTCGAAAAGATCGCCACCCGGCTGCGGGAGCGCGCCCTCACCCCCGGTCTCGCGGACGAGCTGACCCGCGTCCTCGCGGCCGTCCGGGCATGACCGCCGGACGGGCGGCGGACGGCCGGCGCGGCGGCGCGGAGGCCGGGCCCGGCGCGCACCGCGAACCGCGCGACGAGATCGGCGGCCCGCGGCGCGGGCTCCGCGTCCCGTGGCTCGCGCTCGCGGGCGTCGCCGCCACGATCGCCGCCGCGGCCACGCTCGTCGCCGGGATCGGCGACACGCTCCCCAGCCGGGACCGTTCCCCCGGCCGCCTCCTCCCGCTCCAGGCCGCGTCCCCGCCCCCGGCGTCCGCCCCCGATCCGGACGCGCCGGACGCGGAGCCGCCGTCCGCCGGGCCGCCCGAGCCCGCCGGACCGCCGCCCGAGACCCGCATCCACGACGCGCTGCTCCGGCTGCGCTCGTCGGTGTACCAGGGCGTCGCCGCCGGCGACGTCCGCGACGACGTCGGCCTCGACCTCACCAACGTGATCGAGCACATCCTGGACCGGCCGTGGTCGCCGCTCGACCGCCGCCGCGCCGACGTCGCCCGTCTCCAGTACAAGATCTCGACCCGGGCCCGGGAGGGCGCGATCAGCGGACGCCGCGCCGAGAGGCTCCGCCTCATCCTCGACGCCGCCGCCGGATGAGGACGGCCGGCGGGGACCCGTCAGACGCAGCCCTCGAACTGCGGCACCTCGATGATCGACAGGTCGAGGCCGGTGCCGCCGAACCACTTGTTCATCAGCTTCACGGCGGTGCCGTCCTGGTACATGCCGGTGATGACCCGGTTGAGCGCCTCGCAGCCCTCGGTGTCGCCCTGGCGGAGCCCGATGCCGGTGTTCTGCTCGCTGATCCGGGCGTTCACCAGCCGGAAGCCGCGCCCCTCCCGGCGGATGAGCCCGGCCAGGATCACGTCGTTGGTGGTGATGGCGTCCACCGACCGCGCCTTGATCATGTCCATGCACTCGTCGTAGCTCCTGGCGGGGACGGTCCGGGCCGTCATCCCGCTCAGGGCGAGGAGCCGCTGGATCGGGTCGGCGCCCTCGACGGCGCAGAACCGGCGCCCGCTCAGGTCGCGGATGCCCTTGACCCCGCGCTCGTCCGAGCGCACGAGGACGTCCTGGTGGGACATGTAGTACGGGCCCGCGAACGCGATCCGCGTCTTGCGCTCGGGCGTGACGGACAGCGTCGCGAGGACGAGGTCGGCGCGTCCCGACGTCAGCACCGGGATCCGCTCGGACGCCAGCACCTGGACGAACCGGACCTTCTTCCCGAGCTTGCCTCCGACGTACCGCGCCACGTCGATGTCGAACCCCTCGAACCGGCCGTCGGAATGCCGCAGGCCGAGTCCGGGCAGGTCCGGCCGCACGCCCACGACCAGCGTCGACTTGTCGAGCAGCGACCCGTCGGCCGGGCCCTGCCCGCACCCCGCGAGCAGCCCGCAGCCCGCGAGCAGGACGGACGGCAGGACGAACGCCCCCACTCTCCGCACGACGCCCATCCCGCACCTCCGATGAGATCTTTCATTCGGGCATCACGCTCAAAAGCGGAGCAGCCCGGGGGAATCATTGCAGAGACCCTAATTCGTCCGAGGGGAGATCGTCACGGGAAGATCGTCACTGGTTCGGACGGACCGCCGCCGGGGCCGCGCGATCGCCGGCCCGGCAGCGGCGCGGCGCCGCCGGCACCGGTCTCACCTGCCCGGATACGGGCGGTGAAGTAGCATCGAGGGGTGCGCGTGGAGGAGCTCAGCCAGGAGGATTTCACCGCGCTGCTCGCGTTCCGCACCGGGCTGCGCCGCTATCTGCGCTGGAGCGAGGGCGCAGTCCGCGCGGCCGGGCTGACGCCGGCCCAGCACCAGCTGCTCCTCGCCGTCCGGGGACACGACGCCGCGCGGCCGCCCACGGTCGGCGAGCTCGCGGAGTACCTGCTGCTGCGCCACCACAGCACGGTCGAGCTGATCAACCGCGCCGAGCACGCGGGCCTCGTCGCCCGCGAGCGCGACCCCGACGACAACCGGGTGATGCGGGTGCGGCTGACCGCCGCGGCCGACCGCGTCCTGGCCGACCTGACCCGCGTCCACCTGGCGGAACTGCGCAGCCTCGCCCCGATCCTGGACCGCCTGTCCACGGAGCTGAAGGCCCTGGAGGACCAGCCCGACGGGTGGCGCCGGCCGCCGGATCACTCGTCGCGCGGGCCGAACTCGACACAGCAGTAACCGGTGTGCGGGGCGAGCACGGCCCGCACGGTGGACGCACCCAGGCCGTCCACCCTGCGAGAAACCTGATCGCGCAGCGAGCCCCTGGGCGAGCCGGAGCGATGCAGCGATCGCACGTTCTTTCCGTGGAAGGAGGGCGCTCCAGCGCCTGACGCCGGGGAAAGAACAATAAATACAGCAGGCACCTCTGGCCATGAGGTGCCTGCTGTGGTGTCGGGCGTCTGGACGAACCGGGCCTCGCGGTCCGGGTCAAGGCTTCGTCCGATGCCCGGGTCTTCTGTTGTTCTGCAAGGCGGGGTTAGGTTCCGGCGACCACTTCCTTCTCTGTCTCGGGGACGGTTCGGGCGGGCTGGAGGCGGCGCGGGGTCATGCCAAGGGCGGCGATCGCTGCGATCACCATGAACCCGGCGACCATCAGCCAGGCGTCGACGTAGGCGGTGTGGGCCTCGGGCCAGCCGTGCGGGGTGCCGAGGGCGGCGACGGCGAGGCTGACGCCGAGGACGGTGCCGATCTGCCGGCTCATGTTCACCACGGCGCTGCCGGTGGCGTAGCGGTGGGGCGGCAGGTCGGTGGCGGCGGCGGACAGGATGGTGGGGAGGGCGAGGCCGACGCCCGTCCCGCCGATGAGCCAGCCCGGCAGCAGCTGCGACGCGTAGGCCGGTGCCGGGCCGAGGCTCATCGCGATCATGACGACGCCGAACGCGCACAGCACGCACCCGACGGCGGTGATCAGACCGACGGGGACGCGGGCGGCGGCCATGCGGCCGGCGATGAGCGCCATGACGGGGACCATCAGGGGGCCGGGCGCGACGGCGAGCCCGGTCTTGATGGGCGAGTAGTGCCAGACCTGCTGCATCCACAGCACGCCGAGGAGCAGGTTGGCGGCGAACGCGACGGTGAACAGCAGGATCGCGGCGTTCGACCAGAAGAAGGTGCGGACGGCGAGGAGGGCGGGTTCGATGACGGGCTCGGGGTGCCGCAGGGAGCGCAGCCAGAACCAGGCGAGGCCGAGGAGCGCGGCGCCGACCACGACGGTGGTGCGCTCGCCCGGCCAGTCGTTGATCTTCACGAGGCCGAGTGCGAGCAGCGCGATCGCGCCGGTCAGCACGGCGGTGCCGGGCAGGTCGGGGATGCGGGCGGTGACGCCCTCGCGGGAGTCGGGGACGAGCCGGAGCGCGAGCAGCACCGCGATGATCCCGATGGGGACGTTGACTTCGAACACCCAGCGCCAGGAGACGTCGACGAGGACGCCGCCGATCGCGGGGCCGGCCGCGGCGGCGAGCGCGGAGGAGGCGGACCAGATCCGCACGGCGCCGCCGCGCCGGGCGGCGGGCATCGCCGACAGCAGCAGCCCGAGGCTGGTCGGGATGAGGGCGGCGGCGCCGGCGGCCTGCAGCACGCGGAAGCCGACGAGCCACCACAGGTCGGGGGCGGCGGCGCACGCCTGGGAGGCGAGGGTGAAGACGGTGAGGCCGAGGATGAGCCCGGCCTTGCGGCCGTACCGGTCGGCGAGGCGGCCGAGCGGGACGAGCAGCGCGGCGAACACGATCGCGTAGGCGTTGAGGACCCAGGACAGGTCGGCCATCGGCGTCCCGGCGAAGTCTCGGCCGATGTCGTCGAAGGCGACGTTGACGATGAACAGGTCGAGGCCCGCCATGAAGGAGGCGACGGAGAGCACCGCGAGGACGGGACCGGTGCGTACCTGACTTTGTTTCACCATAGTCAGGGACGCTAGCGCCCGACCTGACTTTGGTCAAGCGAAGTCAGCAGGTTTATAGTGGAGGGGTGACAATCGCACTTGAGGGGCACTTCGCCGACCGCGACGCCTGGTCGATGCAGAACTGCCCGGTCGCGAGGACCCTCGCCGCGCTCGGCCCGCCGTCCGCGGTGCTGGTGCTCAGCGAGGCGTTCTTCGGGACCAACCGGTTCGGCGA
Organism: Actinomadura sp. GTD37; assembly: GCF_041951365.1. Taxonomy (NCBI): domain Bacteria; kingdom Bacillati; phylum Actinomycetota; class Actinomycetes; order Streptosporangiales; family Thermomonosporaceae; genus Actinomadura; species Actinomadura sp. GTD37. The sequence continues at coordinate 102,191 of NZ_JBGNUS010000009.1, forward strand.
CTTCGTGCGCAACCTCGCCATGACCGAGTCCGCCGTGACCGCCCGCCTGCGCCATCTCGTCAAGGCCGGGCTGCTCACCCGGGAGCCCTACCAGGAGCCCGGCCAGCGCACGCGCTACGAGTACCACCTGACGAAGATGGGCCTGGACCTCGCGCCCACGCTCGTCAGCCTCATGGAATGGGGCGAGAACTACCTGCCCCACGAGGAGGGGCGCCAGGTCATGCTGACCCACGCCCGCTGCGGCGAGCGCGTGACGGCGCAGGTCAGATGCGCGGACGGGCACGACGTCGGCGTCGACGAGATCATCATGCGGCCCCCGGAGCCCGGGGACGAGTGACCGCCCGCGGAGCGCGCGGCTAGCCGGCCCGGCGGGGGCTCACCCCGCCGGCGAGCCGCAGCGCGTGCTCGACCAGCGACACGAGGACCTCTTTCGCCGACCCCGTCCGCCGCGCGTCGCACAGCAGCACGGGGACGTGCGGGTCGATGTCCAGCGCCGTCCGGATCTCCGGCGGGTCGTACCGGTCCGCGTCGTCGAAGCAGTTGACCGCGACGACGAACGGCGTGCCCTTGCGCTCGAAGTAGTCGATCGAGGCGAAGCTCGCCATCAGCCGCCGCGTGTCGGCGAGGACGACGGCGCCGAGCGCGCCGCGCGACAGCTCGTTCCACATGAACCAGAACCGCTCCTGGCCCGGCGTCCCGAACAGGTAGATCGCGACGCCCTCGCGCAGCGTGATGCGGCCGAAGTCCATCGCCACGGTCGTGGTGGTCTTGGCTGCGACGCCGTCGAGGTCGTCGACGCCGACGCTCACGTCGGTCAGCGCCTCCTCGGTGCGCAGCGGCCGGATCTCGCTGACCGCGCCGACCATGGTCGTCTTCCCCACGCCGAACCCGCCGGCGACGAGGATCTTCAGCGCGACGCGCGGACCGTCCTCCCGGTCGTCGCCGGCTTCGGCGGCGGGGGGCGGTGAATCAGAGTGCACGGAGTTCATCGAGCACCATCCTGAGCAGGTTCTGGTCGGTATGCGGCTGGATCACGGCCGGCGACCCGGACGGCGAGGCCGGCGTGGACCACCGCTGGACGTCCACGAGGCCCGAGTCGATCAGGTCGCCGGCCAGCACCCGGATCACGCCGAACGGCAGGTTCAGGTCCGAGGCGAGGTCGGCGAGCGCGTGCGGGCGGCGGCACAGCGCCAGCAGCCGGCGCTGCTGGCGCGACAGCCGGCCCGGCTCGGCGGGCCGCCGCCCGGTCGCGACGAGGATCGCCACGATGTCGAGCGGTTCGCCGGTCGGCCGGGTCCGGCCGCGGGTCACCGCGTAGGGTCGGACGATCGGCCCGGCGGCGGCGTCGAGCCACCGTTCCCGGCCGGGACCCCGGGGAGCTCCGGGCACGTCACTGGGGTCCATGGCGGGTCACCTGGGTCCGGGTCCGGCGGCACCCTGCCTGAGTCCGGTGGACAGCTGCCGGCCGACGCGCTTGACCAGCATCGTCATCTCGTAGGCGACGAGGCCCGCGTTCGCGCCGACCTCGCTGAGCAGCGCCAGGCAGCTGTTGGCCCCGGCGGGCACGACGAAGAACAGGCCCTTGTCCATCTCGATGAGCGTCTGCCGGATCTCGCCGGACTCCAGTTGCGGCTTCGCGCCGATCGCCAGGCTGTGGAAGCCGGCGGCGAGGGCCGCGAGGTACTCGGAGTCCTCGCGCCCGACGCCGCGCGACTTGCCCATGACGAGCCCGTCCCGGGACAGCACGACGACCTTGCGGATCTGCGGAACCCTGTCGACGAGATCGTCGAGGAGAAAGCCCAACTCGGCCCCGACTCCCTGCTGGGTCATGATCTTCCCTCCATGCCGTCGGCCGGTCCTTCGTCCTCGTCCCTGCCCCGCAGCCAGCCGGCCTGCAGGGAGGCGAACAGGTCGCGGGACGCCTCCGCCGAGCGCTCCTCCCAGGCGGCGACCGCGTCGTCGGACGGCCCCGCCTGCTGCTCGTCGGAGCCGTCCGCGTCGCGCAGCTGGGGCACCAGGTTGCCGCCCCGCACCCGGCGCGGCAGCGGGGCGCGCCCGCCGCCCGCCTGGGCCTGGCCGAACGCCGGGTCCTGCCGGAACGGCGGCGCCTGCCCCGGCGATTGGCCCTGCCCGAAGGACTGGGCCTGCTGGAACGACTGGGCCTCCCCCAACGACTGGGCCTGCCGGAACGACTGGGCGTCCCCGAACGACGCGGGCGTCTGATAGGCGCCCGGCGCGTTGTTGGGGTCGTGGCCGTAGGCGGGGATGCGCGGCCCCGCCGCCTGGAACGGGCGCGTCGCGTCGAACGCGGGCGGCGGTCCGGGCTGGGCCCCGTACGACGGTGGGGCGCCGTACGACGTCGGGGTCTCGGATCCGTCGTACGAGTTGAACCCCACCGTCGCGCCGGGATCCGGCCGATCCTCCAGGGACGCCGGCGTGTCGGGCGCCGCGGTGTCGTAACCGGGCGGAGCGTCCCATCCGGGTGAGGCGTCCCATCCGGGCGGGGCGTCCTGGGCGGGCGCGGTGTCGTGCACCGGCGCGTTCAGCATCGCCGTGGACGACGGCGCCGACGGGGTGGGCCACTGCCGCGTCGAGCCGTTCGCCGGCGCGTGCCCGTTCTGCCGGACGGGCCCCGCGACCGGGACGTCGCCGTCGAAGGAGCCGTTCCCGTCGAAGCCGTTCGCGCCGGGACGCCCTCCCGCGCCGCCGGGGGCGCCCTCGGCGCCCTCTTCGTCCTCCGGCTGGTCGACGTCCATGATCAGTTCGCGCGGGATCAGCACGACGGCGCTGACGCCCCCGTACAGCGACGGCTGGAGGGCCACCCTGATGCCGTGCCGGCCGGCGAGCCGGGAGACGACGAACAGGCCGAGCCGGTCGGTGACGGCCAGGTCGAACTCGGGGGGCCGCGACAGCCGCAGGTTCAGCGCGTCCAGCTCGGACTGGTCGAGCCCGATGCCGCGGTCGATGACGTCGACGGCGAACCCGTTGGCGCCCATCTCGCCGCGGACCAGCACCTCGGTGGGCGCGGGCGAGAACACGGTGGCGTTCTCGATCAGCTCGGCGAGCAGGTGGATGATGTCGGCGACGGCCTCGCCGATCAGCGCGGCCTGCCCGGACATGACGACGACCTCGACGCGCGTGTAGTCCTCGACCTCGGCGACCGCGGCGCGCAGCACGTCCTCGACGTGCACCGGGCGGCTCCAGCCGCGGCCCGGGGACGTCCCGGACAGGATGACCAGGCCCTCGGCGTGCCGGCGCATGCGGGTGGTGAGGTGGTCGAGCCGGAACAGGTCCTCCAGGGCCTTCGGGTCGGACGCGCCGCGCTCCATCTCGTCCAGCATCCGGAGCTGGCGGTGCAGCAGCGACTGGCTGCGCCACGCGACGTTGAGGAACACGCGGCTGATGCCCTGCCGCAGGTACGACTCGCGGACGGCGGTCTCGATCGCGGTGTGCTGCACCTTCGTGAAGGCGTCGCCGACGCGCGCGACCTCCTTGGTCTTGCCGATGACGAGCGGCGGCGCCTCGGCGTCCACGTCGACCTCCTCGCCGCGCCGCAGCCGGGCCACGACATGGGGCAGCCGGTCCTCGGCGAGGGTCAGCGCGGCGCGCTGCAGCCCGCGCAGCTCGCGGGACAGGCTGCGGGCCGCCAGCAGCGACAGCACGATCGACGCGATGACCGCGAGGAGCCCGAACCCGCCGGCGAGGACGAGCCGCATCACGATCCGCTCGCCGATCGGCTTGGCCAGCTCGTTCAGCGCGAGGCTCGCCTGCTGGACCTTCTGCCCCCACGCCTGCGACAGCAGCTGGGTGGTGGCCTGCCACTCGGCCGCCTCGGCCGGCAGCCGGTCGCCGCGCGCGTTCACGATCGCGGTCTCCGCCGCGCGGTACCGCTGGAACTGCTCGGACGCGGCGAGCTGCTGGAGCGGCCCGCGGATCTCGTCGTTCAGGTCGGCGAGCCCGGCCTCGAACTCCCGCCGCCCCTCCGCCGCCCACTGGACGAACGCGGTGTGCTCGGCGGGGGTCAGCCGGCCCTTGCGCGCCATCGCGGCGGTGACGAGCGAGTCCTCCCGCAGCATGTAGGCGCGGGCGTTGCCGATGCCGATCAGCGCGCGGCCCTGCGTGAGGATCGCGACGTCGTTGACCGTCACCAGGCCGTCGAAGACCTTGATGACCTGGTCGAGCATCGTGCTGTAGGCGTTGATGACGTCGAGCGGCTCGACCTGGCCGGCGTCGACCTTGCCGCGCAGCTGCGGCAGCTTGTCGAGGGCCTTGACCGCCTCGGCGAGGCGCCGCTTCGTCTCGGGCTGCGCCGCGTCCTGCGCGTCCGCCGACAGGGCCGTCGCGCGGAAGCCCTTCTCGACCGCGCTGACCCGCGCGCGCTGCCCGCCGAGCTTCTGCCTGTCCTTGGCGTCGCGGGTGGCCAGCGCGACGACGCTGAGGGAACGTTCCGCCTGGAGCTGGTTCACCAGGTAGAGGCCGGGGAGGCCCATCTTCTCGTACGTCGTCGAGAAGTCGTACTTGTCGAACGCGTCGCCGAGCGTGATGTTGGCGGCGAACGCCCACAGGGTGATGAGGGACACCAGCGGAACCAGCAGCAGCGCCGTGATCCGCAGGCGGATCGGACGCCGCCTCCGGGCCCTGCCGCCGGAAACGTCGTCGCGGGGTGTCTTCGAGGCCATCTGATCACAACCTCATGCCGGGCCGGGCCGGCTGGCGGCCCGTGTCGTCGGGGGATGCGGGGACGGGTTCGTCGTGCTCGTCTCGGGGGCGCGTGCTCGTCTCAGGGGCGCGCCTCGTCCAGCGCCGCGCGGGCGACCAGCCCGCGCAGCCTTCCGGAGATCATGGCGACGGCCTGCGCGTGCCCGCGCACGGCCTTCTCCCGCGACGTGTACTGCCCGATGTCCGCGTGCATCGCGTGGTCGGACACGATCGTCTGCCACAGCAGCGGCCTTCCGTTGGCGGCGATTCCGAGGTCGACCACGGTGAACCAGGTCGAGACGACCACGACGACGGCGCCGACGCGGATGACGTCCTGCGCGAGCAGGCGTCCCCGCACGTCCAGCAGCAGCCGCTGGGCCTCCTCGGCCGTGGCGGGTCTCCCGTCCGAGCGGTAGTAGCCGACGGACGGATGGTCAGCGGGCGCGTATTCGGGCATGGCACATCCATTCGCCGAACCGGGGTCTGCGAAAGGGGTGCTCAGTGCCCGGGGCGCTCGTCCCGCGGCCAGGCGCGCACTTCACACCAGACCGTCTTGCCGGACGGGGTGTGGTCGGTGCCGTGCCGTTCGGCCATGACCGCGATGAGGTACCAGCCCCGTCCCGTCTCCTCCATGAGGTCGACCTGGCGGGGGCGGGGGACGCCGTCGCCCTGGTCGTGGACCTCGATGCGGAGCCGGCCGCCGGCGCGCAGCAGCCGCAGGCACAGCGCGGAGCCGGCGTCGGCCTGGTGCCGGACGGCGTTGGTCACCAGTTCGGAGACCAGGACCTCGGCGTCGTCGCGCAGGTGCGCGATGCCGGACGCGACGGTGACGGACCGGCTGAACCGGCGCGCCCGCGGGACCGACTCCCGCTCGGCGGGCACCGTCAGCTCGCCCAGCAGCAGCGGAGGCGGTTCGTCGATCGTGGGCAGGACGTGCGGTGGGGTCGCGGCGGCCAGGTCGCTCGGGAGTGCCGTGTTGGGGAGTGGGCTGCTAGGGAGTTCGATGGTGTGGTGTTCGCCCGACATGGTGAACGCCTCCTTGACTAAGGCGTGTCGCCCGGGTCCAGCCCGCCGGGGTGCGGGGCTGGGGTGGGCGCGGGGGTTTCGGCGCCGGTGGCGCCGCGTTCGAGGAGGGCGCGGGCCGCATGATGCCGGTCACGACGGCTCGCCCTCCTCGGCCTGGGTGCCCGTCCGGGTGCGCAGCAGCCGGGCGGTGCTGGTGAACCACTCGTAGTTCTCCTGCTCGAAGCGGCGGCCTCGCAGGCAGGTGAGGTAGGGGCCGAGGGGGGACCCGGTGCGCAGGAACGTCTCCTCGTCCAGGTCGCCGCGCAGGTGCTTCAGGGTGTGCTCGAAGACCTCGACCTTGGCGGCGGCCGCGACCGCCCGGTCCTCGAGCTGCGCGATGACGGACTCGGCGGAGATGTGGTCGACGGCCTGGACCATCACGAGCAGGTTCTCGCGGATGATCCCCGGTTTGGCGGGGGTGCCGGCGAACCGCTCGAGTTCGCCGATGCCGGCCTGGGTGACGGTGTACACCCGCTTGTTGGGCCGGTCGTGCTGGATGATCTGCCGTCCGCGGATCAGGCCCTCCGTCTCCAACCTCGACAGCTCCGAGTAGAGCTGCTGCGGTACGGCATGCCAGAAGTTGGAGACCGACAAATCGAAGATCTTGGCCAGCTGGTAGCCGCTGTACTCGCCGTCGAGCAGCGCGGCCAGCACCGCGTGACGTAGCGCCATCGGCCTTCTCTCCCCGCCTTGACTCAGGGTTGCGACCGACGTTAGCAGACAAAGACATGATTAGTCATGCTTTTGACTAGGATTGGTCGACGACAATTTTTCGATCTTCGAAATTGCAGGTCGAAGCGCTCATGCGGGGGTTCTCCGGAGGCCCGTGACACCCGGTTCGAGATCATCGGCGAGTGCGGTGATCTCCCCCTTGAGGAACGCCTCCCGGGTCAGCCGGCGCTGCATCTTCCCGCTCGTCGTGCGCCGCACGGTGCCGCGCGCGGCGAGCACGACGCTCACCGCGGGCAGCTCGAAAGCCCTTGCCACACGGGCCTTGATGAGGGCCGCCAGCTCGTCCAGGGGCATCCCCGCGGCCGCCCTGGTGCTGATCTCCTGGACGATGACGACGTGCTCCCTGCCGTCGTCCTCCGCGGCGCCGGCATCGGCGTCGAGATCGGCGTCAATGGCCGCGTCGATGCCGAAGGCGGCGCCGATCAATGCGGCCGGATGGGCCGCGCGGGCCGCCTCCTCGATATCGTGCGCGTGGATGTTCCGGCCGTTGACGATGATCAGGTCCTTGATCCTTCCGGTGACGAAGAGTTCGCCGTCGATCCGGAATCCGAGATCACCGGTGCGCAGATATGGACCCTCGTCCGCGCTCGTTCGCGCGCCGAATACGGCGCGGCTTTCTTCGAGGCTGCCCCAGTAGCCGCGCGCGACGCTGCCGCCGCGCACCCAGATCTCGCCGACGCCGCCCTCCGGGCGCTCGGCGCGCGTCTCCGGGTCGACGATCCGCACGTCCAGCGTGACGGGGCGCCCGCTGCTCACCAGCCGCCTGGTGCCGGGCGGCGGCGCGCCGGACGGGGCGTCGCGGGGGACGGCCGCGTCCTTGGCGAGGGCCTCGGCGTCGAAGTCGCGGACCACCGGGCCGCCGCCGAGCGGCGCGCCGGTGACGAGCAGCGTCGTCTCCGCCATCCCGTAGCAGGGCATCCACATCTCGGGCCGGAACCCGACCGGGCCGAACCGCTCCGAGAGGGCCTCCAGCGTCGCCGCCCGGACGGGTTCCGCGCCGTTCTTGACGACGGTCAGCGACGACAGGTCCAGGCCCTCCAGCTGGCGGTCGGTGACGCGGCGCAACGCCAGCTCGTAGCCGAAGTTCGGCGCGACGGTGATCGTGCCCCGGTAGCGGGTGATCAGCTCCAGCCACAGCGCGGGACGCTTGATGAACGTGATCGGCGAGGTGAACACGTACTTGCAGCCGAGGTACAGCGGCTGGAGGAACTGGCCCACCAAGCCCATGTCGTGGTAGTGCGGGACCCAGCCGACGCCGACGGTGTCGGGCGAGCCCTCGATCCGGCGCTTGATCTCCTCGCCGTTGCACAGCAGGTTGCCGTGCGAGACCATCACGCCCTTCGGGTCGCTGGTCGAGCCCGAGGTGTACTGCAGGAACGCCAGGGTGTCGGGGCTGAAGGCGGGCGGAGCCCAGTCGCCCGGGTCGGCGTCCTTCCCGATCTGGGTGTCCAGGCAGTGGACGCGGCTGCGCAGGCCCGCCGCCTTGAGCCACGCGTCGAGGGTGCCCCGGTGCGCGGTGTCGGTGAGGATCAGCGCGATGTCGGCGTCCTCGATGATGCGGCGGGTGCGCCCGAACCGTCCCGCGTCCAGGTCGGGCAGCGGCGCCGGGACGGCGATGACGCGCGCGTACAGGCAGCCGACGAACGCCGTGATGAACTCCAGGCCCTCCGGATACAGCAGCAGGACGGCCCTGTCGCGGAGCCCGCGCGCCTCCAGGCGGCGGGCCAGCGCACGGGCCCTGCGGTCCAGTTCCGCGAAACCGAGCGTGTGCTCCTTGTACTTCCGTCCCGGTTCCTCACTGATGAAGGTGAACGAGCGGTCGTCCCCGTAGGTCCGGACGTTGTCCCGGACGAGCGACACGAAATCCGAGTACACGGGCTATCACTCGTCCTCGGCCAACGACAGCAGCGTGAACCAGCGCCGCTCGTCGAAACTGCGGAACATCGCGTCCTCCAGTGAGGGGAGGAACTCCTCCGACAGGACGGCGTCGGGCTGCGCCCGCTGGAGCAGCCGCTGCAGGCACAGCGCGAGCCACTGCCCGTCGGCGAACGCCCCGCCGAACGCGTGCCGGTTGTGCAGCCACGTCAGCATGCACGAGACCATCGCGTGCAGTTCGCAGTACCGCTTGGCCCGCGCGAGGGCCGCCACGGACGAGACGTCGCCCTCGCCGGCCCGGATGCCCTCGTCCACCTTGGCCCGCAGCCCGCCGATGCTGGACACGAGGTCCTTCAGCTCCGCCGCGACGCCGGGGGCCGCGTGCGCGTTCGCCGCCGACAGCACCTCCTCGGCGATCTCCTCGAAGCGCTGCCCGACCTCGTCGCGCCCCTCGTTGGTGAGCTGGAGCATGCGGCCGTCGGGCGCCCAGGGAGGCGGGGTCCGCGTCCAGCAGAACAGGTCGGCGAGCAGCTCGTCCTCGCGGCCGGTCTCCTCCGGCGGGTCGATCAGGTACGGGAGCTGGGCGGCGACGTTCGCGAGGTTCACGTGCGTGGTGCCCTCGAAGATGCTGGCGATCGCGTGGTCGCGCTGCAGCTTCTGGAACACGCCGTGCGCGACGCCCTCGCGCAGGTAGCCGCGCGCGGCGAGGACGGTCCCGATGCTCGCCACGACCTCCTCCCCCAGCACGGGGACGAAGTACTTCACGATCGACGACCACAGGCTGAGCCGGCCCGGCGCGACGGTCAGGCAGCGCGCCACCGGGATCGCCACGCACTCGGCGATCAGCAGGTCGAGATGCGCCTTGAGCAGATGGTCCCGGATGACCGGGATCTTGTAGATGTCCGACCCGTACAGGGTGCGCTGCCGCGCGTACTCCATCCCGATGCGCACCACCGCGTCGATCGTCCCGACCGACAGCGCCGCGATCGCCGTCCGGGTGATCTGCAGCGTCTTCAGCGTCTGGACGAGCCCGGACCCGCGCCGCCCGATCACCCGCTCGGCGGGGATCCGCGCGCCGGAGAACGCGACGCCGCTCAGGTCGTGGCCGCGCAGCCCGACCGTCCGGACGGGCGGCAGCGTCGACCAGGAGGCCGGGTCGAGCTCCCGCTTGTCGACCAGGATGAGGGAGAAGTCCCGCGGGCCCGTCTTGGCGTAGGTGGTGACGAAACGTCCGCGGGTGGCGTTGCCGACCGGCCACTTCACGCCCGTCAGCACCAGCTCGTCGCCCCGCAGGTCGGCCTCCGACTCCGACGCCATCACGTCGCTGCCGTGGTCGGCCTCCGAGACGCCGAAGCAGGCCAGGTCACCGCGCAGCACCCCGTCCGCGACCGTCTTGCGCTGCCACGCGTCGCCCCACAGCCACACCGGGTTCACCGCCAGCAGCCCCGACCCGTACATCACCGCGACGGTGACGCTGCGGCGCGAGATGCCGCGGGTCACGAAGAACAGCTCCTCCAGCGTCGTCAGCCGCCCGCCGAGCGGGCTCGGCACGAGGTACTTCGGGAAGCCCCACGCGCGGACGGCGTCCACCGCGCCCGGCGGGAGCTCGTCGCGCTCCTCGGCCTCCACGATCGCCTTGTAGGAGAACGGACCGGCCTCGTCGTCCATCGGATCACCGAGATACCCGTCCAGGTCGGCGGCGATCCGGTGCGCCGGGGACAGCCCCGGCACCGCTCTGCCCGCGCGCGCCGGGCTCGCGGGCGCGGGTTCCGCGAGGGCCTCGGCCGCGAGCGCGGGGGGCACGGGGTGTGCGGGGACCTTACTGTCCATCTTTCGTTCCACTCCCTTTTCCTGGGTCGGCTCCCAAATGGCTGCGCCGTCCGACCGCGCCGTGCGAGCGCGCCCCTAGGACCGCGCCGTGCCGGACGGGCCCCCCGAACCCTCCGCTCCCCCCGAGTCGTCCCTGCCCCCCGGACCACTCGCGCCCCCCGGACCACTCGCGCCCCCGGGACCGCTCGCGCCCCCCGAGTCGTCCCGGGCCCCCGGGCCGCCGGCGTCCCCCGGACCGGCGTCGCGGGTGCCCGCGGCCTCCTCCATCCGCCTCCCGACCACCCGGGCGAGCGTCATCGCCGCGGGCAGCGGGCGCACCATGACCGTCAGGGCGGTGACGAGACCGGTGCCGCCGAAGCCGAGCAGGTCCACCCCCTGGACGGACTTGCCCATCACCCGCGCGTCGAAGACCAGCGCCTGGGCGGGCGGACCGGCCCCGTTCGGGGCGCGGCTCACCATGTCGTCGGTGTAGCGGAAGTCCTCGAAGACCTCGAACAGCACCGCGAGCAGCGCGGTGACGGTCTCGCGGCCGAGGTAGGGCTTCACCATCACCGGGCTGCGGAACTCGATGCCCGGGTCGAGTGCGCGGGTGACGGCGGCGAGGTCCTTGGCCTCCACCGCCGTTCGGAACGTTCCGGGGACCGTCATCGCGAGCTGCTCCCTTCGCTTGCCGTATGACGTGTCGGTTCGGCCCTGTCACGGCGCTGTGAGTCCGGCCCTGTGCGTCCGGCCCTGTGCGTCCGGCCCTGTGCGTTCGGCGTTGTGCGTCCCGCAGTGTGCGTCCGGCCCTGTCACGGCGCTGTGAGTCCGGCCCTGTCATGTCGGCCTGTCAGTTCGGTCCGGTCATCTCGGTCCGGTCGTCTCGGTCCGGCCGGCCGCCGGTTCGGGCCCGGCGGCGCCGGGCGGTCTCGATCTGGCCGCCGCGTGCGCGAGGTCCCGGGCCCAGGCCCGGTAGCCGGCGGGCGACGGGTGGAATCCGTCGGAGGCGAACAGCCCGCGGTCGCGCGCCATCGCCTCGTCCATGGGAGCGTGGACCGCCCCGCCCTCCCGCGCCGCCTCGCACATGATCCGGTCCATGGTCCGCGCGCGGGCGCCGAGCACGTAGCGGAGCGGCTGCGGGATGGCCGGGAACCGGTGCACCGGCGGCATGCCGGCCACCAGCACGGTCGCCCGCGCGTACCGGCCGCGCAGCACGCCGACCAGCTCGGCCATGTCGGCCGCCCAGCGGCGCAGCGGACGCCGCCGGATCAGGTCGTTGATCCCCACGGTGACGACCACGAGGTCCGGCGCCGAGCCGTTCGCCGGCGGGACGAGCCCGCCGGTGATCCGCCGGGCCGTCGCGCCGTTCTCACCGGAGACCGACCACGCCACGCTGCGCCGGAGGCGTTCGCGCAGCGCCTCGGCCAGGAAGCCCGGCAGCGCCTCCGCGTGCCGGGACGCCCCGACCCCGACGGCGGTGGACTCCCCGATCACCACGACGCGGAACGCGGGGCCCGCGCCGGGGTTCGCGCCCTGCAGGAAGCCGTGCTCGTCCCCGCCGGCGGGATCGAGCCGCGGCGTCCGGCGCACCGTCCGCCATGCCTGGACGGCCAGCACGGGAGCCAGCGGAATCAGCATCATCGACTGGGGAACGCGCGCGAACGCCAATGGTCTCTTCATCTGTTTCCCACACTGCTGGATCGGCCCCCGAGGCTCAGCTCACCCGCTCTCCGAGCAGGTTTCCCGCTATCTGGGCGATCACCTCCGCGACATATGCGTGCCCGTCCGGGTTCAGGTGGATTCCGTCGGAACTCCACATCGCGGGGTCAGCGACTTTCGCGACCGTGTCCCGTTCGGGGAACGCCATTCCGAAGTCGCGGGCGGCGCGGTCGAGCTCCTCGTTGAACTCATGAATGCGCTGGACGGTCCGTTTCTTGCGGAACTGGGAGATCGGGGAGAGGTCCAGCAGCGGGGGGCGCGGCACCGGGATCGCCACGGCCACCGCGCCGCGCTCGCGGGCCCAGCCGAACAGCTCGTCCAGCCGCCGCGCCGCGGCCGCCCGCTCGAAGCCGCGCAGCGCGTCGTTCATGCCGCAGCCGAGCACCACCAGGGCCGGCCGCAGCCGCCGGACGGCCGGCAGCTGGTCGCGGACGACGTCCTCGATCGTCGCGCCCGGATCGGAGACGTTCAGCCTGAGCTCACGGGGAATGCCCAGGTGAGCGCCCACTCGCCCGGCCCAGCCGAGCCATCCGCCAGCGGGGTCCGGGTCGTCCTGCCCCTCGGCCACGCTGTCGCCGAGGACCACCATCACGGGCCCGTCCTCGGGCCGGCCGCCCATCACGCGACGAGTTCGAGCAGGTAGTCGGTGAGGGCGGTCACCGTCTCCCGGCGCCGGGCCTCGGCCACGTCGACCTCGACCTGGAGATGGTCCTCGATGTCGCTGATGATGCTGATCGCGTAGACCGAGTCCACCCCGTAGCGGGCGAGTTCGACCGACGGATCGATGTTTTCGGCGGGCCTGTCGAGGTAGAAGGCGATCCTGTCAAGAAGCCACGATTGCAGCTCGGCATGGGAAATAGTTTCCGGTCTGGTCACCACACTCCTCCTTATGTCAGAGGATCGTCAAAACATTCGCGATAGCCATCGGGTGACGAGCAACACGCAAGATACAACCAAAAGCATGACGTGTCTCATATCGCTGTGTGAACGATCGGACACGGCCATGTCTCTGTTTCGTAAATTAAGTCAGCCGAGCGGTAAAAACGGCGCGTTGTTACTGCCGGGTAACCCCTTCCGATAAGGGGCCCAGCCGATCAAGATCGAACAACGCCGTCCCCGTCCGTCCCAGCGGTCCGCTTCTCCCCCGCGCGGCGCACCACGGCACGCCACCTGCACCGTTCCCCGGCGCCCGCGCGGCGGCGGACCGGCGGCCGGGCGCGGCCGGCCGGGCACGTTCCATGAGAGTTTCGGACAACCACCCGGACACCCCCACCGCGGCCGGGTCGCGGACGCCTTGCCCCAGAGACAGAGTCACCTGTCCCCATCGTGTTAGTCCTCAGGCCCTCCGGTCAGCGACGACCGGCCCGGTCAGCCGGGAGGCGACGGGATTGGGCTCGCGCGCCTCCGCGAGCCGCTCCTGCACGGCGGTCAGGTGCCGGGCCCTCCAGCGGTGCGCCGCGAGCCGCTGGAACTTCGCGACACGCGCGGCGGACGGGCGCGGCACGCCGGTCAGCTCGTAGCCGTGGTGGCGGAGCCGGTCGGCGAGGACGTGCTCGACCAGGTCCGCCTCCCAGTCCGCCATGCGCTCCCGCCACGCCCCGACCCGCCGCGTGTTCGGCGCCTCGTGGGTGCGCAGATGCCACCGGCGCTCGGCCGGCACCGTCCGGCGGGCATGCCGGTAGGCCCCGGTCATCTCGGCGTCGTACTCCTCGCCGAGGAACGCGCACAGCTTCACCAGCGCGTCCGCCGGCTCGGCGACGAGGTCCTCGTAGCGGAACTCGTAGAACGCGTCCGGGCCGAGGCGGGCCCCGAGGCGGCGCCCGGCGTCCACCGCCTCCCGCCAGGTCAGCGCGGCGGCGTGGATGTCCCCCGTGAACCAGGGCATCCGCGTCAGCGAGCTGACCGCGTCGCGCCCGTCGCGGACGAGATGGACGAACTGCGCGTCCGGGAACATCCGCTGGAGCATCGGCACCCGCCGGAAGTAGCTCGGCCGCTTGTCGCCCCAGCGCGGCTTGCCGTGCCGCCGCGCGTAGCAGCGGAAGACGGCCGCGAGCGCCGACCCGAGCGTCGGCGGCGCCTGGACGATCTCCTCCACCACGGCGTCGGCGTCCAGGCCGAGGACGGCGAACTTGGTGTCCTCGCCGCCGGTGATCCATTCGGCGAGCGCCCGCCGGTTCTCCGCCCGCCCGAGGTCGCCGAAACCGTGCCGGTTCGCGTAGGCGACGTGCACGAACCGCGTCTCGGACGGGAACGCGATGCGCCGATGCGAGTGCAGCATCTGCTGGAGCAGCGTCGTCCCGGATCGCGGGCAGCCGAGAACGAAGATCGGCCGGCAGGACTCCCTGGTCATGGGGGGCGAACGTACCCGCGCCTCCTGAGCCCAAGCTCCAGCGAAGCTCAACGCGAGCTGAACATCCGGTCGCGCTCCGGGAGATCACCGCCCGGCGGTGAATGGCGAGGTCAGCGGCCCGCGACGGGCCGCCCGCAAGGTATGAGCCTTCCCCATGGGCAGAAAATAAGCTAAAGTAACTATCGGTGTGCCGGGAAGTCTGGTCGGCGGGACAGGATATGTCTCCGATCAGGAGGGCTATGATGACTCCCCGGCACTTTCTCATTGCGCAGGCTCCGCCGCGCCGAACCCGCCCGTGTGACGCCAGGCCCTACGACCTGAGCCACATCACCTGGGCGCACGCCTTCCCAGATAGCTGAGCACGACCCCACCGCTCGTTCAGCGAATCCATTCTTCATTACCGGGACGCCGTCCTCGGCCGCCCGGACGGTCAATGACGTCTCGATGCGGAAGCGTGCATTTCTCATGGGCGAATTCTTCGACGCCGCGCTCGGTTTCCCCACCGCTCTGTTCAGTTTCTCCCTCCTCGTGGTCGCCGCGTACTGGACGCTCGTCCTGCTCGGCGGCCTCGGCGTCGACCTCCTCGGCGCCGGTACCGATGCCGACACGGGGGCCGGTACCGGCGCCGGGGACGCCGACGGCGGAGACGGTGCGGACGGCCCCGCCGCCGAGCCGCTCGCGATGCTCGGCCTCGGCGGCGTCCCCGTCACCGTCGCCCTCTCCGTCCTGCTGACGCTCGCGTGGTTCGGCAGCCTGACCGCGACGGCGCTGCCGGACGGCGGCCTCCCGCGGATCCTGTACCTGGCGGCGGCCCTGGCGGCGGCGTGGCTCGGCACGCGTCTCGCGATCCGGCCGCTGCGCCGCGTCTTCCAGAGCCCGGTCGCGGCGTCGCTGCGCGACTTCGTCGGGCTGCCGTGCGTCATCCGCACCGGACGGGTCGGCCCGGACTTCGGCCAGGCCGAGGTCACCGCGCCCGACGGGTCGTCCGCGATCGTCCAGGTCCGGCAGCCCGCCGCGGACGTGGCCGTCGCGGGCGCGGCGGAGGGCACCGGCCTCACCGCCGGCAGCACCGCGCTGATCTTCGATTTCGATCCGGACGGCCAGTTCTTCTGGGTCATGCGGCACGACACGGCGTCCGACCTGGCCGCGCACGACCGTCCGGCCCGCTGACCCCCGCTTACCCCCGCCGACCTCATCCCCCAGCAGACAGGGATATCGATGGACACCATCACGATCGGAGCCGGCGTGCTCCTCGCGCTCGCCCTGCTCATCGCCCTCGGCCTCATGCTGATGGTGACCCGGTTGTTCCGCAAGGTCGACCAGGGCCGCGCACTGATCATCTCCAAGCTCAAGAAGGTGGACGTCACCTTCACCGGCGCGATCGTCCTGCCGGTGCTGCACAAGGCCGAGCTGATGGACATCTCGGTCAAGACGATCGAGATCGAGCGGACCGGCCGGGACGGGCTGATCTGCAAGGACAACATCCGCGCCGACATCCGCATCACGTTCTTCGTGCGCGTGAACAAGACCGCCGAGGACGTCGTGAAGGTCGCGCAGGCGATCGGCACCGAGCGCGCCAGCAGCCAGGACACGCTGCAGGAGCTGTTCGCGGCCAAGTTCTCCGAGGCGCTGAAGACCGTCGGCAAGCACCTGGACTTCGCCGACCTCTACACCCGCCGCAACGAGTTCCGCGACCACATCATCCAGGTCATCGGCACGGACCTGAACGGCTACAGCCTGGAGGACGCGGCGATCGACTACCTGGAGCAGACGTCGCTGCACTCCCTGGACAGGACGAACATCCTGGACGCCCAGGGCATCCGGAAGATCACCGAGCTGACCGCGATCGAGCACGTCCGCACCAACGAGTTCACCCGCAACGAGGAGAAGGAGATCGCCCGCCAGGACGTGGAGGCGCGCGAGGCGATCCTGGAGCTGGAGCGCCGGCAGGCCGACGCCGAGCTGCGCCAGGAGCGCGAGATCGAGACCGTCCGGGCCCGCGAGCAGGCGGAGGTCGAGCGGGTCAAGGCCGAGGAGCGGCTGCGCGCGCAGAGCGCGCACGTCCGCACCGACGAGCAGCTCGGCGTCCAGCACGAGAACAAGGACCGCGAGGTGTCGGTCGCCGCGAAGAACAAGGAGCGCGTCCTCGCGATCGAGAGCGAGCGCATCGAGAAGGACCGCCTCCTCGAAGTGATCGCCCGCGAGCGGGAGACCGAGCTGACCCGGATCGCGGCCGACAAGGAGGTCGAGGCCGAGAAGCGGGAGATCGCGAACGTCGTCCGGGAGCGGATCGCCGTCGAGCGGACGGTCGCCGAGCAGGAGGAGGGCATCAAGCGGCTCCGCGCGGTCGAGGAGGCCGAGCGCGCCCGCCAGTCGGTGATCATCCACGCGGAGGCCGAGGCGCAGGAGAACCTCGTCAAGGACATCAAGGCCGCCGAGGCGGCCGAGGCGGCCGCGCTGCACCGCGCCCGCGAGGAGCTGACGATGGCGCAGGCCCGCCAGGAGGCCGCCGAGATGGACGCGCAGGCCAAGATCCGGCTGGCCGAGGGGCAGCGCGCCGAGGCCGCCGCCGCCGGGCTCGCCGAGGTCCAGGTCCGCGAGCGCGACGCCGCGGCCATCGAGAAGGTCGGCCGCGCCGAGGCGCTGGTCGCGCGGGAGATGGCGATGGCGGAGGCCGCCCGCGTCCGGGAGGGCCTGCGCGCCGAGGCGGAGGGCCTCACCGAGAAGGCCGGCGCGATGGCCGCGCTGGACGAGGCGTCCCGCCGGCACGAGGAGTACCGGCTGCGCCTGGAGGCGGAGAAGGACGTCCGGCTGGCGGGCATCGAGGTCCAGCGGCAGGTCGCCGAGGCGCAGGCCACCGTCCTCGCCACCGGCCTGGAGAAGGCCGACATCAGCATCGTCGGCGGCGACTCCGTCTTCTTCGACCGGCTGGTCGGCTCGATCGCGCTCGGCAAGAGCGTGGACGGCTTCGTCCAGAACTCCGAGGTCGCGCGGTCGCTCGCCGGCCCGTGGCTGGACGGTTCGGCGTCGTTCGCCGACGACGTGTCCCGGCTGCTCGGCTCGGTCGACGCCGCCGGCGTCCGCGACCTGACCCTCTCGGCGCTGCTGCTCCGCCTGATCAAGTCCGGCGGCCCGGACTCGGCCGGCCTCCAGGACCTCCTGGACACCGCCCGCCGCCTCGGCGTCGCCGACGCCCCCTTGTCCGAGATCAACGGAACCGCAGTGACCGCGAACTGATCAAAGACCTGCGGCGGGTCGTCGCGCCGGGGGCCGCCGGCCCGGCGACTCGCCGCACCCCGCCCTCCACCGGCCACGGCGCCGCGCGGCCGCACGGCCGCCCCGCGCCGGGCCGCGACGCCGACTGTGCGCTTGATGCGGCGCACCGCGTCCGCACGGGTGGCGGGTCGGCCGGGGGCCGGTGGCGAAACAGCGATGACAGACATGCACGGGCGCGAGGCAGACGGGAGAGACCGGTGAACGAGGTCGTCGGGGAGGCCGCCGCGGGCGAGGCCGGACGGGCGGAACTCGACCGCGGGACGTACGAGGTGCTGCGGGCGCGGCTCGCCGAGCACGCGGCCGAGCTGGCGCGGCGGGCGGAGGCGCTGAACGCCCGGCGGCTGGAGGTCTTCGGCGGCGCCGAGATGCGGCTGGCCGGGACGGAGCGGATCCGGACGGCGCACAACTGCGTGCCGCGCGACGTCGTCGCGGTCGGCGACGTGATGCTGTTCGGCTACAACGTGTCCCTCGGGCTGAAGCCGGAGACGGCGGTCGGCGACGTGTTCGCGCTGCACCGGTTCACGCGGGGCGAGGACGGCGTCGCGTTCACCGCGGCCGGTCCGGAGGCGGTGCCGGGGCTGCTCGACGATCCGCGCTTCCTGCGGGACTTCGCCGACATGTACCGGTACTACCGGCAGGCGCGGCTCCTCCAGCTGCGGCTGGTGGACGGGCGGCTGCTCGCCGTCTTCCAGACCGGCCCGCGCCTGTCGGACCTGCGCGTGCTGCGGTGGCGGACGGCCCCGGACGGCGGCGTCGCCTACGAGGACAACCAGGGCGAACGCGACCACGCGTTCCCGCCGGCGCACGACGTCGACTGGGTCGAGACCACGCGGGACGACCACGTCCTCGGGCGGCACCCGCACATCTCGATCGAGGGCGAGGTGTTCGTCGAGACGATCGGCGGCACCCTCACCGTCAAGATCGAGGACGACACCGGCACCGGCGAGGGGATCTACGCGGAGCCGGTGGACGAGCCGTTGCAGTCCCTGGCGGACGCCGACGTCCTGCACGCGCGGGTCGGGGCGCTGATCCTGCTGCGGATCCGCCCGTACAACGAGCAGGCGTGGCGGCACCTCGTGTTCAACGTCCGCACGAAGGAGGTCACGCGGCTCGACGGCATCGAGCAGGCGTGCCGGAGGCTGCCGGACGACCACGGGATCGTCTTCCCGGGCGGCTACCACCTCGACACCGGCGCCGCGAAGACGTTCGACACCGACGTGGCGGGGCTGGAGTACGAGCGGATGATCCGCTCCCCCAACGGGGAGGACGTCCTCTACGTCTTCCACTCGCGGGAGGACGGCCGGTCGCTGCTGCTGCCGTACAACGTCATCCGCAAGCGGGTCGCGACACCGGTCGCCTGCCACGGGTACTCGCTGTTCGAGGACGGGACGCTCGTCGTGATGCGGGCGCTCTCCGCCGAACCGGCCCGCGTCCACCCGATGCAGATCTGGGCGACCCCGTACGTCTCGGACGCGCACGCCGCCGCGCAGCCGGTCGGCGCCGGGCCGCTGGAGCGGGTCGGGAACGCCGAACTCGTGCGCGGCATCTCCGAATGCCTGGCGATCACCCGGATGGTGGACGAGATGTCGCCGTCCGCCCGGGTGTTCGAGGCGCTGATCCCCGCCTGCACGCGCGCCGCCGACCTGTACCACTGGCTCGCGGACGAGGACCTCGGCGCGGTGACGGCGCCGCTCGCGGACGTCCGCGCGACGGCGGGCCAGGTGCTGGACGAGTTCGAGAAGGTCCAGGCGCTCACCGAGCAGGCCGTTTCCGCTGTTTCCGCGGCGGCGGACGACATCGCCGCGCTGACCCGCCGGGCGCGGGCCGAGCCGCCGTCCACGGCCGACGGCTGGGTGTCGCGGCTGGCCTCTTTCCGCCGCGTCCAGGGCCGGCTGGAAACACTGCGGAACATGCGCTACACCGACGCGTCCCGGCTGGACGAGCTTGCCGAGACCGTCCGGGCCGAGTTGCGGGACGCGGGCCAGGGCGCGGTCGAGTTCCTCCAGGGCGCGGACGCCTTCACCGGGTACCACGCCGAGGTCGAGCGCATCACCGAGGCGGCCGGCGCCATCGGGACCGCCGCCGACGCCGCGCCCCTCGCCGACCTCCTCGCCGCGCAGAACGAGGGACTGGAGGTCGTCACCGAGGTCGTCGGCGACCTCGACATCACCGACGCGACCGCGCGGACCGCGATCCTGGAGCGCGTCGGCGAGGTGCTCGGCGGCCTCAACCGGGCCCGCGCCGTCCTCGGCAACCGGCGCCGCGACCTGCTCGGACGCGAGGGCCGCGCCGCGTTCGCCGCCGAACTCGCCCTGCTGGACCAGTCGATCGCCGGCGCCCTGGCGAGCGCCGCCACGCCCGAGGACTGCGACGAGCAGCTGGGCCGCCTGCTGCTCCGCCTGGAGACCCTCCAGGCGCGGTTCGCCGAGCTGGACGAGTTCCTCGGCGAGCTGGAGACCAAGCGGACCGAGGTCTACGAGGCGTTCTCGTCCCGCAAGCAGACCCTGCTGGACGAGCGCGCCCGCCGCACCGACCGGCTCACCGAGTCGGCCGACCGGATCCTCGCGGGCGTCCGCCGCCGCGCCGCCGCCCTCGCCTCACCGGACGACGTCAACACCTACTTCGCGACCGACGCGATGGTGGCGCGGCTCCGGTCGATCGCCGGCGAGCTGCGCGGCCTGGACGACGGCGTCCGGGCGGAGGAGCTGGAAGGACGCGTCAAGGCGGCCCGGCAGGAGGCGGGCCGCGCGCTGCGCGACCGCCTCGACCTGTACGGGGACGACGGCGCGACGATCCGGCTGGGCCGGCACCGGTTCGCGGTCAACACCCGTCCGATCGAGCTGACCCTCGTCCCGCACCGCGACACGGTCGCGTTCGCGATCACGGGGACCGACTACCGGGCGCCCGTCCAGGACGCCGGCTTCGCCGCGACCCGGCCCCTGTGGAACCAGACCCTCGTCTCGGAGACCGCCGAAACGTACCGGGCCGAGTACCTGGCGACGTCCATCCTGGCCTCGTCGCCTCTGGACGACCTGTTCGGGGCGGCGGCCGGCGGGCGCCTGCTCGGCCTCGTCCGCGACGTGGCCGCCGACCGCTACGACGAGGGCTACGAGCGGGGCGTCCACGACCACGACGCGGCCCGCATCCTGGAGACCCTGCTGCGGCTGCGCGCCGACGCGGGCCTGCTCCGCTACCCGGGGCCCGCCCGAGCCACCGCGCAGCTCTTCTGGACGCACGGCCCGGACGAGACCGAGCGCGCCACGTGGTCCACCCGGGCCCGCTCCCTCGTCCGCGCCCGCCGGGCGTTCGGACGCGCCGACGCCCTGACCGCGCTGACCACCGAACTCACGTCCGCCATCGCCGGGTTCACCGGCCGCGACGCCCTGCCCGCGCCCGACCCGCTCACCGCCGAGTACCTCATCGAGGAGCTGGCGAGCGCACCGGACGGCTTCGTGACGAGCCAGGGCGCCCGCACCCTCCTGAAGGGCTTCGCGCAGGCGCTCGGCGACGCGTCCCTGGACGACGACCTGCGCGGCGCCGGAACTCTCGCCGCCCGCCACCAGCTCGCCGAGGCATGGCTCGCCTCCTACCTCGGCACGGGCGCGGACGGCGACCCGGCCGACATCCCCGAGGCCGTGGCGACGCTCCTGTGCGCGGCCACCCGCTACGACTCCCCCGCCGCGCTCACGGCCACCGTCGAAGACCTGCTCGGGCACCACCCGCGCCTCACCGACCGCCGCCTCGACCTGCGCCTGGACGAGTCGCTGGCGCGCACCCACCGGTTCCGCACCGAGCGCGTCCCGGCGTTCCGCGCGTACCAGAAGACCCGCAACGACCTGATCGCGTCCGAGGAGAAGAGGCTCGGGCTGGCCGACCTCAAGCCCCGCACGATGAGCGCGTTCGTCCGCAACCGCCTCGTCGACGAGGTCTACCTGCCGCTCATCGGCGACAACCTCGCGAAGCAGCTGGGCGCCACCGGGTCCGGCAAGCGCACCGACCAGATGGGCCTGCTCCTGCTCATCTCCCCGCCCGGCTACGGCAAGACGACGCTCATGGAATACGTCGCCGACCGCCTCGGCCTGGCACTGGTGAGGGTGGACGGCCCGGCCCTCGGCCACGACGTCACGTCCCTCGACCCCGCCCAGGCCCCGAACGCCACCGCGGCCCGCGAGGTCGAGAAGATCAATTTCGCGCTCGACTTGGGCGACAACGTCCTGCTCTACGTGGACGACATCCAGCACACCTCGCCCGAACTGCTCCAGAAGTTCATCCCGCTCTGCGACGCCCAGCGCCGCATCGAGGGGGTGAAGGACGGCTCCCCTCGCACCTACGACCTGCGCGGCAAGCGTTTCGCCGTCTGCATGGCCGGCAACCCGTACACCGAATCGGGCCGGCGTTTCCGCATTCCCGACATGCTCGCGAACCGCGCCGACGTGTGGAACCTGGGCGACGTCCTGTCCGGCAAGGACGACATTTTCGCACTCAGCTACATCGAGAACGCCCTCACCTCGAACCCCGTCCTCGCGCCCCTCACGACCCGCGACCGCGCCGACGTGGAGTTGCTCGTCCGGCTGGCCTCGGGCGACCGGAGCGTCCGCCCGGACCGGCTCTCGCACCCCTACTCCCAGGCGGAACTGGACGAGATCCTCTCCGTCCTGGGGAAACTGAGCCACGTCCAGCAAGTCGTCCTGGCGGTCAACCGCGCCTACATAGCCTCCGCCGCCCAGGACGACGCGTCCCGCACCGAACCGCCGTTCCGCCTCCAGGGCTCCTACCGCGACATGAACAAACTCGCCGAACGCGTCCTCCCGGTCATGAACGCGACCGAGCTGGAGGCGGCGATAGACGACCACTACCGGGCCGAGTCCCAGACCCTGACTTCCGATGCCGAGGCCAACCTCCTGAAACTGTCCGAACTCCGAGGCGCCCTCACCCCGCCCGAAGCCGACCGCTGGACGGACATCAAGGCGTCCTACCAACGCTCCAAAACCCTCGCGGGCAACACGGACGACCCCTCAGTAGGCGCCCTCCTGCACCTGGCCGACAAACTCGCCGCGATCGAGAAAACCCTCCGCCCCCGCTGACCGGAACCGCCCGACGACCTCAGCCGGGTCGGGCCGTGAAGGCTCAGGGACGGCTCAGGACCATGGAGTTGACGGGCGTCAGGTCCGGGAGGGCGTAGCAGGTGGCGCAGGGCGTGCCCTCGACCGGCGGGATGGTCCAGGTCGAGTCGCACCTGGTGCCGTTGTAGCCGTAGCACAGCGTCACCTTGGCGCCCCCGTACTGGTTGTTGACCACGGGCCTGCGCCCGTACTGGTTGACGAGGTTGTGCGGCCCGTACGACCAGAAGGTCTGCGTGATGCGGGAGAACGTGGCGTCGGTGTAGATGCACACCGCCCCGTACGGGCATCCGAGCCAGGGGCCGCCGGCCGGGCGCGTCTGCGCGGCGTCGGCGGCGTTGGCGGTGGGCCCGGCCAGCGTCGCCGCGGCGACGCCCACCGTGGCCGCGGTCGTGGCGAGCAGCGTGCGCACTTTGGTTCTCATGCCGATTTCCCCCTGCATGACGATGATCAGATGGCGCAGACGCTAACCGGGGGCCGCTTCATTCCTGCTTCACATCGCATTCACCCTCGTGGTCCGGGGTCGTGACGGCGAAAGGCGCGCCCGGGGCCCCGGGCGCGCCTTCTGCTTTCGGCGGACGGTCAGGTGGTGGCGTGGACGCGGGCGTCGGCCTCGATCGCCTCGCGGAGGTGCTTCTCGGCGTCCTCGCTGAGCGAGGTCTGGAGGATCTCGCCGCCGTACGGGGTGATCTGCGGGATGACCTTGTCGGGGGTCACCCGCGTGACCAGGAGGAAGAGGGCGGCGCCGCCGGGCTGGAGCTTCGCGCCGAGTTCGCGCATGAACGAGTCGTCCACGCCGACGTCGCTCATCGAGCCGCCCGCCGCGCCGGCGGCGGCGCCGACGGCCATGCCGACGAGCGGGGCGAAGAAGATCATGCCGAGGAGGCCGCCCCAGACGGTGCCCCAGGCGGCGCCCCGTCCGGTGGTGTTGTGGATCTGGTGCAGCTTGATCTTGCCGTCGGGGCGCTTCTCGACGACGGCGGCGTCCGCGAGCTGGATGACGTTCTGGCGTTGCATGTCGATGAGCCGGTCGCGCACTTCGATGGCACGGTCGACATCCGGGTAGGCGATGGCGATGAGATCGCTCATTGGTGTGTCCCCCAAGGTTCTGCGCCTGAGCGCGACGGTGTGGTGCCCATCGAGACGGAAAGCGATCCCGGAAGGCGAGAACATGACCATTCGCGGGGAGAACCTTGACCCTCGCCAGGCCGGAGGCTCGAATTCCTCGGCGAACTCGGATTCCGCATGCGCCGTCAGCAGATCCGGGGCAGAGGATCGCCCACCAGGAGGTCGACTATCCGGGTTCCGCCGAAGGTCGTCTTCAGCAGGACGGTGCCGGGCGGGTCGTCCTTCACGCGGCCGATGATCGCGGATTCCGCGCCCAGCGGGTGAGCGCGCAGAGACGCGAGCGCCGTTTCGGACGCCTCGGACGAGACCACGACGACGGCCCGGCCCTCGCACGCGACGTACAGCGGGTCTATGCCGAGGATTTCGCACGCCCCCCGGACCTCGGGACGGACGGGAATCGCGTCCTCCTCCACCACCACGGCCATTCCGGCGTCGGTCGCGAGTTCGTTGAGGACGGTCGCCACGCCGCCCCGGGTCGCGTCGCGCATGCGGCGGACGGCGTCCGGGCAGCGGCACGTCAGGTCGGCGAGCAGGCAGTTCAGCGGCGCGGTGTCGGAGACGACGTCCGCCTCGATGTCGAGTTCGCCGCGCGCCAGCATGACGGTGACGCCGTGCTCGCCGATCGGTCCCGTGACGAGAACGGCGTCACCGGGACGGATATCGCCGGCCGGCGGGGAATGGACGACGCCCAGGCCGGCGGTGTTGATGTAGCAGCCGTCCGCCTTCCCGCGCTCGACGACCTTGGTGTCGCCGGTGACGATGTCCACGCCGGCGGCGTCGGCCGCGCACCGCATCGATTCGGTGATGCGGCGCAGGTCGTCGACCGGGAAGCCTTCTTCGAGAATGAAGCCGGCGGAAAGGTGCAGCGGCGTCGCGCCCGAGACGGCGAGGTCGTTGACCGTTCCGTTGACGGCCAGATCACCGATGTCCCCGCCGGGGAAGAACAAGGGCGAGACGACATAGGAATCGGTCGTGAAGGCGAGGTGGGCGCCGTTCACCGTGAATCGCGCCGAGTCGTCCAGGCGGTCGAGGAGCGGGTTGCCGAACGCCTCCCGGAAGACCGCCTCGATCAGCGTACGGGTGGCCTTTCCGCCGGAGCCGTGCGCCAGGGTGACGGCGTCCTCGCGCAGGCGGGCCTTGCGCTCCCGCGCCCGCGAGATGCGTTCGAGCACCTGCTCTTCCCGGATGGTCATCGTGTGGCCTCCTTGACCCGCTCCCGCGTGAACCTGCCGAAGTTGTAGTACGCGGCGCAGGCCCCTTCGGACGACACCATGCAGGTGCCGATCGGCGTCTCCGGGGTGCAGGCGGTGCCGAAGACCTTGCATTCCCACGGTTTCAGGACGCCCTTGAGCACCTCGCCGCATTGGCACGCCTTCGGGTCCGCGACCCGTCCGCCCGGAATGTCGAAGATCCGCTCGGCGTCGAAGGCCGCGTACTCGTCCCGCAGGCGGAGCGCGGAATGCGAGATGAAACCGAGCCCGCGCCATTCGAAATAGGGGCGCACCTCCATCGTCCGGGCGATGGCGTCCAGCGCCTTGGGATTCCCCTCCCAGGGGACGACCCGGCCGTACTGGTTCTCGACCTCCGAGCGGCCCGAGGCGAGCTGGGCCAGCAGCATGTGCACGGACTGGAGCAGGTCGAGCGGCTCGAAACCGGCGACGACCAGCGGCTTGCCGTAGTCGCCCGTGATGAACGAGTACGGCCGGCAGCCGATGACCGTCGACACGTGGCCGGGGCCGAGGAAGCCGTCCAGCCGCAGGTCGGGCGAGTCCAGGATCGCCTTGATCGCCGGGAGGATCGTCACGTGGTTGCAGAACACCGAGAAGTTCCCGACCCCGGCCGCCGCCGCCCGCAGCACCGTCATCGCGGTGGACGGCGCGGTCGTCTCGAACCCGATCCCCATGAACACCACCCGCCGCGACGGGTTCCGCTCGGCGATCTTCAGGGCGTCCAGCGGCGAGTACACCATCCGGATGTCGGCGCCGGCCGCCTTCGCGTCGAAGAACGAGCCGCCGCCCCCGGGGACGCGCATCATGTCGCCGAACGTCGCCAGGATCACGTCCGGCCGGGACGCGATGTGGACGGCGTCGTCCACCCGGCCCATCGGGATGACGCACACCGGGCAGCCCGGCCCGTGCACGAGCGAGACGCTCTCCGGCAGGTAGTCCTCGACGCCGTGCTTGTAGATCGTGTGCGTGTGGCCCCCGCACACCTCCATGAACTTGTAGTGCCGGCCCGGCTCGCACAGGGACGCGATCGACGCCGCCAGCGCCCGCGCCCGCTCCGCGTCCCGGTACTCGTCGACGAAGCGCATCAGTCGATCCCCGATTCCCGCAGTGCGTCGATCTCGTCGTCGTAGGCGTCGCCGATCTCCTGGAGCAGCCGCAGCGTGGCCCGCGCCTCCGCCTCGTCGATCCTGGACATGGCGAAGCCGACATGGATGAGGACCCAGTCGCCCGCCGCGAGCCGCTCCCCGTCCAGCAGGCCGATGTTCACGGCCCGGCGGACGC
The DNA here is from genome assembly GCF_041951365.1 of Actinomadura sp. GTD37. Classification (NCBI taxonomy): domain Bacteria; kingdom Bacillati; phylum Actinomycetota; class Actinomycetes; order Streptosporangiales; family Thermomonosporaceae; genus Actinomadura; species Actinomadura sp. GTD37. The sequence goes on from NZ_JBGNUS010000009.1 coordinate 128,473, forward strand.
CGGTGACGTCGACCGTCGCGATCGGACGGTCCGGCATGATCTCCACGATCTCGCCCGGTATCGCCAGGCACATCAGCCGGCCCCCCGCGCCAGTTCCGACTGCGTCAGCTCCCACAGCGCGTGGTAGATCGTCGTCTGCGCCTCCTGGATCCGGTGCACGGACGACGACGGCACGACGAACAGGTGGTGCAGGCCGGGCGTCTCCGCCATCCGCCCGCCGGTGTACCCGGCGAGCCCGACCACCGTCATCCCGCGCCGCGCCGCCTCCCGCAGCGCGGCGATCAGGTTGTCGGAGTTGCCGCTCGTCGACAGCGCCAGCGCGATGTCCCCCGGGCGCCCGAACGCGGCGAGCTGCCGGGCGAACACCACCTCGAACCCGATGTCGTTCGACAGCGCGGTGACGACGGCGGCGTCGTTGGCGAGCGCCAGCGCGGGCAGCGGCCGGCCGTGCCCGTCCCCCGGGTTGAGGAACAGCGCGGCGATGTCCTGCGCGTCCGTCGAGCTGCCGCCGTTGCCGAACGTGAACAGCCGCCCCCCGGCGCGGAACGCGTCCGCCATCCGCGCGGCGCACGCCGCGAGGTCCTCCGCGTACTGCTCCAGGACGGCGTCCCGCAGCCGGACGATGTCGTTCGCCTTGTCGATCGTCGAGCGCCGGACGTCCTCCAGGAGGGTGTCCAGCCCCGACCCGCCCGCGTACAGGAACGGGTAGAGCATTTCGGTCACGTCACGACCCCGATCGCCTCCTTGGCGTGGACGAGGACGGTGTCGCCCTCGGCCGCGTCCACCAGTGCCACGCTGATCCGCTCGACCCGCCCGTCCCCGGCGTCGGCGTCGGCGAAGCCGCCGTCGAGCAGCCGCAGGACGACGACGGGGACGGCCTCGTCCGAACAGGTCGTGCAGTGGCCGCCTGCGCACTCCGTCACACGACCACCTCCCGGCCGAGCACGTCCGGCTGCTCCAGGAACACGTGGACCAGCTCCCAGAGCAGGTGGTACGCCGTGACGTGCACTTCCTTGACGACGCGCGGATCGCCGGACCGCACGGTGACCAGGTGGTCGACCGCGCCGGTGAGCGCCCCGCCGTCGCCGCCCGCCAGCGCGACCGTGAGCATCCCCAGGCCGCGGGCGGTCTCCAGGCCGCGCCGGACGCCGCCGCACCGCCCGTCCGGCGAGATCCCGAACGCGATGTCGTCCGGGCCGCCGAAGCAGCGGACCTGGTGCGCGAAGACGTCGTCGAACCCCGCGCCCGCGCAGACCCCGGTGAGGGTCGCGACGTCGCCGGTGAGCGACAGCGCGGGCAGCGCCCGCTTCCCCACGATCACCGGGTGGACGAACTCGACCGCGACATGCTGCGCGTCCGTCGCGGCGGCGCCGGCGCCGAACGTGAACAGCCGCCCGCCGCGGTGGAAGCGCCGCGCCATCGCGTGGCACGCGGCGGCGATCACGCCGGCGTCGCCCGCGAGCGCCGCGCCCGGCTCGGCGCGCCGCCGGAACACCTCGGCCGCCGTGCCGCTCACCGGTCGCCCCCCGGCGGCGGGACGTCCCGCACGCCGTGCTGCCGCAGCGACATCTCCACCGCGAGGTCCCACCGGTCGGACAGCTCCTCCGACATCGCGTGCGCGTCGTCGCACACCGACGTCGCGACCCGCGCGGTCTCCGCGTCCCCGGCGCGGTCGGCGACGCGCCGCAGCATCTCGGCGGACGCGATCTGCAGGTGGGCGGCCACGTAGGCGTCCCGCAGGTGCCGTCCGGCCGGGTCGCGGCGGCTGCGCCCCAGCCCGGCCTCCAGCACGGCCGCGAACAGCTGCCCCGCGTCCCGGATGATGGACGGGGCCGAGCCGTGCGCCCGCAGCCGCGCCTCGATCTCCCTCGTGTGCGCCCGCGTCCGCTCCGCGTAGCGGCCGAGCCGGCGGCAGATGTCCGGGTCCTCCTCCGCCACCGTGGTCAGCAGTTCGCTCAGCGCGGCCTCGACATGCTCCTGCAGCGCGTGCGCGTCCTTCAGATAGCCGACGAGCTGCCGGTCGATCGTCGTCGCCATGGCCTGTGTCCGATCCCGTGTCAGCGGCGCCGTCACATGGACTCGGACTTGACGTACCTGCGCATCGCCGGCGCCTCCTTGACGGCCATGGCGATCACGGCGAGCGCGAACAGCGCCACCATCAGCCGGACGACGCCCGGACCGATATGGATTCCCTTCCTCATCCCACAACTCCCTTTGTCCGTGTTCAGATGACTCTGCGTTCAGCTAGGCGAGTTCCTTCGCGAGCAGCCCCTCGATCAGCCGGACGGCCTCCCCGACCGCCGCGCCGACCGGGGCGCTGAGCTCCATCTCCCAGGTGGCGTCGACCGGCTGCGACGACGGCTCGCACGCCACCAGCAGGACCCGCGGCGGGACCGGGCCGTTGTCGGCGGCCAGCCGCAGCACCTGCGCCGGGTCGAGCCCGTGCGCGTCGATCACGGCGCCGGTGAAGTCGCCGGAGTCCGGGTCCGGCTCGACGAGCGACACCGTGCCGGGCGCCTCGCCGCGGGCCGCCGCGTCGACCAGGACCACCGTCCGGTAGCCGTCCCCGAGCGCGTACATGAGGTCGATGCCCCGGATGCCGAAGTCGGTGACGTCCACGCCGTCCGGGATCCGCCGCTCCGCCAGCCGCCGGACGACCTCCACCCCGAACCCGTCGTCGCCGTGGAACACGTTCCCGATCCCGGCGACGAGGACCTTGCGGGACGGCCCGTCCTGCGGCAGCGGCTCCACCTCGTCCAGCCCGACGAAGAACCGGTGGCCGAGCTGGTTGCGGGAGCCGAGGTCCCGGCCGGGATCGTCGTCGACCGCGACGACCAGGTGGAGCCCGCCCTCCATGTCCTCTTCGACGCGTTCGACGGTGGCGGTGCGGCCGATCAGCGCGAGGTCGAAGATGTCCGCGCCGCCGTGGGGCCGGAGCCTGACCCGGCTCCCCGCGGTCACCTCCCGCCCGCCGACGAGCGCCTTCCCGTTCACCACACGTCCTTCCTCGGGTCGCGCAGGGTGCCGTGCAGCGCGAGCAGCTCGCCGGGCGAGAGCGCGCCGCACCGCTCCAGGATCTGCCGCGCCTTCGGGTCGGTCGCCGCCATCTCCCGCCGCTCCTCCTCGGTGAGGCTGAGCACGCTGAGGATCAGCAGCCGGTCGATCTCCGTCCCGTCGAACAGGTCGCCGGGGCTCTCCGGCGCGACCCGCGGCCAGTCGTAGAGGACGATCGGCGCCGCGAGGACCGTGCCGGTGCTCCCCGGATCCCCGGCGAGCACCGGCCAGAGCCCGTCGCTCCGGCACTCCGCGACGGCGCCCGCCAGCCGCTCCGGCGGATCGGCGGACGAGACGAACGCCCCGCCGCCGCCGGTACGGCACACGACGTGCGCGGACAGCATCCCGGCCCGTACACCGTCGCCCTCGTTCCCGGCGTCGCCCTCGTTCCCGGCGTCGCCGCTGTTGACGACCTCGACCCGGACCCGGACGGCCCCGTCCCCCACCGGTTCGGCGGACACGTCGACCCACCCGGCCACCCGCTCCCACGACCGGACGAACCGGGCCCCCTCGCCGATCTCCTCGTCCTCGGCGCCCGGCGGTACCGCCACCGGGATCCGGACGGGCCTGCCCAGCACCCGCTTCACGGACATGCGGCCACCGGTCACTTCGCGTTCGCGGGCCTCCTGCCACGTCGTGAACGTCTCGTCGCCCCGGCGGAGTTCGTCCACCGGGATGTCGCCGTCCATGACCTGGCGGTGCACCGCGTGCAGGAAGCGCAGCGCGACCTCGATGTGCGCCGCGGGCTCCGCCTCCAGGACGAACTCGGCGCGCACCGTCCAGCGATCGTGGTTCGCCTCGGCGTGAGCGCGCGGGTAGACGCCGCCGATCGTCCACCGCCGGCGGTTCTTCAGCGCCGACCTCCGGTAGGGCCACAGCAGGTAGCCCTCGTAGAGGACCGCGTCGGCGACCGCCCTCACATGGTCCACTCTTGCTCCCCCTCACGTACCGCCTCGGCGCGGCGCAGCAGCTCGTCGACCGTGTCGTCGAACGAGGAGTGCGCCCGGCGCGCCCGGTACGCGGCCAGCCGGCCGAAGCACGCGTCGTCCAGGCGGAGCCAGCGCGCGGCGCCGTAGTAGCGGTCCATCAGGTCCCGCCACACCTGGACGGGCAGCACGCCGGCCGCCTCGTGGTGCCACGGGATCTGCCCGGTGCGCAGCCGCCCGTCCTCGCCGGGGTAGAAGACCGTGCCGTTGAAGGTGAGGTCGAGCGGGACGTCGCCGCCGCCGAGCGCGTGCAGGTAGCGGTCGGCCGCGACCTGCATGTCGTGCCCGCACGGCAGGGACAGCGTCACCTCCGTCCCGCCGCGGAACGTCGGCACGGTCGCGCCGACGCGCGCCCACGTCAGCCCGTGCAGCGACCTGTCCCACATGTCCGGCGTGCCGAACACGCCCGTGAGCCGGTCGCGTTCGGCCTCGTCGTAGGCCCGGCGCGCCGCCGCGATCGTCACCGTCGTGGTGAGCAGGACGCACTGCACCGGCCCGCCGTCCAGCCGCCGCAGCCCGATCCGCAGGTTCAGCGTCGGCGTCGCCGCGAACGCCTCCGCCTCGACCCCCAGCAGATCGAGCCCGAGCTCCGGCACCCGCCGGTTCGCTTCGCTCATACCTGCCTTAGGCGGGGGGACGACCCCCCGCTCCCCCCGGTTCGCTTCGCTCATACCTGTCCCATGCGGGGGGACGACCCCCCGCTCCCCCCGGTTCGCTTCGCTCATACCTGTCCCATGCGGGGGGACGACCCCCCGCTCCCCCCGGTTCGCTTCGCTCATGCTGGGGACAGGTTCGGCATGGAGTCGAGAATCGGCTCGCGGTCCGACGCGTTGATGCCGGTGGAGCGGCGCTGGGTCGAGCCGCCGTCCGGCCGGTGGCCCGGCTGCTTCTCGTAGTTCCCCGTGTTGTTGCCCTCGCGGACGCCCCGCGTGTGCGACGGCTTGTCCGGCTTCACGTCCGGTCTGCCTATCTTGATCATTTCTCCCCCTTCAGCTCCTCGAAGAACCGGTCGATGCGCTTCCAGACGGCGTCGCCGCCGGCGAAGCCCGCCCAGTGCTCGCGCAGCAGGGCGGTGAGCCGGTAGCAGTCGTCGACCGGGAGGATCCAGTGCTCGGCCGCGCCCCGCGCCCGGTGGACGACCAGCGCCTCCACGTCCGGGCGCAGCTCCGCCAGCGCGGGGTTCGCCTCGGTCAGCCGCCGCCAGCTGTCGGCGTGCACGGACGCGTGCAGCGCGCCCGCCGGGCTCGGGTAGCGGGCCGTCACCTCGCCCGATCCGGCCACGGAGAAGAACGCCAGGTCGACCGGGATGCCGAGGCCGGCCCAGAGCGGGCCGTCCAGGCGGAAGCCCGCCAGCTCGCGCCGCTCGTCCGGGACGAGCCGGTAGTGCCGCCCGCCCGCCGCGTCGCCGCTGAACAGGACGGTGCACGCCGCGCACGCGCACAGCGGGTCGCCGTCCGCCATGTCGAGCAGGTGCCGGTGGACGTCCGGCAGCGGCTCGGCGCACAACTCGCACCGCTCGGCGGGCGCGGCGGGCGCGGCCGACGGGGCGGGCGGCGTCTCCCGGCCGGCCAGCTCCGCCAGCCGCGGGGTCGACAGCCCGGCCGTCATACCCGGCTCCGCAGCTGGTCGAGCGTGATCAGCACCGGCTCCGGCGCGGGCGCGGCGATGTCGACGCGCGCCACCTCGGGCGCCGCGGCCCGGACGGCCCGCTCGACCGCCTCCAGGACCGGACGGGGCGGCGCGGTGCGGCCGGCGGCGGCTGCGGTCAGCCGCAGCGTCCCGTCCTCGATGCCGGCGAACTCCACGGACGTGCGGTGCTCGCCGAGGAACCCGTCCAGCGCGCCGAGCGCCCGCCGCACCCGTGTCTCCGGCGTCTCCGGATGCAGGCCGTGCAGGAGCAGCAGGTGCCGGATCAGCTCGTCCCCGGTCAGCGCCGCGGTGTCCGCCGAGAGCCGCACGACCCGGCCGAGGGCCTCCCCGTACAGCTCCGCCAGCGCCCGGACGGCCGGCTCCGCCGCCGGGTCGAGCCGTTCCAGCAGCCCCTCGAGGTGCCGGACGTGCTCGCGGACGCGCTCGTCGTCCCAGCTCATCAGTGGTCCCCGGGATTCCCCTGCGTGCCGAACATCGGCGAGTGCCGCTTCTCGATCGTCCGGCCGCCGCCGACGTACATGTGCACGCCGCACGGCAGGCACGGGTCGAAGCTGCGGACGGTCCGCATGATGTCGATGCCCTTGAAGTCGTCCGGCCCGTTCTCCTCGAAGATCGGCTGCCCCTGCACCGCGTCCTCGTACGGGCCGGGCACGCCCGCGGAGTCGCGCGGGCTCGCGTTCCACGGCGTCGGCGGGTACGGATGGTAGTTCGCGATCTTGTGGTCGCGGATGACGAGGTGGTGCGAGAGCACGCCCCGGACGGCCTCGTGGAACCCGCAGCCGATCGCCTCCTCCGGGACCTCGAAGTCGGTGAACACCTTCGTCCGCCCGGCCCGGACCTCGTCGAGCGCCTTCTCCGCGAAGTACAGCGCCATCCCGGCCGCGTAGGCGATGAAGTACGCGCGGGCCCGGTCGCGCTCGATGGTGTTGGCGTACTTCGGCGGCGCCCACTCCAGGTTGACCTCCGGCATGCCGGGCGTCTTCGGCAGGTCGATCTGGACGCTGTGCCCGGTGGACCGGACGTACGGCGTGTCCACCTCGCCGGCCAGCGCCGTCGCCCACAGCCGGGCGAGCGGCCCGCCGCCGGTGTCGAGCGCGAGATGGTCGCCCGTCTCGGGGTTCTTCCAGCGCGGGCTCATCACCCAGCTGTAGTTGCCGCCGTCGAGGTCGCGCTTCTGCGGGTTCGGCAGCGTCGTCTGGTTCCACGGGTGCCGCTGGTCGATGGGGTTGCCGAGCGGGTCCTCCTTGACGAACGTCTCCTCGTTGACCCAGTCGTTGTAGTACGAGCTGCCCAGCATGATCCGCATGCCGAGGTTGATGTCGACCAGGTCGGTCGTGACGAGCCGCCCGTCCACGACGACGCCCGGGGTGACGTAGGCGCCGCGGCCCCACTCGGACATGTGCCGGTAGTCGTAGTCGCAGAGATCCGGGTTCTGGAAGGCGCCCCAGCAGCCGAGCAGCGTCCGGCGGCGGCCCACCTGGTCGTAGCCGGGCAGCGCTTCGAGGAAGAAGTCGAAGATGTCGTCGTTCATCGCGACGGACCGCTTCACGAAGTCGAGGCAGCGCGTCAGCCGGACGAGGTAGTCGGTGAACACCTGCGGGGTCGCGACCGTCCCGACACCGCCCGGATACAGCGTGGACGGGTGGACGTGCCGCCCCTCCATCAGGCAGATCATCTCGCGGGTGATGCGGCTCAGCTGCAGGGCCTCCTTGTAGACCGAGCCCTCGAACGGGTTGAACGCGGTCATGATGTCGGCGATCGTCCGGAAGCCGTGGACCGAGCCGCGCGGCGCCTCCGTCGTCTTCGCCGTCGCCAACAGGCCGGGGTTCGTCTCGGCGACCATCCGCTCGCAGAAGTCGACGAACACGAGGTTGTCCTGGAACAGCGTGTGGTCGAACATGTACTCGGCGGCCTCGCCGAGGTTGACGATCCACTCGGCGAGCGGCGGCGGTTTGATCCCGTACGCCATGTTCTGCGCGTAGATCGAGCAGGTCGCATGGTTGTCGCCGCAGATGCCGCAGATGCGGCTGGTGATGAAGTGGGCGTCGCGCGGGTCCTTGCCCTTCATGAACACGCTGTAGCCGCGGAAGATGGACGAGGTGCTCTTGCACTCGGCCACCTGCATGTTCGCGAAGTCGATCTTCGTGTAGATGCCGAGGTTACCGACGATCCGGGTGATCGGATCGAACGCGACCTCGACGAGGCCCCCCGGCGTGGGGGTCCTGTCGCTCCTTGCCTGCGTGCCCTGCTTCATCGGCGCGGCCTTTCGGTGACGGGACGGCTCGGGGTCAGTGGCGCGGCCAGCGGGGCTGGTAGCCGCTGGTGAGCCTCTCCCGGTTGTGGCGCCACTTCGGTTCCTTGTTGGCGCTCCTGTTGGTGATCGACCGCATCGTGCGGATGAACGGTCCGTAGGACTTCAGCAGCGTCGAGGACAGGCTCGCGCCGGGCGGCTCGTCCATGAACGGCATGAACCTGTCCGGGAAGCCGGGCATCGTGCAGCCGATGCAGATCCCGCCCACGTTGGGGCAGCCTCCGACGCCGTCCATCCAGCCGCGCTTGGTGACGTTGCAGTTCACGACCGGACCCCAGCAGCCGACCTTCACCTGGCATTTCGGCGAGTTGTAGTCGCGGGCGAAGTCGGCCTGCTCGTAGTAAGCGGCGCGGTCGCAGCCCTCGTGGACGGTCTTGCCGAACAGCCACGTCGGGCGGAGCTTGTCGTCCAGCGGGATCACCGGCGCCTGCCCGACCGCCTGGTACAGCACCCACAGCAGGGTCTCCATGAAGTTGTCCGGCTGGACGGGGCAGCCCGGCACGTTGACGATCGGCATGCCGCCGGCGGAGCGGAAGTCCCAGCCGAGGTAGTCGGCGAGTCCCATGCAGCCGGTCGGGTTGCCCGCCATCGCGTGGATGCCGCCGTAGGTCGCGCAGGTGCCCGCCGCGACGACCGCCCACGCCTTCGGCGCGAGCCGGTCGATCCACTCGTTCAGCGTGATCGGCTCGCCGGTCTCGGGGTCGTTGCCCATCGACGTCCAGTAGCCGTCCCCGTTGATGTTCTCGTTCGGGATCGACCCCTCGACGACGAAGATGAACGGGTCGAGCTCGCCGCGCGCCGCCTGCCGGAACGCCTCCATGAACTCGTCGCCGTTCTCGTAGGCGAGCACCTTGTTGTGGAGGTGGACCTTCGGCAGGCCCGGTATCGCGCCGAGGACGACGTCCTCGATGCTCGGCAGCGAGGCCGCGGTCACCGAGATCGTGTCCCCGTCGCAGCTCATTCCCTCGGACGTCCACAGAATGTGGATCTCTTCCGTCAGCGGCTCCGCCGCGGCGACGCTCACCATCGGTTTCCCTCCCGGCCGGCAGAGATCATTTATCGTTTCCGGCCTGCCCTTGCGGATGGCGCCGAAACACCGGCCGAAAACCCGTAAACCAAGCTTCCGGATTCGGTAAACGCACCGTTTGAGCGGGGGAGATCAGGGCACCGGAACAGCGCCCGTACAGTGGGAGAGGGGCTGCGAGCGATCGGAGGAAGGGTGCACGAACTGGCCGTCACGGAGAGCGTCATAGCGGCAATTTCCGCACAATTGCCCGATTCGCGGGTGGCCGTGGTCCACCTCGAAATAGGGAGACTTTCCGGAGTCATGCCGGACGCGGTGCGATTCTGCTTCGAGCTCGCCGGGGAGGGGACCTGCGTGGCGGGCGCCCGGCTCGACATCACCGAACCCGAAGGGGTGGGCGACTGCGCGACGTGCGGGAGCGTGTTCCGGGCGCGCGGACCGCTCGCCCTGTGCCCCTGCGGCAGCGCCGACGTGACGATCAGCGGCGGCGCCGACCTGACGATCAAAGCGGTGGAGGTCGCCGACGATGTGTGAGACCTGCGGCTGCGACGCGGGGCCGGTCGACGGCTCCACGACGCGCCTGACGACCCTCGACCCGCCCGACCACGACCACGGGCCCGGCCACGAGCACGGCCACGGGCACGGCCACGAGCGCGGCCGTACCGTGACGCTGGAGCAGCGGGTGCTGGCCCGCAACGACGACCTGGCCGGACGCAACCGGGCCTGGCTGACCGAGCGCGGCGTCCTCGCGCTCAACGTGATGAGCTCGCCCGGCTCGGGCAAGACGACGCTGCTGGAGCGCACCGTCGCCGACCTCGGCCGGGACCGTCCGGTCTCGGTGATCGAGGGCGACCAGGAGACGCTGCTCGACGCGCGCCGCCTCGTCGCCGCCGGGGCCCGGACCGTCCAGGTCAACACGGGCGCCGGCTGCCACCTCGACGCCGCGATGGTGGCCGAGGCGCTGACCGTCCTCGCGCCCCCGGACGGCTCGACCGTCTTCATCGAGAACGTCGGCAACCTCGTCTGCCCCGCCCTGTTCGACCTCGGCGAGCGCGCCCGCGTCGTGCTGATGTCGGTCACCGAGGGCGCCGACAAGCCGCTGAAGTACCCGCACATGTTCCGCGGCGCGGACGTCCTGCTCCTCAACAAGATCGACCTGCTGCCGCACGTCGACTTCGACGTCGACGCCTGCCGGGACGCCGCCCAGCGCCTCTGCCCCGGCCTGCACGTCCTCCCCGTGTCCGCGACCCGCGGCGACGGCCTCGGCGCCTGGTACGACTGGCTCACCGACGCCTAGCCGCCTTCCCGCGATCGCCTGCTTGACCTCGAGCGCGCTCCACCTTCTAGCGTGCTGGGCGTTCGCCTAACGAGGGAGCGCGCAGTATGCGGTACCGCAAGCTCGGCCGTACCGGGGTCGAGGTCAGCAGCCAGTGCCTCGGAGCGATGATGTTCGGCTCGGTCGGCAATCCCGACCACGACGAATGCGAGCGCATGGTCCACCGGGCGCTGGACGCCGGGATCAACTTCATCGACACCGCCGACATGTACTCCGCCGGAGAGAGCGAGGAGGCGGTCGGCAAGGCCGTCAAGGGCCGCCGGGACGACATCGTCCTCGCGACGAAGTTCTTCTTCCCGCTGGGCGAGGAGCGCAACAGCCGGGGCGGGTCGCGGCGCTACATCGTCCGCGCGGTGGAGGACAGCCTCCGGCGGCTGGGCACCGACCGCATCGACCTCTACCAGATGCACCGCCCCGACTGGGACACCGATCTGGAGGAGACGCTCGACGCCCTGTCCGACCTGGTCGGGCAGGGCAAGGTCCTGTACGTGGGGTCGTCGTCCTTCCCCGCCGACCAGATCGTGGAGGCGCAGTGGGCGGCCGAGCGGCGCGGCGGCGTCCGGTTCGTCTGCGAGCAGCCCCAGTACTCGGTCTTCGCGCGGTCGATCGAGCGGGCGGTGCTGCCCGCCGCGCAGCGGCACGGGATGGGGGTCATCCCGTGGAGCCCGCTCGCGGGCGGCTGGCTGACCGGCAAGTACCGGCGGGGCGCGGAGGCGCCCGCCGGCGCCCGGTTCGCGCCGTCGCCGGCGCATCCGGCATGGCGGCAGCGGGCCGTCGACGTGGACCCGAGCGCCCCCGTCCGGTACGAGGCCGTCGAGCGGCTCGCCAAGATCGCCGAGGGGGCCGGGCTGCCCCTGGCGCACCTGGCGCTCGCCTTCGTCGGCGAGCACCCGGCCGTCACCTCGACGATCATCGGGCCGAAGACCGCGGCGCAGCTGGACGACCTGCTCGCCGCCGCCGACGTCCGCCTCGACGCCGCCGTGCTGGACGCTATCGACGAGGTCGTCCCGCCCGGCACCGACATCGCCGGCATCATGCACGGCGCCGACGAGCCGGGGCTGCGCCCGCGGAACCGCCGCCGGTCCCCGGCCGCTACCTGATCAGCGGGTCGCGGGGCAGCTTCAGGATGCGCTCGGCGATCTGGTTGCGGGTGATCTCGGACGTGCCGCCCGCGATGGACATGCCGCGGGAGCCGAGCCGCATCAGCCCGGCGAACTGGCCGAGGCCCTCGTTGAACGCGGTGCCGGGCCCGGCGAACGCGGCGAGGAGGTCGGCGGTGGCGTGGCCGTGCTCGGCGAGGACCAGCTTGGTGATGTTGCCCTCCGGGCCGGGCTCGCCGCCGGCGACGGCGCGCTCGGCGGAGCGCAGGTTCAGCAGCCGGAGGGCCTGCTCCTCGGCGAGGTAGGCGCCGACGCGCTCGGCGGCCGCGGGGACGCGGTCGCCGTGCTCGCGGTAGAGCGCGACGGCGTCGGGTCCTGGCGGGCCGCCGACGCCGCCGCCGATGCTGACGCGCTCGTTGCCGAGCGTGGCGCGGGCGACCGTCCAGCCCTTGTTCGGCTCGCCGACCACGTCGGCGTCGGGGACGAAGACGTCGGAGAAGAACACCTCGTTGAAGTCGGAGCCGCCGGTGATCTGGCGGAGCGGCCGGACCTCCACGCCCGGGTGCTCCATGTCGAGGACGACCATGGTGACGCCGGCGTGCTTGGCCGCGTCCGGGTCGGTCCGGACGGTCGCGAACCCCCAGCGGCAGTGCTGGGCGCCGCTCGTCCAGACCTTCTGGCCGTTGACGACCCAGCCGCCCTCGACCTTCACGGCGCGGGTCTTCACGGCGGCGGCGTCCGAGCCGGCCTCGGGCTCGCTGAACAGCTGGCACCAGACCTCGTCGCCGGTGAGCGCGGGCCGCACCCAGCGGTCGATCTGGTCCTGGGTGCCGTGCTGGACGAGGGTGAGGATCACCCAGCCGGTGATGCCGAGCTGGGCGCGCTTCACTCCGGCGGCGCGGAACTCGTCCTCGATGACGAGCTGGAGCCCGGCGCTCGCCTCCACGCCCCAGGGCCGCGGCCAGTGCGGCTGGACGTAGCCGGTGTCGATCAGCTTCTGCCGCTGCTCGGCGGCGGGCAGCGCGGCGATCTCGCGGGCCAGCGCGCGGATCTCCGGACGCCGCGCCTCCGCCTCGGGCGGCAGGTCGAGGGTCGCCGCGCGGACGACGCCGGCGGCCTTCAGGCGGGTCACGTCCCGTTCGGCGGAGCGCGGGTCGAACACGGCCTCCAGCGTCGCGGCCCGGCGCATCAGCAGGTGGGCGTCGTGCTCCCAGGTGAAGCCGATGCCGCCGTGCACCTGGATGTTGAGGCCGGTGTCGGCGGTGAACGCGGGCAGGGCGAGCGCCGCGGCGACGGCCGCCGCCAGCTCGAACTGGTCGGCGGGCCCGGACGCGGCGCGCGCGGCGTCCCACACGGCGGCCGTGCTCAGCTCGGCGGCGACGAGCATGTTCGCGCAGTGGTGCTTGACCGCCTGGAACGTCGCGATGGGGCGGCCGAACTGCTCGCGGACCTTCGCGTACTCGACGGCGTTCGCCACGCATTCGAGCGCGCCGCCGACGGCTTCGGCCGAGACGAGCGTGCGGGCGACGGCGGTGGCCAGGGCCCTGGCGCCGGGGAGCACGTCGGCGGCGGCGCCGTCCAGGGCGACCCGCGCGGAGCGGCGGGACGGGTCCAAATTCTCTGGGACGTCGACCGCAGCGGCGTCCGCCCGCACGACGACCATGTCGTCGCCGGCCGCGAGGACGAGCAGTTCCGCGAGGCCGCCGCCCAGCACGACGCCCGCGTCGCCGGTGGCGGCGCCGTCCCGCAGGCTGAGCGAGCCGTCCAGGCCGAGGGCCGCCGGGACCGCCCCGGAGGCGAGGCCGGGCAGCAGGCGCGCCCGCTGCTCGTCGCTCCCGGCGGCCGCGATCACCGCGGACGCGATCATCGTGGGCAGCATGGGGCCGGGCGCGACGGCGCGTCCCAGCTCCTCGGCGACCACGACCAGCTCCGGGAGGCCCGCTCCGCCGCCGCCGTGCTCCTCGGGGAGGTGCAGGCCGAGCAGCCCGAGCGCGGCGAACCCGGTCCAGTACGCGGGAAGCGTCTCCTTCTCGGCGTCCAGCAGCGCGCGGTTCGCGGCCCGCGCCCCGTGGTCGCGCAGGAACGAGCGCGCCGTCCGCGCCAGCTCGCGGTGCTCCTCGCTGATGGCGATCGCCATGGCCCCTCCAAGGATCGTTCCGTCCAGAGACCAGAATGGCATTCGGTTGCCGTCGGGGGCGAGGGGGCGTGCGGATCTATCTCAGCGCGTCGACGAAACGCGCCGCCTCCTCGCGGCTCATCCCCGTCTCCGCGCACACCAGCGCGAGGGCGGACGCGTGGTCGCCGGCGTCCTTGAACGCCCGGACCCGGTCGGACAGCGTCCCGCCGCCCGCCACCGGCCTCGCCACGCGCCCGTCGCGGAGCGCGTCGACGTAGTCCTTGGCGGCGCGCGACCCGAGGCCCGCCTCCGCCCTCACCATCTTGGCCGCGGGCCGCGTCCCGCCTGCGGCGATCAGCCCCAGCGCCCGCTCCCGCACCTCCGGCGGCACCCGCGCGGCGAGGGCCTCGCCCTTCAGCGCGTCCACGTACTCCTTGGCCTCCTTGAGCCCGAGGCCGGTGACCTCCCGGACCAGCTTGACGGCCGGAATGTAGCGCTCCTCCGCGACCATCTCGACGACCCGCTCGCGATCTTCGGGGCGGATGTGGCGCACGGACGCCGACCACTTCATGGGCACTCCTCTGACGGGGGGCGGACGATCCGATTCTCGCCGACCGGCCCGCCGCGCCGCATCCTCCGAGGCGGTCCGCTCAGCGCAGCGGACGGCGGCCGAGGAGCGCGACGAGCCGGTCGCCGGGGGCCGCGTCCGGCGGCGGCTCGACGGGGTCGGCGAACAGCGGGCGGTGCGGCGGGTCCGGGAGGACCAGCGGGCAGACCGCCAGCAGGTCGTCCGCCAGCAGCGGCGGGACGGGCCGCCGCTCACCGGTCGCCTGGGCGATGTCCCAGCCGTGGACGGCGACCTCGATCGCACCGGCCCCCGCCAGCGCCTCCCCCGCCAGCCGCCGGTTCCCGACCGTGACCGTCTTCAGGGCGGCGGACGCCCGCAGCACCCGGACGGCCCGCACCCGCAGCGCCGACACCGGGTCGTCCGGCGGCCCCTCCCGGCCCGCGGCCGTCGCGACGTGCCCGGTGGTCATGCCCTCGTGCAGCGCCGCCAGGGACTCGCCGAGATGCAGCAGGAGCATGTCGAGATCCCAGGCCGCGCACGGCGTGCGGCGGGCGCGCATGTGCGGCGCGATCCCCTGGACGGCCGTCAGCGCGAAGCCGATCGCCCGGTCCAGCAGCCGCGCGCCGCACTCGGCGTCCTGGGTGGCCCGCATCCGCTCGCACATCCGGCCTCCAAAGTGGGTGTTGGCCCTACGTTCTGTGGACCGCCCCCGTGCCGGAAAGTCATCGGGCGGGACGCCGTCGCGGAGATCCGCGTCAGGCGTGTCCGGCGAGCCGCGGCCACGGTTCGGCGGGCGCCATCCACAGCCACGCTCTCGTGCGCGTCTCCTTGACCTCGACGTTGATCATCTCGAAGTCCGCGGCCTCGATCAGGTGGTATCCGATCGCCGCCTCGTAGACGTATTCCGAGATGACGAGCGCGAAGTCGGTGCCGGCGTACGCGAGGCGGTCCTTCATCACCGGGGCCTCCAGCAGCCGGAACAGGTTGTTGACCGAGGTGCCGGCCACACCGTGGGCGTCCTCGTGCAGGAATCCCGCGTGCAGTGCCATCCGCAACTGGATCCGGGCCTCGGGCACCGCGGTCCTGTTGTGCGCACGGATCTCGTCGCGAATGCTCTGGACGAGCAGGCTGAGCACGACGTCGAGCCCGGTCCGCGGA
The DNA here is from genome assembly GCF_041951365.1 of Actinomadura sp. GTD37. Taxonomy (NCBI): domain Bacteria; kingdom Bacillati; phylum Actinomycetota; class Actinomycetes; order Streptosporangiales; family Thermomonosporaceae; genus Actinomadura; species Actinomadura sp. GTD37. Next base: position 143,776 of record NZ_JBGNUS010000009.1, read on the forward strand.
CCGACGACCATGAAGATCCCGTCCCCGCGGTCCTCCAGGCGGATCCGGCGGCGGCCCACGCGGGCGGTCACGTACGCCTCCTCGACGATCCCGTACATGACCTCGCGCAGGTAGATCTGCATCGCCTCGTCGCGGCTGGTGAACCGCACGATGTCGATGGCCAGCATCACGTGCAGGAGGGGGTGCGCCCCCCGCTGCCGCCGGGCGATGGGGCGGCGGAGCGGCATCCTCAGGACGCTCCTCATCGCGGGTCACCGGCCTCGTGCTCCGTCGGGGCGAGGCGCGGGCCGCTGCGAGGTATCGGGGACATTGCCGGCCTTCTCCTTGGTGCAGATCGTCGACATTGACGATCATCGGCTTTTCGGTCGCAGCCCTGACTATTTCGTGCACTTAGCCGAGTTCGCGGTGGTTTACCAGGAAAACCCCAGGAGCACCGTTTTGCGAACGGCAGTGGCCGCAACGGAACGACAGGGAACGCCGCGCCCGCACCAAGAAATTGCATCACTTCCGGCAAATATCACTATTTCCGGCAATTGGCCCCGCGCGCTCAGAACCGGGAAGCGGGATCCGCACCGGCCGCGGCGACACAGGACAGGAAGGCGCGCGCCGCCTCCAGGTCGCCGCGGTTCGCGGCCGCGTAGGCGAGGACGTGGGCGTGCGCCACCGCCAACCGCCGGTCGACCTCCGCGCCGTCCACCGGCACCAGGTTCGCCGCGACGTTCAGACCGGCCGCCGCGGCGTTGATCAGGTAGGCGGCGGCCTTGTGCCCGTACCCCGCGGCGCACGCGAGCATCACCGCGGTCTCGTAGACGGCGTTCCGGTCTCCCGTGGCCGACCGCCTCTCCAGGGCCGCCGCGTACCGGCCGTGCCTGCGGAGCTCGGCGCTCTCGCCGGGTTCGAGCAGGACCGGGTCGGCCCGGCGTTCCGGACCGGCCGCGGGCGCCTGAACGGACCCGCCGGCCGCCGGGGACCGTGCGGCGCGTGCGGCCTTCGCCGCGCGGAGCAGGCGATGCCAATCCGGAAGCGAGGCCAGGCCCGGATCGTCGTCCAGGCTGCCGTGCTCGAAGCCGCACCGCTGCAGGCTCAGCACGATCGCGGTGAGCATCCCCGACTTGGGCAGCCGGACGCCGTTGACGACCTGGCTCAGCGTGGACCGGCTGATGCTGTGCGGCACCGACCGGCGGCCGCCGTCGAGCGGGTAGAGGTCCTCCAGCCGGCCGGCGGTCCGGTCCACGGTGGTGGACGACGGCGAGCCCGCCCCGAGGTAGAGCTCCCGGAGCCGGCGGTGGAGTTCCTGATCAGGCTGCTCATCGGCCATGGGTCGCCTCGTTCTGTCGGCCCGTGCGCCGCCACGATGCCATGCCCGCGGACGCCGGTCTGTGTCCCATGACACGTCCGGCGCTCACAGCGAGGCGATCACCTCGCGCAGGATCGGCGCGGTGCGCGCCGGCGGCGGCGCCTGCGACCCGAGGACGTTCATGGCGTGCCGGTAGTAGTCCTGGTCGCCGGGGCGGTCCGGGTAGAGGGCGTGGTCCAGCTGCTCCAGGAACACCACGTCGGCCAGGTCCTCGTCCGGCAGCCGGAGCAGCGTCATCGGGCCGCTCAGCGCGGCGTGCCCGCCGATGGCGAACGGCAGGACCTGGACGGTGACGTTGGGCGCGTCGCACAGGTCCAGCAGGTGTTCGAGCTGCCGGAACATCGTGCCCCGGCCGCCGACGGGGCGGCGCAGCGCCGCCTCGTCCAGGATCGTCCAGAGGCGGGCCGGCCGGGAGCGGTGGAGGATGTCCTGCCGGCGCATGCGCAGGCCCACCCTGGCGTCGATCTCCGACGCGGCCTCCGCGCGGTGCACCAGCGTGATCTGCGCACGGGCGTAGGCGGGAGTCTGCAGCAGGTCGGGGACGTACTGGACGGCATAGCAGCGGACGACGTCCGCGACCTGCTCCGCGCCGATGTACGGCAGGAACCACGCCGGGATGAACTCCCGGTAGGACTGCCACCAGCCGGGCGCATGGGACTGGCGGGCCAGTTCCAGCAGCGCCACCCGGGTGGCGTGCTCGTCGACGCCGTAGAGATCGCACAGCGCCATCGCGTCGTCGAGCCCGCACCGGGTGATGCCGGACTCCAGCGCGGCGAGCCTGTCCTCGGAGCCGACCGCCGGCGCGGCCGCTCCCCGGCTCATGCCCCGCCCGCCGCGCAGCCGGCGCAGCCGGACGGCCAGCACGAGCCTCGGCAGGGTCAGCCCGGCCGAGTCGTCGGCGCGCAGCTCGGCGGCCACCCCCGCGGTGAGCCGCCCGGCCGGGACCGCGCTCATGACCTGCTCCTCATCGTCACCATGCCCGCCCCCGGGGACGCCCCGCGGCGGGTGCGGCTCAGGGCTTGCGTGCGACGCCGCCGAACTGGTCGCTCTCCTCGGGTTCGCCGAACGGCACGGCCTCGGGCCGCCACCGGGTGCAGGAGACGACTCCGGGCTCCACCATCTCCAGGCCCTGGAAAAGGCTCCGGAGCTGCGCGGGGGTGCGGTGGATGCCGGGCGGCCTGCCGTACTGGTTCCATTGCCGGATCGCCTCGGCCATCTTCTCGCCGGTGACCTCGATCGTGGGATGCGCGATCGCGAGATGACTGCCGGGCGCCATCGGCTCCAGCAGCCGGCCGATGATCGACCGGGCCTCGTCGTCGTCGGTGATGTGCCAGACCACGCCCAGCATCGTGATCGCGACGGGTTCGGAGAAGTCGAGCGTCGCGGCGGCCCCGCGCAGGATCGCCTCCGGATCGTGCATGTCGGCGTCCAGATAATCGGTGGCGCCTTCCGGGGTGCTGCCCAGCAGTGCCCGCGCGTGCGTCAGCACCAGCGGATCGTTGTCGACGTAGACGACCCGGCAGGCCGGATCGATCCGCTGCGCGACGTCGTGGGTGTTGTCGGCGGTGGGCAGCCCCGTCCCGATGTCGAGGAACTGCCGAATTCCGGCCTCGCCGGCCAGAAAGCGCACCACCCGTCCCAGGAACAGCCGGTCGGCACGGGCCTGCTCGACGATGTCGGGCAGCACCGCCGCTATTTGATCGCCCAGCTCGCGATCAACTTCGTAGTTCTCTTTTCCGCCCAGCCAATAGTCCCAGATACGGGCCGAGTGAGACACCGTCGTATCGATCCCCGGAGCCGGTTGGGGGGACGGCGCGCGCGAATCGCTCATGGCCTGCTCTGCCTCCGTGGGTCGACGCAGTGTCTTCCCACAATAGTTCCCAGGCCAATCCCCTCAATGTCCCATTCAGGCCACGGCGGGAATGAACGCCGGGCAGCGGTTCGTCAGGCGGTCGCCTCGACCTCCTCGCGGGTCAGGACGGGGTCGGGGGCGGTCGGCGCGGTCGACGCGGCGACCGGGGCCGAGACGCCGCCGGCGACGCGGGCCCCGGCCTCGCGGAACTCCCGGATCGGTCCGGTGGCGTCGTGGAGGCCGTTGAGGACGGCCCACAGCGCCGCCCGGCGCGCGCGCAGCGCGACGGGGTTCGGCGGCTGGTAGAGGCAGAGCTTCTGCGCCCACTTCGGGAGCATGTCGCGGGCGGCCCAGTCCATGAAGGCGCTGCCGGGCTCCCAGGGCTTGGCCTTGCTGTCGCGCAGGTTGGGCCCCGTCGCGAACGCCTTGATCGGGGTGACCGCCAGGCGCGGCAGGTAGGACTCAAGGCATTCGGCGACCTCCGCCTTGGTGGCGGGCAGGTCGGTCCCGCCCAGGGCCTCGCCGACGCGGACGAACTCGCGGTAGTAGCGGTCGATGTCGTCGAGCGGGCGGCGGTGGTAGCGCTCGTGCGCGGTCGCGAGCCCCCACACGACGGTGGCGTAGTTCCAGCGCAGCCACTCGGGGTCGTCGGCGTCGTAGGCCAGCCCGTCCGGGCGGGTGCCCTTGATGGTGTGGTGCATGGCGCGGACGGTGCGGGCCAGCCGCTCGGCGGTCGCGGTGGAGCCGTAGGCCGTCCCGATGAAGAAGGAGAGGGAGTGGCCCAGGCGGACGGCGGCGCCCTCCGGGTCGATGTTGCCGGTCGGGACGCCGTCCGCGCGCTCGGGGATGCGGGAGTGGTCGTAGGCCATCCAGCTGATGCTCGGGTCGAGCCCCTCGATGTAGGCGGCGCCGACCAGGCCGAGGATCAGCGTGGGCAGGTGCGAGTGGACGTACCAGACCGCGCTGCCGGGCCCGAACCAGCCGGGGTCGCCGTCGGGCCCGGCGAAGTCCAGGCCCTTGAAGAACCTGGAGCGGATATCGGCGTCGAAGGCCCGCTCGAACCGCGTCGCGACGATGTTCGTCTTGCCCAGATCCATCTTGCCCGGCATGTGCGCTCCCATTTCTGGCTACAACTGTGGCCAGAGTAAGGGTTTGGGTACACCTGTGTCCAGACTTGGCCCCGGGGCGAGGGCTCGGCGGTATCGTCGGGGCATGGCGAACGCGCGCACGGCCACGTCCACCCGGTGGGCCGGGGTCCCCGCGAGCCGGCGGCGGGACGAGCGGCGCGGCATGCTCGTCCAGGCCGCGTACCGGCTGTTCGGCGAGGAGGGCGAGGCCGGCCTGACGGTCCGGGCCGCGTGCCGCGAGGCCGAGCTGCACACGCGCTACTTCTACGAGAACTTCGCCGGCACCGACGAGCTGCTCGCGGCCGTCTACGACCGGGAGGCCACGGCCCTCGCCGACGCGCTGGCGGGCGCGCTCGACGAGGCCGGTCCGAGCCCGAACGTCCGCACCCGCGCGGGAATCCGCAGCGTGCTCCGCTTCATCAGCGACGACCCGCGCAGGGGGCGCGTCCTGTTCGCGGAGGCGCGCGGCAACGAGGTCCTCGCCGAGCGGCGCCGCGCCGCGCAGACCGCCCTGCTGGACGGCGTCCTCGCGATGAGCAACATCGAGAACCCGGCGCTCCCGGTCGTCATCGCCGCGACGATGTTCACCGGCGCCATGACCGAACTGGCCCAGCAGTGGGCGGACGGGAGGCTAGGCGACGACCTGGACGCGGTAGTCGACAGCGCCGTAGACCTGTCCCTGGCCCTCCACACCACCGCCGCAAGGCACGCCTGACCCCGTTGACTTGCGGCGTGTTGTTGTTATGCGGGCGCTCATAACGACAACACGCCGCAAGTCGACGATCAGGTGATCAGCTCCAGGGCACGGTCGAGGGAGATCACGTCGGCGTACTTGGCCTGGAGGTCGAGCAGGTTGGCCTCGTGCAGGCGCGGGTCGCGGTCACCGCACGCCTCGTCCACCACGAGCGGGCGGAAGCCGTGCTGCAGGGCGTCGGTCGCGGTGGCCCGGATGCAGCCGCTCGTGGTCAGCCCGCAGATGAACAGGGTGTCGATCCCGGACGCGGTCAGGGTCGCCGCGAGCGACGTCCCGTGGAACGCGCTCGCGTACTGCTTGGTGACCACCGTCTCCCCCGGCCGGGGGGAGACCCCCTCGGCGAAGTCGCCGAGGGGGTTCCCTTCCTCGAACACGCGGAGCGCGGGGACCTTGCGGCGGAACAGCCCGCCGTCCGCGCCGCCCGGCTGGAAGCTCACCCGGGTGAACAGCACGGGCAGCCCGGCCGTCCGCGCCGCGCCGACCAGGGCCACGGTCGCGGCCAGCGCGTCCTCCACGGGGGCGCGCAGCGGCGACCCGTCCGCCAGGTACGCGCGGGCGAAGTCGACCACCAGCACCGCCGGGGCCCTGCCGCAGCCGAGGCTCTCGCCGAAGCCCGATTCCCGGTAGCCGGCGACGAGGTCGTCCGAACCGGTCATCGGCGCAGCGCGTCCGCCGAGCGGACGTCGACCGGCGGACGCGGCGCGGGCAGCCCGGTCTCCTCCTCGCAGCGGGCGAGGATCTCCGCCAGCGGCGGGCCCATGTCGAACACGGGGATCTCCGGCCGCGCGGCGGCCATCTCGGCCCGCAGCGCCTCGGAGGCCGCCGCGTCCAGGACGCCGTCGTCGCCGCAGACGACGCCGTAGCCCTCCCGGGCGCCGCCGGCGGTCACCAGCCCGCGCCGCACCTCCAGCGCGACCTGCTCGGCCGGCCGGGCGAGCGGGTCGCCCCAGCCGCCGCCGCCCCAGGTCACGAAGTGCAGGACGTCGCCCGGCGCGACCGGGACGTCGTGGATCTTGCTGGGCAGCACCTCGCGGGTGCCGTCGACCCGGTCGATCCACTTGCGTCCCCGCTCACCCGGACGCCCGCCGTTCACGCCCCACGGGTAGGTGAGCCAGCGGTCGTCGTGGATCGCGATCGTGCCCGGCTCCTCGAAGTGGTACGCCACGTCCACGCCGTTGCCGCCGCGGTGCAGGCCGGCGCCGCCGGAGTCGGCGATCGTCTCCCACCGCTCGATCCGCAGCGGGTAGTACGACTCCAGGTACTCGCAGGGGATGTTGACGAACGACGGCCACAGCGAGTGCCCGTCCGGGCCGTCCCCGACCGGGCGTCCCGGCACCCCGCCGAACCCGATCGAGTACAGCTGGAACCACTCGCCCGCGCGCGGCCCGGACGTGTAGTGCCCCGAGTACATGAAGTGCGGCGAGGACGAGAACCCGGCCGCGTTCAGGATCTCCGGGTTCGTCTGCCCGAGCAGCCCGCCGAACAGGTCGAACACCCGGCCGATGCCGTGGTTGCGGGCGTTCAGCGCGGCCGGGCGGCGCGGCCTCCAGAACGAGTCCTCGGGGATCGTGACGTCGATCAGCGGGTAGAAGCCGTCGTTCCACAGGATCTGCGGGTCGGCGACCGTGATCACGTAGATGCCGAAGAACATCCGGACGAGGTTCTCGTTGATGAAGTAGTTGATCGGCCCGACCGCCTGCGGGGCGGCGTGGCTGAAGTCCAGATGGATCTTCTCGCCGGTCCGGGTCAGCGAGATCTTCAGCTCGTAGGGGCCGTAGCCGCAGCCGTCGTCGTCGATGTAGTCGGCGAACTCCAGCGTCTGGCCGTCCTCGAAGAGGGTCGCCAGCAGCACCTTCATGGCCTGGTAGTTGCGTTCGAGCAGATCGTCCAGCGCCGACAGGTAGGTCTCGACGCCGAACCGGTCGCACAGCTCGGTCACCCGGCGGGCGGCCGTCGTGCAGGCCGCGGTCAGCCCGTTCAGGTCGGCCCGGTTCCAGTCCGGCATCCGGACCTGGTTGAGGATGATCCGCAGCGCGGCCTCGTTGAGCTTCCCGGCCTCGTACAGCTTGAACGGCGGGACGATCACGCCCTCTTCGTAGATGGTGCGGGCGTCGGCGGGCATCGAGGACGGCGTCTTGCCGCCCACGTCCGTCATGTGCCCGAACATCGACGACCAGCCGACCAGCCGGCCCTCGTGGAAGATCGGCACGACCAGCAGCCAGTCGTTGGCGTGGCTGATCGCCGCGCCGCACGCGTACGGGTCGGACGTCATCAGGATGTCGCCCTCGCCGATCGTCCCGTCGAAGTTCGCCAGGAAGTCCGGCACCGACAGGCCGAACTGGCCGACGACCATCTTCCCGGACGGGTCGGCGATCAGCGGGAACTCGTCGTGCTGCTCGCGGATGCCCGGCGACAGCGCGGTGCGGAACAGCACCTCGTCCATCTCGTGCCGGGCGTTGCGCAGCGCGTTCTCGATGATGTCCAGCGTGACCGGGTCGACGTCGACCCGGCCGACCGGCTCCGTGGTGGTCTGCAGGATCTCGGCCATCAGGCCTCCTCAGTCGGGCGGATCAGCAGGCTGCCGCTCGGGTGCACGGTCGCGGCGTGCCCGGACAGGACGAGGGTGGTGGAGTCCATCTCGACCACGACGGCCGGTCCGGTCACCACGTCCCCCGCGCGCAGCTTGGAACGTTCGAAGATGCGGGCGGGCACGGACGCGCCGTCCATCCACACCTCGGTCTCGCGGACCAGCGCCGCGGACGGGTCGCCGGTCCCCTCGGGCAGGGTGCGCCAGGCGACCTCCGGGCGGGGGCCGCTCACCGTGACCCGCAGGTTGATCACCTCGCGCTCGTTGTCGAGCAGGAACGAGAACAGCCGCTTGTGCTCGGCGTCGAACCTGGCGCCCAACTCGGTGAGCAGGTCGCCGTCCACGGTCCCGCGGTCGATCTCGACGGGGATCTCGAAGCCCTGCCCGTGGTAGCGCAGGTCGAACTGGTACGTCGCGGTCTGGGCGTCGCGCGGCACGCCCTCCGACTCCAGGCGGGCGGCGGCCGCGTCGGCCAGTTCGGCGAGCGCGGCGCGCAGCTCGGCGTCGTCGAGGGTGGAGAACAGGCGCACCATCGTGCGGGCGCTCTCGTCGCGGGCGCAGGTCGTCGCGTCCCCGTAGGCGCACAGGACGCCCGGCGACGGCGGCACGATCACCGGCCACGCGCCGGTCAGCCGGCCGAGCGCGTTCGCGTGCAGCGGGCCCGCGCCGCCGAACGACATCAGCGCGAAGTCGCGCGGGTCGAAGCCCTGCTGGACGCTGATCAGCCGCAGCGCGCCCAGCATGTTCTCGTTGACGATGTCGATGATCCCGGCCGCCGCGGCCTCCACGCCGGGCAGGCCCATCGCCTCGGCGACGCCGCTCACCGCCTTGCGGGCGGCCTCGACGTCCAGCGAGATCTCGCCGCCGGCGAGCTGCGTCGGCAGGTAGCCGAGGACGACGTTGGCGTCGGTGACCGTCGGCTCCGTGCCGCCCGCGCCGTAGGCGGCGGGGCCGGGGGCGGCGCCTGCCGACTGCGGCCCGACGCGCAGCGCCTTCGTCAGCTCGGGGACGTGCGCGATCGAGCCGCCGCCCGCGCCGACCGTGCGGACGTCCACGCTGGTCGCCCGGACGGTCAGGTCGCCGACGCTCGTCTCCCGGCCGATGCGCGGGCGCCCGTCGAGCACCAGCGCCACGTCCGTGGACGTGCCGCCCATGTCGAAGGTGAGGAAGTCGGAGAACCCGGCCTGCTCGGCGAACCACGCCGCGCCGGTCACGCCCCCCGCCGGCCCGGACAGCAGCAGCGACACCGGGTCCTCGGCCGCCTTGGACGCCTGGGTCAGCCCGCCGTCGCTGCGCAGCACCGACAGCGGCGCCGCGATCCCGCTGCCGGTCAGCGACCGGTCGAGATTGCTGACGTACCGGGCGACCTCCGGCTGCACGTAGCTGTTGGCGACGGTCGTGACGGTGCGCTCGTACTCGCGCATCTCCGGCAGGACGTGGCTGGACAGCGACACCGGGATCCCCGGCAGCTCCTCGGCCGCCAGCTCCGCCACCCGCCGCTCGTGCGCGTCGTTCGCGTACGAGTTGATCAGCGAGACGGTCAGCGCCTCGATGCCGGCCCCGGCGAGCCTGCGCAGCTCGGCGCGGGCGCGCTCCTCGTCCAGCGGGGTCACCACCGAGCCGTCGGCGGTGATCCGGCCGGGGATCTCGACCGTGTGCTCCAGCCGCGCCAGCGGCTCCGGCTTCGGCCAGATGATCCAGCCGGCCAGCCCGCCCGGCACGTACGACCGGGCGATCTGCAGGACCTGCCGGAACCCCTGCGTGGTCACGAGCCCGACCCGCGCTCCCCTGCCCTGGAGGATCGCGTTGGTCGCCACCGTCGTGCCGTGCAGGACGTGCGCCACCTCGGTCAGCTCGATCCCCGCGTCCCGGCACACCTTGCGGATGCCGTTGAGGACGCCTTCGGACTGGTCCGCCGGGGTCGACGCGGTCTTGGCGCGGTGGCTGACGCCGGTCTCCTCGTCCACCAGGAGCACGTCCGTGAACGTGCCCCCTACATCAACGCCTAGGCGATATCCCATGCTGGTCTCCCGATGCCTTGCTTGCTTAGATGACTCCGCGCTCGGCCAGCGCGGCGATCTCGTCTTCCTGAAGGTCCAGGAGGCTGCCGTAGACCTCCCGGTTGTGCTCGCCGAGGCCGGGACCGGCGTGCCGCACCGACCCGGGGGACTCGCTGAGCCTGGGGAACGCGTTGTGCATCGGGAGCTCGCCGAAGTCGGGATGGACGAGCCGCACGATCGCCTCGCGCGCCGCGAAGTGCGGGTCGTCGAACATGTCCTTGGCGGTGTAGATGCGGCCGGCGGGCACGCCGCCCTCGTGGAGGGCCGCCAGGAGGGCCTCGATGCCGAGCGTCGCCGACCAGGCGGAGATCAGCTCGTCCAGTTCGGCCATGTTCCGGCCCCGGTCGGCGTGGCCGGCGAACCGCGGGTCGTCCGCCAGCTCGGGCCGGCCCATCGTCTTGGCGAGCCGCCCGAACACGGTGTCCTGGTTGGCGGCGATCAGGATCATCTCGCCGGACGCCGTCGGGTACACGTTGCTGGGCGACACGTTGGGCAGGACGGACCCGGTCCGCTCGCGCTGGTAGCCGGCCACGGCCCACTCCGGCAGCAGCGACTCCATCATCGCCAGCACCGCCTCGTAGATGGCCGAGTCGACGATCTGGCCCCGGCCGGTGTTGCTCCGGTGGTGGACGGCGACGAGCGCGCCGATCGTCGCGAACACCGCGGCGAGCGAGTCGCCGAGCGAGATCCCGGCGCGGGACGGCGCGTTGCCCGGATCGCCGGTCACGTAGCGGATGCCGCCCATCGCCTCGCCGATCGACCCGTACCCGGCGCGCGGCGCGTAGGGGCCGCTCTGCCCGAACCCGGACACCCGGACGAGGATCAGCCCCGGGTTCTCCGCGCGGAGCCGGTCGAAGTCCATCCCCCAGCGCTCCAGCGTGCCGGGGCGGAAGTTCTCCACGACGATGTCGGCCTCGGCGATGATCCGCCGCGCCAGGTCCTGGCCCTCCGGCGTGCGCAGGTTGCAGGTCACCGACTTCTTGTTGCGCGCGACCACCGGCCACCAGAGGGACTTGCCGTGCGGCTTCTCCCGTCCCCACTGGCGCATCGGGTCGCCGGCGCCGGGCGACTCCAGCTTGATCACGTCGGCGCCGAAGTCGCCGAGCAGCTGGCCGCAGAACGGGCCGGCGAGCAGCTGTCCCATCTCCACCACGCGCAGGTCGGCGAGCGGTCCGCGGGCGTCCTGCGTGGCGCCCTGCGCGGCGCCGTCGTGCGTTGACATCTAGGGAGTCCTCGTTTCGGTCGTGTCGTGCCGGTCGTTCTCGTCGTCGGCGGCGCGGTGGGCGGCGCGGAGCAGCACCGCCTTCGCGGCGAGCACGTGCGCCCGCATCACCGACTCGGCCCAGGTGCCGTCCGCCGCCCGCAGCGCGACGACCAGCTCCCGGTGGTGCGCGAAGCTGCGGGCGAGGTCGTCCGGCGAGTACCGGTGGAAGGTCCGCATCACCAGCGGGAGCTGCACGACCGCGTTGAGCATGGACACCAGCCGGGGGCTGGCCGCCGCGGCGCGGACGATGCCGTGGAGGTCGGCGTTCAGCTCGGCGACCCGGTCCAGGTCCTGGCCGTCGCCCGGTTCGGCGCAGCGCTCGATGACGTCGCACAGCTTCTCCATGGCGGCGACGTCCGCGGGGTCGATCCGGGTGGCGGCGCGGCGCGCGGCGGCGCCCTCCAGCAGCATCCGCAGGTCGTAGATCTCCTCCAGGTCCTCCGGCGTCCAGTCCGGGACGCGGGCGCCGCGGTGCGGCAGGACCTCGACGAGTCCCTCGACCTCGAGCCGGCGCAGCGCCTCCCGGACCGGCGTCCGGCTGGAGCCGGTCTGCTCGGCCAGCTCGGCCTCGCCGAGCCGTCCTCCGGGCGGGTGGACGCCGTCCAGGATGTCGGCGCGCAACCGTGCGTACACACGGTCCACGGCACGGACCATCCCCACCTCCTCGTTGGTCGATTGTATGCAAGATATGCATTTCGGACGCTTGACACAAGGGTTAGACCTGGCCGATTCTCAAGATGTCCACAGATTGCATACAAGGGAAGCCACATGGCGCACGTCGAAGTGATCGAGGTCGGACCCCGGGACGGGCTGCAGAACGAGGCCGCGATCCTGCCCACCGCCGACAAGGTGCGGCTCATCGAGCGGAGCATCGCCGCCGGGCTGCGGCGCATCGAGGCCGTCAGCTTCGTCAACCCGAAGCGCGTCCCGCAGATGGCGGACGCCGAGGCGGTGATGGAGCGGCTCCCCCGGCCCGACGGGGTGCGCTACGCGGGGCTCGTCCTCAACCGGCGCGGCCTCGACCGGGCCCTCGCCGCCGGCGTGGACGAGGTCAACGTCGTCGTCGTGGCGACGGACGAGTTCAGCCGCCGCAACCAGGGCTGCTCCGTCGACGAGGGAGTGGCCGCCTGGGCGCGGATCGCCGCCGACGCCCGTGCCGCCGGGCTCTTCCGCAGCGTCACCATCGCCGCGTCCTTCGGCTGCCCGTTCGAGGGCGAGGTGCCGGCCGACCGCCTCCTCGACCTGGTGCGGCGCATCGCCGAGAGCGAGCCCGACGAGATCGCGCTGGCCGACACGATCGGCGTCGGCGTCCCCGCGCAGGTGCGCACGCTGCTGACCGGCGCCGCCGAGGTCGCCCCCGGCGTCCCGCTGCGCTGCCACTTCCACAACACGCGCAACACCGGCTATGCCAACGCGCTCACCGCGCTCGACCACGGCGTGAGCGCGCTGGACGCGAGCACCGGCGGCTTCGGCGGCTGCCCCTTCGCGCCCGCCGCCACCGGCAACATCGCGACCGAGGACCTCGTGTACGCGCTGGACCGCACCGGCGTCACCACCGGCGTCCAGATCGCGCCGGTGACGGAGACGGCGGCCTGGCTGAGCGGGCGCCTGGACAGCCCGGTGCAGGCCCTGCTCGGCCGCGCCGGGTCCTTCCCCGGCTGACGCTCACCACGCGGGCGCGCTCGCCACTCGGCGCGGGCGCGCTCGCCACGCAGCGCGGGCGCGCTCACGAGTCGGCGCGGCTCACCACTCGGGGCGTGAGCCGTCGCGCTGGAGGAACTCCAGGCGGTTGCCCAGGTTGTCGAAGGCATAGCACCTGCGGTGGCCTGGGAAGTTGTCGTCCCAGGTGACCTCGGTGCCGTTGGCGGTGAGGCGTTCGGCCAGCGCGTCCAGGTCGTGGACGCGGATGCCGGGGTGTGCTTTGCGGGCAGGGCGGAAGTCCTGCTCGACGCCCAGGTGGATCTCCAGGGCGTCCGCGCGTATCCACAGCCCGCCGCGCGCCGCCAGGACCGGCGGCTTCTTGATCTCGACCATGCCGAGGACGTCCACGTAGAACGCGCGGCACTCGTCCTCGCTGCCCGCCGGGATCGCGATCTGCACGTGATGCAGCCCGAAACCGAACGGCGAATCGTGGTCCGGCCCGTAGCCCTGCGCTGAAACTTCGCTCATGGATCACATCATCGCGCGGGTGAAGTACACCCGGACGGTGGTTCCGTCTGGCCCGCTATGGATGCGGACGAGATCGGCCAGTTTGTACACGAGCAGCAGCCCCCGGCCGCCGACCGAGTCGGGCGGCACCGGGCGCCGACCGGCCAGGGGGTCCTCGATGTGGCCGCCGTCGCTGACCTCGATGACGAGATGGGTGGCGTCGGTCCACAGGCAGAGGACGCCGGAGCCGCCGCCGTGCTCGACGGAGTTGGCGGTCAGCTCGCTGGTGACGAGTTCGACGTCCTGGACCCGGTCCTCCGTGAACCCGGCCGCGGTCGCGCACTCGACGGCCAGCGCCCGCGCCGCCTTCAGCGTGCCCGCGTCGTAGGGGAGCCGCCGCGGCCGGCCGGTCCGCTGATCGAGGTGATCGAGGTGATCGCCGACCCGCTCCCCGCTGCCGGTCATGACCGTCCCTCCGACCGCGCTCATTGCCCTGCGGCAATCACGAATGGTACCGACTGAGGGCGAACGGCATGGCCCGCCTGCCTCTGGATCTTCCCCGGCCGGCGGCGCCTAGACCTCGCGCAGGCCCACGGCGCCCGCGAGTCCGGACGTGGGAGGCCGCCCCCGGCCGCCGCGTCCGACGTCCCGTTCCCGGATGAGAAGCGGGGGCACGCAGCAGGTGCTGCCTTTACCGCATTCTTCGCACACTGGGAGGGGACGGCACCGAGTACCAGGGCCCTTCGGCTTCCCGACCACCGCGAGGCATCCCCGTGAATCGCAACGCACCCGACCGCACCCTCCGGATCGGCGGGCGTCCGCTGCCCGTCGCCGGTCCCGCCCGGATGTACGTCTGCGGGATCACCCCGTACGACGCCACCCACCTCGGCCACGCCCGCACCTTCGTCTGGGCCGACGTCGCCGCCCGCGTCCTGCGGCACGCGGGCGGGGACGTGCTCGTCTGCCGCAACGTCACCGACGTCGACGACGTGCTGAACCAGGCCGCGCACCGCGCCGGCAGCCCCTACGACAGCTTCGCCGCCGTCCAGCAGTACTACTTCGAACGCGACCTCGACACCCTCGGCGTCCACGCCGTGGACCACCAGCCGCGCGCGCACAACCACGTCACGGAGGTCATCGCGCTCGCGCGGGGGCTTCTCACGTCCGGCGACGCCTACCTCCGGGACGGCGCGGTCCTCCTCCACGGCGCCGACGTCCCCCGGCGGGCGGGGCTCGGCGACGGGGAGGCCCGTGCGCTGCTGGCCGAATACGGGGACGACCCCGGCGACCCCGGCAAGGAGCATCCGTTCGACGTCGCCGTCTGGCGGCCGTCCCGCTCGGGCGAGCCCGCCTGGCCCAGCCCGTGGGGCCCCGGCCGGCCCGGCTGGCACGCCGAATGCGCCGCGATGGCCATGACGACCTTCGGGCCGGCGCTCGACCTGCACGCCGGCGGCGCCGACCTGCGCTTTCCGCACCACGCCTACGAGCGCGCCATGGCCGAGGCGCTGACCGGCGTGCGCCCCTTCTCCCGGGCCTGGCTGCACGTGGGCGTGGTCCGCCGGGACGGCGAGAAGATGGCGAAGTCGACCGGGAACCTGGTGCTCGTGTCCGACCTGGTCCCGGGCCGTCCGGCCGCCGCCGTCCGGCTCATGCTCATCGCCGAGCCCTGGCGGGACGAATGGGACTACACCCCCGCCGCCCTCGACCGGGCCGGCGAACGCCTGGACCGGCTCCACACCGCGGCCGGCCGGCGCGACCCGTCCCCCGCCGCCGAAGCGGCCGTGACCGAGGCGCTCCTGGACGACCTCGACGTCCGCACCGCCCTCGACGTCGCCGGACAGGAAGGCGGACGCGCCACCCGCCTGGCCATGCACGTGCTCGCCCTCGACTGACGCCGGGACCGCTCGCCCCGCTAGGCCGTGATGACGCGGACGCCGGCCTCGGTGAAGGCGGCGACCTCCTCCTCGGGGACGGTCCCGTCCGTCACCAGGACGTCGATGTCGTCGATGCCGCAGATGCGGGCGAACGCCCGGTGCCCGACCTTCGAGCCGTCCGCCACCACGACCACCTGCTCGGCGCGCTCGGCCATCAGCCGGTTCACGTCGGCCTCGCCCTCGTTGTGGCACGTCGCGCCGTGCCGGGCGTCCACCCCGTTCACCCCGATGACCGCCACGTCCAGCGTCACGTGGTCGAAGATGCCGGTGGCGAGCGGCCCGGTCAGCTCGTAGGACTGCGGCCGCGGCACCCCGCCGGTCAGGACGATCTTCACATGCGGCCGGACGGCCAGCTCGTTGCCGATGTTCAGCGCGTTCGTCACGATCGTCAGCGCCGGCGCCGCCCCCTCGGCGTGCAGGTCGGCGCGCGTCGCGAGGACCCGGGCGACCTCGGACGTCGTCGTCCCGCCGTTCAGCCCGACGACCCATCCCGGCCTGGCCAGCTCGGCGGTCGCCGCCGCTATCCGCTGCTTCTCCGACGCGTGCCGCGCCGCCTTGTAGCGCAGCGGCAGGTCGTAGCTGACGCTCTGCGCGACGGCGCCGCCGCGGGTCCGGGAGAGCATCTGCTGCTGCGCGAGCTGGTCGAAGTCGCGGCGGATCGTCGCGGCCGACACCCCCATCCGCAGGGACGCCTCCTCGACCGTGAGCCTGCCCGCGTCCGCGAGCAGTTCGAGCAGCGCGTTCCAGCGCTCGTGCCGGGTCGCCCGCGCGGGTGAGGGAGCGTCCGGGACGAAGGCCATCCGAGGATTCTAGCCTGCGCGCCCCTGGCCTTAGCTGCGCGTTCTAGCCGTGGAACAATCAGCCACGATCATGTGCGCGCATCGAGGGGACGCCATGCCGAAACCGGGCGACGAACCGGCCCCCGGGACGATCCTCACCAACGCCCGGATCGTCCTGCCGGACGGCGTCCGCCACGGAGACCTCCACATCGCGGACGGCAGGATCACGACCGCCGCCACGGGCGAGGAGATCGACCTCGCCGGACGGTACGTCGTCCCCGGCTTCGTGGACATGCACGTCCACGGCGGAGCGGGCGCGTCGTACCAGCGTCCCGAAGAGGCCCGCCGCGCCGCGGCCTTCCACCTCGCCCACGGCACCACGACCACGATGGCCAGCCTGGTCACCGGCACCCCGCGGGAACTCGCCGACGCCGTCGCGGGCCTCGCCGGCCTCGCCGCGGACGGCGTGATCGCCGGCATCCACCTCGAAGGCCCCTACCTGGCCCGCGACCGCTGCGGCGCCCACGACCCGGCGCTGCTGCGCGCCCCCGACCCCGCCGAGTTCCGCCGGCTCGTCCGGCTCGGCCGCGGACACCTCCGCATGATCACCCTCGCGCCCGAACTGCCCGGCGCCCTCGACCTCGTCCGGGCGGCCGCGGACGCGGGCGTCATCCCCGCCGTCGGCCACACCGAGGCCACCGGCGGCACCGCCCGCGCCGCCTTCGACGCGGGCGCGCGCGTCGCCACGCACCTGTTCAACGCGATGCGGCCGCTGCACCACCGCGAGGGCGGGCCGATCGCCGCCGCGCTGGACGACCCCCGGGTCACCGTCGAACTGATCAACGACGGCGTGCACGTGGAGCCCGCCGTGACGCGCCTCGCGTTCGCCGCCGCCGGCCCCCGCGTCGCACTGATCACCGACGCCATGGCCGCCGCCGGGATGGGCGACGGCGACTACCGCCTCGGCGTCATGGACGTCGAGGTCCGCGGCGGCCGCGCCACGCTCGCCGGCGGAACGTCCATCGCCGGCAGCACGATCACCATGGCGGACGCCTTCCGCCGCGCCGTCGCCGACGCCGGGCTGCCCGTCGAGGACGCCGCCCGCGCCGCGTCCCTCACCCCGGCCCGCGCGCTCGGCATCGGCTCCCGCACCGGCTCGCTCGAACCCGGCAAGGACGCCGACCTCGCCGTCCTGGACGACGACCTCCAGGTCGCCTGGGTGATGAAACACGGCACGATCGTCCCGCGTGCCCGAATTCTCGGGGACAATTGATGGCGTCCAGACGTCCGTCCAGGGAATCATGGAACCGTGGAACGTTTACGGGGATGGCCGGTCACCCTGACCGAAGGTCCTGTCGGCCTGCGCCCGCTGCGGCACCGCGACGCCGCCGTATGGCGTGAACTGCGGGTTCGCAACGCCGAGTGGCTCCGCCCGTGGGAGCCCACCAACCCCGAGACGCCGCTGTTCCGCAGCGGCCTCGGACCGTACCTCAGCATGGTCCACACCATGCGCCGCGAGGCCCGGCAGGGTCTCGCGCTGCCCTGGGTCGTCACCCACGAGGACCGGTTCGCGGGCCAGCTCACCATCGGCGCGATCGTCTGGGGCTCCGCCCGGTCGGCGCAGATCGGCTACTGGGTCGACCGGCAGGTCGCCGGGCGCGGCGTCATTCCCACCGCGGTCGCCCTCGCCGTCGACCACTGTTTCTTCACCGTCGGCCTCCACCGGCTGGAGGCGAATATCCGCCCGGAGAACACCGCGAGCCGCCGCGTCGTCGAAAAGCTCGGATTCCGGGAAGAGGGAATTCGCCGCCGCCACCTGCACATCGACGGCGCCTGGCGCGACCACATCTGCTACGCCCTCACCGTCGAGGACGTGCCCGGTGGCCTGCGCGCACGCTGGCTCGCCGAGCGCAAACAGGCATTTCCCCGCCGCACATGAGCCCCCCATGACTTTCCCGCCGTAAGAATCCTGCGTTCGAGAAGGCCCGGCAAACGGAGAGTAACGGCGAGATCGATCTCGCGACACACCGTCCCTTATGCTCGTCAACCTCTGACACCCCCTCGTACCGTGCGGGGCGTGACCCTGCTCCCATTGCACGTTCGCGCGCCGAAAGTCGGCCCGCCTCTTAAGCGTGCCCTGGGACGGTGGGGCCGGTGAGCAGCGCAGTCCTGTACCTCGCCATCGTCGCCGTCTGGGCGATCGTCCTCGTGCCCATGTGGCTGCGCCGCGACACCGAGGCGACGGGAATCTCCCGCCTCCTCCACAAACGCCCCGAGGAGGACGAGGAGACGCCGCCCGAGGAGACCCCGGAGGAGGCCCCCGAGCCCCGCCGCCGGGTCACCCGCGCCACCGTCATCGCCCGGCGCCGCCGCCGCACCACGGGCCTGGCGGCCCTCGTCCTCACCGCCGCCGCCGTCGTCGCGTCCGGCCTCGCGCCCTGGTGGGCCACCCTGCCCCCGGTCGCGCTGCTCGCCGGCCACCTCGCGCTGCTCCGCGTCGCCGTCGGCATGGACACCGCCCGCCACCGCGCCGCCGCCCACGCCCGCGCCCGCGCCCGCACCGCCGCGGCCCACGCCCTGGAGACCCGCCGCGCCACCGAGGCCGCCGAGGTCATCGAACTCATCACCCCCGACGAGATCTTCGACCAGTACGCCGACGACCGCCGCGCCGTCGGCGAGTAACCCGTGCGCGAGCACCCCCCGGAGTTTGCTAACCTTACGGAGTCCTTGGGGCTGTAGCGCAGTCCGGTAGCGCACCTCGTTCGCATCGAGGGGGTCAGGGGTTCAAATCCCCTCAGCTCCACCAGGAACACCCAGGTCAGAGGCCGGTTAAGGAGAAATCCCAAACCGGCCTCTTGGTCATTTGTCACCACGCTGCCACCATGACCGCCCGACACCAGATGGCACGCCTGGTCGCCCGAACACACCACCCTCCGCCGCACCGCCGCGGTCACAACCCCGCGAGGCAGCCCGCACCGCCGAGGCACAAGATCGTTACCTGAGGACGCAGGGGACTTCCACCATCCCCGCCCCGGCGGCCACCGAGCACCTCGGCCACCGTTACGGACCGGTGCGCCCGTGCGCGCGACCGTACGCCCGTCACACGGGTCGTGTCCGCCTTCAAACCGCACGATCGGCGCGTCGTAGGATCAAGCTCCCACCCAGCGATCTCTCGACTTTGGCGGCCTCGGGTCAAAGGGTGGACCACGCTTACCAACCCACGGCCGGTCATAATGTGCGCGATGGGGCTTTCAGGCGTGGAGTCTGAGGTGTCGGGAGCGGGGCCGGGGGGGGCGAATGGGAGCAGGGGAAGAGCTGGAGTGGCTGCGGGGCGCTGAGCGGGCGCAGCGGGTCTTCGGTGAGCCTTACGACAGGCCCGATGGCGCCACGGTGATTCCGGTCGCGCGGGTCACCGCCGGGAGGCGCCCGCGGGCCACGCCGCTCGGCGTCTTCGTCGTCCACGAGGGCAAGGCGTCCTGGACGCCGGCCGTGGACAGCACCCGGATCGCGCTGCTGGGCGGGCTGATCGGGCTGGTCGCCGCGGGGCTGGCGACCGCGGCGGTCCTGCGTCGGCCGCCCTGGCCGGATATCTCGATTCATAAGATCACGAAGCACTGAGCGTCCGCGGCGACGTCCGGCCCGCCGGCATATATCGGTGGACGGTGGGCCTGGACGTTTTGGTAGCCCTCGGTACTGCGCATCATTCGTGAACCGCGTCTGGCATTAGCGCACCAGCCGGACCGAGTTCTCAATCGGTCCAACACGGGATGCAAGATAGCTGGTAGAGCGTTTACCTGTTGTGGATAACTTCCGCTCGGAAGATCACACTGGCCAGGCAGGGGACCGAGCGCGGTCCCTCAAAAGCCAGGACCGGAGGTACATGACGACACCCAAACGAGGCAGCGACGGCTCGGAACCGCTGCAGCGTCGAGCCAAGCTCGGCGGAGGACGGCGGCGCGAGCGGGAGTTGAGAATTCGGGTCGACGACCAAGAGTACGAAGAGATCCACGAAGCGGCGATGCCGGCCGGGCTCGCTTGTAGCGCGTTCGTCATAAGGACGGTGCGCACCGCGATCCGTGAGCAGCGTCCCCTGGACGGCGCACTCGTCGCATTGCATGCCGAGCTGCGGAATGCCAGCCGTCAGGTGAACGCAGTTGGGGTCAACCTCAACCAGCTCGATGCACCATGCCAATGCCCACGGCCAGGTTCCGGAATCGGCGACGCGGTTGGCGGAATATTGCTTCCAGGTGGTGCGGCGGACCGAGGCCGCCATCGTGGCGCCCGGCTCCGCGAGCCGGCATGCGGCCTGTTCCGTCCGGTTCCGTTTCGCGCCGCTGTGATCGGCTCGTGCCGGTGCTCATAAGGACGCCCTCCACGGCGGCCAAGGCTTCACCGATCATCACTGGGCGGCTGACACGGCGCGAGCCACCCGCCGGCACCCGGTCTTCGCACGACGCGTTGAGGCGCCCCGCTACGCTGCCGCCAGTTCGACGTCCGGGGCCGGGCCTGCGGCCGCTCCGGGTCGGTCCCGCCCCGGCCGACCGGCCTTGTACCAGCGCCGTTAAACGCCCGTGTGTCGGGAGCGAGCCTCGTTGATCTCCGCTTCGTGACGTACTGCCCAATCGGCCAGCGCTGACAGCGGTTCGAGCAGCGTGCCGCCGAGCGGGGTCAGGCTGTACTCGACGCTGGGCGGCACCGTCGGGTGCACCTCGCGCCGGACCAGCCCGTCGGCCTCCAGACCTCGCAAGGTACGGGTCAGCATGCGTTGGCTGATGCCCTCGATGGCGCGGTGCAGCTCGTTGTACCGGCGCGGACGACCCCCGAGCAGGATCATCAGCAGCATGCTCCACTTGTCGCCCACTCGCCGGAACACGTCCCCGACCGGACATGCGGCCAACTCGTCGGTGAGCACCGGCAAAGGCAGGTCGTGCGCCAGTACAGAAGGAACACCGGTGTTCGTACCGGACATGAAACTGCCTTCTTTCGTCATCCGGCCGGGCGGCCCATGATCAGACGTGCCGCTACGAGCCTAGGAGTCAGACCGTGCCAGACCAACCGCCCAAGACCGTCATCATCAGCGGCGGGACCACCGGCATGGGCCGGGCGGTCGCCCTGGAACGACTGGCCAGGGGCGACCACGTCACCGTGATCGGCAGTAACCAGGCGAGGGGACGCGCCCTGCTCGACCAAGCCGCCGATCCGAACCTGCGGTTTCTGCGGGCGGACTTGTCCTCGATCGCCGAAGTCGAACAGGTCGTCGCTGATATTTCCGAGCAACACCAGGCCGTTGATGCGCTGGCGTTGTTCGCCAATCGGATCAGCCCCAAGTACACCGAGACCCCGGACGGACTTGAGTTCACCTTCGCCCTGTACTACCTGAGCCGCTATCTGCTCGGCCACCGGCTACGCCCCCTTTTCGACGCCGCCCCCAGCCCCGTGATCATCAACGTGGCCGGTGTCGGTAAAACCGCAGGGACGATTTCTTGGGACGATCCGCAGTTGGCGCGCCATTACGGTCAGGTGCGCGCCCAACTCCAGGCCGGCCGGGCGAACGACCTGCTGGGCGTCGCTTTCGCCAGCCAGACTGAGAGCAAGGTCCGCTATATCCTCTACCATCCCGGATTTACTCGCAGCGGTGCCGACGCCCACCCGAATCCGGTCATCCAGAGGACGATCAAAGTGCTCGCGAGGTTCTTTGCCCGCCCCATCGCCGACGCGGTCCGGCCGATCGTCGAATGGATCGACCGACCGCCCGCAGGCGCATTGTCCGCGATCGACCGCGGCAAGCCCGTCGACTTGTCCCTGAAGACCTTGGACCCGGACGATGCCGCCCGTCTCGCCGCCTACACGCAGGACCTGCTGCGCAGCCGCGGCCACTAGCGCCAGGGCAGCCGGAACGCCACAGGGCAGGGCGCCTCGGCGAAGAGTTCATTTCACTGGCGCATGTCATGATCTGGGTGAAGAAGCCGGGAGCGCCCGGCAGTTCGAAGCCGCCGAGGGGCGGGAGGTCAGGCTGTTCTCCGGGTTGTGCGTGCGGGGGTCTGGTCGCAGGTGGAGTCAGTTGGTAGCAGGCGCTGGGCGTGGAGGGCCATGAGGTAGTCCAGGGCGTGGGCGGGGTTGTACAGGTCGGGGCCGAGTAGGTCGTTGAGTTGGCGGACGCGGTTGCGGACGGTTTGCGGGTGGGTGTGCAGGCGGGCGGCGGTGCTGCTGCTGTTGAAGCCGCACTCGAAGTAGGCGAGCAGGGTGTCGGTGAGCCGCAGCCGCTGGGACGGGCGCAGCCGGCGGAGCGGCGCGAGTTTCCGGTCGGCGATGGTGCGGGCGAGTTCCGGGTTCTGGAGGAGCAGGAGGGCCGGGGTGTGCTCGCTCAGATGCACCGGGAGCATGTCGGGCGGGAGCAGTTCCAGGCCCCGGTGGGCCAGCCGCAGCGACGCGGCGGCGCGGGTGATCTCGACCGTGGGGCCGACGACGGACGGATGGCCGCCGAGCATCGCCTCCGTCGCCGCGCGCCGTGCGGGGCCGGACGGGT
Organism: Actinomadura sp. GTD37; assembly: GCF_041951365.1. NCBI lineage: Bacteria > Bacillati > Actinomycetota > Actinomycetes > Streptosporangiales > Thermomonosporaceae > Actinomadura > Actinomadura sp. GTD37. Next base: position 166,164 of record NZ_JBGNUS010000009.1, read on the forward strand.
CGGGGAAGATCAGGCACGGGGGGTCCAGGTGCAGCCCGGTGAGCACGTCCGGGGGCAGGATTCGGCGGGGTCCCGGAGTGCGGGGGTCGACGGCGATCGCCGCGACCGTGCGGGGCAGCGGCCAGTCCGCGGCGGTGGCGGCGTCCGCGAGGTCGTGCGGTTCGGGGCGCGGACGCAGCAGCAGTTCGACGAGGCGGCGCCGGGCGGGTCCGGCGTGGCCGGTGGCCCGCGCCTCGGCCGCGCGGTGCCCGGCGGCGGCGGCCTGCTGGAGCCGGTCGGTGTAGGCGAGGCCGAGGCGGACGAATGTGCCGCCGCGCCGGGGCGTGAGGTCGCGCCGGACGGCCTGTTCGGCAAGGCGTTCGGCGACGGCGCCGGTCGCGGCCGACAGTGCCGTCCGGAGGTCTTCGGGGCTGCGCCCGTCGTCGGCCTCCGCCTGGCCGAGCAGTTGGAAGACGCGGATGACCTGCGGGGGCGGCTCGTCCGGCGCGCGCAGGAAGCCCTCGATCGCGGCGGTGATGGCCTCGCGCAGGAGGTCGCGGCCGTCCGGCCGGCGGCTCCATTGGCAGGCGATGACGCGGGCGCGTGCGGTGTCGGCCGCCTCCGCGGCGATGGCGGGGATCGACCGGCGCAGCCACCGCATCGGCCCGGCGTCCGGGAACGGCGCGGACGGGGCTCGCGGGGTCATCGGACGGTGGGCTCGCGGTGCAGCCGTGCCGGTGCGGGACGGTATCGGGGTTCGTGGTGCGGGACGGCGGCGATCGCCAGGATCGTCAGTCCCAGTGCCGAGGCCGTCTGTCCGCGGCCGTCCGGCCAGGGTTCGCCGTAGAGGGACGTCGCCACGACCAGCAGGTAGGTCTTCGCCGTCGCGGTCGCGACCAGGCCGACGATCACGAGGCGGCTGCGCTGCAAGGCGATCTGGAGTTGCCCCATGGCCGGCAGCGCGGTGACCGCGAACACGTAGGGGTAAGGGGTGCCGAGCAGCGCCGCAGGGGACGTCCCCTGGCCGGACGCTCCGCGGAGCATCAGTTCGGCGGTGCCGGTGAGCAGGCCGACGTTGACGGCGAGGGCGACACCGGTCAGCGGACGTGCGTGGACGCCCTTCCGGGCCCGGTCGCCGGCCATGAACGCGATGCACGGGACCAGCAGGGAGGGCAGGGCGACGGCCACGACGAGCGGCGGCGCGGGCGTGCCGGGGTCGGACGGGCCGTGGAGCCCGGTCGAGGCGTGCACGAACAGCACGGTCGCGGCCGCCAGCAGCAGCGCGCACCCCCATTCGCGGGGGGTGAGCCGTTCGCCCAGGACCGGCACGGCGAGGATGAGCAGTACCCCGAGCCCGGCCAGGAACATGGGCAGCGCCTCGACCAGCGAGAGTCCGGTCAGCGCGGCCGTCTGGACGGCGGCGCCGACGCCCAGGAGGGCCGCGCCGGTGATCCACGTCCTGCTGGTGAGCAGCGTCGCGGCCAGCGACCAGGTACGGGTCCCGCTGAGGGGCGGCATCCGGGCGGCGGCCAGCTTGAAGTGGGCGAGGCCGCTGAAGTAGATCGCCGTCGAGAGGACGGCGAGGGCTTGGTACAGCATCGGGAGATGGCCGGCCGGCTGGAGGTGCGTCGGCATGGCGGGACCCTTCCGTGCCGCCCGCGGCCCGGCCGGTCGGCGCGCAGGGCCGGGCCGCGGGCGGCGGCTCGGGGTGGGAGGGGAGGAGCCGGTGATGACCGGGACGGCCGCGGTCAGGGCTTGGCGGGGTCCCAGAGGTCGAAGGCGTTGGCCTCGCCGGCCTTGAACCGCCGGTCATCGTCGTCGTAGAAGCCCTGGAACTCCTTGGGCAGGTACATCTCGAACAGCTTGACGGGGGTGCCGCCGGCGCCGGACGCGTCCAGGATCGCGTTGGCGGCCTTGCGTCCCGCCTCGTTGGCGCCCTCCATGGTGGCCAGGTTGATGTCGGCCCGCACGTAGTCGGAGGCCAGGAACAGGTTGGGCAGGGCGGTGGCGGCCTCGGGCCGGTGGTTCCACGAGCTGGGCCTGTTGATGAGCAGCGGCTCGTCGTTGGCGGCCTGCGGGGTGCCGTTGCCGGTGATGGCGGGGTCGATGAAGTAGGAGTGGATGTTGGCGTCGTTGAGGACGACCGGCCCCCACGGGATCGCCTTGCGCAACTGCGCGACGACCTCCTTGAAGATCTGGTCGTGGGTGCAGTCGCGGGCCGCCTTGCCGTAGAGGATGCCGGGCTTGTCCCAGGCGGAGATGTCGATCGACAGGCACTCGTTGACGTCGCCCTTGCCGTACGTCGTGCCGAACTTGTTCTTCCAGAACTGCGCCTGGCTGATCGAGGTGAGCGCCCACGGCTGGGCCGCGTAGGCGACGTGCCCCTTGGCCAGGTCGATCGGCTGCCGCAGGTAGATCATGATGCCGTTCATCCAGTCGGTGGTCAGCTCGCGCAGCGACTTCAGCCCGGGGTCGGCGGCCAGGATGTCGTCGTTGAGCAGCGGTACCGCGCGTTCGATCGGCACGGCGAGGACGTAGTGGTCGGCCTGGACGTCGACGGTCCCGCCGGCCCCGGTGACGCGGGCACTGGCGATCTTCTTGTCCTGGACGGTGAATCCCTGCAGCGTCGCGTCGGGCTGGAAGGTCACGCCCAGCGAGCGCAGGTGCGTCATCCACGGGTCGATGAGCGCCTCGTTGGTGGGGGCGTTGAGCAGCCTGTCGGGCGCCTTGTAGCCGCCCAGGCCCAGGGTGCTGTAGACCCATGCCTCGGCCATCTTGCCCATGGTGTGGGCGTTGGCCTTGTCGGGCTTGGCGGCGACGAGGGTGCCGGTGAACATGTCGACCAGGAGCTCGTTGTACGGCTTGGACATCTTCTCCGAGTGGACGAACTGCGCGAAGCTCATGTCCTCCCACTGCTTGTACCGCCGCAGCGGGCCGCTGGTGACGAACGCGATCATCTTCTGGAGGAAGTAGCCGACCTCCCAGGCGGGGACCTTGCCGAGCACGTTGACCCCGGTGCTGAGGAAGTTCAGCAGCGACTCGGGGCTGAGGGTCCCCTCGATGCTGCCCGCCGCGGGCAGCACGAACTTGGTGCCCTCGTAGAACGCGGCGACCTCCCTGCCCGCGACCAGGTTGCCGGCGGCGTTGCCGCCGCCGGACAGCGGGATCCGGCTCATCGTGTCGGGGAGGTTCTGGTAGAAGCCCGGGAAGAACCGGAACCCGTGCTCGGCGGGCAGGTCCTTGCGCCCGCCGGACGCGGAGTCCGGCACCGGCATGCTGCGGCACTTGCCGCCCCATGCCTTGCGCTCGTAGACGGTGACCTGGAATCCGCGCTCGGCGAGTTCGTGGGCGGTCGACAGCCCGCCCATCCCGCCGCCGAAGATCGCGACGCGGCGGCCGGCCGCGGCGCGGCCGATGCGCGGGGCGCGGCGGGCGGACGGGGTGGCCGCCGACGCCGTGCCCTGGCCCAGCGCACCGGCCGCGGCGACCGCGCCGGCCGCCGCCAGCGCCCCTGTCACGAACCGGCGGCGGTCGACTCCGCCTTCCTCGGCTGGCCGCCCGGCGGCCTCGTGCTCGTTCCTCGATGGGGTCCTGTCGTCCACGACGCTCTCCTCGTCCGGGGGTGGGACAACCCGTAACCGACGTTGATGTCGGTTCGATGGGCCCCAACTATGAACAGGCCGCCGCAGGGGAGTCAACCCCTGCGGCGGCCCAATTCACTTCGGGAATACGCGCCTCGCGCGTCCCACGGACGGCGGGAAAGCCGGCTATCTCGCGTGCCCAAGCCCCGTCCACAGCAGCCGCATCGCACCTTCGACCAGCGTCGATCGCGGCATGTCGGGATTGCGCTCCCACCACTGCGCCGCGCCGTCCAGACCGGTGATCAGCAACTCGACCATCGCCTCGGCGATCGGCTCGCGGGGGTCCAGGCCGACCGCGGCGCGGATGTCGTCGCCGAGCAGGGCCGTCACCGCCTGGGTGCGCGACTCCCGGATGCCCAGGCGGACGGTGCGGATCTCCGGATCGTCCTCCCCCGTGGCGTCGAACAGCACTTTCCTCGCGGCGGGGCTGGTTTCGGCGAAGCTGAAATAGGCGTCGATCGTCGACCGCATCCGCTCCTCGGCCGGCCCCGAACCCTTGATGCGGGCCCCCACGTACTCCACCAGCGCAGCGTTCTGCTCCTGCATCACCGCGAGGAGGAGCACCCGCTTGGACGGGAAGTGGTCGTACAGGACCGTCCGCGCCACCCCCGCCGCCTTCGCGATCTCACCGAGCGACGTCCCGTGGTACCCCTTGCTCGCGAAAATCCGCACCGCGGCGGCAGTGATCAACGCGCGCCGCGCGGAGGCGCGCATCCGCGTCTTGGGGGGATTTTCCGTCATCGTCTTGACTCCCGTCGCTAGTTCCGTTCACTCTATCCGACATAGGTGTCGGTAACTGCTGAGCCAGATCGGGGGCGCGTTCCGCCCGGACGCGAACACCCGGCACCGGCACATGACAGCACAGGGACGCGCGGCCCGGCACCGGACGAGCCGGCACAGGGCCGACCGGCACCGAACCGAGAACGCGCGACCGGACAGCAGGGAGCCGCCATGGGGCGCAGGAACCCGTCGATCGCCATCGTCGGAGCCGGATTCAGCGGCATCGGCCTGGCCATCCGCCTGAAGCAGGCCGGCTTCACCGACCTCACGGTCTACGACAAGGCCGACTCCCCCGGCGGCGTCTGGCGCGACAACACCTACCCCGGCGCCGCCTGCGACGCCCCCTCCCACCTGTACTCCTACTCCTTCGAGCCCAAGCCCGACTGGACGCGCCGCTTCGCCGAGCAACCCGAGATCCTGGCCTACCTGCGGCACTGCGTCGCCGAGTACGGCCTGACCCCGCACCTGCGCCTCGGCACCGAGCTCACCCATGCCGAGTTCCTGCCCGCCGGGGCCTGGCGCGTGCACACCCGGGACGGCGACTGGCACGATCACGACCTCGTGGTCGCCGCCTGCGGCCAGCTGTCCAACCCCGCCGTGCCCGACCTGCCCGGCCAGGACGCCTTCACCGGCACCGTCTTCCACTCCGCCCGCTGGAACCACCACCACGACCTCACCGGCGAACGCATCGCCGTCGTCGGCAACGGGGCCAGCGCGATCCAGTTCGTCCCGCACATCGCGCCGGACGCCGCGTCCCTCACGGTCTTCCAGATCGAGGTCCACTGGATCAGCCGCAAACCCGACCGCCGGTACCCGCGCTGGCGGCACGCGCTCAACCGCCGCGTCCCCGCCGTCCAGCGGCTGTCCCGCCTCGGGATCTTCCTGTGGTTCGAGCTGCTGCTGAACCCGAGCCTGATCGCCCCCCGCGCGCGCCGCGCCCTGTCCTTGCACATCCGCGCCCTGTGCAGGTTCGCGCTGCGCACGGTCCGCGACCCCGCGCTGCGCGACCGGCTGACGCCCCGCTACGAACCCGGGTGCAAACGCATCCTGACCTCCAGCGACTACTACGCCACCCTCAACCGCCCCAACGTCGCCGTCGTCGACAGCCCCATCACCGAGGTCACCCCGCGCGGCGTCCGGACCGCCGACGGCGGGCACCACCCCGCCGACACCATCATCTTCGCGACCGGATTCCGGTCGCAGGACTTCGTCGCCCCCATGCGCGTCGTCGGCGCGCACGGCACCGAACTCAACGCCGCCTGGAAGGACGGCGCCCGCGCCTACCTCGGCCTCGCCGTCCCCGGCTTTCCCAACTTCTTCCTCATGTACGGGCCGAACACCAACGTGGGCTCCGGCTCCATCGTCCACATGCTGGAGAGCCAGGCCGCCTACATCGTCCAGGCGGCCCGTCTCCTCGCCCGCGGCGCCGCCACCCTGGAGGTCCGCGAGGACGTCCTCGACCAGTTCGACGCCGAGACCCAGCGCCGCCTGTCCACCTCGGTCTGGAACCGGGGCGGCTGCGACAGCTGGTACCTGGACGCCGACCGCCGCAACACCAACAACTGGCCGGGCTCCATGACCGGCTACCGGCGGCGCACCCGCCGCCTCGCCCCCGCCGACTACCACGTCCAGCACTGACGGAAGGAGAGACCGTGGCCGGCCTCGGCACCACCGAGATCCTGATCATCCTGCTGGTCGTCCTGCTGCTCTTCGGCTCGACGAAACTCCCGCAACTGGCCCGCTCCCTCGGCCGGTCGGCGCGCATCCTCAGAACCGAGACCCAGGGCCTGCACGACGACGAGCCCGACGACCGGCCCGCGCAGCGGGCGGGCGGCGCCCGGGAACACGCCGCGCACCCGCACGAGGAGGACGCACGCCATCGACCGCCGACGCGGCCGCAGGCATCGCTCCCACCCGGACGACCGCCCCAAAGGGCCCCCGGCGAGACCAGCGACACCCGCCCGGCCACATAGCCGGAGCCGACCGCCCGACCGTCGTCCACCTTGGAGCGCCCCACCACATGCTGAACGAACGCGCCGCCGCCCGGCCCGCCGCCGCCCGGCACCCCTACGACTACTACTACCGCGAGGGCATGACACTCCGGCCGGTCCCCGAGACGGCCGCCGTCTCCGATCTCTGGCGGACCAAGCCCCACATCGAGCAGTTCTCCCCCTGGATCCCGGTACGGCGCGTCCCCGTGCAGACACCGCTGACCAGGCTCTTCGACGACCACCGCTGGCAGGGCGACGAACTGATGGACGCCGTCGTGCTCGCCTTCCGCGAGACCGGGATGACCCGGGGACGCGCCATGCTCGACCAGGCGCTCGACCAGGGAATCGACGCGGTGGCCGACCCCCCGCCGGCCCTGGTGGCCCTCTTCCGCCGGCTGGACGACCCGCCGGACTGGTTCGACGCCGGCACTTGGGAGCGGGGACGTCGCCTGTGGATCAACGCGTCCCTCTCCGGGAAGCTCACCATGACGCTCAGCGACGCCATGGGGACCTTCGTCGGCGCCGAGGTCTCCTCGGCGACCGGGCAGACCCGCAGATTCCTCACCGACTTCCGCCGGCGGGAACTGGAGACCGTCACCTGGTTCCACGGCGTCACCCGCCCCGGCGGCGCCGACCGCCACTCGCCGGTCTTCAAGAGCATCCTGCGGGTCAGGCTGATGCACGCCCAGGCACGGCTCGCCCTGCGCCGGATCTGGGGCGACGACCACTTCGCCCGGCACGGCAACCCCATCTCCAACGCCATGACCATGGGCGCGGCGGTGACCTTCGGGCTGCTCCCCCTCCTGTTCGACCACGCCCACGGACGACGCGTCACCCCGGCCGACCTGGACAGCGTCATGCTGTACTGGGCCTACATCGCCCACCTGATGGGCGTCGCCGACGAACTCGTCCCGCGTAACGCCGTCGAGGGCCTGCAGATGGCCCACCACATGATCCTCACCGCCGGCGGCCCCACCGAATGGACCGACACCACGGTCAAGGCCGCGTGCGCGCACGTCCTCAGCCGCAATCCGGCACTGCGGCGGCTGCAGATCCACGCGTCCGCCCCGGCACTGGGCCTGGTCTCCGCCCTGACCGGCGAATCCCTCGTCCGGGCACTGCTGCGCGCGTCACCGTTGGCGGACGTACGGCTCCGGCCCTGGCAGGACATCGCCGAACACCTTGTCCACCTCAACGTCGTCCTGCGCAGAGCGGGCGACCGCCTCCCCGGCGCCGAACGCAGGCTGGAGCGGCGAGCGCGCCATGGGGACGCCTGGCAGAGAGCCGGCGTCGCCCTGGCGACCAGGCTCGCGGCCCGCTCGGGAGTGTCCGGCACCCCCTACGACCACCACGACACCAGCGTGAAATGAACTCCGCGGGAATCGCCCCGGAAACACGGTCGGGGTCAGGGGCGGGGGTGGTCGCCGCCCCTTATCTGGTCTACCGCGTGGGACAGGACGCGGCCCAGGACGGTCATTCCGTCGCGGACGCCGCCGGTGGAGCCGGGGAGGTTGACGATCAGGGTGCGGCCCGCCACGCCGGCCAGCCCCCGGGAGAGGATCGCGGCGGGCACCTTGTCGCGGCCCTCCAGGCGGATGGCTTCGGCGATGCCCGGGATCTCCCATTCGAGGACTTGGCGGGTCATCTCGGGGGTCTGGTCCATCGGGGTCAAGCCCGTGCCGCCGGACGTGACGACGACGTCGTAGCCCTGGGCGGCCGCGTCGCGGAGGACTTCGGCGACCGGGGGGCCGTCCGGGATCACCACCGGGCCGTCCACCTGGCAGCCCAGGTCTTCCAGCATCTCGACCAGGGCCGGGCCGGACTTGTCGGCGTAGACGCCGGCCGCGGCGCGGTTGGAGACGGTGACCGCCATCGCGCGGATCACCGGCGCCACACCCCGGTCTTGCCGCCGGTCTTCTCCTCGACCCGGACGTCGGTGATCACCGCGGCGGGGTCGACGGCCTTCACCATGTCGATCAGGGCGAGGGCGGCGACGCTGACGGAGGTGAGCGCCTCCATCTCGACGCCGGTGCGGTCGGCGGTGCGGGTGACGGCCTCGATCGCGACGCCGTCGTCCCCGATCTCCAGGTCGACGGTGACGCCGTGCAGCGCGATGGGGTGGCACAGGGGGACGAGGTCGGGGACGCGCTTGGCGCCCATGATCCCGGCGATGCGGGCCACGGACAGGGCGTCGCCCTTCGGGATGTCGCCCGCGCGCAGCAGGGCGACGCACTCGGGGGAAAGGCGGACGAAGCCCGTCGCCGTCGCGGTGCGGGCGGAGACGTCCTTCGCCGACACGTCGACCATGCGGGCCGATCCCGTGTCGTCCAGGTGGGTGAACTCTGTCACGACGGCAACCTCAGCACGTTGACGTGGGACCCGGCGGGCATGGCCTCGGCGTCCTCCGGCAGTTCGATGAGCGCGTTCGCCGCGGAGAGGGAGCCGAGCTGGTGCGACCCCTGCACGTCGGCGGCGGTGACGCTGTAACCGCGGTCGAACGACAGCCGGCCGCGCAGGTAGTGGCGCAGCCCGGCCGGTGACTTGACGTCCTCGGCCAGGACGGCGCTCACGGTCGGCAATGCCTCCGGGGGCAGGCCCTGCATGGCCAGCAGCGCGGGACGGACGAAAACCTGGAACGAGACGTAGGCGCTCACCGGGTTGCCGGGGAGCGTGAACACGGGCGTGCCTTCGAGGAGGCCGAACCCCTGCGGCTTACCGGGACGCATCCGCACCTTGTGGAAGTTCACCGTGCCGGTGCCGGTGAGCACTTCTTTGACGACGTCCCTGGTGCCCATGGAGACGCCGCCCGTCGTGACGATGGCGTCGGCCCGGACGAGTTGGTCGTGGAGCATTTCCAGGACCTTGCCGGGCTCGTCCTCGACGGTGGGCTGCCGGAAACCCACTCCGCCCGCCTCGACCACGGCGGCGGTGAGCATGAAGCTGTTCGATTCCCAGATCTGGCCCGGCGCCAGAGTCGAACCGGGCTCGCGCAGCTCGTCGCCCGTGGAGACCACCACGACGCGGGGTTTCGGACGTACCGTCACCCGGGGCCGCCCCACCGCCGCGATCATGCCGAGCTGGGGCGCGGTGAGCCGGACGCCGGCGTCCGCGACGACCTGCCCGGCGAGGACGTCCTCGCCGGCGCGCCGGATGTAGTTGCCGGGCGGGGCTGCGCGGAAGATCTGGACGTTGGCGTTCCCGCCGTCCGTCCACTCGACCGGGATGACCGCGTCGGCTCCGGCGGGCAGCGGCGCGCCCGTCATGATCCGCGCGGTCAGGCCGGGCCGGATCGCCGACACGCCGGAGTCGCCCGCGACGATGTCGCCGACGACGGGCAGCGCGACCGGGGCCGCGTCGGTGGCCGCCGCGATGTCGGCCGCGACGACGGCGTAGCCGTCCATCGCGGAGTTGTCGAACGGCGGCAGCGGCACCGGCGCGGAGACGGGCTCGGCGAGCACCGTGCCCTGCGCCTCCAGCAGCGCCAGGTCGAGCGGCGGCAGCACCCGCACGCTGCCGAGGATCTCCGTCAGATGCTCATCGACCGTTCTCATGACCACCCTTCCAGTCTGGCGGGTGGTCACGCGTCCCCGGCGCCGCCCACGCCGTCGTGCTCGCGGACGAACTCGCGCAGCCACGGGATGAACTCCGACGCCAGGTCGGGGCGTTCCGCGGCGAACTGGACGACGGTCCGCAGGTACTCCAGCTTGTTGCCGGTGTCGTAGCGGCGGCCCCGGAACTTCACGCCGAAGACGCCCCCGCCCTGCTCGGCGGGCGTGTCGGCGAGGGTGCGCAGCGCGTCGGTCAGCTGGATCTCGCCGCCGCGGCCGGGCGGGGTCTTCTCCAGGACGTCGAACACCGCGGGGTCGCAGACGTACCGGCCGATGATGATCCAGTTGCTCGGCGCCTCCTCGGCGGCGGGCTTCTCGACCAGGTCGGAGATGCGGACGACGTCGTCCTCGTCCGTCGCCTCGATGGCCGCGCACCCGTACGCGGAGACCTGGTCGGGCTCGACCTCCATCAGCGCGATCACGCTGCCGCCGTACTGGCCGCGCACCTCGATCATGCGGCGCAGCAGCTTGTCGCGGGCGTCGATCATGTCGTCGCCGAGCAGCACCGCGAACGGCTCGCGTCCGACGTGCTGGCGGGCGCAGTGCACGGCGTGCCCGAGCCCGCGCGGCTCACCCTGCCGGACGTAGTGCACGACCGCGAGGTCGCTGGCCTCGCGCACGGCGTCCAGCCGCCCCTCGTCGCCCTTCGCGCGCAGCGCCTCCTCGAGCTCGTAGGCTCGGTCGAAGTGGTCCTCGATGGACCGCTTGCTGCGGCCGGTGATCATCAGGACGTCGCTGAGGCCGGCGTCGACCGCCTCCTCGACGACGTACTGGATCGCCGGTTTGTCGACGATGGGCAGCATTTCCTTGGGTGTCGCCTTGGTGGCGGGCAAGAATCGGGTACCGAGGCCGGCCGCCGGGACGACCGCCTTGAGCACTGGTGCAATGTCGGCCATGTACCGACCCTAGCCATCCGTGAGGACGACAGCGTGCAGGACATCGTTACGAAGACCGATCTCCGTGCGGAATTGCTCGGACGACGTGCGGCGAGGCCGCCGGAGGCCCGTGCCGCGGCGGCACGCCCGATCCGGGACGCCCTGCTGACCGCCCCGGAGGTGGAGATGGCGGGGACGATCGCGGCGTACGTGTCGATCGGCGACGAGCCGGACACGCGGAGCCTGCTGTTCGCCCTCTGGAAGCGCGGGACGTACGTGATCCTCCCCCGCCTGCTCCCGGACGGCGATCTCGACTGGGCGTCCTACGAGGGCCCCGACTCGCTGGTCCCGGGGCCGCGCGGCTGCCTGGAACCGTCCGAGCCGCCGCGCGGGCCCGGCACCATCGCCGGCGCGGACGTCGTCCTGGCCCCGGCGGTCGCCGTCGACCGGACGGGCGTGCGCCTCGGCCGCGGCGGCGGCTCCTACGACCGGGCGCTGGCGCGCGTCGGCCCGGCGATCCTGACGGTGGCGCTGCTGTACGACGGCGAAGTGGTGCGGGAGCTGCCGGCCGAGCCGCACGACCAGCGGGTCCGTGCCGTCGTGACGCCGTCGGAGGGCCTGGTCAGGTTCGGCTGACCCGCCCCGTCCGGACGGCTCGTAGGGTGGGGAGCAAGATCGCGTAGCCGGTGGACGCGGGCGGACGAGGGCCCTTCAGGAGGTTCGAGATGACGGCGCCGTGGCGGATCCTTTCCCTGCCCCCGATCGGTCGGGAGGTCGTCCGGGGCATGTTCGAGCCGCTCGGCGACGCCGCCGAGGTGGTGTTCCCGCAGACCGGGGACCGCGCCGGCCTGCTCGCCGCGCTGCCGTCCGCCGACATCGTGATCGCCGACTTCGCGCGCGGGTTCGTGCTGGACGCCGAGGCCGTGGCCGCCGCGCGGCGGCTGTCGTTCGTCCAGATGCCGGCGGTCGGCGTCGACCGCCTCGACCTCGCCGCGCTGACCGCCGCGGGCGTGCCGGTGGCGAACGCGGCGGGCTTCAACGCCCGCGGGGTCGCGGAGTGGGTGCTCGGGGCGGCGCTCGCGCTGTGCCGGAACCTCGCCTGGGGCGACCGGGCCGTCCGCGCGGGCGGGTGGCCGCAGACGGAGATGGGTGGCCGGAACCCGCGCGAACTCCACGACCAGCGGGTCGGCGTCGTCGGGTTCGGCGCGATCGGCCAGGAGACGGCCCGGCTGTTCGCGGCGCTGGGCTGCACCGTCTCGTACTGGACGAGGCGGCGGCGTCCCGGGGCCGCGGCGACGTACCGCGAGCTGGACGACCTCATGGCGACGTCCGACATCCTCGTCGTCGCCCTGCCGCTGACGGACGGGACCAGGGGCCTGATCGGGCCGGAACGCCTCGCCCTCCTTCCGGCCGGGGCGCTGCTGGTGAACGTGGCGCGCGGGGGCATCGCGCCGGACGACGCCGTCCTCGGCGCCCTGGATTCGGGACGGCTGGCGGGCGCGGCCCTGGACGTGTTCGACCGGGAGCCCCTGCCGCCGGACCATCCGCTCCGTTCGCACGAGGAGGTCCTGCTGTCGCCGCACACGGCGGGGGCGTCCGTCCAGTCGCAGCTGAACCTGATCGCGGCGGTGCGCGACAACGTCACCGCGGCCGTCCAGGGACGAGACGTGCAGAACATCGTCAACGGGGTAAAACCGCAGGTCATACGGCGATAACGAGCTTTCTCGACATGCCGTCCCTGAACTGGAAATGCGCGATCGGGCGTTGAATCTGTAGGATTCCTAAACGATCAACTTTGACGACCTCGAAGGGTGGGATGTGCACCTCGACATCTGGCTACTCCTCGGGGCCGTGCTCGTACTCAGCGCCATCATCGCGGTCCGGCTGTCCCACAAGGCCGGCCTCCCGACCCTGCTGGCGTACATGGCCCTCGGCCTCTTCATCGGCGAGTCCGGCCCCCTCCACATCCACTTCGACGACGCCGCGCTGGCCGAGACACTCGGCCTCGCCGCGCTCGTCCTGATCCTCGCCGAGGGCGGCGTCACCACCGACTGGCGGCGGATGCGCCCCTCGGTCCCCGTCGCGATCAGCGTGTCCACCATCGGCACCCTGATCAGCATCGGCGTGGTGGCGCTCGCCGCCATGTGGCTCATCGGAATGGACTGGCGTCCCGCGTTCCTGCTCGGCGCCGTGCTCGCGCCGACCGACGCGGCGGCCGTGTTCTCGGTGCTGCGGCGGCTCCCCCTGCCGTCCCGGCTGATGGGCCTCCTGGAAGGCGAGTCCGGGTTCAACGACGCCCCCGTCGTGATCATCGTCGTGACCCTCAGCGCGCACAGCGCCGCCCCCGACCTGGCCGAGCTGTTCGGCGTGATGGTGTACGAACTGGCCGCCGGCGCCGTCATCGGCATCGCGATCGGCTGGCTCGGCGCGCAGGGCCTGCGCCGCATCGCGCTGCCCGCCTCCGGCCTCTACCCCATCGCGGTGCTGTCGCTCGCCGTCGGCTCCTACGGCGCCGCCTCCCTGCTGCACGCGAGCGGGTTCCTCGCCGTCTACGTGAGCGCCGTCGTCCTCGGGAACGCGCGGCTTCCGCACCGTCCCGCCACGCGCGGCTTCGCCGAAGGCGTCGGGTGGCTCGCGCAGATCGGGCTGTTCGTGATGCTCGGGCTGCTGGCCGACCCCGGCGACCTCCCGGGTCAGACCGTGCCCGCGCTCGTCGTCGGGTTCGTGCTGCTGCTCGTCGCCCGTCCGATATCGGTCGTGCTGTCGACGATCGGGTTCAAGCTGACGTGGGGCGAGAAGATCTTCACGTCCTGGGCCGGGCTGCGGGGCGCCGTGCCGATCGTCCTCGCCACGATCCCGATGGTCGCGGACGTCCCGGGCGCCGACCGGCTGTTCGCGATCGTCTTCAACATCGTCGTCGTGTTCACCCTGCTCCAGGGCCCGACGCTGCCGCTGGTCGCGCGCTGGTGCCGGCTGGAGAGCGACGAGCAGGCCCGGGAGCTGGACGTGGAGGCGGCGCCGCTGGAGGAACTGCACGCCGACCTGCTGGAGGTCCGGATCCCGGGCGACTCGATGCTGAACGGCGTGGAGATCTTCGAGCTGCGGCTGCCGCCCGGCGCGTCCATCACGCTGATCGTGCGGGACGGGTCGAGCTTCGTGCCCGAGCCCACCACGCCCTTGCAGGCCGGCGACACGCTCCTGGTCGTGACCACCGACTCCGTGCGCGAGGCCACCGAACGGCGGCTGCGCGCGGTCAGCCGCAAGGGCAGGCTGGCGGGCTGGTTCGGCGAGACCGGCGCCTGACCGGGCCGGGCGGCCGCCTGACTGGCCGGCGGCCGCCCGGCGCGACCGGCGGGACCGGCGCCCGGACGGTTCCCTGACCGGTCAAGGAACAGGGCGGGGGCGAAACGTGTTCCACACCTGGGTACCATTAGCAGTCGTTCAGAGTGAGTGCCAGTCCGGACTCGCCGGGCTGAGTCAGCTAGGAGGAACCGTGCCGACGTATCAGTACGTTTGCACCGAGTGCGGCGAGCCCCTGGAGGTCGTGCAGAAGTTCAGCGACAACGCGCTGACCGATTGCCCGGCGTGCAGCGGCAGGCTCCGCAAGGTCTTCTCCGCGGCGGGGATCATCTTCAAGGGGTCGGGCTTCTACCGCACCGACAGCCGCGGCTCCGGCAAGTCGTCCTCGACCACGGGCGCGGCGTCCAACGGGTCGTCCTCGTCCAACGGGTCGTCCTCGTCCGAGGGTTCGGCCGGCGGTTCCTCGGGCGGCGACTCCGGCAAGTCGGACTCGTCCTCGTCGTCCTCCTCCTCGTCTTCGGGGTCTTCGGGCGGCTCCTCGTCGACCGGCAAGTCGTCCTCCGAAAAGGTCGCCTGACCTCCTAGGACTCCTTCACGACCGACCCGGCGGATCCAGCGGAGATCCGCCGGGCCTTCGTCGTGCCCGGCCGCCGACTACATCTCAAGAGGTAGTCGGCGGCCTTCCCATGCCTCGCACGACGTAGCGGCGTTCCCTTCTCGCGCCGGACGCGCGGCGCTCGCCTCCTCGCGACGATTGAGGGGATGGGAGCCGGGCGCTCCGCCTCCTCCCAGCCATCCGGGAATCGCGATACTACTTGACATCTCTCGACAAGCGAGAGATCGTTGCCAACGCGACATATCTCGATAACGCCTTAGGCTTCAGGAGAGGGACATGAGCGGACCAAGCCCGGCGCCACCCAGATCGCCGGCCCACCGGCTGGCCGGAGTCATCGCCGGACGGCGCGGCAAGTGGGCCGTCCTCGCCCTGTGGATCGTCCTGCTGCTGGCCCTCGGCCCGCTCGCCGGCAAGCTCGGCGACGTCGAGGAGAACGACGCGGCCGCCTGGCTGCCCACCGGCGCCGAATCGACCCGGGTCGTCGAGCTGGAGGAGCAGTTCCGCAAGGACGAGACGATGCTCGCCGTCATCGTCTACGAGCGGTCCGGCGGGATCACCGCGGCCGACCGCGCCAAGGCCGCCGCCGACGTCGCCGGGCTGCAGAGGCTCCCCGGCGCCCAGAAGGCGCAGGGGCCGTTCCCGTCCAAGGACGGCAAGGCACTGCAGACGCTCGTCCCCCTCACCGACGACGACGTCACCAAGGCCGTCGACGACGCGCGCGACCTCGTCCAGCGCGGGCCTCCCGGGCTGGACGCCCAC
Source organism: Actinomadura sp. GTD37 (assembly GCF_041951365.1). NCBI lineage: Bacteria > Bacillati > Actinomycetota > Actinomycetes > Streptosporangiales > Thermomonosporaceae > Actinomadura > Actinomadura sp. GTD37. The sequence continues at coordinate 181,713 of NZ_JBGNUS010000009.1, forward strand.
GTCGCCGGGCCCGCCGGCAGCGGTGCCGACATGTTCAAGGTCTTCAACAGCATCGACGGCTTCCTGCTCATGGCCGCGGGCCTCGTCGTCATCGTCATGCTGCTCTTCATCTACCGCAGCCCCATCCTGTGGTTCGTTCCGGTCCTCAGCGCCGTCGTGGCCTTGGGACTGGCCCAGTCGATGGTCTATGTGCTCGCCAAGTACGGCGACCTCACCGTCAACGGGCAGAGCGCGGGGATCCTGACCGTCCTCGTCTTCGGTGTCGCCACCGACTACGCCCTGCTGCTCGTCGCCCGCTACCGGGAGGAGCTCCACCGCCACGAGGACCGGCATGAGGCCATGGCCTTCGCGCTGCGCCGCGCGGCGCCCGCCATCATCGCCTCCGCCGCCACCGTCGCGGTCGGCCTGCTGTGCCTGCTGCTCGCCGACATGAACTCCACCGCCGGCCTGGGCCCGGTGGCCGCCGCAGGCGTCCTCACCGCCCTCGCCGCCATGACCACCCTGCTGCCGGCCCTCCTGGTCATCTTCGGCCGCTGGCTGTTCTGGCCGCTCATCCCCCGGTACGACGAGAAATACCTCAAGCCGGAGGCGTACGAGGCCGAGCACAGCGTGTGGAGCCGTGTGGCCGGTCTCGTGGGCAGGCGCCCGCGCGCGCTCTGGGCCCTCACCATGCTGGGCCTGATCGTCCTCACGCTCGGGTTGGGCTCGCTCAAGGCCGACGGACTGTCGGACGCCGGGCAGTTCACCGGAACGCCCGACTCGGTGAAGGGATCGGCGGCCGTCGCCCGCCACTACGCGGCCGGATCCGGCGCCCCCGCCGTCGTCATCGGCCAGGCCGCGGCCTCGGACCGGCTCGCGCAGACCGTACGCGGGACGTCCGGCATCGCGGAACTCGGGCCGCCCGTCACCGCGGACGGCCTGGTCAAGTACGAGGCGGTGCTGAAGGACCCGGCCGACAGCGAGGCGGCGCGCACGACCATCGACCGGCTTCGCGCCGCGGTGCACGACGTCCCGTCCGCGGACGCGAAGGTCGGCGGCACGACCGCGACCTCGCTGGACATCGGGCGCGCCTCCACCCGCGACAACAAGGTGATCATCCCGGTCGTGCTGGGCGTGGTCCTCCTGATCCTCATCGCGCTGCTGCGCGCCGTGGTCGCGCCGCTGCTGATGATCGGCACCGTCGTGCTGTCGTTCCTGGCCTCCCTCGGCGCCTGCGCGGTGATCTTCACGCACGGCTTCGGGTTCGAGGGGACCGACGCGGGCTTCCCGCTGCTGGCCTTCATCTTCCTGGTCGCGCTCGGGGTCGACTACAACATCTTCCTGATGCACCGCGTCCGGGAGGAGTCGCAGGCCCTCGGCACGCGCCGCGGCATCCGGCGCGGCCTCACCGTCACCGGCGGAGTGATCACCTCGGCCGGGCTGGTGCTGGCCGCCACGTTCGCGTCCATGGTCACGCTGCCGCTGGTGGGCATGGTGGAGATGGGCTTCGTGGTCGCCTTCGGCGTCCTGCTCGACACGCTCATCGTCCGGTCCCTGCTGCTGCCGGCCCTGTCGCACGACATCGGGCGGCGGATCTGGGCGCCGGGACGGCTCGCGAAGGAACCCGTCGCCGAGCCCAAGGTCCTGGATCCGGTCGGCTGATCGAAAGCCCGGCTCCGGCCGGGCAGGGGCCCGGCTCCGGCCGGGGTGGGCCCGGCTTCGGCCGGGGTGGAGGGGCCCGGCTTCGGCCGGGCTCCTCGGGTTATCCACAATTGGCGGACGGTCTGCCGGCGGTGGCGGCGGGATGGCTAATGTCGGCGCCATGTCCACTACCGGTTCCCAGCCCACCGCCGAGATCGGGGTCATCGGCGGCTCGGGGTTCTACTCGTTCCTCGACGACATCGAAGAAGTCCGGGTCGACACCCCCTTCGGCGCGCCGAGCGACCCCATCGCGGTCGGCGAGCTCGCCGGCCGCCGCGTCGCGTTCGTCCCCCGGCACGGCCGCGACCACCGGTTCCCCCCGCACCGGATCCCCTACCGGGCCAACCTGTGGGCGCTGCGCTCCCTCGGCGTCCGGCAGGTCCTCGCGCCCTCGGCGGTCGGCTCCCTCACCCCCGACTACGGCCCCGGCACGCTCGCCGTCCCCGACCAGCTCGCCGACCGGACGTCCGGCCGCGACCAGACCTTCTACGACGAGGGCGCCGCGATCCACGTGTCGTTCTCCGACCCGTACTGCCCCACCGGCCGCCGCACCGCCGTCGAATCCGCCCGCACCGCCGGCTGGGCCCCGGTCGACCGCGGCACGCTCGTCGTCATCGAGGGCCCGCGCTTCTCCACCCGCGCCGAGTCCCAGTGGTTCGCCTCCCAGGGCTGGACGCTGATCGGGATGACCGGCCACCCCGAGGCCGTCCTCGCCCGCGAACTCGCGCTCTGCTACACGTCCCTGTGCCTCGTCACCGACCTCGACGCGGGCATCGAGGAGGGCGAGGGCGTCACCATGCAGGAGGTGCTCCGCGTCTTCGGCCAGAACATCGACCGCCTCCGCACCCTCGTCGCCGACGTGGTCGAGGCGCTGCCCGCCGAACGCGCCTGCCCCTGCCCGAGCGTCCTGGACGGCGTGAAACTCCCCCTGGAGCTGCCGTGACCGCCCGCTTAGCCCGCCTGCGGCGGCCCCTGGCGGCCCTGTTCGCCGCGGCCGCCGCCGGCCTCGTCCTGCTGGCGCTGCGCCCGGGGCCGCCCCCGTCCGTCCGCGTCCTGGCCGCCGCCCGCGACCTTCCCGCCGGGAAGCGCCTCGCCCCGTCCGACCTGCAGCGGGTGGCCCTGCCGCCGTCCGCCGTCCCGGCCGGCGCCCTCCGCGAGGGCGCCGGCCGCGTCCTGGCCGGGCCCATGCGGCGGGGCGAGTCCCTCACCGACGCCCGCGTGATAGGCGACGCCCTGCTCCAGGGCTACGGGCCCGACACGGTGGCCGCCCCCGTCCGCATCACCGACCCCGCCGCCGTCCGCCTACTGCGCCCGGGCGACCGGATCGACGTCCTGTCCGCCCCGACCGACGAAGCCCGCCCCTTCCCGCCGGCCGAGGGAGCCGGCACACCCTCCTCGCAGCGGCCCCCGGCCGCCGTTCCCTCCGACATCCGGCCCGCCCCGCCGGGGGCCGCGCCGTCCGAGAACGTCCACCAGGCCGCCGAGCACAGGGCCGCTCGCGGCAACCCGTCCGCAGACCCGGCGGCACCGCGGAACGCGCTGACGGCGAGGCTCACGGCCCAGGGCGCGCCGAATTGGACCACTGCTCGGGTAGTGGTCTCGGACGTGCCGGTCGTAGCGGTCCCCCCGCCGGACGAGAACGGCGAGCAGCAGGGAGCGCTGCTCGTCCTCGCGACCGACAGAGCCCAAGCCCTGGCCCTGGCAGCCGCCGGCCCACTCCTCTCCCTGACGATCACCGGTCACTGACGATCCGATCGCCCCGCCGACGCGGCACCACGCGTGGCGGGTGGGCGGCGGGGGCCGGGAGATCGCAGGTGGGAGGCGTTTGCGGGCGACTTGGCGAATGCGGACGGGTTCATTACTATCCGTAGCCATTCCCGTGCCCCTGTCAGACGGAGGGGCACGCCCCCGACATCTCTGGAGCCCCCATGAGCGGATTCAAGAAGTTCCTCTTCCGCGGGAACCTGGTCGACCTCGCGGTCGCGTTCGTCGTCGGAGCCGCGTTCGCGGGTCTGGTGAAGGACTTCGCGACTTCGTTCATCACCCCGCTGATCGCGCTCCTCGGCGGAAAGCCCGACTACACCCGGCTGGCCGTCACCATCGACGGGACCGCGTTCCCCTACGGGGTCTTCGTCACGTCGGCGATCGCGTTCACCATCACGGCGGCGATCGTCTACTTCCTGGTCGTCCTGCCGACGTCGAAGCTCATCGAGCGGATGGACCGCGGCAAGGAGGCCGCCGAGCGCGAATGCCCGCAGTGCCTCAGCGACATCCCGGTGAAGGCCCGCCGCTGCCGCTACTGCACGGCGGAGATCGTCCCCGCCACCGAGGTCCCTTACTAGACCCGAGTCACTCGTTCTCGGTGCCGAACTCCCAGTGCCAGGGCTCGAACGGGTTGCTGTAGGCCCACGCCGGATGAATCCAGCCGTACTTCCCGGCGTGGGCCTCCATCCAGTTGAACTGGAGCGAGCCCGAGCTCTGCACACCGCCGCACAGGTCGAGGGCCTGGCCCTTGCCGTGGTTGCTCGTCCCCGGGACGGCCGCGAACCCGGGGCGGTTCGCGTAGACGGCGTGCTGCTCCGACAGGCTCCGGTACGCGTCCGTCACGCACATGTCGCGGCCGAACCGGCGCTTGTACGCGGCGTTCAGCTTGTAGAAGGTGAGCGCCGCGTCCGCGCGCAGCTTGTGCCCGCCCTTCTGCGGCAGCGGGCACAGGTACTTCGCCGGGATCAGCCCGTTGGGGAACTTCTTCGCGTCCGCGGCGAGACTCTTGTCACAGCCCAGTTCCAGCCGCTTCTGCCGGCTCACCGCGAGCTTGTCGAGCATCGCGTTGAGCTGCTGCGTCAGCTGCGCCGACTTGCTCTTCAGCCCGTCCACGTCCTGCTGGAGGCGGGTCTGCTCCACCGCGTTGCGCGACTGCAGGTCCTGCGCGGTGGACGCGAGCCGCTGCCGCCGGTCCTGCAGCTCGTCGGCACGGTCCACGAGCGCCTGCTGCGACTGGGCGAGCAGCGTCACGTCCGCCGTCGACCGCAGCGCCTGGCCCGGATCGCCGCCGCCGAAGATCGCCATCGAGCCGGCCGCGCCGCTCTGCTGGTAGGACGAGTTCGCCAGCCTGGCCAGCGGCTCCCTGATCCGGTTCAGCTCGGCCTCGGCCCCGGCGAGGTCCTTCAGCGTGCCGCGCAGCTTGACCTGCGAGGACGCGAGTTCCTTCTGCCGCCCCTTCATCTGATCGGTGGCCTTCTCCAGCTGGTCACGGGCCTTCGACGCCTCGCGCCGCAGCGACTCCAGCGTGTCGGCCCGGCCGCCCGAGGCCGCGTCCGCGACGCCGCCCGAGGCCGCGTCCGCGGCACCGCCCATAGCCGCGTCCGCGGCGTGCGATGACAGCGTCGCCATCACCAGGAATACCGCGGTCAGCGCCGCCGACCGGGGGTTCGGCACGGTGGTCTTCCTCCTGATGCCCAGATGCGAAACAGCGGCAGAACGCTACTACAGCTTCTACGATGACCTGTGCGTAACCGGTTCAACGGTCACCGTAACCGTGGCGCTCGCACCACCGGCGCATCCACCAGACGTCGTCCCAGCCCGCCGGGCACGGCCGCCGCGACTGCTCCGGCGGCGACGGCTTGGGCGCGACGGTCCTGCGCGGCTTCGCCACCCGCGCGGGCGGCCGCTCCGGCGCCTTCGTCGCGACCTGCGGCTCCGACTCGGGCGGCACGTACTTGCCGTACGTCGGCTCGCTGTCCGGCGTGGCCGACGCGAGGCTCTGCACGGGCGTCCCCGCCGTCTCCGGCCGCTCCCGGACGGGCTCGTCCCGCATCCCGACCGCGATCACGGACGCCACGAGCACGGGAACCAGGAAGGCGCCGACGATCACCGCGACGCGTCCACGCCGGGACGCGCGCTCGTCCACCTCGTCCTCGGCGTCCCTGATCTTCGGCTGCCCGCGATGCCGTCCCGTCACGGCACCGAAGCGTACCCACACCGGCCCCACCCGGCCTAGAGCCCCAAGGGACCCCATAAGGGGAAGCGTTCACCGCTCCCTTTCCCCTACCCTGTACATGCCGTCCGCTACGCTTTTGCGCAAGCGACGACACGCCTCCGTAGCTCAGGGGATAGAGCACCGCTCTCCTAAAGCGGGTGCCGCAGGTTCGAATCCTGCCGGAGGCGCCACCTTCCCCGGCACGAACAAGCCCCTGACCAGTACCGACACCGGACAGGGGCGTTGCTCTGCATACGGCTCCGCGCACAGCCGTGCGCGACTCCTTGCCGAGCAGGATCGTGCGGCGGCGCCCTGCGCTCGGGACGAAGTGCCAACTGGGGGCGAGGGCACGTCGGCACGGGGATGTGGTGGGGTTCCTGGGTGGTCAGTCGTCGATGGCCATGACCACTGCCTTCGGTTCGGTGAAGAACTCCCGGCTGTAGGTGCCGCCCTCGCGGCCTAGGCCGGAGTCGCCGACGCCGCCGAAGGGGGCTCGGAGGTCGCGGACGAAGAAGCAGTTCGTCCAGACCGTGCCGGCCTTCAGGGAGGCGGAGACGCGGTGCGCGCGGGACAGGTTCTCGGTGAAGACCATGGCGTTCAGGCCGTACGGGGTGTCGTTGGCCGCGGCGACGGCCTCGCTCTCGGTGTCGAAGGGCGTGACGACGGCCACCGGGCCGAAGATCTCCTCGCGGCACACGCGGGCGGCGGGCGGCGCGTCGACGACGACCGTCGGCCGCACGAACAGGCCCTCGGAGGCCGCGCCGCCGGTGGCGATCTTGCCGCCGTCGGCGGGGACGGTGTCGAGGTAGGACGTCACCTTCGCGTAGTGCTCCGCGGACGCGAGGGGGCCGAGTTCGGTCGCGGGGTCCTTGGGGTCGCCGGCGGTGAGGGCCTCGGCGGCGGCGGTGAAGCGGTCCAGGAACTCCTGGTAGACGTCGCGCTGGACGAACAGGCGGCTGCCGGCCAGGCAGACCTGCCCGGCGTTGCTGAAGATGGCCTTGATCGACCAGGAGACGGCGAGGTCGAGGTCCGCGTCGCCGAACACCAGGTTGGCGCCCTTGCCGCCGAGTTCGAAGCTGACCGGGGTGAGGTTCGCGGCGGCCGCGGCGGCGATGGCGCGGCCGGTGGCGGACTCGCCGGTGAAGGTGATGCGGTCGACCCGCGGGTCCGTGGTGAGCGCCTCGCCGGCGGATCCGGGTCCGTGACCGTGGACGACGTTCAGCACGCCGGGCGGCATCCCGGCCTCCAGTGCCAGCTTCGCCAGCAGGGACGCCGACGCGGGGGTCTGCTCGGCGGGCTTCAGCACCACCGTGTTGCCCCAGGCGAGGGCCGGGGCCACCTTCCAGGTCTCCAGCATCAGCGGGAAGTTCCACGGGGCGATGGCGGCGACGACGCCCGCCGGTTCGAAGCGGGTGTAGGCGTGGTGGCCGCTGTCCATCGGGAACGCGTCGGCGGCCGACAGCCGCGCGTGGTCGGCGAAGAACCGGAAGTTGGCCGCCGACCGCGGGACGTCCTTGCCGCGGGTGTCGGCGATGGGCTTGCCCATGTCGGTGGTGTCGGCGAGCGCCAGCGCGTCGAGATTCGCCTCCATCAGGTCGGCGAGCCGGTGCAGGATCGCGCCGCGCTCCGCGTACCCCATGCGCGGCCACGGGCCGTCGTCGAACGCGCGGCGGGCGGCGGTGACCGCGAGGGCGGCCTCGTCCCGGCCGCCGAGGGCGACGTCCGCCCAGGGCCGCTGGGTGAAGGGGTCGACGGTGGGGAACCGGGCACCGTCGCGGGACTCGGTCTCCCGGCCGTCGATGACGTGGCGGATCAGGTCCATGGCTACTCCTGGTTGCGTTCTTCGATGGTCACGTCGCCGGCGGCCCAGTGCGCGGCGGGCACCTCGCGGAGGATGACGCGGATGCTCGGCCGGGGCGCGCCGACGGCCTCCTCGGCGGCGTCGGTCAGCCGGCTGATGAGGGTGCGCAGCTGCTCGGGCGTCCGTCCGGCGACCAGGGTCACCTCGATCAGCGGCATCGGACGCCTCCCGGCGCGGCGAGCGCCGCGGCGGCGTCGTCCGCGGAGACGACGTCGGCGAAGACCGTGCCCATCAGGCGGAGGCTGTTGAGGTGCAGGTCCTCGACGTATCCGGCGACGGCCTCCCGCGCCACGACCGCTCTCAGGTCGCGGAAGAAGGCCGCGCGGACGGTCGACTCGACGCAGAAGTCGGTGCGGACGCCGGCGAAGACGAGGGTCCGGACGCCGAGGTCGCGCAGCAGTTCGTCCAGGCCGGTGCGGTGGAAGGCGTCGAACCGCGGCTTGACGATCTCGTGGTCGCCGGGGGCGCGGTCGAGGCCGGCGACGAGTTCGGCGCCCCAGGTTCCGCGCCGCAGGCCCCGCTCGCGCAGGAACGGGCTCCGTTCGGCGAGCAGCCCGACCTCGGCGTCCTCCGCCCATTCCATCCGCACCCAGATGACGGGGCGTCCGGCGGAGCGGGCCGCTTCGGCGAGGGTGTTGACGTTCCGGACGAGGCCGTCCAGGCCGGTGACGCGCAGCCCCGCCCCGGCGAACACGCCGTCGGGGTGGCAGTAGTCGTTCTGCATGTCGATGACGAGCAGCGCGGTCATGTGGCGCCCCCGCGGGCCGCGGTCAGCCGGCTGTGCGCCTCGACGGCCGCGTCCAGCCGCTCGGGGTCGTCGCCCGCGATGGCCTCCACCAGTTCCCGGTGGACGGCCGGGCCGTCCGCGTAGCGGGTGGCGGGCTCGTCGGGGGTGACGCCGCGCAGCCGGTTCTCCACGAACTCCAGCAGGGAGACGTAGGTGTGCTGGAGGACCTTGTTCGGGGTGATGTCGGCGATCCGGCGGTGCAGCGCCCAGTTGGCGGCGAGGTAGCCGACGCCGCCCTCGGCGTCCGCGGCCACGGCCATCTCGCCGGCGAGGCGGCGCAGGTCGGTGATGTCCGCCTCGGTGCGGTGCCGCATGGCCTCGCGGGCGAGCAGCGGCTCCAGGGCGTCCCGCATCACCAGGCAGTCGGAGACCGGGACGGAGTCCCCGCTGAGTTCGAGCATCTTGCGGCCGAGCCGCACCAGCGGCGGCGGGGTCGCGACGAAGACCCCGCCCTTGACGCCGGGGCGGACGGAGACCGTGCCGCGGGCGCTCAGCAGCCGGACCGCCTCGTTGAACGTCGCGGCGGCCACGTCGAACTCGCGGCGCAGGCTGTCCCTGGTGCCGAGGCGGTGCCCGTTCGGCAGCGCGTCCTCCGCGATGCGCGCCTCGATCCGCTTGGCGACGGTCTCGGCGAGGGAGAGCCGGGGCAGGTCTGCGGCGGGCCTGTCGATGCTCATGGTGTACGTCCTTCGGCAGCGGTCGGGAGGGGTGGTGCGGCACGGTCGCCGGAGTCGCGCAGTCCGAGCAGCCGTGCGGCGTTCCCCCCAAGGATGGCGGCCTCCCGCGCCGCGTCCACGCCCAATGCCCGCACCGTCTCCAGCGGGTCGTGGTCGACGAGGTCGAACGGCGTGTCGGTGCCCAGCAGGACGTGCCCGGCCGTCATGTCCTCCACGAGCCGGCCGAGGGCCCTGGTGTCGAACACCGCCGTGTCGTACAGGAGGCGGCGGAGGTAGTCGCTCGGCGCGCGGTCCGTCACCCGCGCGACCGGTTTGCGCCGCCAGCCGAGGTCCAGGCGCCCGCCGACGGCGGGGACGCAGCCGCCGCCGTGCGCCAGGCAGAGGACGAGGTCGTGCCGGTCGAGGACGCCGCCGAAGATCAGCCGGGCGGTCGCCAGCGCCGTCTCCACGGGATAGCCGAGCAGCTGCACCAGGTGGTAGTCCGCGAGCCGGTCGCGGGACGAGACGCGGCTCGGATGCAGCAGCGTGAAGCAGCGCCGCGCGTCGAGGGCCTTCCACAGGTCCTCGTTGACCGGGTCGTCGAGTTCGCGGCCGCCGCCGAAGGTGCCCATGGTGGCGCCGGCGAGGCCGAGCTCGTCCAGGCAGCGGGTCAGCTCCGCCACCGCGCCGGGGTGGCCGACCGGGACCGTGCCGAGGCCGGAGAGGCGGCCGCCGGAGCCCGCGGCGAACTCCGCGAGCGCGTCGTTGGCGAGGCGCGTGACCTCCATGACCAGCTCGTCGTCGTCGGATTCGGACGCGAACACGAACGGCGGCGCGGCGACGACCTGGTGGTCCACGCCCATGGCGGCCAGGGACGCGAGCCGCAGCTCCATGTCGTGCTGCTCGGGGGCGAGCGGGATGGGGGATCCGGGTGCGAGCCCGCAGAGGGCCGGGTCGAGGTTCAGCACGCGCTCCGCGCTGCGGGACAGGTCGGCGAGCCCTCTGCGCTCCAGCTCCCGCAGGAACGGCATCGGCATCGCGTGCGTGTGGACGTCGATGACCGGCGTGCGCGGACGCGGCTCGGCCCCGGTGGGGTCTGCGCCGGGCAGGGGGTTATTCACCGCGCTCCGCCATGTAGGACTCGTACCGGTCCCCCAGCAGGGACTTGATCAGCGCGGTCGCGGCGCCGGAGGTGCCGGCCTTCTCGCCCGTCCCGTAGACCAGCCGCGCGAGCTGGCCGAGGAGGTAGGGGTGCAGGCCGAGTTCGAACAGCGTCCGGAAGTCGCGGTCGCGGATCGCGTCGCGCTCCGCGGGGGTGAGCGGGTAGGCGTCCAGCACCTCCTTCTCGGACGTCTCGAACCGGGCGCGCAGCTCGCGGTCCCATTTCAGTTCCTGGACGAGGTCGTTGGCCCGCAGCCGCGGGTCGAAGTGCTCGAGTGCCATTTCGGGAGCGTCCGTTCCTCCGGTCGGCGGGGTCATGACAGGTCCCAGCGGACGGCGCCGAAGCCGCAGCGCCACTGGTCGACGGCGGCGTAGCCGAGGGCCTCGCACGGGCGGGGGCCGATCGCGCCCATCACGACCATCCAGGACAGCAGTTCGGAGGTGCCGCCGGAGCCGGCCTCCTCCATGCGCTCGAACGTGACGTCGGCGAGGATCCGCTCGTGGTCGCCCTCCACCAGCAGGTCCATCCACCAGCGGTCGAACTTCTCGTCGATCTCCAGGTAGCGGGGCCCGCCCGGCTCGTGGGACAGGCCGCCGGAGCCGAGCAGCCCGACGCGCAGCCCGTCCGGGAGGCGGGTCCTGACGGCCTCGCCGAGCGTCGCGCCGAGCCCGTAGCAGACCTTCTCGTCCGGGACGGGCGGGACCGTGCAGTTCTGCAGCACGGGGACGACCGCGACGCCCGTCGAGACGAGGCCGGCCATGGTGGTCGGGACGGAGAGGTTGTCGTCGTAGCGCAGGTTCTCGCGGACGGCGCGGACGCGCGGGGCGCAGTCCTTGACGCTCTCGTACAGGACCTCGCCGACGTCCGGGCGTCCGGGGAGCTCGTAGTCGGGGACGCGCAGCCACGGCTTGAACCACTCGTCGGGGCCGCTGTGCCGTTCGGCCAGCCCGAAGGTGAAGTCGTTGTAGTCGCTGACGAATCCGTTCGCGATGTGGTCGTTGGCGATGACCAGGAGCACGTCGGTGCGGGTCTCGACGATGGCGTCGTGGATCTCGGCGTAGGCGGCGAGGACCGTCTTCTGGTCGGCCTCGGGCGCCTTGTCGAACCAGCCGGTGAGGCCGGGAGCGTGGCTCACGGCCATGGCGACGCTGATCTCAGCCATGGTTCCTCCGTCCTTCGTGGGGGTGGGACGACGCCGCGCGCCGCAGGCGGAGCGCGATGGCGTCGGCGGCCTGCTCGACGGAGGCCGCCTGGATGCGGTGTCCTTCATCGGCGCCGGCCGCGGCCGGGTCGCCGAAATAGCCGTCGGGGGTGACGCGGCGGGCGTCGGCGAACCCCTTGCGCCAGACGGCCAGCTCGCTCGGCCCGAGGCCGCTGGGCTCCAGCCGTGCGCGGACGTCCTCGCGCACCAGTCCCGGGTGCAGGTGCATCATCAGGGACGTCTCCCACCGTCCGGCGTGGACGTCGACCGGCCCTTCGGGCGGGGGCTCGTCCGGCCCGCTGAGCGTCAGGTGCGGGTCGTCCAGGCCGAGGCCGATGCGGCGGGCCAGCGCGGGTTCGGTCACGAAGCTCGCGTCCACGGGGGCGCGTTCCGACGCGGCCCGCACGCCGTCGTACACGGTGCGGTTGTGCAGCGCGTCGCCGTGGCCGGAGAAGCAGAACACGTGCCGGAAGCCGTCGCGCGCCATCCCGGCGAGGAGGTCGGCCATGACCTCGCGCATCAGTTCGGGCCGCACGCCGTAGGACGCGGGGAAGGCGCCCGACACGACGTTCACGCCCCAGTAGTAGGGCGGGACGATCAGCGCCTCCACGCCGCGTTCGGCCAGCAGCGCCCGGACGCCGCGCAGCCGCGCGCCGGGCAGGTAGACGTCGGTTCCGGTCGGCAGGTGCGGGCCGTGCTGCTCGATCACGCCGAAGCCCCAGAGCAGGACCGCCCCGGACCTGGCGGCCCGGTCGACCTCGTGCCAGGTCAGCTCCGCGAGCGTGCCCGCGAAGACATCGCCGCGGGCATCGCCGCCGCGGGCATCGCCGCCGCGGGCGAAGACGCCGCTCACGGCCGGGGCTCCGCGGGGTCGGCGTCGTGGTAGGTCTTCGCCTGCTGGACGAGCGAGTAGACGCGCGCCCGCAGCTCGGCGAACCGGGGGGTGGAGCGCGTCGCCAGCTGCTCCCGTTCCGCGGGCAGGTCGATCGCGACGTCCTCGATGATCACCGTGGGGGCGGCGGACAGCACCAGCACGCGCTGCCCGAGGTAGACGGCCTCCTCGATGTCGTGGGTGACGAACAGGACCGTCATGCCGAGCCGCCGCCACAGCTCGCGGGTGAGATCCTCCAGCTCCGCGCGGGTCTGGGCGTCCACCGCGGCGAACGGCTCGTCCATGAGCAGCACCGACGGCTCGTAGGCGACGGCGCGGGCGATCGCCACCCGCTGCTGCATCCCGCCGGACAGCTGCCACGGGTAGGCGTTCGCCGCGTCGGCGAGGCCGACGGCCTCCAGGGCGTCCGCCACCAGTTCGGCGCGCCGCCGCTTCGGCACCTTCTTCTGCTTCAGCGGCAGGTCAATGTTCTGCTGGACGCTCATCCACGGGAACAGGCTGCGCCCGTACTCCTGGAAGACGACCGCCATGTTCTCGGGCGGCCCGTGCACCGGGCGGTCCTCCAGGACCACCTCGCCGCCGCTCGGCGCGAGCAGGCCGGCGACGCACTTCAGCAGGGTGGTCTTCCCGGCGCCGGACGGCCCGACGATGCAGGCGAGCTCGCCGGCGGCGATCCCGAAGGTGAGGTCGCGCACCGCCTCCACCGTCCGGTCGGCGGCCTGGTAGGTCTTGCGGAGCCCGCGCACGTCGAGCAGGGCGGGGCCGCGCGCGCCGTCCGCCGTGGTGCGGGGCGCGATGTCCGTGCCGGTCATGACTTTCCTCTCTGGGCTTGGCGCCACCCCCGGTGCCACCGGAGCACGCGGGACTCGAACCGTCCGAACAGCAGCGAGAGCACGAACCCGAGGAGGCCGAGCAGCAGGATCCCGCTCCACATCTCGGGGACCTCGAACCCGCGCTGGAACTGGACGATCGTGTAGCCGAGGCCGCTGGAACTGGCGAACATCTCGCTGATCACCATGAGGATGATCGAGATCGACAGCGCCTGCCGCATGCCGGTGACGATCTGCGGCGCGGCGGACGGCAGGACGAGGCGGCGCACCCGGGCGGCGCCCGTCAGCCCGTAGGAGCGGGCGGTGTCGGCCAGCACGTCGTCGATCGCGCGGACGCCCTCGGCGGTGTTGAGCAGCACCGGCCACAGCGAGCCGAGCACGATGACGGTGATCTTCATGGTGTCGCCGATGCCGGTGAACAGCATCAGCACCGGGATCAGGACCGGCGGCGGCACCGCGCGGAAGAACTCCAGCACCGGCTCGGCCAGCAGCCTGGTCCGGCGGCTGGACCCGAGCAGGACGCCGATGCCCACGCCGAGCACCACGGCGCCGAGGTACCCGGCGGCCAGGCGCAGGACGCTCGGCAGCACGTCGTCGACGATCCGTCCGGAGAACCACGTCTCGCCGAAGGCGCTCAGGATGGTGCGCAGCGGGGGGAAGTAGAAGCTCGTGCTCTGCGCGGTCAGCACCCACCAGAGCGCCAGCAGCAGCGCGGGGAGCCCGAGCACGTAGCCGAGGCGGACGGCGCCGCGCAGGGCGGTCCTCATGCCGGCACCTCCGTCCGGACGGAGGTGTGCCAGGCCAGCACGCGCCGCTCCAGCGCCCGGGTGAGCAGGTTCACGCCGACTCCGAGCGCGCCGGTCACGAGGATCAGCGCGTACATCTCGGGGACGGCGTTGCTCGCCTGGGCCAGCGCGATCTGGCTGCCGAGCCCCGGCGCGCCGATGATGAGCTCGCCCGCGACGGCCAGGATCAGCGCCACCGAGGCGGCGAGCCGCACGCCGGTCATCAGGTACGGCAGCGCGGTCGGCCAGACCACGTGCCGCAGCCGGGCCCACCGGGAGAACCGGAAGGTGGCCGCGGTCTCCCGCGCCACCGGGTCGACGTCCTGCACCCCGTGGACGGCCTGGAGCAGGATGGGCCAGGTCGCGGCGTACACGACCAGCATGAGCGTGGAGCCGAGCCGCGTGCCGTACAGCAGCACGGCCAGCGGGACGAGGGCGACCGACGGGATCGGGCGGAGGAACTCGATGGTCGAGGCGGTGGCCTCGCGCAGGAACGGCACGCTGCCGATCAGCAGGCCGAGGCCGAGCCCGGCCGCGAGCGAGATGGCCAGCCCGTAGCCCCAGCCGCGGAGCGTGTCGAGCAGCGCGCCCCAGAACTCTCCGGTGCCGGCCTCGTCGGCCAGCGCGCGGACGATGGCGCTGAACGGGGGCAGCTCGTCCGGCGAGACGACGCCGATCCTCGGCACCGCTTCGAGCAGGACGACGAAGGCGGCGATGCCGATCGGGCCGAGGAGCCAGTCGGGCACGAACCCGCCGCCCCGGCGGCGGCGCGGCCCGGCCGCGGCCGGCGCGGGCCGTCCGGCCGGGGCGGGCCGCCGCCCGTTCGTGATCATCTGCATGGTCCTGGTCATGTCACCGGTCGAGCAGCTCGTCGAGCGGGCGGGTGCCGCCGATGAGGCCGGCGTCGACGGTGAGCTGCGCGAGCGGCGCGATCTCCGCTTTCCCCGCCTCCGGGTTCCAGCCCGGCAGGGTCACCTTGCCGCTGAGGCCGGGCTCCAGCTTCAGGTAGCCGTTCAGCGCCTCCCGGGCCTCGTCCGGATGGGCCTCGGCGTAGGCCATGGACTCCTTCAGCGCGGCGGTGAACCTCTTCACGACGTCGGGGTTCTGCGCCGCGTACTGCTTGGACGCGAACCAGCCCGCGAACGGCAGGTTCGCGCCCATGCCCGCGTAGCTGACCGGCAGCGGCTTCGCGCCCTGCCCCGCGGCGACCGTGATGAACGGCTCGCTGAGCATCGCGGCGTCCACCTGCCCGTTCTTCAGGGCCGCGGGCATGTTCGGGATGGGCATCTCGACCAGCTTGGCGTCGCCGCGCTGCAGCCCGTTCTTCTTGAGGACGGACGCGACCGCGACCTCGTTGATGCCCTTGAGGGTGTTGACCGCGATCTTCCTGCCCTTGAGGTCGGCCACCTTCGCGATCTCGGCGTCGCGGGTCATCAGCTGGCCGGACCCGTCGTCCATCGGGTCGTCGGACGCGCGGGCGCCGATCGACACCATCGTCACCGGGACGCCCTTCTCCCGGGCGACGAGCAGGCTGACGATGTTGGAGTAGCCGAACTGGAAGTCGCCGCTGACCACGGCGGGCACGATGGCGGCGCCGCCCTGCGCGTCCTGCGTGGTGACCTTCAGCTTGTGGCGGGCGAACACGCCCTTGGTGATGCCGAGCTTCACCGGGGCGATGTCGATGATCGGGATGACGCCGAGCTTCACCTCCGCCGTGCCGTCGGAGGAGACCTCCGCGGAGCCGGAACCGCAGCCGCTGAGGGCCGTCAGGGCCAGCGCCGCGGCGGCCGCGCCCGCGGCGAGCCGGCCGGAGCGGCGACCGTGGTGGTCGCGATGGAGAAGGGACATGTGTACTCCTGGGAGGAGGCGCGCCAGGCGCGGCAAGGTCGTCACTGGGTTCCGGTGAGGGACAGGGCTCCGAGTGAGGCGAACTCGGCGGAGACGGTCCCGCCGGGTCGCAGTGGATGGGCGTCGGTGAGGCCGCCGGTCAGCACGATCCAGCCGGGCTCGATGGCGAGGCCGCGCTCGGCCAGGCCGTTCGCGGCGAGCGCGAGGGCGTTGCCGGGGTGGCCGAGGACGGCCGCGCCGGTCGCGGTGTCGACGGTGCTCCCGTCGACGTCCAGCCGGCATTTCTCGTTCGCCAGGTCCAGGCCGCCGGGGGCGACGGGCCGGTCGGAGACGACGAACCGGCTTGAGGACGCGTTGTCGGCGACGACGTCGGGCAGGGCGAAGTCGAAGTCGCGGAAGCGGCTGTCGATGACCTCGAACGCGGCGTGCACGCTCCCGACCGCCCGCATCGCCTGCTCCGCCGTCACGTCCGGGCCGCTCAGCCGCTCGCCCATGACGAACGCGATCTCCGGTTCGGCGCGCGGGTGGATGAGTTCCCCGACGCGCACCGGCTCGCCGGGCGCCAGGGTCATCGCGTCGGTGAGCCAGCCGGTCAGCGGGACGTCGACGCCCATGCGGCGCTGCTTGGCGCGCGAGGTCAGGCCGAGTTTCACGCCGACGACGGCCTCCCCGGCGCGCACCTTGCGGTCCAGCACGGTGTCCTGGATCCGGTAGGCGGTGCCGAGGTCGAGGTCCGGCCACCGCTCGGTGACCTTGCCCCCGTCCTCGCGGTCGCGCTCGCGGCGCAGCAGCTCGGCGACGGCGATGTCGATGGTCCATTCAGCCATGCCCTGACCCCTTCGGCGGCGACGCGTCCTGATGGCGCACCAACTTAAGGGGCCTAATGAATATATTCAATAGATCGATACCATCTTTTTCCAGGCAGGAGGGCTCCACGACCGTGCGATGGGCTCCCCGGCGCGCCGCACGCGCTGCCGGACAGGGCTCAGGCGGAGTCGCGGACGATCAGTTCGGTAGGGAAGATCTCCGGATCGGCCCCGCCGTCGGCACCGGTCAGCAGCATCCGGACGATGGCGCGGGCCACCTCGGCGATCGGCTGCCGGACGGTGGTGAGCGGCGGGTCGGTGAACCGGGCGCCGGCGATGTCGTCGAAGCCGACGACGGCGACGTCGTCGGGGACGCGGCGGCCCGCCCTCCGCAGCGCGTGCAGGGCGCCGGACGCCATCAGGTCGCTCGCGGCGAACACCGCGTCGAGGCCGGGGTCGTCCTCCAGGAGCTGGCGCATCGCGTCCGCCCCCGACTCGCGGGTGAAGTCCCCGATCGCGGCCAGGGACCGGCGGCCGTTGCCGGAGAGGACCTCGCGGTAGCCGGCCAGCCGGTCCAGGCCCGCGGACATGTCGAGCGGGCCGGTGATGGCGGCGATGCGCCGCCGCCCCCCGGCCAGGAGGTGCTCCACGGCGGCCCGCGCGCCCCCGACGTTGTCGACGTCGCAGTACGGCGGCCTGGCCGTGGACACTGGGCGGCCGTGCGACACCACGGGGACGCCCGTCCGCAGGAGAGCTGCGGGCAGGGGGTCGGAGCCGTGCTGGGAGAGCAGGATGACGCCGTCCACGTGCCGGCCCGCGACGTACCGCTCGACCCTGCTCTGCCCCGCCGGCGAGGAGGGCATCATGAGCACGACCTGCTTGTCGGCGGCCTCCAGCTCCTGGCTCACGGTGCGGACGACCAGGGAGAAGAACGGGTCGTCGGAGAACACCCGGGCGGGCGGCTCGGAGACGACCAGCCCGATCGATCCGGTGCGCCGGGTCACCAGGCTGCGGGCCGCCGGGTTGGGGATGTAGCCGAGTTCGTCGACGGCGCGCAGGACGGCCGCGCGGATCTCCGGGTTCACGGTGGCCGAGCCGTTGACCACGCGCGACACCGTGGCCCGGGACACTCCGGCCCTGGCCGCCACGGCCTCCAGCGTGGGACGTCTCATGCCGCCTCCCCACCGGACGCCGCCGCCGGATGCGACGCCACCGCACACAATGCCACGCGTCCCCGGCGGGCGGGGCGGCCGGACGCGGCGAGAGAGCGATTTCCCGGCAGCCGCTGCCATGGTGCGCACCGATGGGTGCTGGTCAGCGGGAAGACCGGTCGGGGCAGTCGAGAGAGCGCTCTCTTGGGTCTTGACGGAGCGGTTCGGGCGGGTGACATTGAGGCCGACCAGAGGCAGGCACCCCGCGCTTGCTCCCGCCCCCACTCTGGAGGTCCCCCCGCCATGACCCCACCGAGACGTCCAAGGCTCTGGCGCAGATCCGTCCTCGCCGTGCTCGCCGCCGCGCTGCCGGCGGTGATCGCCGCCACGGTGACGCCGCCGGCCGGCGCGTCCGTCCCGCCGCCCCCGTCGGGCTGGAGCCTGGTCTGGAGCGACGACTTCGACGGCGCGGCCGGGCAGTCCCCCGCGGCGGCGAACTGGATCATCGACACCGGCCACGGCTACCCGGGAGGCCCCGGCAACTGGGGCACCGGCGAGATCCAGAACTACACCGCCGACCCCGGCAACGTCAGCCTGGACGGCGGCGGCAACCTGCGGATCACGCCGGTCAGGACCGCTTCGGGCGAGTGGACGTCGTCCCGCATCGAGACCCGGCGCACCGACTTCAAGCCCGCGGACGGCCGCGTCCTGCGCATCGAGGGACGGATCCAGATGCCCGACGTCACGGGCGCCCAAGCCCTGGGCTACTGGCCCGCGTTCTGGGCGCTGGGCTCCCCGTACCGGGGCAACTACCAGAACTGGCCGGCGATCGGCGAGTTCGACATCATGGAGAACGTCAACGGGATCAACTCGGTCTGGGGCGTCCTGCACTGCGGGACGAACCCGGGCGGCGCGTGCAACGAGACGAGCGGGATCGGCGCCAGCCGCGCCTGCCCGGGGACGTCCTGCCAGGCGGGCATGCACACCTACCGCTTCGAGTGGGACCGCAGCGTCAGCCCCGCCCAGCTGCGCTGGTACGTGGACGGCCAGCAGTTCCACAGCGTCAGCCAGAGCCAGCTCGACGCCGGGACGTGGGCGAACATGACCGGGCACGGCGGCTACTTCCTGCTGCTCAACGTGGCCATGGGCGGCGCCTTCCCCAACGGCGTCGCCGGGCACGGCACGCCCACCGCGGACACCGTCTCGGGACGGCCGATGGTCGTCGACTACGTCGCGGTCTGGCAGAGCGGCGACTCCGGCACCCCGCCCACGGGCGACACGGTGGACGCCCGCTCGACCATCCAGGCGGAGAGCCGCCAGGCCCAGTCGGGCACGCAACTCGAAGCCACGACCGACGCCGGAGGCGGCCAGGACGTCGGCCACATCGGCGACGGCGACTGGCTGCGCTACGACAACGTCGACTTCGGCGGCGCCCCGGCGACGCAGTTCCAGGCGAGGGTCGCGTCGGGCGCGGCGGCCGGGGTCAGCGGCCTGGTGCAGGCCCGGCTGGACAGCCCGACGGGCCAGGTGCTCGGCAGCTTCGCCATCGCCGGGACGGGCGGCTGGCAGAGCTGGCGGACGGTCCCCGCCAACATCACGGGCGTGACCGGCGCCCACACCGTCTACATCACCTTCAGCAGCGGCCAGCCCGCCGACTTCGTCAACCTCAACTGGTTCACGTTCGCCGGCTGACGACCGCCGCCGACCCGCCGCCGACCCGCCGAGGGCCGGCGGCGGGAGGGCGCGCTCCCGCCCGCCGGCGACGCTCAGCCGGGGACGCGGTCGGGCGCGTCCGCGCGGGCCGCCCCGGGGAAGGGCAGGCCGAGGAGGCGCAGCAGCGGGGCCGCCTTGACCGCGGTCTCCTCGAACTCGGCGGCCGGGTCCGACAGCGCGGTGATCGCGCCGCCGATGCCGAACTCGACGCGCCCCGGCGAGAGCACGGCGGTGCGGATCACGATGCTGAAGTCGGCCGCCCCGGACAGCGAGAAGTAGCCGAGCGCGCCCGAGTACACGCCGCGCGGCCCCTCCTCCAGGCGGTCGATGATCCGCATGGTGCGGATCTTCGGCGCGCCCGTCATCGAGCCGCCGGGGAACGCCGACCGCACGCACCGCACCGCCGAGACGTCCGGGCGGAGCCTCGCCCGGACCGTGCTGACCAGCTGGTGGACGGTCGTGTAGCTCTCCACCTCGAAGATCGGGTCGACGGCGACCGACCCGGTCTCGGCGACGCCGCCGAGGTCGTGCCGGACGAGATCGACGATCATGAGGTTCTCCGCGCGGTCCTTGGCGCTGGACGCCAGGTCCGCGCGGAGCCGCCGGTCCCGGGCCGGGTCGGGCGAGCGCGGCCGGGTGCCCTTGATCGGCTTGGACTCGGCCTCCCCGTCCGCCGACACGCGCAGGAAGCGCTCCGGCGAGGAGCTCAGCACCGCCAGGTCGCCGAACCGCAGCAGCGCCCCGAACGGCACCGGGTCGCTCCGCCGGAGCCTGCGGTAGAGGTCCCACGGGTCGGCGCGCACCGCGCCGGTGAGCATGTTGGTCAGGCACACCTCGTAGGTCTGCCCGGCGATGATCTCCCGGCGGCTCTCCGCGATCTTGCCGAGGTAGGCCCGGCGGTCGTGCCGCAGCGCGAGCCCCGGCGGCGCGGCGACCGGGCCGGGCGGCCGTGCGGGCGCGGCGAGGTCCGCCAACCGGGACTCCGTGCCGTCCAGCCAGGCCAGCGCGGCGCGCTCGTCGCCGGCCGGGCAGAGGGCGAGCAGGTGGACCGCGCCGTCGCGGTGGTCGAACGCCAGCGCCCGGTCGGCGAAGACCAGGGCGGCGTCGGGGTGCGGGGAGCGGTGCGCCCGCGCGCCGCCCGTCTCGGCCTTGAGCTCGTAGCCGAGGTAGCCGACCCAGCCGAGCGCGAAGCCGAACGGCAGGTCGGGGGTCTCGGCCGCGTGCGAGCGCAGGTCGGCGTCGAGCCAGTCGAAGAAGGACGCGCGGTCGATCCGCGTCCGTCCGCTCGCCGACTCGACCGTCACGGCTCCGGCCGCCACGTCGAACGCGGCGAACCGCGCCAGCGGCCCGCCGGCGTCCCCCATGAAGGAGAACCGGCCGCCGTGCTCGCCGGTCCGGCTGCTGTCCAGCCAGAACGCCCGCTCGGACGAGGCGAACAGCGCGCCGAAGACGTCCTCGGCCACGGCCGGTGCCCGGAGCCGGCGCGCGATCACCTTGAACGGCTTGGACCGCGCCTCCGGCACGGGCGGCGCGCGGCGGCGCGGCGGCGCCGTGACCGGTCCGGCCTGCGCCAGGAAGTTCGCGACGATGCGCCGGCCGTGCTCGGTGCACACCGATTCCGGGTGGAACTGGACGCCCCAGATCGGTCTCCGCCTGTGCCGCACGCCCATCAGGACGCCGTCGGACGTCCACGCCACGGGTTCCAGCACGGGCGGCAGGCCGTCCACGACCAGCGAGTGGTACCGCACCGCCGCGAACGGCGACGGGACGCCCTGGAAGAGGTCGTCGCCCGTGTGCTCCACCCATGACGGCAGCCCGTGCCGGACCTCGGGGGCGGGCACGACGCGTCCCCCGAAGTGGTGGCAGATCCCCTGGTGGCCGAGGCACACGCCGAGGAGCGGGACCCGCGCGTGTTCGATCACGGCCGCGCAGATCCCGAAGTCCGCGGCGTGCTCCGGCGAACCCGGGCCCGGCGAGATGACGACGTTGTCGAACGGGCGCAGCAGGCCGGGGCTCCACTCCGCCTCGTCGTTGCGGAGGACGACGGGCTCCGCGCCCGCCTCCGCCACGTACTGGACGAGGTTGTGCGTGAACGAGTCGTAGTTGTCGATGATCAGGGTTCGCACGGGCGCTCACTGGAGGACGGGCGGTCCTGTTCCGCCGACCGAAACGCTACCGCGCGGATCGTCCTGCTCCGTCCGGCGGCGTATGGAATGCGTCAAGACGGGATAGCGACGTGCGTTCCGGGCGTTGAGTCCCAGGCGAACCCCCACCGGAGGGTGGGTCTTCGGCTGGGAAAGGATGGGGGTATGGCCAGGGGGCAGCTCCGCGTCTACCTGGGGGCGGCCCCGGGCGTGGGCAAGACCTACGCGATGCTGTCGGAGGCGCGGCGGCGCTCAGAGCGCGGCACCGACGTGGTCGTCGGGTACGTCGAGACGCACGACCGGCCGCGCACCGAGGCGCTGCTGGACGGCCTGGAGATCGTCCCGCGCAAGGCCCTCGCGTACCGCGGCGCCGAGTTCACCGAGCTGGACGTGGCCGCGGTGATCGAACGCGCCCCGGCGGTCGTGCTCGTCGACGAGCTGGCGCACACGAACGCGCCCGGCGCCGGGCACGCCAAGCGGTGGCAGGACGTCGAGGAGATCCGGGACGCCGGAATCGACGTGGTCTCCACGGTGAACGTCCAGCATCTGGAGTCGGTCAACGACGTCGTCGAGCAGATCACCGGGGTGCCGCAGCGGGAGACCGTGCCGGACGAGGTGGTCCGCCGCGCCGACCAGGTGGAGCTGGTCGACATGGCCCCGGAGGCGCTGCGGCGGCGGATGGCGCACGGCAACGTCTACCGGCCCGAGAAGGTCGACGCGGCCCTGTCCAACTACTTCCGGGTCGGCAACCTGACCGCGCTGCGGGAGCTGGCGCTGCTGTGGCTCGCCGGCAAGGTCGACGACCAGCTCGACCGGTACCGCGCCGACCACGGCATCGGCGGGACGTGGGAGGCGCGCGAGCGGATCGTGGTCGCGCTGACCGGCGGCCCGGAGGGCGCCGCGCTGCTGCGCCGCGCCACCCGCATCGCGGCCCGGTCGAAGGGCGCGGACCTGCTCGCCGTGCACGTCGCGCGCGGCGACGGCCTCGCCGGGGCCCGGCCGGGCGACCTGGCGCGGCAGCGGCAGATCGTGGAGGGCCTCGGCGGCACCTACCACCAGGTCGTCGGCGACGACGTCCCGCGGGCCCTGCTGGACTTCGCGCGCGGCGTGAACGCGACGCAGCTGGTCCTCGGGGTGTCGCGGCGGGGACGGTTCGCGCAGCTGCTGCGGCCCGGCATCGGGGTGACCACGACGGCGCGGTCCGGCTCGATCGACGTGCACATGGTCACGCACGACCAGGCGCGGCGCGGGGTGGGGCGTCCGGGCCGGGAGCAGGGCCTGTCGGTGAGCCGCCGGCTCGGCGGGTTCCTGCTGGCGCTGGCGGGGCTGCCGCTGCTGACGTTCGGGCTGCTGGAGGCGCGCCCGGCGATCTCGCTGCCGTCCGACATCCTGTTCTTCCTGGCGGCGGTGGTCGCGATCGCGCTCGTCGGCGGGATGCGGGCGGCGCTGTTCACGGCCGTCTTCGGGTTCCTGCTGCTGAACTGGTTCTTCACCCCGCCCGTGCACCGCTTCACCGTCGCCGCGGAGGAGAACCTGCTGGCGCTGGCGGTGTTCGTGCTGGTCGGGATGGGGGTGAGCGTCGTGGTGGACCGTGCCGCGCGCCGCTCCCGGGAGGCGGCGCGGCTGGGCGCGGAGGCGGAGGTCCTGTCGACGCTGGCGGGGGACGTCCTGCGCGGCGAGCACGCGCTGGACGCGGTGCTCGGGCGGCTGCGGGAGACGTTCGGGCTCACCTCGGTCACGCTGCTGGAGCGTCCGGCGGAGGAGGACGACTGGCGGATCGTCGCGACCGTCGGCGGCCGGCCGTGCGGCGCGCCCGGCGACGGCGACGCCGAGATCCCGGTCGGGGACGATCTGACGCTGGCGATCCGGGGCCGTCCGATGCCGGCCGGGGACCGGCGCGTCCTGGAGGCGTTCGCGGTGCAGGCGGCGGGCGCGCTGCGGCAGCAGCGGCTGCGCGCGGAGGCGGAGCGGGCGCGCCCGCTGGAGGCCGCCGACAAGATGCGGACGGCCCTGCTGAACGCCGTCAGCCATGACCTGCGCACCCCGCTGGCCTCGGCGAAGGCCGCGGTGGACAGCCTGACCGGCACGTCGATCGCCTGGACGGACGAGGAGCGCGCCGAACTGCTCGACACCGCGCGGCTCTCCCTGGACCGGCTCGACCGGCTGGTCGCCAACCTGCTCGACATGAGCCGGCTCCAGGCCGGCGTGCTCGGCATCGCCGCCCGGCCGCTGGCCCTGGACGAGGTCGTGCCGCGCGCCCTCGACGATCTCGGCGGCGACGACCCCGGCGGCGAGGTGTCGGTGCGGCTCGGCACCGACCTGCCCGAGGTCGCCGCCGACCCGGCCCTGCTGGAGCGGGTCCTCGTCAACCTCATCGGCAACGCGCTGCGGCACGCCCCGTCCGGCGGGCCCGTGCTGATCACGGCGGGCGCGATCCGGGACCGGGTGGAGCTGCGGATCGCCGACCGCGGCCCCGGCATCCCGCCGGGCGAGCGGCAGCGGGCGTTCCTGCCGTTCCAGCGGCTCGGCGACCGCGACAACCACACCGGCGTCGGGCTCGGGCTGGCGCTGGCCCGCGGGCTGACGGAGGCGATGGGCGGGGAGCTGATCCCCGAGGACACTCCGGGCGGCGGCCTCACGATGATCGTCTCACTGCCCGTGCACCGGAAGGAGACGCCATGACGCGCGTCCTCGTCGTCGACGACGAACCCCAGCTGCTGCGGGCGCTGCGGATCAACCTGCGCGCCCGCGACTACGAGGTGGAGGTCGCCGCCGACGGCACCACCGCGCTGCGCCGGGCCGGTTCGTGGCATCCCGACCTCGTCGTCCTCGACCTGGGCCTGCCCGACCTGGAGGGCATCGAGGTCATCCACGGGCTGCGCGGCTGGACGGAGGTCCCGATCGTCGTCCTGTCGGGCCGGGCGGGCAGCCACGACAAGGTCGAGGCGCTGGAGGCGGGCGCCGACGACTACGTCACCAAGCCGTTCGACATCGAGGAACTGGTGGCCCGCATCCGTGCCGTGTCGCGCCGGACCTCGCCCAGCGAGCCGGTCGCGCCGGTCCGGGTGGGCGAGCGGACGATCGATCTGGCCGCCAAGACGGTGTCGGGCGGCGTGCACCTGACGCCGACCGAATGGCGGCTGCTGGAGGTTCTGCTGCGCAATCCCGGCAAGCTCGTCGCGCAGCAGCAGCTCCTCGCGACGGTGTGGGGCCCGGCGTACAAGAGCGAGACCCACTACCTGCGCCAGTACATGGCTCAACTGCGGCGCAAGCTGGAGAGCGACCCGTCCCACCCCCGGCACCTGCTGACGGAACCGGGCATGGGCTACCGCTACCAGCCCTAACGCTCAACGCCACCCTGGCCCCGACCGCCAAGAATCCCAGCTCACCGACGATGTCGGGGTCAGCGATTTCGCGTGCGAAGCCCGTGCAGAAGGTTCGGGCCAGTGCCGTACAGCTTGGCGTCCCGGACGCCGATCGTGCCATCGGACGCCCGGCCCACTTCGACACAGTGGCCATCGGGGTTGCCGCGAACGGATTCGCGCCAGCCAGAGTGGTTCTTGGCCATGTAGACGATCCTGTCTAGAAGTCGCGCCGCCGCGCCTAGCGCTGCTCGGCCGGCTCGTTCCGGCGTGCGGCAAGCCACTGCCTGGTGTAGGCGGTCGCCTCGTCGATGAACTGCTCCAGCCCCGCCCCATCGAAGTCCGCTTCACCGACGAGGTACAGCAGGACGAAGACCTCGGCGTACAGCACGGCCCGTACGTCATCCGGCCCGCCGTCTTCGAGCGGAGGCGCACCGACGACACGGCGGATCATGTCCTCGGCCACGAGCGCGTTGACCAGCCCCGCGTCCTCTTCCGCCCTGATCCGCACGTCCGCCACGAGCCTGACGACCTCGCCCACCGTGTACCTCGGCGAGAACCTCCGCCGCACCGCGACACAGAACGCCCCGTAGAGCAGCGACATGTACCCGGCCGCCGTCTCATCATCCGCCTGGATCTTCTCTTCCAGGGCCACCCACGCCTCCGGCCCCTCCAGCAGAAAGGCCCGCAACGCCAGGATGTTCTCCTCACCAATACGGACAGCCGAATAATCCATTACCCGAGCAACTCGTCCGCAAGCGATCGAGCATTGTGCAGAAATGCGTCGAGTTCGGTTGAGGTGAACCGCTCCTCGCCCACCATCGCCGCGAGAAGGACGGTCTGATGGCCGAACCTCGTGTCTGGATCAGCGTCGACCATGGCACCTTTGCCGAGCAAATCGAGTATCATACTCTCCGCGATCTGCGGCTTTATCAGCCGGGAAGATTCGTCGTTCGTCTCGCGCACCTTGGCAACGAAGTCGATGACCTCTGCATCGTCGGCGACTTTGCCGTCTTCAATGAAGCGTCGCTCGGCTGCCTCGATGAAGGCCGCGGCGACCAACGCCGTGTAGGAAACGTTGGCTTCGTTGGAATCGAGTTGCCCCATCAACCTAAGGTGCTCCTCGCGGTTCCCGGTCAGTTGGGCGCGGAGTACCGCTACCTGCTCATCAGTTATCGGCATGTTCTCTCCCTCTTGCTTGCCGTGCAAGATTGACGATGGAGCGGACGACCTCAGTTACGACGATCGCCGCTCCGACAGCCCCGACCACTGCATCACCAACATTGGCGCTCTGATCGGACGACCTCATTTGATCGTTTTCGGGACGCGCACTACTTAGCTGACCTGTTGGCTGCACGCGCTCCAGGTTCTTCTGAGCTGTTTCTGAGTATGTGTTCGTCGCATCCTTCGCGTCACTTGCAGTGTTGAGGAACCTGCGGAGGCTGTCTCGCCCGGGAGATGGACTGTCGGGGTCGCTCTCCTGATAGTCGCGGGAAGCGGGGTCGTCGTCGGGGTCGCGGGGTTCGCCGCGGCCGGCGTCGCCGGCTTGGGCTCCCGCGGGGTCGAGGTCTTCGCGGGTCGGGAGTTCCGCGGGTTCTGTCGTTTCGGGTTCGTTCCGTGCCGACTCGGTGCCGGGCCGGGCCGTCTGCTCTCGTCCATACCGGGCTTCGACGTGTACTTGGCCGCTGCCGTCGGTGTACACGTCGGAAAGAATGGGATTGGCGTGGGCCTCCGGGTTGGTCTCATTTGTCTCGTTCAGGTCCTGCTCGGTGCCGTCGTCCTCGGCTTTCTTACCACGGTCGCCATCGGCTTCGGCGCGAGGTTCTTGCGTCCCGTGATTCTCGGCGGTCTCTTCGGACAGGGGTTGCTGTTCGGAAATGGGCTGTGGGTCGCCCGGTTCCGCTGCTTCGGGCGAGGACGCTGGGCCGTCGTCGGTGTCGCCGGTCTCCGGGGCGGTGGCGGGGGTGTTCTGTTCCTGGGCTTGGCGGGCGCGGGCGCGGCTTTCCAGGCGGGACGGCTGGCCGGGTGATCCGGGGTTGTCGGCCGGCAGGGTGTACGGCTGTGCGGGGGGAGCGGGCTTGTCTGCCGGCTCGGTGCGGGTGTCGGTCTCCCGTTCGGTGCCCTGGGTTTGAGGACGGTCGCGGCTGCCCGGAGAGGGTCCGCCGGTTCGGGCGCCGGTGTCGCGTGAACGCGGGTCCGCGTTCTGCGGGCCGCTCTGCCCGGTGTCCGGTCTGCCTTGGGTCCCCGTGCTCTCGGTTCCGGCCTGCGATGAGCCGGGCTTGGTGTCACGGGGTCCGGCTGCGCTTTGGGCGCCGCTGGTGGCGGGGGTGTTCTGTTCCTGGGCTTGGCGGGCGCGGGCACGGCTTTCCAGGCGGGACGGCTGGCCGGGTGATCCGGGGTTGTCGGGCGGTGGGGTGTAGGGGCGGTCCCCGGACTTCGGCCTGTCCGTGGTCTCGGTGCGGGGGCCGGTCCCGCCGTTGTCCTCCACGCCCACGCTGGCAGGCCCTTTCCACGAGGGGCGCGAACCGGTTCATGGCAACGGTTCGCGGGTCATGTCCCATGACGCGCGGGGCCGACGTCCAGGGCGCAACCGGACCCTATGTAACCGTGCACGTGCGGACTTTGCACGTGCGGAAATCGGACGTGCAATTGCCGTTCCTGCGTTTCGGCTTCCGAGTGGGAGGCAAGGCCCGCGATTCGTCCTCAAGAAGTGCTTGCTCTGGGAGGGGCGCTGAATCCGGCGGTCGGCAATCAAGTGATGCGTCGCCCCGGCAGGCCCACCCCCGGCGCCTGGTCACGGAACCGGGGATGGGCCACTGCCACCGGCCCTAACGGGAGGGGTACGCGCGGTCCAGGGCGAGGTTGAGCTTCAACACGTTCACGGTCGGCTCGCCCATGAAGCCGAGGGCGCGTCCGGTCGTGTTCTGCTGGACGAGCCGCTCGACCCGCGCGGCCGGGACGCCGCGCGTCTCGGCGACCCGGGTGACCTGGAGGTCGGCGTAGGCCGGGGAGATGTGCGGGTCGAGGCCGCTGCCGCTCGCGGTGACCGCGTCGGGCGGGACGGCGGGGTCGGCCGGCGCGTCGCCCCGGACGGGGACGATCAGGCCCTTCGCGTAGTCCTCGCCGAAGCGGGCCAGGTCAACCTTGACGCCCTTGTAGGACGCGACGAACGGCGCCTTCACCGCGCCCTGCGCCTCGTTCACGCTGACGACGCGGGTCGGATGCGGGACCGTCCCGTCCGGGGTGCGGTGTCCGAAGACGGCCAGTACCGCGCCGGCGCCGCCGGGCGTGCAGAACGGGCGCGCCCCGCTCACCCCGTTGAACTCGCCGACCGCCTTGCTGCGCTCGCAGACCTGGGTGAGGAGGCTCTGGGCGGCGTTCTCGTCCTCCTCGCCGGCCGCGGCCAGCGCGGGATCGGGCAGGGTGTCGACGACGTCCTCCGGGCCGAGGTTGCTCGCCCCGGACGCGGCCGGATCGTAGTCGCCGGCGGACGGACGGCTCTGGAAGTAGCGTCCCAGCGGTTCGCCGTCCGCGCCGGTGAACGACTGGCCGATCAGCTCGCTGCCGACCGTCCGGCCGCTGGACGTGACGAGCGAGCCGTCGGCGTGGCCGTCCAGGCCGGGCAGCCGCCCGGCGGCGAAGACGGCCAGCGGGTAGGCGACGCCGAGCACCGCGGTCAGCACGAGCAGCGCTCGCACGGCGGCCAGATGCACCCGGAGCCAAGCGGGAAACCTCATGTCAGGACACCCCCGGAAGGAACTGGACGAGCAGGTCGATGATCTTGATGCCGAGGAACGGGGCGACGAGGCCGCCCAGCCCGTACACGCCGAGGTTGCGCGACAGCAGCCGGGACGCGCCGCCCGGCCGGTAGGACACCCCGCGCAGCGCCAGCGGGATCAGCGCGACGATCACCAGCGCGTTGAAGACGACCGCGGCCAGGATCGCCGACTGCGGGCTGTGCAGCCGCATGACGTTCAGCGCGTCGAGCCCCGGGTACAGGCCCGCGAACAGCGCCGGGATGATCGCGAAGTACTTGGCGACGTCGTTGGCGATGGAGAACGTCGTCAGCGCGCCGCGCGTGATCAGCAGCTGCTTGCCGATCTCCACGATCTCGATGAGCTTGGTCGGGTCGGAGTCGAGGTCGACCATGTTCCCCGCCTCCTTGGCGGCGGACGTGCCGGTGTTCATCGCGACGCCGACGTCGGCCTGCGCGAGCGCGGGCGCGTCGTTGGTGCCGTCCCCGGTCATCGCGACGAGCCGGCCGCCCTCCTGCTCCCGCTTGATCAGCGCGAGCTTGTCCTCGGGGCGGGCCTCGGCGAGGAAGTCGTCCACCCCCGCCTCGTCGGCGATGGCCTGGGCGGTGCGCGGGTTGTCGCCGGTGATCATCACGGTGCGGATGCCCATCCGGCGCATCTCGTCGAACCGCTCCCGCATGCCGTCCTTCACGACGTCCTTCAGGTGGACGACGCCGAGGACGCGCGCGGCGCCGTCCGACCGCTCCCCCACGACGAGCGGGGTGCCGCCCGACGCGGAGATGCCGTCCACGATCCCGGCCAGGTCGGACGGGACGTCGCCGCCGTGCTCGCGCACCCATTCGGCGACCGCGCCCGCCGCGCCCTTGCGCAGCATGCGGCGCGGGCCGTCGAGGTCGGCGCCGCTCATCCGGGTCTGCGCGCTGAACGGCACCCAGGTGGCGTGGGCCAGCTCGCCGGGCGTCCGCTCCCGCAGGCCGTACCGCTGCTTGGCGAACACGACGACCGAGCGTCCCTCCGGCGTCTCGTCGGCGAGGCTGGACAGCTGCGCGGCGTCGGCCAGCTCGTCCTCCGCCACTCCGGCGACCGGGACGAAGCCGGCCGCCTGCCGGTTGCCGAGCGTGATCGTGCCGGTCTTGTCGAGCAGCAGCGTGCCGACGTCCCCGGCCGCCTCGACGGCGCGCCCGCTCATCGCGAGGACGTTGCGCTGGACGAGCCGGTCCATGCCCGCGATCCCGATCGCGGACAGCAGCGCCCCGATCGTGGTCGGGATCAGGCAGACCAGCAGCGACACGAGGACGATGCCGGTCACGCCGTCCCCGCCGAGGGCCGGGCCGTCGGGGACGCCCGGGTTGACGTCCTTCGCGTAGATCGCCATCGGCTGGAGCGTCGCGACCGCCAGCAGGAACACGATGGTGAGCGCGGCGAGCAGGATGTTGAGCGCGATCTCGTTGGGCGTCTTCTGCCGGCTCGCGCCCTCCACGAGCGCGATCATCCGGTCGACGAACGACCGGCCCGGCTCCTGGGTGATCTCGACGACGATCCGGTCGGACAGCACCCGCGTCCCGCCGGTCACCGCGGACCGGTCGCCGCCGGACTCGCGGATCACCGGGGCGGACTCGCCGGTGATCGCCGACTCGTCCACGCTGGCGATGCCCTCCACCACGTCGCCGTCGCCCGGGACGACGTCCCCGGCCTCGACGACGACGCGGTCGCCGAGGCGCAGTTCCGGTGCGGGGACCTGCTCCTCGGGGGCGTCCGCCCGGCCGGTGAGGCGGCGGGCGACGACGCCGGTCCTGGCCTTGCGCAGCGAGTCCGCCTGGGCCTTGCCGCGTCCCTCCGCGACCGCCTCCGCCATGTTCGCGAAGAGGACGGTGAGCCAGAGCCACGCGACGATCAGCCAGCCGAACGCGGACGGGTCGAGCGCCGCGAGGACGGTCGTCCACACCGCGCCGATCTCGACGATGAACATGACGGGGTTGCGCCAGAGCGTGCGCGGGTCGAGCTTGCGGAACGCGTCCGGCAGCGACCTGAGCAGCCGGCCGGGGTCGAGCAGCCCGCCGCCGGGCCCGCGTTCCGCCGGACGCGGCGGGGCCGGTTCGATCGTCTGCGTGGTCATGAGCGGATCCCTTCGGCGAGCGGGCCGAGCGCGAGCGCGGGCAGGAAGGTCAGCGCGACCAGGACGACGGTCACGCCGACGACCATCCCGACGAACTGCGGACGGTGGGTCGGCAGCGTCCCGGCCGACTCGGGGACGGCGCCCTGCCGCGCGAGCGACCCGGCCAGCGCCAGGACGAACACGATCGGCAGGAAGCGGCCGAACGCCATGCAGAGGCCGAGCGCCGTGTCGTAGAAGACGGTGTTCACCGTCAGCCCGGCGAACGCCGAGCCGTTGTTGTTGGACGCCGAGGTGAACGCGTACAGCACCTCGCTGAAGCCGTGCGGGCCGGCGTTGAGCATGCCGGCGCGCCCGTCCGGGGTGGCCATCGCGACCGCCGTCCCGGTCAGCACCAGCAGCGGCGTCGCCAGGAAGTACATCGCGGCGAACTTGATCTCGCGGGGGCCGATCTTCTTGCCGAGGTACTCGGGGGTCCGGCCGACCATCAGCCCGGCGACGAACACGGTGATGACGGCGAGGACGAGCATCCCGTACAGGCCGGAGCCGGTGCCGCCGGGCGCGACCTCGCCCAGCATCATGTTCAGCATCGTCATCATGCCGCCGAGGCTCGTGTAGGAGTCGTGGAACGAGTCGACGGCGCCGGTGGACGTCAGCGTGGTGGCGCCCGCGAACGTCGCCGAGTTCGCGACGCCGAACCGCGCCTCCACGCCCTCCATGGACGCTCCGGCGGCGGTCGGCACCGTGCCGTGGTGCATGAGCTGGAAGGCGTTGACCAGGGAGACGCTGACGAGGGCGATGGTGCCCATCACGGCGAGGATCGCGTAACCCTGCCGGTTCTGGCCGACCAGCCGGCCGAACGTCCGGCACAGCGCGACCGGGATCAGCAGGATCAGGAAGATCTCCAGCCAGTTCGTCCAGGTGGCGGCGTTCTCGAACGGGTGCGCGGAGTTGGCGTTGTAGAATCCGCCGCCGTTGGTGCCGAGTTCCTTGATGGCCTCCTGGCTCGCCACGGGGCCGCCGGGGATCTGCTGCCGCGTCCCGGTGATCGTCTCGGCCAGGTGGCCGCCGCCGAAGTTCTGGACGAGCCCGCCCGCGATGAGGACGACCGCGCCGGCGAAGGCGATGGGCAGCAGGACGCGCAGGCAGGTCCGGGTCAGGTCGACCCAGAAGTTGCCGAGGTCGCCGGTCCTCCTGCGCGCGAATCCGCGGATCAGCGCGACCGCGACGCACATGCCCACGGCGGCGGACACGAAGTTCTGCACCGCGAGCCCCGCCATCTGCACCAGATGGCCCATCGTCGCCTCGCCGGAGTACGACTGCCAGTTGGTGTTGGTGACGAAGCTGACGGCGGTGTTCCACGCCTGGTCCGGCTTGACCGGGCCGAATCCGAGGCTGAGCAGCAGGTGGTTCTGCAGCCGCTGCAGCCCGTAGAGGAACAGGACGCCGGCCGCGGAGAAGGCGAGGACGCTGCGGGCGTACGCGCCCCACGTCTGCTCCCCGTCCGGGTCGGCGCCGACGAGCCGGTACACCGCGCGTTCGGCCCGGCTGTGCCCGGGACGGCGGTAAACGCGGTACATGTAATCGCCGAGCGGCCGGTAGACCACGGCCAGGGCGAATATCAGGGTTCCGATGAAAAGGATCCCCGCGAAAGTGGTACCCATTCAGAAACGCTCCGGAAACAACAGTGCGGCGACCAGGAACAGAATCAGGACCGCCGCGAGCGCGAGCCCTACGGCGTTCTCCGCGGTCACAGCTTTTCCACGCCCTTCACCAGCAGGCCGAGCAGGGCGAACACCGCCACTGTCAGCAGCACGAAGACCAGGTCGTCCACGATCGGCATCCCCATCGAATTCCCCGGCGCGCGCACGTGTTCGGCCGGACGAATCCGACGATATGGATAGATTTCCGTCGCAGTGTCGTTCACTACGCGATATTGACACCGCCGCCGCCGATCCTGACGCCGCGCTGACGCCGGGGCGTTCAGGTTCAGGTGAGGCGGCGGGATACCCCTCGTTGAACAGCGGGTACGCGACGGCGCCGTCCGGCGGGATCCGGCACGCGGCTCCGCAGGGCACAATTCTCCTGTGGCGAAGAGATGTCCGTGCGGTTCCGGCTCCCCGTACCGGGACTGCTGCGGCAGGTTGCACCGGGGTGAGGGCACGGCCGCGACGGCCGGGGAGCTGATGCGGTCGCGGTTCAGCGCGTTCGCCGTCGGGGACGAGGCCCATCTGCTGCGGACGTGGCATCCGGCGACGCGTCCGGAACGGATCGGTTTCGAGGACGGCACGCGCTGGACGCGTCTTGAGATCCTCCGGGAGGAGGACGGCGGCCCCGGCGACGAGAAGGGCGTCGTGGAGTTCCGCGCCCATTTCCTGACCGGCGCCGAGCCCGGGGAACTGCACGAGGTCAGCCGGTTCGTCCGGCGGGACGGCGACTGGGTCTACGTCCGGGGCAGGATCATCGGCCCGCCGCGGGCCTGAGCCGTCCGCCGCACCGGACGAGCAGCGCCGGCAGCAGGCCGGGCGCGACGAAGACGGCGGCGCGGAGGGCGGTGAGGTCGGCGAGCGTCCCGAGGACGAGCGGCGCCACGCCGATCGCCACGCCGAGCCCGGCGACCAGCAGGCCGGCGACGGCGAGCGGGGCGGGCGACGCCCACAGGATCGCGAACCCGGCGACGCCGGCGAGCGCGGCCGCGGCGAGCAGGCGGTCGGGCCGCCCCGCGGCGCGGACGATCGGCGCGGACGCGGCCCGCCCGGCGGCCATGCCCAGCACGAACGCGGCCGACAGCGTGGCCGCGGCTCCCGAGCCGAGCCCCTTCACGTCGCCGAGGAAGTCCGCGCCCCAGAAGACCAGGGGCGGCTCAAGGCGGCCCGGCTGATCGACGAGGACGCCCCGGCCCGCACCGGCGGACGCGGCCGACCCTCGCCCGCGCTCACCGCCCATCCGGAGGGCCCGCTCGTGTGCGTGGCCGACATCAGCCATGAGGGATGGCGGGTCGCGGCCGTCGAACTGGGCGGCGGCGTCCTGGCGGAGGCCGACGGCCGCCACACCGGCTCGCCGGACGTCCGCGGCCCGCTGGCCGGACGGGTCGCGGCGCTCCGGGCCCGCTACGGACGGCGGCTGCGCGCGGTGTCCGCCTGCGTGGCGGGGACGGTCAGCGGGACGACGGTCGTCCAGGCGTCCGGCATGGGGTGGCGCGACGTTCGGCCACATGCCGTTCGGCGACCCCGCGCTCGACTGCCCGTGCGGCGCCCGCGGCTGCTGGGACCTGGAGGTCGACGGCCGCGCCATGGCCCGCGCGCTCCGCCGTCCGCCGCCCCGCGACCCGCGCACGGCCGCGGAGGAGATCATCGCCTCGCCCGCCCCGCAGGCGCGCGAGGCCGTCGCCCGCGCCGCCCGCGCCCTCGGCCGGGGCATGGGCGCGCTGGTCAACGCCCTGGATCCGGACGCCGTCACGCTGTCGGGCCTCGCCGTCGACCTGGCCGCGACCGCGCCGGACGCCCTCGCCGCCGGTTACACGTCCGGCCTGATGCGCTACCGGCGGGCCGCGCCGCCGCCCGTCCGCCCGTCGACGCTCGGGCCCCGCGGCCCTCTCACCGGCGCCGCCGACGCCGCCTTCGACGTCCTCCTCACCGAAGAGGGCCTGGACGCCTGGTCGCGCGCCTAGGCCCGGCGCCACTCCGGCACGGCCCCGGCCTCGTGGACGCAGAAGTCCGGGGCGCCTTCGAGGGACTTCTCCTCGCCGCCCGGCGTGTACGTCACGATGAGGCGGAGCGGACGCCACGTCGCGTTGTGCGTGGAATGCCAGGCGCCCTTCGGGATGTGGACGGCGTCGCCCTCGCGGATCGGGAACGGCTCCCCGTCGTCCACCATCTGCGTCGCCTCACCGGAGATCACGTAGATGACCTCCTCGGCGCCCGGGTGGTTGTGCCGCGCGTGCCCCTTGCCCGGATTGACGATCACCTCCCCCAGCGTGCTGCTCGCGCCCTCGACGCTCGACGGGGTGACGAACCATTTGATGGACCCCCAGTCGAAGGTCATGGTCGTCACGTCACCGGGATTGACCAGCATTCAGAGCTCCAGGTTCTTGAAGGCCGCCACCTGCCGCGTGATGGCCTGCTCGGTCGGCAGCCGCTCGACCGAGGAGGCCCCGAAGAAGCCGACGACGCCCTCCGTCCGCGAGAGCACGTAGGCGGCGTCGTCGGGTTCGGCTATGGGCCCGCCGTGGCACAGGACGATGATGTCCGGGCGGGCGGCGAACGCGGCGTCCCGCATGGCCTGCACCCGCTCGACCGCCTCGTCCAGCGTCAGCGCGGTGCCCGCGCCGATGCTGCCCTTCGTGGTGAGCCCGACGTGCGGGACGAGGACGTCCGCACCCGCCTCCGCCATCGCGCGGGCCTGGTCCTCGTCGAACACGTACGGGGCGGTGACGAGCCCGCGCTGATGCGCGAGCCGCACCATCTCGACTTCGAGGCCGTACCCCATGCCGGTCTCTTCGATGTTCTGCCGGAAGACCCCGTCGTAGAGCCCGACGGTCGGGAAGTTCTGCACTCCCGCGAACCCCATGGCCTTCAGCTGGTCGAGGAAGACGGGCATCACCCGGAACGGGTCGGTGCCGCACACTCCCGCCAGGACGGGCGTCTCCTTCACCACCGGCAGCACCTCGGACGCCATCTCCACCACGATCTGGTTGGCGTCCCCGTAGGGCAGCAGCCCGGCCAGCGAGCCGCGCCCCGCCATCCGGTACCGGCCCGAGTTGTAGATGATGATCAGATCGACGCCGCCGGCCTCCGCGCACTTGGCGGACAGCCCCGTGCCCGCGCCCGCGCCGATGATCGGCTTGCCCTCCGCGACGGCGTTCCGCAGCCGGAACAGCACGGTCTCACGGTTCACCGCGACTCCCCCGAGATCATCCGGTGCAGGCGGTCGGCCATCGCGCGGCCGAACGCCGGATCGTTGATGTTCATGTCGAGCCTCTCCGTCTCCGCGGCGCCCTCCAGCGCCGCGAAGCACGCCGCGTCCGCGTCCGGGTCGTGGAACGGCATGCCCGGCGCGTCCAGGGCCGACACGCCGCCGAGCGGCAGGAACAGCGCGGTCGGCCCGGTGGCGGCGCGGAGCTTCGCGGCGATCCGCCGCCCCAGCTCGGCCATCTCGTCCCGGGTCGTCCGCATCAGCGTCACGGTCGGGTTGTGGACGTACAGGTTCCGCCCCTCGAACCGCTGCGGGACGGTCTCCCGCGGCCCGAAGTTGACCATGTCCAGGGCACCGGGGGCCACGACCTGCGGGACGCCCAGCCGGCCCGCCGCCGTGAGCCGCTCGGGCCCGGCGGACAGGACGCCGCCCACCAGGTCGTCCGCCAGTTCGGTGGTGGTCAGGTCGAGCACGCCCGCGATCAGCCCGCTCTCCACGAGCCCCTCCAGCGCCCGCCCGCCCGCGCCGGTCGCGTGGAAGACGAGCACCTCGTAGCCCAGCTCGTCCAGCCGCTCCCGGGCCGCGTCCACCGCGGGCGTGGTCACGCCGAACATGGACGCCGCGACGAGCGGCCGCTCGTCCGCGACCGCGGACCGGGCCTCCTCATGGGCCTTCGCCATCCCGGCGGCCGCGCCCGCGGCGTTCCCGAGGATGAGCCGCGACACGCGGTTCAGGCCCGCGATGTCGACGACGCTGTAGGTCAGCGTCACGTCCTTGGCGCCCACGTAGGGCGCGACGTCCCCGGACGCCATCGTGGAGACGATCACCTTGGGCAGCCCGATGGGCAGGTCGCGCACGGCACGGGCCGCGATGGACGACCCGCCGCTGCCGCCGACCGCGAGGACGGCGTCGATGCGCTCCAGTCCGGCGAGGACGGCCGCCGCGCCCTCGCCCATCGCGGTGACGGCGGCCCCGCGATCGCCCGCGTCCCGCAGTGCCTGGAGGGAGGCGCCCCCGGCCCGCGCGACCTCCTCGGCCGAGACGTCCGGCGCGCCGCCGGATCGCCCGACCCCGGCGTCCACGAGGACGACGTCGCACCCGAGTTCCCGCACGCGGTCACGGAGCCACGCGTACTCGTCCCCCTTGGTATCGAGCGTCCCCACCAGAACCACAATCGCCATGAACGATCACTTCCCGCCCGGCGGGCCCGCGAACCGAGGCCGATCGATCTTCGTAGTCCTCCCGGATCGGCGCATAACCGTGGGCCGCGGGGCTTCGGCTAGGAGCGGCGGGCGCGCTGGCGGGCGGCCTCGTACAGCGCGACCGTGGCGGCGGAGGCGGCGTTCAGCGAGCTGGCCGCGCCACCGATCGGGATGCGCGCCATCGTGTCGCAGCCCTCCCGCCAGCCCGCGCTCAGCCCAGCGGTCTCGTTCCCGATCACCAGCAGGACGGGGCCGGTCAGGTCCACGTCGGCGATGTCGGCGGCGCCGTCCTCGTCGGTACCGACCACGGTCAGCCGCCGACCGGACGCCCGTTCCCGGTGGACCCACTCCAGCACCTCGCGGTGCGAGCGGACGCGGACCACCGGCACCGTCAGCAGCGACCCGGTGGAGGCGCGCACGGCCTTGGGGTCGTAGGGATCGGCGGCGTGCCCGGTGACGATCAGCCCCCCGCCGTCGAACGCGTCGACCGAACGCACCATCGTGCCGATGTTGCCGGGCCCGGTGGGCCGGTCGAACACCACCCCCGCGAACGACGGCCCCACCGAGATCCGCGACAGGTCGTCGGCGGGCAGCGCCACCACCGCCACCAGCTCGGGGACCTCCTGCTCCTTGCCGCTGAGCCGGCCCAGCAGCTCGGGCGTCATCGTCACCCGCGCGGCGCCGGCGCGCTCCAGCATCTCGGCCGCCCACCGCGACAGCGGCCGCTCGGCGTCGTACAGCAGCGCCCGCACCGGCCAGCCGCGCTCCACCGCCAGGCTGATCGCCCGGACGCCCTGTACCAGGAACTCGCCGGCCCGCTGGCGCTTGTTCCGGTTTCGCAGCAGCGCCTCCCACTGCTGGAACTGCGCGTTGGGCCGCGAAACCCGCAGCACACCTCCCACCGGACGCCCCCATCGTCGTGTTTCACCAGCGAACGGCCCAGTTTCCCACAACAGAGCCTCCCGCCGTGCCTCCTCGGAACAGCGCGCAACCGGCCAGAACGCGCGTGCGAGACCCGTCTGAAGGGACCCGGCGGCTCCCTTCAGACCGGGACGGACGCCTCGGTGATCACGCCGTCCTCCAGGTTCAGGACCCGGTCGGCCTGGGAGAGGAGGGCCTGGTCATGGGTGGCCACCAGGACGGTCACGCCCTCGCTGGCCACCACCGCGTGCAGCAGCGGCATGATCGCCGCGGCCGTCTCGGAGTCGAGCTGGCCCGTGAGCTCGTCGGCCAGGATCAAGCGCGGGCGGTTGGCCAGGGCCCGCGCGATGGCCACGCGCTGGCGCTGGCCGCCGGAGAGCTCGTAGGGACGCTGGGCCGCGTGGTCGCTCAGGCCGACCAGTGACAGCAGGACGCGTACCCGTTCGTCGCGCTCGGCCGGGTCCTTGCGGACCAGGCGGAGGGGGACCTCCACGTTCTCGGCCGCGGAGAGGACCGGGATCAGTCCGTGCGACTGGAACACGTAGCCGATGTGGTCGCGGCGCAGGGCGAGCAGGTCGTCCTCCGGGAGGGCGCCGACGTCGTGGCCGTCGACGCGGACGGTGCCGCCGTCCGGGGTGTCCAGGCCGCCGATCAGGTTGAGCAGGGTCGTCTTGCCGGAGCCGGAGCGGCCCTTGATCGCGACGAGTTCCCCGGCGGCGACGGTGAAGGACGCGCCGCGCAGCGCGGGGACCTCGATCTTGCCGGTGCGGTAGGTGCGGGTGAGGCCCTCAACGGCCACCATCGGGTCGGTCATTCGGTCTCCTGCCGGTCGGGCCACACGCCCACATGGTCTCTCTCCAAGGCGAGGCGGACGCGGTCGCGCAGGTCGAGGGCCTCGGTGAACGCGGCCGGGAGCTGGACGCGGCCCGCCCGGTCGAGGAGCGCGTACTCCTCGGCGGTCCCGCCGCCGCGCCGGACCTCGACGCTGGTACGGCCGTCGCGGATGCCCACGGTCCGATCGACCTGCTCGGACACCTGCGCGTCATGGGTGACGACGACGGTGGTGGTCCCCAGTTCCTCGTTGACGCGGCGGAGC
Source organism: Actinomadura sp. GTD37 (assembly GCF_041951365.1). Lineage (NCBI taxonomy): Bacteria > Bacillati > Actinomycetota > Actinomycetes > Streptosporangiales > Thermomonosporaceae > Actinomadura > Actinomadura sp. GTD37. Next base: position 220,571 of record NZ_JBGNUS010000009.1, read on the forward strand.
GCGGCGAACACCCCGGCGGCGGTGGCGGTGTCGAGTTCCCCGGTGGGCTCGTCGGCCAGCACCACGTGCGGTTCGTTCGCCACCGCGACGGCGATCGCGATGCGCTGCTGCTGGCCGCCCGACAGTTCCTCGGGACGGCGGCCCGCGCAGTCGCCGACGTCCAGCATGCCGAGCAGCTCGGCGGCGCGGGTCGCACGCGCACGGCGGGACCGTCCGGCGAACTTCATGGGCAGCTCGACGTTCTGCGTCGCGGTCAGGTACGGCAGGAGGTTGCGGGACGTCTGCTGCCAGATGAACCCGACCTGCTCGCGCCGGAACCGCAGCCGCTCCTTGGACGCCATGGTCAGCAGGTCCGAACCGGCCACACGCGCCACGCCGGCGGTCGGCACGTCCAGGCCGGACAGGATGTTCAGCAGCGTCGACTTCCCCGAACCCGACGCGCCGACGATCGCCACCAACTCGCCCGGATCGACGAGCAGGTCGAGACCCTGCAGCGCGACGACCTCGACCCCGTCCGTCTTGTAGATCCGCACGAGGTTGTCGCAGACGATATGCGCGCCCTCACCGTAGACCGGGCCGCGTTCGGCGGCGCGGCGCTCCAACTCGGCGAGATCCGGTGCGTTGGCCATTCAGTCCCCCGTTCTCAGGGCGGTTCCGGGGCGGGTGTCGAAGAGGCGGTCGACGGCGACGGTCGCGGCGGCGCTGAGCAGGAGCGCGCCGGCGAGGCCGAGCAGCGCCGGCCAGCCGGGCACGTGGGCGGTGACCGCGAAGCCGCCGGTGTAGGGGCGCAGGTCGACGACCGGGCCGGTGATCTCGGGCAGCAGGAGGCCGAGCACCCAGCCCGCGCCGACCGCGCAGAGCAGGACGGGCGCGATCTCGACCAGCGCGAGACCCCGGCTCTGCCGCCGGCTCATCCCGAGGGCGCGCAGGTGCGCGATGGTGCGGCCGCGGGCGCGGGCCCCGACGACCAGGACGAGGAGGACGGCGAGCAGCCCGAACGCGCCGCCGATGAGCGCGCCGTTCAGGAACGTCTCGTGGACGACGGTGACCATGGGCGTCCCGGTCATGCCGCGCAGGACGTCCTGCCGCATCTGGACGGGACGTCCGGAGGCGGCGGCGCTGAGGGCCTTGGCGTCGAGGCCGTGCCCGGTGACGAAGACCTGGGACGGGAAGCCCTTCTCGGCGGCGATCAGCTTGTACGGGACGATGACGAACGCCGTGCCCTTGCCCTGGCCGGGGAAGTGGTCGATCCGCCCGGACGGCTTGACCTTGATCGGAGAGAGTCCGGGACGGCTGAGGGTCACCTCGCCGGAGCCGACGGTGACGGCCGCGAGCGGCGACAGGAGCACCCCCGGGTCCGGGACTCCGGGCACGCCGGGCGCGAATTCGCGGTAGGCGTCGAGGTCCACGCCGACGAGGGTCATCGGCGCCGAGTCCGTCGAGGTCGACACGCCGGCGACGATCCGGGCCCGGAACACGCCGGTCACGCCGTCGACCGCGCGGACGCGGGCCAGCGTCGCGTCGTCCACCGGCCCGGTGTCGATGCGGGCGTCGGCGCCCGTCTCCGACCAGGAGGCGCGCACCTGGCCGTCCCGCAGCGCGGTGTCCACGGTGGCGGTGAAGCCGGCGACGGCCGCGGCCAGCAGCAGGACGACGAGCGGCAGCGCGCCCACGAGGTTCTGCCGGGACGCGCGGGCGACGCCGATGAACGCGACCGCGCCGCTGCGCCGCCGCAGGAACGGACCGGCCGCGCGCAGCAGGTAGGGGTAGCCGCGCAGGACGAGCACGCCGAGCGCCGCGCCGAGCAGCACGGGGACGGCGGCCGTCAGCGGGTCGGTCCCGGCGGACGCGCCGCGCTGCCGCAGCAGCACGGCGGCGATCACCGCGAGCGCGACCAGCAGGCCGTCCAGGACGAGCCGCCGCGCCGAGGGCCGCGCGGCGACGAGGTCGTCGCGCCGGTCGGTGGCCGAGCCGAGGCCGCCGCCCCGCTCCCGCGCGACCATGGCGGCGGGGACGGCGAGCGCGGCCAGGATCAGCGCGGCGATCACGTAGCCGGAGGTCGGCTGCGGCGGCCCGGCGTCCAGCAGCCGTCCCGCCCCGTAGCCGAGGAGGGCGGACGGGACGACGGCGAGCGCGGTCAGCCCGACGGCGGGGACGGCGAGCTGGCGCAGCGAGGCGCCGCGCGCCCGCATGATGCCGAGGACCGGGCGGAGCCGTTCGCCGAGCAGCCCGGCGGCGAGCAGCAGTACACCGGCGGCGACGGCGGCGAGGCCGCCGAGCGCCAGGCCGAGCACCGACCGGGCGGTGTGCAGCCGTCCGGCGAACTCGGTCAGCCGGTCGTCGAGCGGCGTGACGACGCTGCACGGGAAGAGGCCGCCGCGGCCCTGCACGGCGGAGCGGAACGCGTCGAGGTCGTCGGCCAGGCCGCCGGCGTCCCCGGCGTCGACCGCCCCGCTCCGGACCGGGAACCGCCAGCTGAACGTGAACAGGGTGCCGGTGGTGCGCGCGATCCGCGAGTACCCGTTGGCGTCGAGCAGCATCGTGCCCGCGTCGGCCTGGCCGCCGTCGCCGCCGAGCGACTCCTTCACCGACTGGAGCATCCGCGCGCGGGGCCGCCAGTACGGGTCGGCGGGGTTCACCGGGGCGTACAGGCCGGAGATCTTGAGGCTGAGGCCCTTGACGTCGATCCGGTCGCCGACCTTGTAGCCGAGCTGGGCGGCGTACTTCTCGGCGACCATGACCAGCACGTCGCCGCTCAGCTCGGTCGGCGAGTTGAAGGAGGGCGTGCCGGCGACGACGCGGGCGCGGCGCCAGGTCCCGGGGTCCCAGCCGAGGTAGAGGCGCCGCGGCTCCAGGAAGTGGCCGATGACGTCGATCCGCTCGCTGGTGACGGACGGCTCGGGTTCCCCCGCGACCCCCGCGAGCGAGGACGGCAGCATCTGCTGCCAGGTGACCGAGTTCGCGCCGAGCGACGCCTCGCTCGGGACGACCGTCCACGCGGCGCCGCCCTTCGCCTTGCCCTCCACCCGGATGTCGGCGTCGGGCCCGATGGCGGCGGCCGCGGCGCGGTCGTAGCCCGCGGCCGTCCGGGACGGGACGGCCACCGCGAACACCGCCGAGATCAGCGAAAGGACGGCGAGCGCGACGAGCGGCGCCCACTGCGCCCGCGCCAGCCGCATCCCGGACCCCCTCATCGGTCCTCCCCCGCGCGCAGTCCGGCGCCGAGGTTGCGGCGCCGCAGCATCCGGATCACCGGCGGCAGCACGACGCCGAGCACGGCGGCGACCCCCGCGAGCATGGCCAGCACCACGGGCCATTGGACGACGAGTTCGGCGGGCGGGTACGGCTGCGCGGACTGCACGCTGAGCACGATGTGCGGGACGACCAGCCGCGCCACGATGAGGCCGAGGAACGTCCCGCCGAGCAGTCCGAGCGCGACCAGGTACGCCTGTTCGATCGCGAGCACCCCGGCGACCTGCCGGGGATGGACGCCGAGCGCCCGCAGCACCGCGAACTCGCGGGCCCGTTCCCCGGCCGTCACCGCCGCGTTCACCACGAACGCGATCACGGCGAACGCCAGCGCCGCGCCGAAACCGAGCACGAGCGCCCCTTGCAGCGCGGCGCCCAGCGGGGCGTCCCGCAGTTCCGCGCGCACCTGGACGCGGTCGGCGGCGACCTCGCCCCAGTCGGGGTGCCGCGTGAGTTCGCGGACGGCGGGGCCGGTGGCGCCGCCGCGCACGGACGCCCACCATTCGCCGGGTTCGGTGCTCTCGTCGTGGGTGCCGCTGGCGGCGAGCCTGGACTGGGTGAGCGTCGGCAGGTCGACGAGGACGCCGGGCTCACCGGCCGGGACGCTCGGCAGCGCGGGCGCGATCCCCGTGACCTTGACGGGCTGCTCGCCGTCGACGGTGCTGAGCGTGACGGTGCCGCCGACGCCGACCTTGCCGCGTTCCGCCGTCTCGCGCGTGATGACGCCCGGCACGACCGGCTGGAGATCGGTGTTCTCCCGCCCGTGGGACGGCTTCGCGCCCGTCCCGAGGACCGCGTGGACGGCGGCGCCGTTCCCGCTGCCGGAGAAGATCGGCCCGGTGTCGTCGCCCTGCCGGAAGTTCTCGGCGGGCGTCGCGGGGATGGACAGCTCAGGGTGGGGGTCGGACGCGTCCTCGGCGCTCGGCTTGAGGGGCTTCTCCACGTGCGAGGAGTCGCCGAACACGTCCCAGCGGGCGCCGGCGGGCGGCCGGGCGTCTCCGGTGCCGTCCCCGCGCACGCCCGCGACCTTCAGGTCGAGCGGCCCCGAGAACGTGTTCTCGTCGTAGGCGTAGTGGAAGCCCCGGACCGACAGCGGATAGGAGGGCACGCCGCCCGGACCGGCGAGATCGGCGGTGCCGAGCGCGACCGTGTGGTCGTCGCCGTCGGCGGGCACGCCGGGCAGCGCCACCTGCCGGGCCAGCCCGTGCGCGTCCGCGACACTGACCGTGATCTTGAACTTCGTGCCGGCCGGCGGTGCGTAGCCGCCGGTTCCGGGCGCCGGGCCGGTGCTGGTGAGCCGCAGATCGAACAGCAGCCGCTTCGGCCGGCCGGGGACGGTCAGCGCCGGGGCCGCCGGACGGGCCTTGGCGAGTTCGTCCAGCCGGAGGTCGTCGCGCAGGCCGGGCTGGACGCGCAGGAGCGGTCCAAGGGCGTCGGTGTCGACGCCGAGCAGGGTCACGGGCTCGTTGCCCAGGTCGGCCTCCGCGCGCAGCACGCCCGTCGCGGCGGTGACGCCGGGCAGCGCCGCGAACCGCCCGCCCTGCCCGAGCGAGGCGGGGCCGCCGCTGGTGGAGGCGGAGACGCGCAGGTCGGCGCCGCTCTGGAAGTCGGCCTGGTCGGTCTGCGACTTCCGCCAGGTCGCCATCGTCGTCACCGACAGGATCCCGACGGCCATGGCCATGACCAGCAGCAGGACGGGTCCCGCGTAGCGGAGCTGGCGCCGCCCGACCTGCCTGGTGCCGAGGACCGCCACGAGCCCGCGTCTCCGGGTCGCGGCCCGCTCGGCGACGCGCGAGACCACGGGCACGACCCGCAGCAGCAGCACCCCACCGGCGAGCAGGGCCAGCGCCGGGCCGGACACGATGAACGGATCGATCCCCGACGTGCCCTCCCCGGCCGCGCCCGCGCCGTCGGCTCCGTACCGGGTGAGCTGCCAGATCGCGAGCCCGGCGACCAGCAGCAGCGCCAGATCGATCCCCGACCCGCGCAGCCCGCCGCGCCTCTGCCGTCCGATCCCCGCCTGCGTCTCCACGAACGTGCGGTTCGCGCCGCGCAGCGTCGGGATCGTCAGGGCGCACGCGCAGACCAGCGCCGTCAGCACCGACACCGTCCACAGCGGCGCGAGCGGCCCGGTGTCCAACCGCAGCCCGGCGTCCCGCACGGCCGGGGCGTGCCCGGCGAGCCGCAGCAGCGGCCCGGCCAGCAGCGGCCCCAGCACCGCGGCGGGCAGCACGATCAGCAGCCCCTCGACAAGACCGAGCCGCGCGAGCTGCCGCATCCCCATGCCGCGGGTGCGCAGCAGCGCGACCTCACCGCGCCGGTGATCGGCGAGCAGCCGGGCGACCAGCAGCCACGCGCACCCCGCCAGCAGCACGAGCTGGATCACCGGGATCAGCATCGTGGACCGCGCCACCAGGATCGCGCCGCGCAACTGCTCGGTCAGCACCGGAAGCTCGGTCACCACCGTGACCTGGTCGCCGCCGGCGCCCTCCAAAGTCCTCCCCGCACCCGCCACGCGGTCGCCGAGCGGCCCGAGATCACCGGCCGCGACACCGCGCAGATCGGGCATCACGGTGAAGCGGGCATCGATGGCCGTCCCGGTGAACCGCTCCGCGAACACCTCGGGACGCACCACGAACGGCCCGCGCGTCGTGTAGTCGAGCCGCTCGACACCGGTCGTGATCAGCCGGTCGTCCTGCCAGAAGTAGTGCTGCGGATCAGGGACGTCGAACAACCCGACGACCCGCACCCGCACGACCGACTTCTTGTCGACCCGCCCGTGCAAGGCCAGGACATCGCCCACGTCGGCGTGGACCGCGCGAGCGGCCGCCGCGGGCAGCACCGCCTCCACCTCGCCCGACTTCGCCGCACCCGCGCCGGGCCAGCGCCCCGCAGCGAGGCGCGCATGCCTCTCGATGCCGGTGTAGGTCTCGAAGGCGGTCAACTCGGGATGGTCGCTCTTCTCCTGCCCGGGCAGGGTGAAGGAATCGCTGCGGACGCTCATCGACGTCGCCAGCGGCACGTCCCGATAGATCTGCCCGAGCCCGCGACCGACCCGGCCCTGCACCTCGGTGAGCCCCCCGGCGGGGACGTGCGTGCCGACCGTCGCCCCCACGGAGGTGAACGTCGCGTCGGCCAGCGTGCGCCGCAGCCCCTCCCGGATCACCGACCCGGTGTAACCGACCAGCGCCGCAAGGACGGTCGTGGCGAACAACGCCGTCGCGCAGGCCGCCAGGACCAGCGTCCGATCGCCGGCCATCCGCCTGAGCACAAGCCCCCGTCGCCCCACAACCGCTCATGATCAATTGCTGACGGCCCGGACTGCAAGGGGCCGCGACCCTACCGTGACGTTCCGCAATGCTTCCGAAATATATGACAAACCACCCACAACTCCGTCCGGTGCGGACGGCGGCGCGCCGCGCGAGTGAATCGGGCACGTCGCGCGGACACGGACGACAGAATCGTGCGGACGGCCGGAACCGGGGAGGGACCGATGCGCAAGATCATCAACTCGACGTACATCTCGCTCGACGGCGTCATCGAGAACCCGCAGAACTGGACGCCGGCGTACTTCCAGGACGAGGCCGCCGCCTACGCGCGGGAGCTGCTGTTCTCCTGCGGCGCCCTCCTCATGGGGCGCAGGACGTTCGACGGCTTCTCGCAGGCGTGGCCCGCGATGGAGGAGGCGGCCGGCGACTTCGGCGTCCGGATGAACCGCCTGCCCCACTACGTCGTGTCCGACACCCTGAAGAAGCCCGGCTGGGGCGACACGACGGCGATCCCGCGGTCCGCGGCCGTCGCCGAGATCACCCGGCTCAAGGAGCGGGACGGCCGGGACATCCTGCAGTACGGGTTCGGGGCGGTGTCGCGGACGCTCGTGCGGCACGGCCTCCTGGACGAGCTGCGCCTCTGGATCCACCCCGTGTTCGTCGGCCCCGCCGACCGCGCGGAACTGCTCACCCGCGCCGACTTCGCCGCGTCGTTCGAGCTGGCGGACACCCGGACCTTCGCGACCGGCGTGATCGTCGCGACCTACGTCCCCGCCGCGCGGTAGTTCAGCCGCGCGGGACGGCCCGCAGGATCTCCGCCGTGCGGGCCGGCGGCTCGGCCTGGACGCCGAGCTGGTTCAGGACGTCCCGGTAGCGGGCGATGTCGGCCGCCCGGTCCGGGTAGAGGGCGCCGGCGAGCTGCTCCAGGTAGACGACGTCGGGCAGTTCGGGCTCGGCGAACCGCAGCAGCGTCACCGGGCCGCCCTCGCCCGCGTGGCCCCCGGACGCGAACGGCAGGACCTGCACCGTGACGTTCGGCAGCTCCGCCATCTCGACCAGGTGCTCGATCTGCGCGCCCATCGTCGCGGGACCGCCGACGGTGCGGTGCAGGACCGCCTCGTCCAGGACGGCCCACAGCTTCAGCGGGTCGCGGCGCGCGAACACGCGGCGGCGCTCCATGCGCAGCTCGACCCGGCGCTCGATCTCCTCCTTGGACGCGTCCGGGTGGCGGACGCCGAGGAGGGCGCGGGCGTACTCGGGGGTCTGGAGCAGTTCGGGGACCTCCTGGACCTCGTACACGCGGACGAGCACGGCGCCCTGCTCCAGCCCGAGGTAGGGCTCGAACCAGCCGGGCACCACGTCGCCGTACGCCTGCCACCAGCCGGGCGTGTTCGCGTGCTCCGCCAGCTCCAGCAGCGTCTCGCGGACGCCGGGGTCGGTCACGCCGTAGAGGGTCAGCAGGTCGGCGACGTCGCGCTCCTTGAAGCCGACGCGGCCCAGCTCCATCCGGCTGATCTTGGAGTGGGAGCCGCGGATCTCGTATCCGGCGTCCTCGGTGGAGATCCCGGCGGCGTCGCGGAAGCGGCGCAGCTGCGCGCCGACCACCATCCGGAGCACGGTCGGCCCGGCGGCGCGCAGATCGGGGGCGACCCGGGTCGGCCGTTCCGGGCGTTCGGCGGGCCTCATCTCTTCACGCCCACGGCGCAGAACTCGTCGACCTCGTCCGGCTCGCCGAACGGCCCCGGCTCGGCGCGCCACCGCGACACCGGCACGACGCCCGGCTCCAGGATCTCCAGCCCGTCGAAGAAGCCGCCGATCAGCTCGGGCGTCCGCAGGTGGTAGGGGGTGTCGCTCGCCTGGTTCCACAGCTCGATGGCGCTCCGGAACGCCTCGCCGGTGACGACGTCGGTGCCGTCCGCGACCGCCAGGTGGCTGCCGGACGGCAGCGCGTCCATGAGCCGCCGCACGATCGAGCGCGCCTCGTCGTAGTCGGCGATGTGCCCGAGGATGTTCAGGAGCATCAGCCCGACGGGGCGGTCGAGGTCGAGCGTGCGGCCCGCCTCGGCGAGGATCCGGCCGGGGTCGCGGAGGTCGGCGTCGACGTAGCTGGTGACGCCCTCCGCCTTGCTGGTCAGCAGCGCGCGGGCGTGGGTGAGGACGAGCGGGTCGTTGTCGACGTACACGATGCGGGCGTCCGGGGCGGCGCGCTGCGCGACCTCGTGGGTGTTGTCGACGGTCGGCAGGCCGGTGCCGACGTCGAGGAACTGCCGGATCCCCGCGGTGCCCGCCAGGTACCGCACGGCGCGGGAGAGGAAGGCCCGCGAGTGCCGGGCGACGTCCACGATCTGCGGGTAGACGGAGACGAACTGGTCTCCGGCGGCCCGGTCGACGGGGTAGTTGTCCTTGCCGCCGAGCCAGTAGTTCCAGATGCGCGCGGACTGCGGGACCGAGTCGTCGACGTCGGGTGCGGGCCGCGCGCCGCCGTCCGGCGCTGGGTCTCCCACGGAAATCCTCCTCGACGCGCAAGAAAACTACCTACGGGAAGAAGTTACTCGACCGTGGGCCGCTTGCCCACCTGCCCCGAAGCTCCCCGTTTGTCATGTTCTACTGCAACGTCCAGCAACGATTCTGGTCTACCGGACGCTGACCTGGCACTATCCCGTGCCAAGAAAATAAACCGGAGAAATCCGGGGCGCGATGTCGATCCGCTCCCACCCTGTTCGACGCGTCAGCAGAGGCCGGGGATGACCCGCCACCGACGAAGGAGACAGCAATGCGGTTCCTGATGATGACGACGGACTCCGGCGCCGACGAAGGCGGCCAGCCGGACGAGACGATGCAGCAGGAGATGGGCCGGTTCATCGAGGAGACGGCCAAGGCCGGGGTGCTCCTCGCGACCGGCGGGCTGGAGCCGCACGGCACCCGCATCGCCTCGACCGGCGGCAAGGTCACCGTGACGGACGGCCCCTTCACCGAGGCCAAGGAGGCCGTCGTCGGCTTCGCGCTCGTCGAGGTCCGCACCCGCGAGGAGGCGATCGAGCTGTCCAAGCGCTTCTACACGATCGTCGGGGACGGCGAGGGCGTCATCAAGCAGGTGTTCGGCCCGGACGACCCCTTCCCGGGGCAGTGAGCCCGCGGCACGTTTGACCTGAGCTTGCGCGGCGGCCGGTGCGGGTGCTCTCATCGGCAGCGTGACGGCTTCGAACGGGTCCGGCGCGCACCGGGCGGACGCGCGCCCCTCCGGCGTGCACGCGAGCATCGACGCGGTGTGGCGGCTGGAGGCCGCGCGCATCATCGGCGGACTCGCCCGCATGGTGCACGACATCGGACTCGCCGAGGAACTCGCGCAGGACGCGCTGGTCGCCGCGCTCGAACAGTGGCCTGAGTCAGGCGTCCCGGACAACCCGGGCGCCTGGCTCATGGCCGTCGGCAAGCGCCGCGCGATCGACCGCATCCGCCGGCGGCAGCGCCTGGAGCACAAGCTGGAGGAGATCGGCCGCGACCTGGAGGACCAGGCGCCGCCGGAGTTCGACCTCCCCGACGACGACCACATCGAGGACGACGTCCTCCGGCTGATCTTCACCGCCTGCCATCCCGTGCTGCCCGTGCACGCGCGGGTCGCGCTGACGCTGCGGATGCTCGGCGGTCTCACCACCGACGAGATCGCGCGCGCGTTCCTCGTCTCCGAGCCGACCGTGGCGCAGCGGATCGTCCGGGCGAAGCGCACCCTGTCGGACGCGGGCGTGCCGTTCGAGGTCCCCGAGGGGCCGGACCGCGCCGAGCGGCTGTCGTCCGTCCTCGAAGTCGTCTACCTGGTGTTCAACGAGGGGTACGCGGCCACCGCCGGCGACGCCTGGGTGCGGACCGACCTGTGCCGGGAGGCGCTGCGCCTCGGCCGCGTCCTCGCCGGGCTCGCGCCGGGAGAGCCCGAGGTGCACGGGCTCGCCGCGCTCATGGAGATCCAGGCGTCGCGGGCCCGCGCGCGCACCGGGCCGTCCGGCGAGCCCATCCCGATCCTGGAGCAGGACCGCGGCCGCTGGGACCGGCTCCTCATCCACCGCGGCTTCGCCGCCCTGCTCCGCGCGAAGGACATCGGCGCGCCGCCCGGCCCGTACGTCCTGCAAGCGGCGATCGCCGCGTCGCACGCGCAGGCCCTCGCCGCCGAGGACACCGACTGGGCGCAGATCGCGTCCCTCTACGAGGTCCTCGCGCACGTCGCCCCGTCCCCCGTCGTGGAGCTGAACCGCGCGGTGGCCGTCGGGATGGCGCACGGCCCGGAGAAGGGCCTCGAGATCGCCGACGCGCTGGTGGACGAGCCGTCCCTGCGCGACTACCACCTGCTGCCGAGCGTCCGCGGCGACCTCCTCGAACGGCTCGGCCGCCGGGACGAGGCCCGCGCGCAGTTCGAGCGCGCCGCGGAACTGACCCGCAACGCGCCCGAACGCAGGGTGCTCCTCGACCGCGCCGCCGCCGTGGGCGGACGCGCTCAGTAGTCCTTCACCCGGATCCCGTTGACGATCTCGCCGAAGTCCTGGAAGTCGGCCGTCTCGGCCGTGCCGTCGCGCTGCGCCTCCACCCGCGCCTTGTTGGTCAGCGCCAGCTCCTGGTTGGCCGCGACGTACCCGCGCAGTTCCCGCTCGTAGTTCGCGAACGCGGCCCGGTGGTCGCCGCCGGCCGCCTTCAGCTCCCCGGCCAGGACGTACGCGCCGACCATCGCCATGCTCGTGCCCTGCCCGGACAGCGGCGACCCGCAGTACCCGGCGTCCCCGAGCAGGACGACCCGCCCGTTCGACCACGAATCCATGTGGATCTGCGCCATCGAGTCGAAGTGGAAGTCCCCGGCCCCCCGCATCGCGTCCAGCAGCTTGGGGATCACCCAGCCGGCGCCCGCCAGCGCGTCCGCCATGATCCGCTTCTGCGCGGCGGTGTCGCGGTAGTCGTAGTCGATCGGCCGCTCCGACTCGAAGCCCAGGTAGACGCGGACCTCCTCGTTGCCGCGGACGCTCATCACGCCGCCGCCCCAGCTGCTGCCCGGCACCTGGTGGAAGACCTGCCAGCGGTCGAGGCCGAGGAAGTTCGGGGCCGTCCAGACCGCGAGGTAGGTGCCGAGGTGCGTGATGTAGTCGCGCTCCGGGCCGAACGCCAGCCGGCGGGTGTTGGAGTGCAGGCCGTCCGCGCCGACGACGAGGTCGAACGTCCGGACCGTCCCGCTCTGGAAGATCACCCGGACGCCGTCGGCGTCCTGCTCCAGCCCGGCGATCGAGTCGCCGAACAGGTACTCGACGCCGTCGCCGGCCGCGTCCACGAGGGTCCGCGCCAGGTCGTCGCGCAGGATCTCGATGTCGGCGCTGCCCAGGTCGCCACCGGTGAGCGTGTGCTCCTCGCTGCGGTACAGCTCGGCGCCGTCCCCGTCCACCATCGACATTCCGCGCATCTCGACGCGCTGGGCGCGGATCCGCTCCAGCACGCCCATCCGCTCGGCGACCTCCAGCGCCGGCCCGCGCACGTCGACCGCCTGCCCGCCGGCCCGCAGCCCCGGCGACACCTCCACGACCGTCACGGCGAACCCGTACCGGTTCAGCCAGTACGCCAGCGCGGGCCCGCCGACGCTCGCACCCGAGACGAGAACGGTGGTGTTCTTCATGTCGACTCCCTGTTCAGCCGGGCGGGAGGTGTTTCCCGCGCCATGAACAGAGATTCGCCGCTCCCGCTGACCGGCCTCGCACCACCCGCTGACCGTCCTCCGGTCGGCCCGCACGCGGGCGGTCAGCACACGGCACGGGTGCCGGTCATGTCCCAAGGTGTGCTTGGCTGCTTATGCAGACCGAGGCGCGGGAGGAAGACCGGTGATCGCTCATTCGGACGTCCAGGCCGCGGCGCGGCGTGTCGCGGGGCACGTCCGCCGCACTCCGCTGATCGAGGTCGACCCGGGGGAGGCGGGCCGGATGTGGCTGAAGCTCGAACTGACCCAGCACACCGGGTCGTTCAAGGCGCGCGGCGCGTTCAACCACATCCTCGCCGCGCGGGACGAGGGGCGGCTGCCGGGCGTCGGCGTCGTCGCGGCGTCCGGCGGCAACGCGGGTCTCGCGTTCGCCCACGCGGCGGCCGAGGCGGGCGTGCCCGCCGAGGTGTTCGTCCCGGAGACGGCGCCCGCGGTGAAGGTCGCGCGGCTGCGCGCGCTCGGCGCCGCCGTCGTCCAGGTCGGGACGCGGTACGCCGACGCGCAGGACGCCGCCGTCAAACGCGCCGCCGACACCGGGGCGCTGTTCTGCCACGCCTACGACCTGCCCGAGGTATGCGCCGGCCAGGGGACGCTCGGCCTGGAGCTCCTGGAGCAGACCGGCGGCGCGGTCGACACCGTCCTGATCGCGGTCGGCGGCGGCGGGCTGATGGCGGGCGTCGCCGCCGCCCTCGAAGGGACGGCCCGCGTCGTCGGCGTGGAGCCCGAGACCATCCCGACGCTGGAACGCGCCCTGCACGCCGGACGCCCCGTCGACGTGGACGTCTCCGGCGTCGCCGCGGACTCCCTCGGCGCCACCCGGCTCGGCGGCATCGCCTTCGCCGTCGCGTCCCGCACCGGCGTGCGCCCCGTCCTCGTCTCCGACGAGGCGATCATCGCGGCCCGCCGGCACCTGTGGGCCGAGTACCGCCTGGTCGTCGAGCACGGGACCGCCGCCGCGCTCGCCGCCCTGCGCACCGGCGGCTACCGCCCGTCCCCCGGCGAGCGCGTGGCGGTCGTCCTGTGCGGGGCCAACACCGACCCGTCCGACCTGGCCTGACCCCGGCCGCCGCTGCGGTCAGCCGGCGCCGGGCAGCGACTGGAGCGGCAGCAGCCGCAGCGGCTCGTCGGGACCGGTCGGCCCCGCTGCGGACTCCGTGCCGCAGAGCGCCTCCACGACGTGCGCGGCGAGCGCGTTGTCGATCGGGTGCGGGACGGGCGTGCCGTTGGCGTTGAGCTGCTGGTACTTCATGAGGTTGAGCGCGACCGAGACCTGGCGGGCGCCGCCCGCGGACGACAGCGACTGCGTCCCGGCCCCGAAGACGGCGCCGTCGTGGCCCCAGAACGTCCCGCAGGGGAGGTCGAGCGAGTAGACGCCGAGGCCGTAGTTCATCAGGACGTTGCCGTCGGCGTCCTTCACCGGGACCGTGCGCTTCATCTGCGCCAGCGCGTCCTTGCCGATGATGCGGCCGGTGAGGAGCCTGCGGTAGAAGCGGTTGAGGTCGTCCATGGTGGAGACTAGTGCGCCCGCAGTCGAGGCCCAGCTCATGTCGAACACGCTGTAGTCGCGGGGTGGTTTCACGTGCTGGTACAGCGATTCGTACATCCGCGGGTGCGGCCCCACCACCCACGGCGAAGACGGGAAGTAGGTGTGCTTGAGCCCGGCCTTCTCGATGACGTTCCGCGTGATGTACTGCTCTGCCTTGGTTCCGGTCACCCGCTCCAGGAGCCGTCCGGCGATGATGTAGTTGGTGTTGGAGTACGACCAGCGCTCACCCGGCATCCCGGTGCGGGGTGCGCTCAGCCCCCACTTGATGAGCTGTTCCGGCGGGACGTCACGGAACCGGAAGTCGTCCAGGCTCTTCGGTGACAACTCCCCCAGCGACGGGAACGCCACGGTGACGTAGTCGCCGATCCCGCTGGTGTGGTCGAGCAGCATGCGCACGGTGATCTGCGTGCCGAGGCCCTGGGGAACGAGGCCGGGCAGGTAGTCGTCGACCGGTGCGTCGAGGCGGACGCGGCCCGCCTCCACCTGCTGGAGGATCGCGGCGGCGACGAACGTCTTGGTGATGCTGCCGACGCGCTGCCGCATGCCGGGCTCGACGGGGCGGCGGGTGCGCGCGTCGGCGACGCCGGAGGCGCCGTCCCAGCGCGTCGCGCCGTCGCGCGCCTCGGAGAACAGCCCGTACATGCCGGCGTCGCGGGTGGCGTCGAGGGTGGCGCGCAGCTTGGCCGGGTCGAACGGCATGGTCGGCGGGCGCCGGACGGCCGCCGCGGACGGTGCCGCGGGAGCGGACGGTGCCGCGGGAGCGGACGGTGCCGCGGGAGCGGACGGTGCCGCGGGAGCGGACGGTGCGGCGGGGACGGCGCCCGGCCCCGCGGCCCGTGCCGGGAGCTGGACCGGCCCGATCGCCAATGCCGCCGCGACACCGGCGGCGGCCGCCCGCCGCCCGAACCGCCTCGCCATCATCCCCAACTCTCCACGTACGGAACGTCCAGAGAAAGTGTCCTCGGCGATCAGCCGCTCTGTCATCCCAATACGTGAGAATCCGGCGGCCCGGTTCGGCGGGGAACCGGGCCGGACGCGCCGCGGGCGTCAGCCGAGCAGGTCGGCGAGGGTCTCGCGGCGGGACGGATGGCGCAGCTTGTGCATGCCCTTGGACTCGATCTGCCGGATGCGCTCGCGCGTCACCCCGTAGACCTTGCCGACCTCTTCGAGCGTCTTCGGCTCGCCGCCGGACAGCCCGAACCGCATCGAGATCACGCCCGCCTCGCGCTCGGTGAGCGTCTCCAGGACGGCGTCGAGCCGCCCGCGCAGCATGGAGGTCGCGACGACGTCGGCGGGGTCGCCGCCGTCCGGGTCCTCGATGACGTCGCCGAGTTCGCCGTCGCCGTCCTCGCCGAGGGGGGTGTGCAGGGACAGCGGCTCCCGGGCCTGCCGCCGCAGCCACTCCACCTTCTCCGGCGTGACGTCCAGTTCGACGGCGAGTTCGGGCGAGGTGGGCTCGCGGCCGAGGTCCTGCATCATCCGCCGCCGGGCGCGCGTCATCCGGTTGAGCACCTCGACGACGTGCACGGGGATGCGGATGGTGCGGCTCTGGTCGGCCAGCGCCCGGCTGATCGCCTGCTTGATCCACCAGACGGCGTAGGTGGAGAACTTCAGGCCCCGGCGGTACTCGAACTTCTCCACGGCGCGGATCAGCCCGAGGTTGCCCTCTTGGACGAGGTCGTTCAGCGGCAGGCCGTGGCCCATGTACCGCTTGGCGAGCGACACGACGAGGCGGAGGTTGGCCTCGACCATGTGCTCCTTGGCGCGGCGGCCGTCGGCGGCGATCCACTCCAGGTCTTCCTTGTCCTGGAGGCTGAGGTCGTCGCCGAGGGCTTCGAGGCGTTCGCGCGCGAACAGTCCGGCCTCGATGCGCTTGGCCAGGTCGACCTCCTGCTCGGCGGTGAGCAGCGCGGTGCGCCCGATGCGGGACAGGTAGTCCTTCATCGGGTCGACGAGGTTCACGGTGGCGCGGGAGGACGCGCTCGTCGTGCGGCTGGCGTTCAGGGCGGTGTCCTTTGCTCGTCCGACCGGGAGGGAACGGGTCACGCGATCTCGGTACCCGCCTGCCCCGCGACATAAACTTAGGCTGGACCTAAAAGTGTGTCAAGTACAAACTTAGGTCGAACTATGAGACGATGGCCGCATGGGACTGCGGGAGATGAAGAAGCGGCAGACGAGGCAGAACATCTCGGATCAGGCGACGCGCCTCTTCCTGCGGCACGGCTTCGACCGGGTGACGATCGCCGACGTCGCGGCGGCGGCGCAGGTCGCGAAGATGACCGTGACCAACTACTTCCCCCGCAAGGAGGACCTCGCACTCGACCTGCACGAGGAGTTCACCGGCCTGCTGGCCGACACCGTCGCGCGGCGGGCCCCCGGCGAGTCGGCCCTGGACGCGCTGCGCCGCGCCTTCCTGGACGCCGCCGGCCGGCACGATCCCGTGATCGGCTTCTCCGGGCCGGAGTTCGCCCGCATGCTCACCGAGAGCCCGGCGCTGGTCGCCCGGCTCCGCGAGTTCCACGAGGAGCGCGAGGACGCCCTGGCCGCCGTCCTCGCCGAGGAGACCGCCGCCGCCCCGGACGACCCGCTCCCCCGCCTCGCCGCCGCCCAGCTGGGCGCCGTCCACCGCGTCCTCTTCCGGGAGACGTTGCGCCGCACCCTCGACGGCGAGTCCCACGAGGAGATCGCGGCCGCGCTGTCCAGGTCCGCCCGCACCGCCTTCGACCTCCTGGCCCCGTCCCTGGGCTCCTATCCGTGAACGCCCGCCGGGCGCGGGCGTGCGCTGTGCCCTCGGCGCCCGGCACGCCGAGGGCACAGCCGTTCGTCCTAGGCGGGCTGGATGACCAGGAGCAGGTCCCCGGCCTGGACGGGGGTCGCTCCGGGCACGGCGAGGCGCGCCACCGTGCCGGCCACGGGGGCGGTGATGGCGGCCTCCATCTTCATCGCCTCGATCGTGGCCACCACGTCGCCGGCGGCGACCTCGTCGCCCTTGGCGGCGCGCAGGGTCACCGAGCCGTCGAACGGGGCGGCGACATGGCCGGGCTCCGCCGGGTCGGCGCGCTCGACCGGCGGCGCGTCCGACACGACGGACTTGTCGCGGACGGACAGCGCGCGCAGCTGGCCGTTCACCGTGCAGATGACCTGCCGGACGCCCGCCTCGTCGATGTCGCCGACCGCCTCCAGCCCGGCGAGGACGCGCACGCCGGGTTCGAGGTCGAACGCGACCTCGTGCCCGGTGCGGAGCCCGTAGAGGAACGGACCGGTCGGCAGGACGGACAGGTCGCCGTAGGCCGCGCGGGCCTCGCGGTAGTCCTTCGCGGGGCCCGGGAAGAGCAGGCGGTCGAGCGTGTCGCGGACCTCCGGGCCTGCCAGGGCCTTCTCTTCGGCGCCGTCCAGTTCGGCTCTGGCGGGCGTGTACTGGCGTCCTGCGAGGGCCTTGGTGCGGAAGGGCTCGGGCCAGCCGCCGGGCGGGTCGCCCAGCTCGCCGTTGAGGAACCCGATGACGCTGTCGGGGATGTCGTAGCGCTCCGGGTTCTCGGCGAAGTCATCGGGGTCGGCGCCGGCGGCGACCAGGTGCAGCGCCAGGTCGCCGACGACCTTGCTGGACGGGGTGACCTTCACGAGCCGTCCGAGGATCGCGTCGGCCGCCGCGTACAGGCGCTCGATCTCCTCGAAGCGGTCGCCGAGGCCGAGCGCGACCGCCTGCTGCCGCAGGTTGGACAACTGCCCGCCCGGGATCTCGTGCTGGTAGACGCGCCCTGTCGGCGACGGCAGGCCCATCTCGAACGGCGCGTACAGCTTGCGGACGCCCTCCCAGTACGGCTCCATGACGGTCAGCGCGTCCAGGTCGATTCCGGTCGCTTGGGCGGTGAAGTCGGTCGCGGCCACGATCGCCTGGAGGGGCGGCTGGCTCGTGGTGCCGGAGAGCGGCGCGGCGGCGCCGTCCACGGCGTCGACCCCGGCCTCGATGGCGGCGAGGTAGGTGCCGATCTGCCCGCCTGCCGTGTCGTGGGTGTGCAGGTGGACGGGCACGTCGAAGCGCTCGCGCAGAGCCTTCACCAGTGTGCGCGCGGCGGGGGCCCGGAGCAGGCCCGCCATGTCCTTGATGCACAGGATGTGGACGCCCGCCTCGACCAGTTCCTCTGCGAGGCGCAGGTAGTAGTCGAGCGTGTAGATCCGTTCTTCGGGGGACGAGAGGTCGCCCGTGTAGCAGAGGGTGCCCTCGACGAGCGCGTGCGTCTGGAGTACCGCGTCGATCGCCGGACGCATGCGTTCCACGTCGTTCAGGGCGTCGAACACGCGGAAGATGTCGACGCCCGTACTGGCCGCCTCCTTCACGAAGGCACGCGCCACCGAGTCGGGGTACGGCGTGTAGCCGACGGTGTTCCGCCCGCGCAGGAGCATCTGGATGCACAGGTTCGGGGCGGCCGCACGGATCGCGGCCAGCCTGTCCCAAGGCGACTCCCCCAGGAAGCGGAGCGCGACGTCGTACGTTGCCCCGCCCCAAGCCTCGATGGACAGGAGCTGCGGCGTCATGCGGGCGAGGTAGGGCGCGGCGGAGAGCAGGTCATAGGTGCGTACTCGCGTCGCCAGCAGCGACTGGTGCGCGTCCCGGAACGTCGTGTCGGTGACGGCCAGAGCGCTCTGGTTGCGGAGCTGCTCGGCGAACGCGCGCGGGCCGAGCGCCAGGAGCCGGTCGCGCGACCCCTCGGGGAACGGGCCGTCAAGGTCGAGCGGCGGCAGCTTCGTCGCCGGGTCCAGGTCGGTCGGCGCGTCGCCGTGCGGCTTGTTGACGGTGACGTCCGCCAGGTACCGGACGAGCCGCGTCGCGCGGTCGCCGCTCGACCGGGCCGTCAGCAGGCCGGGGTGGTCGGCGATGTAGGACGTCGTGACGCCGCCCGCGCGGAAGTCGGGCTCGTCCAGCAGCGCCTGGAGGAACGGGATGTTCGACGCGACCCCGCGGATGCGGAACTCGGCGACGGCCCGGCGCGCCCGCCGCACCGCCTCCTCGAACGTCCGGCCGCGGCAGGTCAGCTTCACCAGCAGCGAGTCGAAGTGCGGCGACACGATCGCGCCGCCGTACGCGGTGCCGGTGTCGAGCCGCACCCCGGCGCCGCCCGGCGACCGGTACGCCGAGATCTTGCCCGTGTCGGGGCGGAACCCGTTCGCGGGGTCCTCGGTGGTGATGCGGCACTGCACGGCGAAGCCGCCGACGG
Source organism: Actinomadura sp. GTD37 (assembly GCF_041951365.1). Lineage (NCBI taxonomy): Bacteria > Bacillati > Actinomycetota > Actinomycetes > Streptosporangiales > Thermomonosporaceae > Actinomadura > Actinomadura sp. GTD37. Next base: position 239,573 of record NZ_JBGNUS010000009.1, read on the forward strand.
TCACGGTCTCCTGCGCGATGCCCAGGTCGGCGAGCGTCTCGCCGCCCGCGATGCGCAGTTGGCTCTGCACCAGGTCGACCCCTGTGACCTCTTCGGTCACGGTGTGCTCGACCTGGATGCGCGGGTTCATCTCGATGAACACGTGCTCGCCGCGGTCGTCCACAAGGAACTCGACGGTTCCCGCGTTCTTGTAGCCGATCTCTTGGGCGAACTTCACGGCGTCCGCGCAGAGCCGCTCCGCGACCTCCGGGGCCAGCCGGGGCGCGGGCGCGATCTCGACGACCTTCTGGTGGCGGCGCTGCACCGAGCAGTCGCGCTCGCGCAGGTGGACGATGTGCCCGGCGCCGTCCGCGAGGACCTGCACCTCGATGTGGCGGGGCCGGTCGACCGCCTGCTCCAGGAACACGGTCGCGTCGCCGAACGCGCTCTCGGCCTCGCGGCGCGCCGTGTCGACGGCGGCCTCCAGCTCCTCGCGGTGGTCGACGCGGCGCAGCCCGCGCCCGCCGCCGCCGGCCGCGGCCTTCACGAACAGCGGGAAGCCGACCTCGTCGGCCGCGGCCAGCTCGCCGCCCGGCTCGGGCGTCGTCGAGCGCAGCACGGGCAGGCCCGCGCGCCGCGCCGCCGCGACCGCCTCGATCTTGTTTCCGGCCAGGCTCAGCACCCGGGACGGCGGTCCGACGAACTCGATCCCGTTGCGCTCGCACGCCTCCGCCAGCTCGGGGCTCTCGGACAGGAAGCCGTAACCGGGGTAGACGGCGTCCGCGCCGACCCGCAGCGCGGTCTCCACGATCCCGTCCACGTCCAGGTAGGCGCGGACGGGGTGGCCGTGCTCGCCGATCTCGTACGCCTCGTCCGCCTTCTGCCTGTGCAGGGACAGCCGGTCCTCGTGCGCGTAGACGGCGACGCTGGCGATGCCGAGTTCGTAGGCCGCGCGGAAGGCGCGCACGGCGATCTCGCCCCGGTTGGCGACGAGCAGCTTTCTGATCAACGTATCTCTCCCAGGAGACGGCGCGGGCGCGTCCGCCCGCGTCCGGCGGTCTCCTGGGCTCCACGCTGAGCCGCTCTGGGGCGGGACCAGCCCGGCGGGCGAACCGAATCTTCGGATACCTACCCAGTTGAGCGGTCCGGCGAGCGTCGCACAGCGACCCGCGTCCGTGAACAAAGTGACAGATGTCGCTTAGAGGGAAAAACCCGCGATTGTTCGCGTGCTGTCAGGTTCAGTGCTATCTCACCGCGTCTGACGCGAGCGGTGGCCGCGCCACAGGCGCAGGCCCATGATGACGGCGACGATGATGGCGCCGACTAGGAAGCCCCCCAGGAAACTGGAGCGCGAGCCGTCCGGCGCGAACGCGGCCCAGGCGAGGGACACGGCGGCGATGTAGCCGACGTAGCACGCGAGGAAGAGGTAGAAGCGCCTGCTCCAGAAGAACCGCCGGGACGGGGCGGCCTCGGGCGGGAGGCCGAGGTCGCCCTCCAGGCCGAGGACGACCGCCTTGGGGCGCTTGAAGTACCCGAAGAGGATCCAGGAGCCGCACGGCTCCCAGCCGTCCGGCGCGAGGCGTCTCACGAGGGCGTCGCCGCGTCCGGGCAGGACGGTCTCGCGGCGGTACTCCCAGCGCAGCGGGTGGTCCCCGTCGCGGCGGCAGACGAAGCGCCCGGCGGCGTCGATCCGCTCGACCTCCCAGCCCTCGTCGCCGAACCGGTCGAGCATCCGCCGGTCCTGGAAGGCGTCGGCCGTCCACGTCCACGTCTCGGCCGAGGACCCGGGACCGGGCTCCGCGCCCGGCTGGACGAGCCGGGCCGCGAACTCCTCCGGCGTGCCGAACTCCTCCTCCGGGTCGGCGCCGGACTCGGCCGCGTACGCGGCGAGGTCGTCGATCGTCCCGGCGACCTCGGCCTCCGGCAGGCCGCTGCCGCGCAGCCGTTCGGCGAGGTCGGCGAAGTAGGGGGTGGTCATCGGCCGGCTCCCTCGGTGAGGACCCTGCGGACGGACGCGTCGAACTCCAGCCACAGGCCGCTCTGCTCGGCGAGCGTCGCGCGGCCCGCGTCCGTGAGGTGGTAGTAGCGGCGGCCGGGGCCGCGGTCGGCGACGCGGAACTCCGCGGACACCAGCCCCGCCTCCTCCAGCCGGTTGAGGACGGGGTACAGCGTGCCGCCCTTGATCTGGCCCAGGCCGGCGCCCGCGAGCGTCTTGGCGATCTCGTACCCGTAGCTCTCGGCCCCGGTGAGGCTGGCGAGGACCAGGAGGTCGAGCACGCCCTTGAGCCAGCTAGCGCGGCGGTCGGCGGCCATGGCGGTCATCCTCGGGGTTTTGCGTGCGGGTGCGCAAACTAGCTCCGGGCGGTCTCCGGCGCGGCCTGCGCCGTCCGGCCCGCCACCATGGGGACGACCACCAGGGCGAAGACGTCGATGGCGACGTGCAGGCCGACGGGCACCAGGAGGCTGCCGCTCGTGACGTACAGGTAGGTCAGCAGGTAGCCGATCGCGGCGACGGGGAGCACGCCGCGCCAGCCCTGGTACAGGTGGCCGATGACGAAGAGGACGAGGGCGGCGCCGGCGGCGGTCTTCACGCCCAGCCCGAGGACGCCGACGCCGAACGCGATGAGGAAGCCCCGGTAGACGAGCTCCTCGCAGACGCCCGCCGTCACGGACATGCCCAGGGTGTACCAGCGCTCGGTGGACGTCCTGGGGTGCATCTCCGTGACGGCGCTCTGCGCGACCCTCGGCACGCTCTTGCGGGATTCGCGCCGCAGGAAGAACAAGACGAGCGGGGCGGCCACCGCGATCGCGATGAACATGCCGGCGGCGCGGCCCGGCTCGTCCGGCAGGGCGAGCCCGAGGTCGGACGCGGCGACGCCCGGCGAGGCCACCAGGACGGCGAGCACGGCCAGGGCGGACGCCCATGCCATCGCGATCCACATCCGGAACATCCTGACCAGCGCCTTCGGGTCGCGGTCCCGGTCGCGCACCATGCGGTCGTAGCTCAGCTTGCCGACCAGCCACTCGACGAGCACGTAGCCGATCAGGGGCACGGTCAGCACCAGGCCGAAGGCCGAGAAGTCCGGCGAGATCTCCACCGCGGCGTCCCTCCACTAGTTGGTTCGACGGGCTATAACGTACGCCAACCTAGTTAGGGATACAACCTAGGTAGCCCCGGCGAAACGAGGGGCGGCCGGGATCGGACGCGCATAAACGGAACGATCACTCGGAATAGCGGGAAGGATCTTGCGGTTGCAACTACCGTGCGTACACCGGCGCTCCGGGTAGCACCCATGTCCACGACCCATGGAGGTGAACCGTGCCGAGCAGCATCCCCCGCACCCGTTCCAACAACGGACGGAAACATGTGAAGACCACGTCGCTGCGCGCCCTCGCGGTGGCGGCCCAGTTGGAACGAAACCACGCCCAGGAGGGTCCACCGGGCAAGGTGGACGGCCGGATCGAGTCCCGCCCAGAGCGGCGGACACCCGACCCGGCCTGACCCCACCCCGCCCTGGCCCCCGCCTAGAGCGACGCAAGCCCCCGTGCACTCGCACGGGGGTTCTGTCGTCCCGGAGGTCTAGCGGCCCACCGCGTTGAAGACGGTGTGGACGGCGGCGCGCGTGCGTACCCTCCCCACGCTCTCGACCATCGCGGTGAGGTGCTCGGCGCCGAGGACGGCCAGCAGGGCATGCGCCGTCGCCTCGCAGTCTGACACCGCCTCGCAGTCCGGGACGGGCTCGCCGTCCGGAACCGCCGCGTCCATCTGGTCGAGGAGGATCACCAGGTGCCGGTGCCAGAACCCGTAGGCGCCGATGCGGTACCGCGCGCCCGGCGACGCGGTCTCCGACATGCGCACGAGGGACATGTGGCCCAGCACGTAGTCCAGGTAGGCGTCGGCGAAGGCGTGCAGGCGGTCGGACGGCGAGGCGGCCGCGTCCCCTTTGCCCGGCCCGAGCGGGGACGGTCCGGACAGGATCGCGTTCTGCAAATCGCGTTCGCGGTGGTTCAGGAGGGCCGCGGCCAGTCCCGCCTTGTCGCCGAACCGGCGGAAGAGGGTCCCCTTGCCGACGCCCGCGGCGGCGGCGACGGCGTCCATCGAGACCGACTCGACCCCGTGCCGGGCGAAGAGGGCGGCGGCCGCGTCCAGCACCTTCACCCGGTTGCGCGCGGCGTCGGCGCGCTCCTTGGGCGGCGGCGTCCGCATCAGTTCGAGGTCGACGCGCCGGCCGCTCGCGGGTCCGCGGTCCATCGGCGCCTCCCGGGTCGGATCAAGCGGACTTTAGTCCTGTTGGTCTCCGGCCACCAATCCGCCCGGCGGGACCGCCTACCATCGTTTGCCCATAGTCTTGCTGAACGATCTTGCAGGCGAGCGGGAAGCGACGGGGAGCGAGTGGTGTGACGGACAGGACGATGCCGGACGCCCTTCCACTGCGGTCGGGCGACCCCACCGAGTTGGGCGGATACGAGATCCTGGGCCGCCTCGGAGAGGGCGGGCAGGGCGCGGTCTTCCTGGGCCGGCGAGCCGGCGAGAGCGGAGCGCCGCGCACCGCCGACCACGTCGCGATCAAGCTGCTGCACGGCGGGCTCACCGGCGACGAGTCCGCCCGCGCGCGCTTCGTCCGCGAACTGGAGGTCGCCAAGCGCGTCGCGCGGTTCTGCACGGCGCAGGTACTCGACGCGGACGTCGCGGGCGACCAGCCCTACATCATCAGCGAGTACGTGCCCGGCCTCTCCCTGCACCACGTCGTGCGGACGGAGGGCCCGCGCATGGGCGGCGCTCTGGAACGGCTCGCCATCAGCACGCTGACCGCGCTCACGGCGATCCACCAGGCCGGGATCGTCCACCGCGACTTCAAGCCCCACAACGTGATGCTGGGCCCGGACGGGCCCCGCGTCATCGACTTCGGCGTGGCGCGCGCGCTGGGCGCGGCGGGCGAGACGCAGAACGTCGGCACGCCCGCCTACATGTCGCCCGAGCACTTCACCGGGGGCGAGGTCGGTCCCGCCGCCGACATGTTCGCCTGGGGCACGACCATGGCGTTCGCCGCGACGGGACGTCCCGCGTTCGGCAACGACGAGATGGCCACGGTCATGCACCGGATCCTGACCTCCGAGCCCGACCTCGGCGACCTGCCGGACCCGATGCGCGAACTGGTCCTGGCGTGCCTCGCCAAGGAGCCCGCGCAGCGCCCGACCGCCCGCGAGGCGCAGGAGCGCCTGGTCGGCGCGGCCAGCGGAACGTCCTCGGCCGGGTCGCCGGTTCCGCCGCTGCCCGCCTTCCCCGGGCTGCCGGCCGACGCGCCCGCGTCCTGGCAGGCGGCCGCGCCGCCGGGCTCGACCGACCCGCACGCCTCCCCGCCGGTGATGGCGGGCGCCGTGCTGCCTCCCGACAACCTCACGGACCCGTCCGGCATCAGGCACAGGACGGCTCCGCAACCGCCGCCCTACGAGGAGATGCCCCCGCCTCCCGGCGGGCTGCACGGCGCGCCCCCGCCTCTTCCTCCCGGCCCGCCGCACGCCCAGGGGCACGCCCCCAGGAAGCGCGGACGGCTCATCGTGCCCCTCGCGGCAGCCGCGGCGGTCGCGGTCGTCATCGCGGGCGGCGCGGCCTGGGCGGCGACCAGGGGCGGCGACGGCGCCGACAAGGGCCAGCCGGTCACGGCGTCCGACCAGCAGCAGGGTGTGGCGGGCGGCGCCGGGGCCTCGGGGAGTGCCGGCAACGCCGCCCGGAATCCGGCCAAGACGAAGCCGGGGCAGCCGCAGGGCAGCAAGAGCGGAGGCCCCACGTCCCCTAACTCGTCCAAGAAGCCGGGGGCTCCGCAGCAGCCGGGCGGGTCGACGCCCACGCAGGGCACCGGGGGCGGTGGAGGCGGAGGCTCCACGACCACCCGGGAGCCCGCCAACAAGTACACCCCGCAGCAGGCGTGCAACAGCGGCGGACATGGGAGCGGGTACTACGTGCAGCGCTCGCTGAGCGTCTCCGGCGGCGCGGCCTACCTGCTCTACAACAGCTCCGGCTACAACTGCGCGGTCACCATGAAGACGCAGAACGTCGGCAAGAAGTCCCCTGTCTCGGTCTGGATCCAGAAGCAGGGCGGCGGTTCCATCGCCGACAGCGGATCGTTCGCCTGGTACGCGGGGCCCGTGTACGTGAAGGCGCCCGGGGCGTGCGTCCGGTTCGGCGGAAACGGCCGCAGCGCGCCCTACGGCAACTGCGGCTGACCCCGCCCGGGAGCGGCAGGCGGCGGGGAGCGGCGGGCGACGGGAGCGGCGGGCGACGGGAGCGGCGGGCGACGGGAGCGGCCCGGAAAACCGAAAGGCCACCCTCGCGCCTGGGTGGCCTCTGCTCTGTTCCGCGGCCGGGTCGACGTTCGGTGCTCCGGAGCCGACCCGTCCGTTCTCGGATTGCTTGGCGGTTTCGCTAGGTCGATTCAGTTGTGGGAGGCGATGAGATGGTCGAAGTCGCCGTCCTTGGCTCCAAGGATCAGCGCCTCGATCTCGGGGCGGGTGTAGATCAGGGCGGGTCCGTCGGGATGACGGGAGTTGCGCATCGCCACCTGCCCGCCGGGCAGCTCGGCGATTTCCACACAGTTCCCCTGGGAGTTGCTTCGCCGGGACTTCAGCCACCGCGCCCCTTGGAGGTCGGCGGCCGAGGTCCCGTTGTCGTAATCGGTCTGGAGCATCATGTCTCTCTGAGAAGATCACCGAGAAGCTCGACGGTGCGCTCCGGGGTCGCACTGTCGACGCACAGGCGTTCCATCGCCTGCAGATAGGTGTCGACGTCGTCGCGCTTGTCCAGGTACATCGCGCCGGTGAGGTTCTCGACGTAAACCACGTCCGGCAGGTCCTGCTCGGGAAAGCGCAGGATGGTGAAGGCCCCTCCCTCGGCGGCGTGGCCGCCGAACCTGAACGGCATGGTCTGAATGGTGACGTTGGGCAGCTTGGACATCTCGATGAGATGCTCGAACTGGCCCCGCATCACCTCCGGGCCTCCGATGGGACGCCGGAGCGCCCCCTCGTCCACCACGGCCCACAGCCGCGGCGCGTCCGGGCCCGTCAGGCGCCCCTGCCGTTGCATGCGCAGTTCCACGCGCTGGTCGATCTCGTGTTCGGCGGCACCGGCGTTGCCCAGGCGGATCACCGCGCGCGCATACCCCTCCGACTGCAGCAGTCCCGGGACGAACTGCAGTTCATACGTGCGGATCAACGCCGCCGACTCCTCCAGGCCCACATAGGTCTGGAACCAGCCGGGCAGCACGTCGTTGTACCGGTGCCACCAACCGGGGGTGTTGGCCTCCCGCGCAAGCTGTAGCAGCGCCTCGCGTTCCGTCTTGTCGCCGACGCCGTACAACGTGAGCAGGTCGTCCACGTCGCGTTCCTTGAAGCTGACCCGGCCGAGCTCCAGGCGGCTGATCTTCGACTCCGACGCACGGATGACGTAGCCGGCGTCCTGACGGGTCACGCCCGTCTGCTCGCGCAGACGGCGAAGCTGCGACCCGAGCAGGATCCGGCGAACCGTCGACCCGCTTCCCGGCGTCTCTGGAGTCACGTCCAACCTCCCGGCTAATCGGCGGACAGCGAACCTAGTGTGCCACTGGCCTGAGTGTCCTGCGGTTACCTCCGTTCACCCGCGTGCGATCCGCGTCGTCCCACACCCTCACGACCCGGATGCACGTGCATTGGGCCTTGCATTCGCACGCTACGATGCGCAGGATAACGCACGAGACTTCCGAGCCACGGCTGCACAACGAGAACACTCTGCGGGGTCCGGTGGAATGACGTCACGCCACGCGCACGACGACACGCGGTGGGAGCTCGGCCCCGTCGCGGGGCCGTGCGACCCACGGGACCACGCTGGGCGCTCCACACCCGTCCCAGAGTCGGTGAACCTGCCGCCGCGGCTGGACACGGCCGTCACGGCGCTGACCCAGCTGCGCGGCTCGACCGTGTCGTTCACCGTCGACCCCGACCCCGAATCCGTCACCGCGGCCCGGCACTTCGCCGTCTCCCGGCTCGCCGAATGGAGTCTCTCCGAGCTCTGCGACGACGTCGGCCTCGTCGTCTCCGAACTCGTCACGAACGCACTGCGGCACAGCGGAGGGGTGAACACCAGCGGGCGGCCGGGCGTCGACGTGCACCGCGAGGGCGTGTACGGCGACCCGGCCGACCCGCTGGGCTCCGCCCCGTCCGCGATAAGGCTGCGCCTGGGGCACGAGGCGCCCTGGCTGCTCTGCGGCATCATCGACACCAGCCGCACCGCCCCGCGCCGCAAAGAGCCCGACTACATCGCCGAGACCGGACGCGGGCTCCACCTCGTCGAGTCGTTCAGCGTCCGGTGGGGGTGGCGGGCGCTCCACCACGGCAAAGTGGTGTGGGCGCTGTTCCGCTCCCCTTGAAAGGGGCGCAGGGCTTGAAGGGGGCGCAGGGCGGGGCGTACCCGACCGAAGCGCGTAACGGCGCGCGACAGGGGTAGCTATTCATTTCCCCCCGGCGGGCGCTCGCGCAGGGCCCGGCGAGACGAGCGAACGAAAGGAGCACCGGTGGACTTCGCCGTCGAGCATCGGGTCGAGAAGGGCCTCACGGTCGTCAAGATCAGCGGTGAGATCGACGTCTTCACCAGCCCCCGGCTGCGGGAGGCGCTGCTCGAGATCATCGACAACGGCGGCGCGCACCTCGTGATCGACCTCAGCGACGTGACGTTCCTCGACTCCACGGGCCTCGGCGTGCTGGTCGGCATCTACCACCGGCTCCGCGCGCGCGACGGCTCGATGTCCTTCATGGGCGTGAACGACCGGGTGCGCCGGGTCTTCCACGTCACCCAGCTCACCAAGATCTTCGTCCTGCACCGGTCGCTGGAGGACGCGATCGCGGCGCACGAGTCCGCCGCGTCCTGAGACCCCCGCCTGCCGCTCCCCGCTCCCGGCCCGCCGGTTCCCGCTCTGCTTAGGCCGGACTTCCGCCCTGCTTCGCCTGCGCTCGTACCGCTTTGCCGTACGGGTTATCCACAGGTTGGCGCGAACGCGACCCCGGTCGGACGCAGCCGGTACGGTGAGACCGAGATCAAGCCGCGCCGCCCGGGCACGTCCCGCCGACGCGCGCGGCGCCGGCCGCAACTCCGAAACGGACGGGAGCGCTCCGTGGCAGAACAGCCGCTGCATGAGCACACGCTCGGCAATGGCCTGCGCGTGGTGGTCTGCGAAGACCATGTCGTACCACTGGCCGCCGTGAACATCTGGTACGGGGTGGGATCGCGGCACGAGCGGTCCGGCCGGACCGGGCTCGCCCACCTCTTCGAGCACCTGATGTTCCAGGGCTCGGCGAACGTCGCCGAGGGCGAGCACGCCGCCCTGCTGGAGAGCGCGGGCGCCGCGTTCAACGCCAGCACGTCGTTCGAGCGCACGAACTACTACGAGACGGTGCCGGTCAGCCATCTGGAGCTCGCGCTCTGGCTGGAGGCCGACCGGATGGGCACGCTGCCCGCCGCGCTCACCCAGGCCAACCTCGACAACCAGCGCGACGTCGTGAAGAACGAGCGCCGCCAGCGCTACGACAACCAGCCCTACGGCACGGCGTTCGAGCGGCTGTGCGCGCTGACGTTCCCCCAGGGGCACCCGTACGCGCACACCCCGATCGGGTCCATGGACGACCTCGACGCCACCACCCTCGAAGACTGCACCGACTTCTTCGCGACCTGGTACGCGCCGGGCAACGCCGTGCTGTCCGTCGTCGGCGACGTCGACCCGGCCGCGACCATCGCGGCCGTCGAGCGCTACTTCGGCGGGCTCCCCGCGGGGCCGGAGAAGCCCGCCGCCCGTCCCGGCGAACTGGGGCCGCTGGCCGGCGTCCGCGAGGAGACGCTGCGCGAGGACGTCCCGTCCCCCGCCTACTTCGCGATGTTCACGCTGCCGGCCGACGGCGGCGACGACATCGAGGCCGCCGAGCTGGCCGTCGAGATCCTCGGCGGCGGCTCCGGCTCCCGCCTCTACGACCGGATGGTCCGCCGCGACCAGATCGCCACCGAGGTCTGGGCCGGGGTGACGCGGCTCGCCTCCGGGCAGTCCCTCGCGATCGTCGACGCCATCGGGCCGGAACCGGACAAGATCGCCGCCGTCCTCGACGAGGAGCTCGAACGCTTCGCCGCGCACGGCCCCGACGCCGACGAGACCGCCCGCGCCACCGCCCAGGCCGAGCGCGGCTTCCTGGAGCAGACCGAGACGGTGACGGGCCTGGCCAACGCGCTGTCGCAGAACGCCACCCAGTTCGGCGACCCGGCCCGGGTCTTCACCGCCCCCGGGCGCGCCGCCGCCGTCACCGGGGACGCGATCAAGCAGATGGCGGGCCACTGGCTCGCCCCGGGCGGCCGCACCGCCCTGACCTACGGAGGCACCTCGTGAGCAGCGGCCTGGCACTGCAGCCCCGTCCCGTCCCCGGTCCCGTCCCGGCCTGGGCGTTCCCGGCCGGCGTCGAGGGCCGCGTCCCGGCCGGCCCGGCGACGCTCCGCTGCGACCTGCCGGGGCGGCGGCTCGCCGCGGTCCGGCTCGTCCTGCACGCGGGCGCGGGCCGCGAGCCCGCCGGCCTGGACGGCGTGGCGACGCTGGCCGCGCACACGCTGATGGAGGGCACCGAGCCGGGCGGCGGCACCGCGCTGACCGCCGCGTTCGAACGGCTCGGCGCCAGCTTCTACGCGGCCGCCGACCTGACCGCGCTGCGCATCGCGCTCGACGTCCCGACGTCCCGACTCGGCGCCGCCCTCGACCTGTTCTCCGAGGTCGTGCGGCGTCCCGCGCTCGACGACGGGGACGTGCGGCGGCTCGTCCGCGAGCGCCTGGAGGAGATCGCCCAGGAGGACGCCGACCCCGGCTCGCGCGCCATGCGCGAACTGCGCGCGGTGATGTTCCCGGCCGAGGCCCGCGCGTCCCGTCCGACGGGCGGCGACCGGTCCTCGGTCGGCGGGCTGCAGGGGTCCGACATCCGCGCCTTCTACGGGTCCGTCGTCCCCGCCGAGGCCACCGCGGTCGTCGCCGGCGACCTCTCCGGCACGGGCGTCGACGCCGCGCTCTCCGGCGCGCTGGAGTCCTGGGCCGCGACCGGCGAGCCGCTGCCCACCGCCGACCGCGTCCTGCCCGGCTCGGCGGCCCGCATCGTCGTGGTCGACCGTCCCGGCTCCGTCCAGACCTACCTGAGCTTCGGGCACGGCGTCCCCGACCGCTCGCACCACGACTGGCCGTCGCTGACGGTCGCGGCGCACGTGCTCGGCGGCGGCCTCACGTCCCGGCTGAACGCGGTGCTCCGCGAGGAGAAGGGCTACACCTACGGCATGCGGGCCGGGCTGCTCCGCATGCGGCACTGCGGCCTGTTCATCGCCCAGGGCTCCGTCCACACCGAGGTCACGGCCGACGCCGTCGCCGACGCGCTGACGGAGCTGCGCAGCATCGTCTCCCGTGGCATCGACGCCGAGGAGCACGGCCTGTCCGTCCGCGCCCTGGCCGACCGGGCGCCCGCCGAGTACGAGACGGCACGCGCCGTCGCCGCCGAACTGGCCGACGCGTCCGCGAACGGCCTGGGCGCCGGCTACCCCAGCGCCTACCTGGCCGCCGTCCGCGCCTCCACCCCCGACGGGGTGGCCCGCGCCTACCGCAAGCACGTCGACCCGGAGGCCCTCACCGTCATCGCCGTGGGCGACGCCGCCCAGATCCGCGAACCTCTGGAGAAGCTCGGCTACGCCACCGTCACGGTCACCGCCAAGGAAGACTGACCCGCCCGCCCCGCACCCCGCCCAGCGGGAGATCCCGTTTGCGGTGGGGAGGGCGGCGGCGGAGAAATCGGCTCGGGATTCCGCTTCGGGCGGTGAACCGATGTCATGGTGGAGTAGGTCTAACTTGCGTGGCCCAGGGCACGCGGGCTGAGGAGCGCGGGGAGGACGTCCCCGCGGTCGGGAGAAGGGAACGGCCGGTGTCCTACGGGCAGATGGCGGGTGGCGGGCCGTCCGTCGACACGATCCTCGCGGAGCCGAACTGCAAGCCCGGCGGGGTCGTGGCGGGCAAGGTGCACCTGCGCGGCGGGGCCGGGTCCGTGGAGATCCGGCACGTGACGCTGGCGCTCATGCCGCGCATGCTGAACGGCTACGGCGGCGAGACCGCCGGGCCCGAGGTGTACCGGGGCGCGCTGACCCGGGGCTTCCGGCTGGACGCGGCGCAGCAGCGCGATCTGTCCTTCTCCATCCCGCTGCCGTACGAGCTGCCGTTCACGACCGTGCTCGGCCACGAGCTGCCCGGCTTCACGATCGGCATGTGCACCGAGATCGACGCCGTGGGGCAGCCCGACCCGGGCGACATCGACCCGATCTCGGTGGAGCCGCTGGAGTCCCAGCAGTGGGTGCTCGCCTCGATCGCCCAGCTCGGTTTCCAGGTCGCGAACGTGACGTTCGAGGAGTCGAAGCTGCGGGGCGTCGCCCAGCAGCTGCCCTTCCACCAGGAGATCCACCTCAACCCGCCGACGGCGTACCAGGGGCGGATCGACCGGGTGGGGCTGAGCTTCGTCGCCAGCCCGCGCAGCATGGCCTTCGTCCTGCGCGCCGAAGACCGCGACACCCCGAAGGACGAGTCGTTCGGGGTGTTCCAGGTCGCGCACGCCGAGGCCGCCGAGACCGACTGGAACGCCAAGATCGGCGATTGGCTGGAGGCCGCCGCCGCGCTGCCCCGCGCGCAGGGCGCCGCCCAAGGCCAGGCGCCCCTCCCGCCTCCCGGCGGGGCCTTCCCCCCGCCACCGCCGGGCGACCCGGCCGCGGCGTCCTACGGGCAGCAGGGCAACGCCCAGTTCCCGCCGCCCGCCCCCGCCCCCGGTCAGGCGCCGGGCCCCGCCTACCGACCCGAGCCCGGTTACGCCGGAGCGTCCAACTCCGCCTATCCCCCGCCGGGCGCCCCGAACGCGCCCATGCACGGGCACGCAATGCACGGCTCCGTACCTCCTGCCGCCGGCCTGCCCGCCCACGGCCAATTCGGAGCCACGCCCCCTCCGCCGCCCGGCCACACCGGCCCGCCCGGACATCTCCCGCAAGGCGGGGCGTTCGCGCCCGGCCACGGCGGGCCGCCGCCCCCACCGGGCCAGGGCCCGTACGGAGCCGCGCCGCCGCCCCCGCACGGCCAATCCCCGCACGGCGCCCCACCGCCTCCAGGCGGGCAGGTCCCGCACGGCGCACCGCCGCCGCCGGGCGGCCCGCCCTACCCGGGGCACGGCGCTCCACCGGCCGCACCGGGGCAGGTCCCGCACGGTGCCGTGCCGCCGCCCGCGCCGCCCGGGCCCGGCGGGATGTCCGCACCCGGCCACGCCGGTCCGCCGCCCGCACCCGGGCAGCTCCCGCACGGCGCCCCGCCGCCCGGAGGGCCGTACGCGGCGGGCCACGCGGGCCCGCCGCCGCCCGCTCCACCCGGCCCGGCGGGTTACCCGCCCGCGGCGTACGGCCACCCCGGGCCGCCGCCCGTGCACGTCCACCACGGCTCGCCCGGCTACCACCACGGCCATCGCGGGCACCACGGCGCCGTCGCCGCGGCCGGCCTGGTCGGCGGCGCCGCGGCGGCGGGCATCGCGGGCGGCATGGCCTTCGGGGCCATGGGCGACGCGGCCGGCCAGGTCGCGAACGTGGCGGGCTACGTCGCGGGCGCCCCGGTGGACGCGTTCGGCAACGCCGTCGCCGGATACGCCGGCAACGTCGCCGGAGGCATGATCGCGGACGCGGCCGGCGGCGTCGCCGGGGACATCGCGGGCGACGTGGCCGGGGAGATCGCCGGCGGCGCCGCCGAGATCCTCGGCGGCCTCCTGGGCGGCCTCTTCGGCTGACCCCACCGAAAATGCCGGACGTTCTGGACGAGATGCGCCGCGTCCTCGTCCAATCCGGCCACGCACGGTTATCGTCGAGAGCGCAGCCGCTTCCCGAGGAGTCACATGACCACCGTGATCCTGGTCCTGCTCTGCCTTGCGATCGCCGGACGCGAGCTCTACCTGGCGTCCGACAAGCGACTCCCCCGCGCCCAGGCCGACCTGCGCCAGCTCCATCGGCAGCTGGACGACCTCGCCCGGGACCACCAGGCGCTCAAGACGGTGGTGGACGAGGCCACCGAGCCGGCCGGCATCCCCATCCCGCCCCAGCCGGAGGGGACGCCCTCCGACGTCGTCGAAAGGCTCGACTCCGTCACCGGGCGGGTGGAGCGGCTGGAGAAGCAGTTCAGCGACATCTCCGCGGATCTGGCCGGCGCCGACCTCGACCGCGACGCCCAGCACGCGCTGGCCCGCTCCCTCGACGCCGTGGAGCAGGACGTCCTGGAACTGCACCGCGAGATGCTCGACCGGCTGGACCGCGAGGAGGGCGTCGTCACCGGCGCCCTCCTGAGCGAGGAGGGCGAGAGCGAGACGCTGCTCGCCGAGGCCTACGAGAAGTGCGCGACCGAGTGCGGGCTGCGCGTCCGCATCCGCGACCAGCGTCCCGCGCAGGCGACCGGCGCCTACTGGGGCACCGTCTACCACATGTCGGGACGGCGCCCCGACGTCCTCGCCGAAGACCTGTTCTCCTACGTCCGCGGCCTCTACGACCCGCAGGACGCGTCCGCCGTGAACGCCCTGCTCTCCGAGCTGGCGTCGCTGCGCGGCGGCGGCGTCGCGCAGTTCGGCCCGTTCGTCGCGGTGAGCACGCAGAGCGCGCTCCTGTGCGGCGTGCTCCCGGACGACGAGAGCACGCCGCCGACCGAGCCGTGGCAGCTCGTGGACCACATCCGCGAACTGCCCGCCGACCGGCAGCGCGACCTGTCCTGGCTGCGCTCCGACGACTGATCACGGACGGACGAACCGGGGCGCGCCGTCCGCCTCGTCCACGCCGAACGCCAGCAGGCACCGCGGGACCCGCGCCGCGTCGATCTGCAGGCACACCCCGAGCCGCAGTTCCGGGTCGACGAACACGACCCGCCGCAACGCCCACAGCGCCCGCCGCGCACGCGCCCGCGTCTCGTCCCGTCCCGGTTCGCGCAGCGTCCCGGTGACGACCCGGCCCGCGTACCGCCACAGCGCCGCCGAGTCCAGGACCCGGACGCCCGCCTCGGCGAGGTTCGCGACGATCACGACCCCGCTGTCGTCGTCCTCCGTCCCGGACGGCGCCCGCAGCGCGCCCTCCCCCGGCAGGTCGCGCGGGGCCTGCGGCCCGCCCACCGCGCGGTGGTAGCGCAGCGGGTCGAGCGTGTCGATGACGAACGCCCCCGCGTAGGGCCGGGACGCGCGCGGCGGAACCGCCCGCCCCGGCGGCACCCGCACGGTGCGCAGGCCCAGGTGGGCGCTGAGATCGAACACCATCCCGGCGTCGTCCCGCCACGCGGGCACCCCGAGCTGCACCGCCGCCTTCCGGTCGAGCGGGTCCATCGCCACATCACCGCGCCGCGAGAGCGCCGACGCCATCCCGAGCCCCGGAAACGCGCTCTCCAGCACCGCGAGCATCGCCCGCCACGTGGTACTGCCGACGAACTCGTCCGCGAACGCGTCCGCCGAACC